>JAYVZE010000220.1:0-30362 GCA_043783625.1 Blastocatellia bacterium | reverse complement strand
AAATTTAGAATTAAATTTTACCAGCAATGAGAACGAATAAAAACAGGGGCTGCAAACTGGTTGCAGCCCCCATTAATTTAATTCACATTTTCAATTTTCAGTTTAGAAATAAATCTTGACTGCTAACTGAATAACGCGATTACCTGAAACTACTCCTTGCAGTCCATTGACTTCGCCGACGCCATTTCCGATCCGTGAAGTTGCTCCGGTGGAGCCGTTTCGGACGTTCAGAATTGTCGTTGAAGAAGCCTGCTGATCTGTCAAATAAGTAGCGAAGCTGCTCCACGTCACACTGCGATTCATATCACTGAACTGCGCGTGATTGAAGACGTTGAAGGCTTCCAGACGTAACTGAATTTTACGTGCGCTATCATTTCCAAGATCGAAATTCTTGAACAGTGAGAGATCGGTGTTGTTGACGCCAGGACGGCTCAGGAAGTTACGCGGATATGCACCCTTCGCAGCTAAAGCCTGTGTCACCGTTGGCAACCGAATGCTTTCATAGTTGAAGTATTTATCAAGGGTTTTGCTCAGGTTTGGATTGCTGGTGAAGAAACCACGTGAGGCCTCTGTCCAGCTTCCACCCAGGCGTTGATTGGTGTTGATGTTATTGATACCAGCACCGACATCTTCAGGCTGTCCTGAAATGAACTGTGTGATACCAGTAATCTGCCATCCGTTGATAACAGATTTGGCTAACCAGTTATTATTTTTCAGACCGGGAATGCGCCAGTCATAATTGATTACGGCAACATGTGTACGATCAAACGCCAGACGGCGATAATCGGCACAACGTGAGCAAACCGGATTAATGAAATCACTATAAGTATTGGCCGTACCCATCGCCTTCGAGAAGGTGTAGGCTAGTCCAACATTCAATGATTGAGCAATTCGCTTGCTGACCGTAACTTGCAAAGAGTGATAATTCGACGAACCGCCCAGAGTACGCAAACCAATGGTTCCATAACCTTGATATTTTTTCAGGAAGTCAGCCGCAAGCGCATACGTTCCAGAAAATTTCGCTCCCGCATCTTTGTAAATTTGCGCTAGCCCAGGTTCTTCATCAGGAACAATGCCTCCAGCAAATTTTGAAGGGTCTTGTGCCGCTTTCGTGAAAAGTTCACCGTAGGGACTGTAGTTCAGGTTCAGTAATTCCTGTTGATGACGACCGAGCGTACCAACATATCCTACACTGATTACAGTACTCTTTCCGATGTCCTGCTGCACCTGGAGGCTAAAGCTTTGGATGCTGGGGATTTTACCGGAAGGATCAACTGCGATCACACTGGAAGTTCCGAGAGCCAATGGCCCCGTACCTGTCCCGACTGTTGCTAAGTTGCCAAAGTTGAAAGTTGGGTTGATGTAAAGCGGTGGCTGTCCGACTGCGGCGAAGGCAACTTCATTACCTTGGACGCGGTCATAAGCATAGCGATAACCGCCACGAACAACTGTCTTCTTATTACCAAAGACATCGTATGCAAAGCCGAACGCGGGTCCGAATTGGACGCCCCGGCTCTTGATGCCGCCCTTGAGGTAACCATTTTTAGTGCCTTGTTGACCATTAAACGGGTCACCTGAGCCAGGCACAATACGACCAACCAGATAAGATGCCAGCAGCGTATTGGGGTTTGACGGATCATAAGCGCGCTGGTTTGCACCAGAACATCCACCCAGAGCGAAAGTGCCTGCTACGCAAGTCGGTCGGTAAAGACGGACTGCTTTCGATGCGTCGAATTTGGTCGAATCAAAATAGTAATCCTGAAGGCGCTTGTCATACTGCGGATAAATCAGGCTGAAGCGCATACCATAATCAATCGTCAAACGGCTATTCACTTTCCAGTTGTCCTGGGCATAAAACTCAAGGTTCGTCGAGCGATATTGTCCCTGGAAAATACCGATGTTCGGTTGACTGTAGGTATTAAAACTACCAAGCAACGTATTGGCATAGGGATGCCCGGTATTGTTCGGATCATTTACGTTGTTACTAAAGTTGATCGCGGCAGAATTACCGGCAGCCTGATCCTTACGGCTACGTTGATAATAAAAACCGACCTTTGCTGTATGTGTACCTAAGACCTTACTGACGTTGTCGTAAATGTCGAAGGTAGTGTTGGAGTTTTTATACGGAAACTGGCTGTAGCCGGTCGTACCGCCAAAATTTTGATTCGCAACACCACCAAAAGTAATGTTGAACCACTGATTTGCCGGATAAGCAAACGGTAGCGCAAAATTTAGTCCAATACCCGAGTAAGACGCGGCGTCTTTCTTAGTCGGATCAAGCGTCAGATTATTCTGGCTGGAACCAAAGATAAACTCATTCGTCAACGTCGGCGAAAGTGTCGAAGTAACGTTGAGAGTCCCATTCCATGCCGGTGCTTGTTTGAAGATCAGGTTATCGAAAGGAATCTGATTGTTTCCGCCAGTCCAGCCCAAGCCGTACGGCATAACCTGTTGATCGGTGTCACGCGTATATCGAATGTAAGCACGTGTACTTTCCGTCAAACTGTAATCAAGACGAATACTATTCTCTTTGCGAGGATAGCTGACACTGCGTTGCGAGTTGTGGTTAAAGCGGAAGCCGTTATCAGTACCGCCTAAAGTAGTATTATCAAACGGACGGAAAAGCTTCAAGATCGCGGTTCCATTCGGATTGATACGAGCTGCGGGAATAATATTTCCAGGGAAACAGGCGGCTTGGTCTGTCGCGTTGCAGTTTCCAGTCAATAACGGGTCACGGACATAAATTTTTACGCCGTTTCCGTCAAACGTATTACTGAAATTTCCTGCTGCTTCTAAGGCAGTCGGTACACGCGATTGACGCGCTGCTTGTGGCACTAACTGCTGTTGCCATTCCTGTGACCAGAAGAAGAAGAGTTTATCCTTGAGGATTTTTTTCGGTAATAAAACAGGGCCGCCGATGTTGTAGCCTTGTTGGTTATACCGATAAAAATTCCGTGGATTGCGTTCAAATCCTGTAGTTGGATCGCCAACACGTCCGTTCGCTTTATTGAAGAAACTGTTGGCGTTGAATTGTTCGTGACGATGGAAATAATAACCTGTTCCGTGGAATTGGCTAGTACCACTCTTGGTCACGATTTGGATTTCTCCACCCGCTGAACGACCATATTCAGCCTGATAATTTGAGGTCAACAATTTGAATTCAGCAATATTGTCGAGAGAAAGCGCAATATGCTGCGTTCCGTTCGACCCGCTGTCCATATTTGTCGTACCGTCAATCGTCAGATTCGCTTTACCACCCCGCGCTCCGGCAATATTAACATTACCAATACCGCCAGGTCCCGAAGTCGCAAAACCAGAGGTAACGACGACGCCCGGTGTGAGCTTGATTAAATCCAGATAGTTACGACCATTGATGGCGAGGTTCTGAATCTGTTGATTATTAACAGCAGTACCTTGTTCGCCAGATTCGGTTTTAATGAGTAACTGTGCGGAATCAGCAATAATCTGAACAGTGTCGCCGATTTGACCAATTTCAAGCTTGATCGTACCGGTGGATTGGCGATCCGCCGCATTCAGCGTGATGCCGGATTTGACCACTTTCTTAAAACCTGAGGCTTCGATAGTCACCGAGTAAGTTCCCGGCTGTAAGGTCGTGAAAGTGAAAGTTCCGTCAGAATTTGTAGTTGCGTCAAGTTGGAAATTACGGGTAACATCAGAAACCATTACTTTGGCTCCTGCTACTACTCCGCCCTGACCATCCTGTACTGTACCGCTCAGTGAGCCGCTTGTTTGCGCCAGCAATGAAGCTGACAATAAACAAACCATTACCAAAAGCGGGAAAATCCGTCTCGCAAAGAGAGGCGAAAGCATAATATTCTCCTTTTTTGTGTTTGATACGCTGTCACAGCTACAGGAACACAACCATGACATTAACCAATCAGCAGGTTTCAAAAACCACTTTTGAGCAATAAACGTACTCAAAAGTAAGCCTTCAATAAATTAAGGTGTTGTTTTTTCTGTCCCAGCAGCCGGTCAAAAGTGCGCTGTTCAAGCGTGAGATAGGTAGAGTCGTTAAGTAATATACGATTGACCACCGACAGTATTAATCTATCCTAACAAACTGTCAACGGCAGCACGTATTAAAATAGAAATATAGTACAGCATTGAGGATTTTGGCTTTTAGCTCAGGACGGTTTATTCGAAATCGCAAACGAGACGTTTACGTGACACTTCTTTGTTAGCATCGCACGATTTAGGGACTTGGTAAATTATGGGATTTACCAAGTCCCTCTCGCTCCAAAACTCACCATTTAGTTATTAATTTTCATTGATTGCAACATTCTTCGGAAAAGATTCTGGTAATTCCCATACTCATCCGTGGGAGTTACAAAAATCATATTGAGCGAATCACCATTATTCAGTTGCATATTGAAGAGGATGGCGCGTTCATTCCGGTTGCTAATCGGCGAACGACCTTCCATCGTGGTGGAATAAGTAATTCGCCCGCCAACATTACTCGACTTGGTTGGACCGCTCACCACTTTCAAATAGGTATTGCCTTGTAACGTACTATCAATCACCTGCCTGATCGTATTCTCAAAGGAAGCAGGACGTGGACGTCGCGTCCGTGGGTCAATATTTGACTGGTTCGATGGTTTGTAAGAATCAATCAAGACACCGTAAATAATCCCTGCCTGCCCGGCTCCACCGGCGGGATACAGCGTAGCTCCAATTCCATTGCCTGGATTGACCTGCCAATTTTCAGGATAAGCAATGGAGTAAGAATTTGACTGCTGCGTGAAAACTTTCAGGGTAGTCGAAGGAGCCGCGACGCGACCTGAGACTGGCTGGCTTCCTTGTTGTCCGCCCTGTTGTGCTTGCTGCGCTGTCTGTTGAGCGGTCGGGGCTTTTGGTAAACCCTGCAACATCCGCTTGATGTCGGTAAATCCACCGACTTCGCGGGTATTGCCACGATTACCGAGCATCGCCGCTTCTTTTTTGATGCGGTCACGACGATCTACAGGCTGTGGATGATCGCTAAACCAACGTTCTAATTTTCCCGGTTCGCGGGTTTGTTCTCCGGCGAGAGTTTCAAAAAAATCAGCCATCGCAATTGGATCGTAGCCTGCGCGCGCCATCAACTGAGAACCAAGTATATCAGCGTCGGTTTCAAAGGCGCGGCTATTTTTCATTAAATACGCACCAGCTCCACCCTGTGCAATAACACTACCAACGGTTCCTAAAACTCCTCCGCCCAAAATTTGTCCAATAGCTCCAGCGATCCCTTGAGCATTTTGTGCTTTACAAACGTTGGCTGTCCCGTGACGCAGTGCCACGTGGGCAATTTCATGCGCCATGACGCCAGCCAATTCTGCTTCACTTCGAGCTGCCTCAATAGTCCCGCGATTAACGTAGGTAAAACCACCGGGCAAAGCAAATGCATTGATGTCCCCGGCATTTACAAGTTTAAAGCTGTACTGAAAACGCTCACCGGGAGCGTACTGTGCCAGACTTTGTCCTAAGCGATTCAAATAATCTTGTGATCTTGAATCATTCAACATTTGAAATTGTTTTTCGGCTTCGCCAGCCGCTTGTCGTCCCAATTCAACATCCTGTTGTGGCGTCGCGCAACTGCCCTGCACTTTGACCTGCGTTTGCGCCACGGTAGGTGTATTCATTATTGAAGCTACGGGAAGCACCACTAAAATTAGCGTCAGTGCCTGATTAATGCTTTGTCGAAATAAATTTGTCTTCATCGAATCTCCTTCTCAAGATGATCAGCGGGGGAATGCTTTTCAAACACTGAGATGCCATTGCTTCTCAGGTGGTTGGTTGCGTGTTGATAATAACGAACGGGAGCTTTTTCGCAAAGGCGGGAAAATGCCATGCCCTATTTACTTCCGAAGATAATCATCCGATCCGTCCACCCAATCCTTACGGATTGGACTGAAGACATCAATCCCAGATGTATCTTCTAAGGCAACGGCTGAATGCGGAACATTCGGCGGAATCTGCACTAATTCTCCAGTGCTGACGACGACTTCTTCGCCACCGATTTGAAACCGGAAACAGCCCGTGACGACGTAGCTGAATTGTTCGCTTTCGTGATGATGAAGCGGGACAACACATCCGGCTTTCAAATTCAGAAACGCCATCGTGATGTTTTCTCCGGTAAAAAATTTGCGAGAGAAAAGTTCGGTCACTTGCTCTGCCTGGATTTCGTGTAATTTGTGATGCTGCATAGCTGAGAATGATAACGGATACAGCCTTGATCGGGAAGTGGACGACAAACATCCTCATCAGCTTCACAACTGATAGCAGCAATGGTAAAACCTACTCTTTAGAGGCTGCTTGAAACATGAAAATTACTGAAACAAATCATTCCGGTTCGACCGACAACGAAGCCATCAGCTTTATTTTGCGGCTGGGGAAAGCCTTACATAAATACGGCTACGCCTCACACCGATTGGAAGAATTGCTTGAGCAAGTGGCGTCCAGCTTGCAACTGAAAGCCCAGTTTTTCGCAGCGACGACTTCGATTTATTGCGGGTTCGGGGAAATGGAACATCAACGCACCTACCTGATTCGGACTGATCCGGGCGGTATCAATTTGGGAAAATTGGTAGATGCGGATGAAGTCATTTCACAGGTGATTCACCGGAAAATTTCTCTAGCTGAAGGTTCAACGAGACTTGATAAAATTGACGTTACACCCGATTTTCCGCCGGTCGTCACGTTAGTCGCCTATACGTTAACATCAGCCGCTGCTTCCAGATTTTTGGGCGGAGGAGCCAGAGAAATTGCTGTCGCTGCCGTCATTGGATTCATGATCGGCGTGCTTTCCTACTTTGCGAATAAATATGAAGGCTTAGGCAAAGTCGTTGACCCCGTCGCCGCATTTTCGGCCTCAGTTCTGGCGGCTGCGATCTCGGTAAAATTCGGCCCGTTCTCCGTTTTCAACGTCACGTTGGCAGGATTAATTGTGCTGCTGCCAGGTTATTCGCTGACGATTGCCATGACGGAATTGACGGCTCGAAATTTAGTGTCAGGAACTTCGCGTTTCATCGGAGCCTTAATCGTCTTTTTCGGGATGGGTTTCGGAGTCGCACTCGGACGACAAATTTCAGTGATGATTTTTGGAGCTTCCATCATTGGCGATCCAATTCTATTGCCGGACTGGACAGAAGTCATCGCGCTCATCATCGCCCCGTTATCATTGGCTGTTTTGCTTTCGGCGCAGGTCAGGGATTTCATCTGGATACTTTTCGTGTGCGTCCTCGCAATTATTTCCAGCCGGGTCGGCTCGACAACTTTCGGCCCGGAGCTGGGCCCGTTCGTCGGCGCGTTAATGGTAGGATTAGCCAGCCGGGTTTATTCCCATACACTGAAACGCCCGTCTACGGTGACGCTCGCGCCGGGAATTTTCCTGCTTGTACCAGGCAGCGTCGGCTTTCGCAGCTTCGCTTCCCTGCTGGATAAACAAGTCGTCCCCGGCGTCGAAACTGCTTTCAAAATGTTATTAGTCGCCATGGCCTTAGTCGCCGGAGTTTTGATTTCAAATTTAATTATCCCCGTCAGAAAAAGGTAATCTAAAGGGCGGGGTAAAGCTAAAAAACTCATCTTTTCTAATAGCCCAGCCGTTTACGGCTGGGTAGGGTCAACAAGAATTATTCAGCCCGATTTATCGGGCTTGCGGGGGCTTAAGCCAAGAAAAAAGGACGCTGAAGCGCCCTGAGATGTTTTTGCTTTCCAGTCCCAGCCATCAATGGCTGGGCTATTAGAAAAAATTGAGTATTCCTTTTTCATCAACTTTTACAACTAATTTTATGCAACAAACAAAACCTTTTGGTTCGTGGAAATCTCCGATCACTTCTGACTTAATCGTCGCCGGAGCCATCCGCCTCAGCGAAATTCAGCTCGACGGCGAAGACGTGTACTGGATCGAAGGCAGAGCCGCAGAAAAAGGGCGGAATGTGATTGTGCGACGAACACCGGACGGGAAAATTGAAGACGCGATTCACCTGGTTTTTAATACGCGAACACGTGTTCATGAATATGGCGGCGGAAGTTATGCCGTCAAAAACAAAGCTATTATTTTTGCTCATTTTACAGATCAGAATTTAATTCTAAAGCACCATAAAAAAGCAGGAATGCTTACAGGAAATGCTGATTTCATTGAACCAAAACGTGAGTTTCGTTTTGCGGATGGAGTATTCGATAATTCTTGCGATAATTTTCTTTGCGTTAGGGAACTCCATAATTTCATTTCTAAGGAACCTGAAAATACGCTACTTCAAATAAACTTGAAAAGTATTGAAGAAACCAATTTGATAAGTGGTGCGGATTTCTATTCTTCCCCTCGCTTAAATCCTGACAATACAAAATTAGCTTTTCTGTCCTGGAATCATCCCAACATGCCATGGGACGCGACGGAATTATTTATCGGAGAATTTTCAGAAGACAATCCACTCGCAAATATTCAACTCATCGCAGGCGGCGAATCCGAATCCATCTGCCAACCCGAATGGTCCCCAAACGGAATCTTGCATTTCGTTTCTGACCGCACAGGCTGGTGGAATTTGTATCGCTTCGTTGACGGCAAAGTCGAAGCGTTACTTCCAATGCAAGCTGAATTTGGCGTCCCACATTGGGTCTTCCGGCAATCTCAATACGCTTTCATTGATGAGACGCACATCATTTGCGCCTCCATCGAAAAAGGATTTTTCAAGCTGGGGATTTTAGATACCGAAACGAAACATTTAGAAAAAATCGAAACGCCGTACACGATGATTTCCAGCGTTCGCGCCACGAAAACAAAAGCGTATTTCATTGCCGCCTCCGCGACAGAATCTACCGCCGTCATTGAATTCGATTTAGCGTCACGCGAATTTTCTATCCTCAAAAAATCCACCGATATTGAAATTGATCCCGGCTACATTTCCGTCGCGCAAGCCATCGAATTTCCAACGACTCTTCCGACCACCGACCACCGCCCCCCGACCACCATTTCCCCCACCGCACATGCCTTTTACTATCCTCCGACCAACAAAGATTTCGTCGCGCCGGATGGAGAATTGCCTCCGCTCATCGTAGAAATTCACGGCGGGCCGACTTCGCAAACTTATCCCATTTTCAGCCTTGGGCATCAATATTGGACGAGTCGCGGCTTTGCTGTCTTGGATGTGAATTACGGTGGGAGTACTGGCTACGGGCGCGAATACCGCGAACGCCTGCGGAATAATTGGGGCGTAGTTGATGTCGAAGATTGCGTCAACGGTGCAAAATATCTGGTCGAACAAGGACTCGCCGACCCCAAACGTTTATGCATCACCGGCGGCAGCGCAGGCGGATACACGACACTTGCGGCGTTAACTTTCAAAGATATTTTTTCTGCCGGAGCCAGTCATTATGGCGTCAGCGACCTGCAAGCCCTCGACGAAGACACGCATAAATTTGAATCGCGATATACATTCGGATTGGTTCCGAAAGAACTTTATAACGAGCGTTCTCCCATTCATCACACTGACAAATTGAATGCACCCGTAATTTTCTTTCAAGGCTTGGAAGACAAAATCATCCCGCCCAATCAAGCTGAAATGATGGTGGACGCCCTGCGCAAAAAAGGCTTGCCTGTAGCCTATGTAACGTTCGCCGAAGAAGGTCACGGCTTCCGGCAATCCGCGAATATCAAACGCGCCCTGGATGGGGAATTATATTTTTACTCACGGGTGTTCGGGTTTGGATTGGCGGATGAGGTTGAGCCTGTCGAGATTGAAAATTTAGAGCTATAATTTGCACGGAGGTAAAGTAATGGTCACAGCAATCAAAAACTTCCCCAGCTCAGTAAAGCTACGCGAAGTAAAAATCAGCCAAAAGAAAAATTTGGTTCGCCGCCTGACGCTCGAAGAATTTCAGAAAGTCGCTGAGTCCTTACCAAATGACCGTCTGGAGCTAATCAACGGAGAAATCGAAATGTCCCCGCCCCCCAATTTTGATCACATCGAAGAATCCATGAGTATTGAGATGCTGTTAAATTTGCATCTTGTAGAAATCGTAAAATTAGGCTGTCGAGTTTTAGGTACAAGTGCGTGGTATGCCATCCCCGCAGAATTAAAAGAAGTGTGGGTTGAAAAAGGAGTCAAAGGCCCGGATCACGTTTGCCCTGATGCTTCGGTTTGTTATGCGGATTATTTACGCTCAGATCGCCGTCCTCCGGCTTTGTTGATTGTCGAAATTATTTCGATTTCGAGCCAGCGGGAAATTGATCGTGACCTGATTCGTAAACCGGATATTTACGCGACGCTGGAAGTCCCGGCGTATTGGGTGATTGATCGCCGCGATAAAAGCGTCTGGGTGCATACCGTTCCGAAGGATGGGAAATATACCAAACGAATACAATATCAGGGTCGTAAAAAATTACCCGCGACCGGATTGGATTTTTTGACGATAACGTCGGCGCAGATTTTTTCAAATTAGATGGAACCTTTATGAGAAAATTGCTGCCCTTCATAGTTCTCTTTTTTTCCATCATTGTTGCGGTTAGTAATGCTACGGCACAAGAGACAGCGACGGAGTCTACAGCTAAAAAAGAAGTAGAGGAGCAGCGAAAAAAAGCCCTTGAATTACTCAGCCTCACCACCGCAGAAATAAGGGTCTTAAAGATTCCTGAAAACCGCATCTTATTACTTTCGCAGGCGGCGGGTTTAGGGTGGAAATACGACGAAAAAGAAGCCCGCACCTTGATTCAGGAAATCAGTGCATCCCTAAAAGCCCTGCTCAGTAATCCAGACAATAATCATCCGCAAAACCGCCTCTCGTGGCCTCGTCGTTCCCTGCGTCAACAGGTGATTCAGCTCATCGCTCGTTATGATTTAGACCTCGCGCTTGAGGTCTTGCGCAATACTCGCCCGGCAATGCCCGCAGGCGAGGCAGCGCAAAAGGAAATCAATGAGCAGGAAGTCACATTAGAGCAAAGTCTCGCGGCGCAAGCCGCTGCCAACAATCCAGCAGCAGCGTTGAAGCTGGCGGAGCAAACGCTGGAAAAAGGGTTTTCCTACGAGCTTGGAAATTTGGTTGAAACTGTCGCCAGGAAAGACCGTCCAGCCGCTGCTAAGTTACTGGAACAATGCCTGAAGAAGTTGCAAATTCAAAAGATTTTGCAGGAGCCACAATCCACGTATTTCGCGCTCAACGTGTTGCGGCAGGAATTTCGCGCCCGGAAAAAAGAATTAAGCCCCGGCGAAAGAATGAATGGGATGAAGCTGCGCGAGCCGATCCTGAGCCTTGAGGAATTAAAGAAGTGGAATGAAGTGTTATGCCAGTCCGCACTACGCTCTCAACCTACCCCTGAGTCAGTTAAAGATCAAAATTCTTATGCGCTTTTGACAGGTCTACAACAACTGTTACCGGACATCGAAAAATATAACCCCGAATATGTTGCGCCAATCAATAAATTACTCTCGAAGCTCATACCGATACTGCCTGACAACTTCAAAGACAACATAGAGATAAATCGCTATTCACAAATTGGAGATGTGAAAGGATTGCTTGCCGCTGCTGAAAAAGCACCGAAAGATCGAAAGGACAATTACTATTTTAATGCGGTTTTCTCAGCCTTAACGGTTCTCGCCGATTTCGACCTGGCACGTCAAATAATCAATGATCACATTACTGACCCTCATCGTAAAAAAGATCAAATCGCTTTTGTCGAGTGGGTCGCCGCACAAGCCAGAGCCGATGAAGGTAAAATTGATGAAGCCATCGCCTCACTTGCGGGATTGGAAAATGATACGACCCGCGCCGATACGATGGCGAGTATTGCCGAATCCCTTTTGCAAAAGGGTAATAAGAAAGCAGCCGCGCAGTTACTGGAACGAGCCTATCAATATCTCAGCGGGCAGATTGAAACCGCTGAAGAATTCCGGGCTTTGGCTCGCATCACGAAAGGTTTCGTCGAAGCTGATCCCAAGCGCGCATTAGAAATTTATGAACCACCGCTTGAGTCCCTGAACGAAGTCGTCAACGCACTCACTGTTATCTGTCGCTATGAGCCAAATAGCAGCCGATGTTTCTCCGTTAAGGACGAGTTGATGATTGTCCCTAACCTCACGCTTACGCAGGGAATCCTCAATTACGTCGAAACCATGAACAGCATCGGCAGGCTGAATTTTACGCGAGCCATCGAAATCACAGGAAGATTCAAAAACAGTGAAATACGAAGCTATGCGCGGCTGCGAATACTTGACGCGGTACTGAATTAATTTCTCTTAAAGCCCAACGCTTATCACTCAAAGCTTCTTCAGCAGTGCTTCACTGAATCCGCGCATCATCCTGCACTTTTTTATTCGCCTCCTTTTTATCAATAAGGTAAGCGTTATCAATAAAGACCTCTTCAAATCTTATCAACGCGCGATAGCGTTATTTATTTATTCGTTTTTGGTCACTGCGATTTTTTCCGCTTCGCTGAAAGTATTTTTCATTGCACAGTCGTGGCGTGAAGTTTTAATGATCGGTAAGTACTGACAATTATTGAAAATGAATGAGCGGCGAGCTTGCGCTTGACGAGAAAAGATTACCCTGATTTTTCTTGATGCAGATATAATGTCCTCGCCCTCAAAATCCTTATATTCAGGAGTAGCTATGATTCGTTGGTTTTCCTCACTTGCAGTAATCATCTTCCTTTTCATTCCGACTTCAGCGCAGGTTTCGGCAGAATATGCCAAAGAAATTTACGCCGCAGAAGAATTAATGGACGCTAAAAATTTTGATGAGGCTTTGGTCAGATTGTACCGTGCGATTGATTTGAATCCGCAGGCGGCGAACGCTTATTCAGATTTAGGGATCGTCTTCTTTCGCCTCAAAAAAATTGATGATGCGCTGGCGATGTTTAAGAAAAGTTGCGAAATTGACCCGTGGGATCCCACCGTACTCAACTCGTTGGCAACTGTTTATATGGTCAAAAAAGATTTCCTGTCGGCTCTCAATACATTTGAACAAACGTATGAATTAAATCCTGAAATTCCTAATCTAAAAGACAATCTCAACCATCTCTACCAGCAATTTAATCAACCGGATCGCGCTAGTAAATTCTTTGCCAGAACTGCGCAACCGGGTGCCAGGCAATTGTATTTCAAAGCTCGGGTCGCGCAATCCATCACGCGCAATTACCAACTTGCCGAAGAACATTTGCGGCAGGCTTTGAAGTTAGAACCAAACTTCACTGAAGCCAAAATACACCTCGCCGCTGCGCTGGTAGATCAGCGAAAATTTCAAGCAGCCGCGACGCTTCTCGAAGAATTAAAACAGCAACGCGAATTAAGCACAGAAGCTTTGCACACACTCGCACAAATTTACCGCACGCTCAAAATGGAGCCGGAAAAAATTGCTACTTACGAAAAATTATTGCTCCACATTCCTGACCATTTAGAGGCGCACGAAGAATTAGGCGAAGCATATTACAATGCGAACAAATTCGATTTAGCCGCACCGCATTTAGAAAAAGCGATTCAAATTGCTCCCGCCGCAACACGTCCGTATCTAACGTTGGCGCAAGTGTACATACAACAAAAGCGGAAACCTGAAGCCTACCATTTATTCCGAAAAATTCTTGAACTGGCTCCCGATGATTTCAGAAATCATCAAGCGATTGGCTATTATTTTTACGGCGCAGGGCGGATTCAAGAAGCTATCGCCATTTTAAAACACGCCTTAGAATTAGAGCCAAATAACAAAGACGTGCAAGCGACTTTGAGAAACGCTCAAGCATCCGCTGCCAACCTTCCGAATCTTGCCGAACTGAAAAATGAAGTCGCCAAGCAGCCTAACAACGCAGACACCCAATACAGGTTAGCTTCGGCGTACGCGTCTTCAGGAAAGGATGAAGAGGCGTTTCCGTATTACCTCGCCGCCTATAATTTGGAACCCAACGATTTCGATAAAATGTTGTATTACAGCTTCGCGCTGGAGCATCGCAAAGATTACGAAGAAGCCCTGAAAGTGATCCAAAAATATTACGCACCCAAACCCGATTCGATGGAGAAAAATTTCTATCAGGCGATGCTCTATCAGGATTTAAAACGCTATCCCGAAGCCATCAAACATTATCAAAAAGTTCTGGAATTAAAACCCAAAGCCGATGCTTCGATGTGGGCATTGGCGACGTGTTATGAATCCATCGAAGACTGGGAAAAAGCGCAGGAAACCTTAGAAAAATTACTAAAACTCAAACCCGAACACGTCCAAGCCTTACAAGAATTAGCCATCATCTATCACAACAAACACCGTATCCCCGAAGCGATGGAATTAGTCGAACGCCTGAAGAAAATTAATCCGGGAAATGCGGAGAGACTGATGATGAAAATGCAGGGAAAATAAAATGTGGAGCGGGTTCTTTACCCGCTCTTGTTTTCTGATCTTAAATTTGGCGAGTAACCCCCCCGCCCCACATTTACCTTTGCAACAAAATACTGAATTGTTAGTTTAATTACTCTTAACCATTATCAAAACTCTGGTGTTCTCAGCGACTACTAAATCGCGCAACTCATACCCGTCAACTATCGCACTATCAAGCAAAATTTGCATCTCACGCAATCGAGACACAGCAAAGGCAGGTGGATTTTCTTTCGACTCGACAAAACTAATTAATTTATATTCCGGCTTTGAGCCTGAGCGACTTGCGATTGGTTCATTCGAAAATACTACGGCGTCCATCCTCGCTCCAACCATCCCGACATAATGCAGATTAGCTTGCCTTACTTCGTCCAAAGAAGCACGAAACGCAATCAAGAATTTCTTTTCATTCAATGGCAATTTTTTAATCAAATATTTCCGCTGAATTTTTGGCTCTTTTTTAGTCAGAAAAACTAAATTCAGATTTGATGACAGCGTATCAATGCTCCACCCGTTTTTTGCCAAGTCGTTAATTTCTCGTTCCAACGTCCCGAAGTTGTGCGTATCCAAAACCTTCAACTCGTTGACAGGCGCAGGAGCCAACGAGCTATATCCACGTTCCAGCACCACCGTTTTCAATAGAACTCGAATGCCAAGTGAAAGCTTGCGCACTTCCATAGTGATGAATGCATGCTTTGGAGAAAACCCCTTCTGTGCCGCTTCGGATAATTGTTTTTGACCTACTGCTTCGCGCAAATATTTTTCGAGCCGAAATTCTGTACTCACGTCTCGCGGAGCCGCTTCGCGCTCAGTCAAAAGTAAATTCGTCCAGCTCACCAATTCTACTTCTTTTTGGATAGCGCCTTCGTAGATCGTGTCTTTTCTCCTGACCATAAATCCACAAACTGTCACTAATTTCGCCCCTTCATGTGCTTCCGACGAAAGCCAATCATCAATATCATTTGCATAATCAAGCATTGCGGCGGTGTAAGTGAACGCCTTCGGATGAGCTTCAAATACAGTTGTGATAAGCGTTCTTGAGAATGCAAGTTCCGACGCTTCTTGCGGTCTTTCAAAGCGGATGAATTTTATTCGATAACCTTGCGAAGAAATTTTATTGATTTCGAATATTAATCCGGCGACGCCTTGCACGGACAACAATTTATATGCGGGTTTTGTCGAGATAGTCTGAGCATGCACGCAAGGATTTAAGGCAAGCAAGCATATAAAAATAGAGACGATGCTCAAAATATTCTGTATGTATCCTCTCCTCACTTAATTCCCCTTACAGTAAAACCGGAATACATTGGCAATGTGATGGTTCCCGTTATTTTCGCTTAAATTCAAAGGGAAGAATTCCTAACACCATAATTGGACGCCCGGCCAGTGTCATCGTCGAAAAAACCCATTGCATCGCCGCAGCAACCGCGAGTGGTCGAAGCAGCGGGTGACCGTTCAGGGCTTCTCCTTTTACCACTTTCCCTTCTTCAGAGATGGTAATTTCGACTTGGACAGTTCCAGAAATCCCGCCCTCTCTAGGAGTTTCAGGTTGTACTTTTTTAATTGCCTTTGCTAATAAAACACCACTCGAAACTCGCTGCTTAATTGGCTGAGCTTTGGCGATATATTCCTTCTCATTTTGTGCTGCAATTTTTATTTCTTCATCAGTGAGCAGCACTGGATTGAACGAATCGAAATACCTTGGAATGTCACCTGAAAGAATCAATTCTTTTTCGGTTAATGTCCAGACTTCGTAGACGCGCTGCCCTACTAAAACTAACCGACAAATAAATACGCGATCTCTATTATCAGGCTTCGTACGAAATTCTCTGCTTGGAAATTTTGCTGCCTTTAAATTTACTTCTTCGCTTAATCCGACCGAATACATTTTCAAAATTCGATCTCTTGTTTGATCAAAAAGTTGCTTCAACTCCGCATCGCTGGTGGTGGGTCGCGGCAAGTCAAAATAGGCAATTGTCCAGGCTTTTTGCTCAATAATTAAATTCGTAACATACGTTATCGAGGAATCAGAATCTGCGCCAACCGGGCGATGACCTAACCTCGGATCGCCAGGAAGTAGAATACTAAATTTTCCTTTTTCAGAATGATACTCTTTCCAAGTAGCAATAGATTGCGCCTGCAATTGAGCGGTAAAGACAGACGTAAGAAAAAGAATAACAATCATCAAATTTGTTTTCATGAATACTACTCCGTTCAATAATTCAAATTCGGCGCAAGCCAGCGTTCCACTTCCGCCACATCAATTCCCTTCCGCTGTGTATACTCTTCCACTTGATCTTTTTCGATTCTCCCGACGGCGAAATATTTCGCTTCAGGATGCGCGAAATACCAGCCGCTGACCGAACTTGCCGGATACATCGCAAAGCTTTCGGTCAGCGTAATTCCAGCGCGTTCTTCGGCTTGGAGCAGGTCGAAAAGTTTTCGTTTTTCCGTATGATCGGGACATGCGGGATAGCCGGGCGCAGGTCGGATGCCGCGATATTTTTCTTTGATTAATTCTTCGACGCTGATGTTTTCCGCCGCGCCGTAGCCGAAAATTTCTCTGGCTTTTTTGTGCATTAGTTCGGCGAACGCTTCGGCTAAACGATCTCCTAACGCCTGCGTCATAATTGCATTGTAATCGTCGTGATCGGCTTTAAATTTGGCGACTAAGTCGTCTACGCCAATTCCGGCGGTGACGGCGAAAGCGCCAATATAATCAGGCCTTCCGCTCTCTTTCGGGGCGATAAAATCGGACAAGGCTTGATTAAATTGTCCGGTACGTTTTTCCAGTTGTTGACGCAGCGTGCAGAGCGTCGTCAAAACTTTCGTCCGCGTCTCATCGGTGTAAAGTTCAAGATCATCGCCAACCGAATTCGCGGGGAAAAATCCGTAGACAGCTCTCGCACGCAACGATTTTTCTTTGATGATTTGGGCGAGCAACTCTTTCGCGTCTTCAAATAATTTCGTCGCCTGTTCGCCGACAATTTCATCTTTCAGAATTTTCGGATAGCTGCCCGCCAGCTCCCACGTATTGAAAAACGGAGTCCAATCAATGTACGGCGCAATCTGCTCCAACGGAAAATCTTCAAACGATTTCACGCCGACAAATTCAGGCTTGGCCAGCTCACTGGCAGCCCAATCTATCGGCGTTTTATTTGCTCTCGCAGCCTCAATACTGATTCCCTTTTTCTGTTCACGATTCGCTAAATAAATTTCACGATCTTTGTTTTGCTGCGCCTGATTTTGCAAAGCGAATTCGGCGCGTGAGTCCTGACTAATCAGCTTGCTCGCGACACCGACAGCACGCGAAGCATCCAGCACGTGAATCACCGGCGGTTCATAATGATGCGCAATTTTCACCGCCGTATGCACCCGCGAAGTCGTCGCTCCGCCAATCAACAACGGGATTGTGAAGCCCTGCCGCTGCATCTCTTTTGCGACGTGCTGCATTTCATCCAGCGACGGTGTAATCAATCCCGACAGCCCGATGATGTCTACGTTGTGTTCCTTCGCAGCGGCAAGAATTTTGTCACACGCCACCATCACACCCATATCAATGACTTCGTAATTGTTGCAACCCAGCACGACGCCCACAATATTTTTTCCGATGTCATGCACGTCCCCCTTGACCGTCGCCATCAGGATTTTTCCCTGTGCCTGATGATTCCCTGTCGCCAGCTTTTCAGCTTCCATGTAAGGCATCAAATACGCTACAGCTTTTTTCATAACGCGGGCGGATTTGACGACTTGCGGGAGGAACATTTTTCCGGCTCCGAATAAATCTCCAACAACGTTCATTCCCGCCATTAAAGGGCCTTCGATGACGTTAAGCGGTCGGGGAAATTTCTGTCGTGCTTCCTCTGTGTCTTCATCAATAAAATCTACGATGCCTTTGACCAGCGCGTGTGAGAGGCGTTCTTCGACTGTGCCTTCGCGCCAGGCATCGGCTACGATTTCGGCTTTATCTGCTTGCTTCACAGTGTCTGCGAAAGTGACTAAACGCTCAGTGGCATCAGGGCGGCGATTGAGCAAAACGTCTTCGACGAGGATCAATAAATCTTCGGGAATATCGTCGTAGACAGCCAGTTGCCCGGCGTTGACGATGCCCATATCCATTCCCGCCTTGATCGCGTGATAGAGGAACGCAGAGTGCATCGCTTCGCGCACGGCATTGTTGCCACGGAATGAAAACGAAATATTACTGACGCCGCCGCTGACTTTTGCGCCGGGCAGATTTTGCTTGATCCAGCGCGTCGCTTCGATGAAATCTACGGCGTAGTTGTTATGCTCTTCCATTCCCGTCGCTACCGTCAAAATATTAGGATCGAAGATAATATCCTGCGGCGGAAATCCAACTTCATTCACGAGCAAATTGTAAGCGCGTGAACAAATTTCCAGACGACGATCATAGTTGTCCGCCTGCCCTTTTTCATCGAAAGCCATGACGATGACTGCCGCGCCGTAACGCCGGACAAGCTTCGCGCTTTCGATAAATTTCTCTTCACCTTCTTTCAGCGAAATCGAATTAACGACAGCTTTGCCCTGCACACGTTTCAGACCTTCTTCGATGACTGACCACTTAGAAGAGTCAATAACGACAGGTACGCGAGCGATGTCGGGTTCAGAAGCAATGAGATTCAGAAAATGCGCCATCGCCTTTTCTGAATCAAGCATGCCTTCGTCCATGTTCACGTCAATCATCTGTGCGCCGTTTTCAACTTGTTGACGAGCGACGGCTAAGGCTTCTTCGTATTGACCATTCAAAATCAGCTTGGAAAATCTTGGCGAACCCGTGACATTCGTACGCTCACCAATGTTGACGAAATTTGTTTCAGGGCGAACCGTTAACGCTTCCAGACCGCTCAAGCGTAAATATGGCTCCGGCGTAGCAACTTTACGTGGCGCAAAATCCTTAACGGCTTTCGCAATTTCCCTGATGTGATCCGGCGTAGTCCCGCAGCAACCACCGACAAAATTCAAAAACCCGCGCTCCGCCCATTCGCCGAGCTGTGGGGCTAACGTTTCGGCAGTCTCAGGAAAGCCCGTCGGCAGCAACGGATTCGGCAATCCCGCGTTCGGATACGCGCTGACATAAATCGGCGCGATGGTGGAAAGCTCTTCGATGTACGGGCGCATTTCTTTCGGGCCGAGAGCGCAGTTGATGCCGATGGATAATAGCGGCGCGTGGCTGACCGAATTGAAATACGCTTCAACCTGCTGACCTGACAAAGTGCGTCCGCTCAAATCCGTAATCGTGAACGAAAGCATCAATGGCAATGAGTGTCCAAGGTCTTCATAAAATTTCTGGACGGCGAACAGCGCAGCCTTCGAATTCAACGAATCGAAGACAGTTTCGACGATTAATAAATCTGATCCGCCATCCACCAAAGCCTTCGCCTGCTCGTAATACGAATCAACTAATTCGTCATAAGACACCGAACGAAAAGCGGGATTATTGACATCCGGCGAGAGCGAAGCCGTTTTATTCGTAGGCCCCAGCGCGCCCGCGACGAAGGCTACACGATCAGGGTTTTCGGTTAAGAATTTGTCTACGGCAGCGCGGGCGACTTTGGCAGCAGCGAAATTGAAATCGTAGGCAAGATGCGCCATCCCGTAATCTGCGAGCGTGACAGATTGCGAATTGAACGTATTCGTCTCAATGATTTCCGCGCCTGCGTACAAATACTGAGAATGAATTTCTTCAATAATGTGCGGCTGCGTGATCGAAAGCAGATCGTTATTGCCTTTGATGTCCGAAGCCCAATCTTTAAATTGCTCGCCGCGATAATCCGCTTCTTCAAGCTTATGCTGCTGAATCATCGTCCCCATCGCACCGTCAATGATGAGGATGCGTTCGGAGAGAAGTTTTTTGAGAGTGGGTAAAATTGATGAATGAGATGTCATAAGCAAGACGAATATTACAACTTGAACAGGTTAGCAGGGCGTGAATAAAAGAGGGACGTTTCTACGATTGCTTTTCCAGCTTAATGGCGAAGCGATAAATTCTCATGAAATGAAACCTCGCCTCCGTTGTTTTTTCTCCAAACACATCGGTGTGGGCGCGGTTCAAGATAGGTGGCTCAGATAAAGGCTCATAGATGGGAGTATGTTCAACTGTCTGATCGGCTATTTTGCATACTTCTGCAACGGGCAAAATGATGACAGCATTAACTTCCGGTGTCTTTGCCCGCGCCTGACACTCTTCTGGAGTTGAATGCCTATTCCAATCAGTGGACATTCCATCTGCACGAGTTGGTTGATTCCGAAAAGCACCGGGGATTGGCTCGCCATTAGAATCAAGATTGTTTTTGTGAACCCGCATAAACAGTAAAGCGTCGTCCGGGATGGGTTCTTTTTCCCAGAATGAATTTATCTCGTTAGCCACACCAAAATCCATTCGTTCTTCGCAGAAGTTTCCAGTTTACCTTTGATAATGTCCGTTGCGCTGCCTGAACCATAATAATCAGCAGGGAGCTTATCGTCTTCAGGGATATTGATTAGTAGCTCTCGTTTTGAGGTTTTCCAATGAATGTCAATACTCCCCTTCGGGCCTGGTAGAATGCGCGGGGGATCAATCCAAATTCCAGCAGATTGGCGATAGGACAAAGCAATTTGTTTTACAAAATTTGTTGCCCGAATCCAAGTAGCCTCATTGAATCGCGGACTTCCTTCTTCGTCCCAATCATCTTCCAGATCAAGAATGTAACGTGATGCCCTGATGGCTTCAGCGAGACGAGTGCTAATACGTTCGGTTGTCGGCCTCGAATAAGCCGGAAGTGCAGCCGCTCCCCGCGATATACCGGATTGAGGTAAATTATTGACAGTTTTCTGCCAGAAAGAAATTCCGCTGGTCAAATACTTAGGCAACTCTCTCTGATTAAGGCTTGTGCTTTGTATTTGTAAACTCATGAACCAATCTCCTCTTCTTGCTCAAACTGAAGTCCAATCTGACCTAAAACTTCGTTAAGCGATTGCTGTCCGATACTTAGAATCTGAGGGTAATCAACACGGTCACTCTCGCCAACGTATGCAAGCTGAATAAAAATACCATCTTTAACTGATAAGGAGTGATCTATAATTAAATTGAACCTGCCTCCAACTCTTGCGTCATGCCAATTAAACACTAGCCCATTTCCAAGACTTTCCCCAAAACGAAAATTAAACTTAACGGGTAGACCGAGTAGAAAATCTTTTGCGGTTCCATTAGATAAAAGACAATGCGCGCCATAAACAAATGTATGAGTCTTGAAAGTTACATTCGCCTCCACAGAGTGAAGCCACTCTTCGCCACGCATCAGCACTTCTGGTAAACGAGGAAAATCTTCATCCACAAAGTTGATTACCGCCCACTCCACACGATCAAATCTAAGCTTATATTGCCCTAATGATTTGAGAAAAATACTGACGCTATTTTCAGTTGGTACTGCTGAAGTAGCATCTAATCGGAAGTCAGATAGTGCTACCTGAAACTTTGAAAAAATTTCATAAAGTCCTTCCAGAACACGGACGTTACTAACTAAGCTGAAAGCTGGTCTCTCAAATATTCCCACGTAATCAATCTGGTTTCGATTCACAGTCAGTGTAATCATATAAGCTCTCCCGATAATTCCTTCAAACTCTTACCTAACAAACTTTTTCACTTCCTCATCTCACCTCAGATTTTCAGCTAGTTCATCAAGGTTTGCAAATCCCTTTCAAAGTCAGCCACGTCATAATGAATTGGAATTTGGCGACTCGCCAAAAGTTGTTGGAATTGCCATTGATTCATTTCCGCTAATTGGCTGGCTTGCCCAAGCGTGAGCTTCTCACGCTGGAAAAGGGCAATCGCTAATTCCTGCGTCAGCTCAACCGCTGTCAATCTGGTAGCAGAAAGTACTTCATCGGAAATGACTATGCTCATAATTATAACTCCTTCGTTGATGCGTTGAATCCACTACGCAAAACTATGCTGCCTCCATCAGTCCGCGTGCTTCGGCAATCGCTTTCGCAATAATCTCTTCTGAGATACCCTGCCGCCGCAAACTGGAAACTAAATTGACTATTTCGGGATGGCTTCAATCCGCGCCAAATCGGTTCGCAAGCCCTGTCCAATATAAGCGCGAACCAGAGTTGTATAATCACGGAAGCCCAGATGTAGTGCTACTTTTGCAAGATCGTCAACCACATCGTCGGGAACATTAATCGTCAGCGATGAGGCCGGGCGATCCTTTTGTAATCGCTGCTTTAATTTATCTATTTTCATAAATGCTTCGCTCAGATTTTGTAGCCGACCTTGCTAATGGAAAATTGAGCGCGTGTTTAATTTATCGTTCACGGTATAAAAAATTAACTTGATGATTTTTTTTGTTTAGGATGTTCACTATCCAGCTTTTATTTTGCGAGCAATAAATCTCTTGCATAGCCGAATATGCGGTTCTTCTGTTTATTTCTTTCAATTCTTGAGATGTAGCAGGGGAAATATTTTCGGAAAGCCCTTTATTCAATGAGGCGACTAACGCAATATTACTAGAAATTGGAAATGTAACTTCAGAACGAGGATGTCCAGCAATACCTAGTTTCTCAAAGAAAAAAACTGGATTGTCATTGGTAATGAATATTTCGTCTTGTGGGGCAGTAAGAAACTGCCAAGTCATTTGCGCAATAATACGCTCCGCATTCTTATTTCCTTTCACCATCATAGACCTTGATCCGTCAAGTGATAAATGCCGAGGAATCCCTTCTCGTACCTTTTCCCAAACGTAAATCCTACGCTGTAAAATACTTATTTTCTTTGCAGGAAGAGTGTGAGACTGGGAAAGCTTATCTTTCATTTTTTTCAAGTAAATATCGATAAAATGCTTGTCTTCCTTGGAAACTATTTGCCAAAGCCGTTCGCTAAAACCCTCAAATCGTCGAACGCGACTAATCATCATGACGATGTATTCTGCAAGTATTAGTTTTTCGCTGGCTGAAATCATTTGCTTGTTTCTTAGCTTTTTGAAAACCTTATCGGAAGGAGTTTCTTTCGCTTGCAAAATATCCTCATTACTGTTGAAGTCCATTCCACCTTGTCCATCTGGGGTAGCATAAAAATCTTTGGCAGCCCCTGCTTTGCTAATTGGCAATTGCCGAGGGTTATATTTTGATTCCATGTACCCTGGGTTATGATTTTTTCCACGCTCGTAGACCCAAATCCAAGATGGTTTTTCTTGACATTCGAAGCCTCTTAAGTAAGCACGGGGAATAATGTGGTGGTTATGTTTTTCTTGCATAAAACACAAATAATCAAACAGAACATTTACATCCACATTCCAATTCAATCGCCACAGGAGAAATCTTGCGCGTCGCGCCATCGCGTCTAACGTGCAGCACTTCTAACGTGTACGGATTGAACACCACTACATCTTTTACACCTTGCGACAAATAAAAGCTTGGCCCGATTTCAAGGTCTTTGGCTTCGTAGCCTTTGCTGATGATTTCGATAACGGCTTCAGGGACGAGCATAATCGCTTCGTCTTCTTCATCCGGTTCACGGCAAAAAATTGCGATGTCGGGGCGTTTCAATGAACCATCAGGAAAACTCACGTAAACATCCGAGGCATGAATACAAGCGCAAACTTCGCCATTCAAGGCAATCGGCGTGATCGTAGCACGGATGCGATCAATCGCTTTTTGATGCTTGTAAACCGGATGCGCTTCCCAAAGCGGTAAGCCATTTACGATTTCGAGTTTGATGCCAAGCTCATCGGCTCTCAACAAATTAGGGTTCATCGCCATAAAAATTCCTCATTCAAGAATCTTCGAGTTTACCATATTTAAAGAAGTTCGTAGAACTGAGCGCAATGCAGTTCTATCATAAACACCCAGCACAAATGAATTCGTTCAATTCCGGCAACCCGATAAAACTGCGCTTACGTTGTCACGAAACCTTTGTTACTATTTCTTCAGTTTCTAACTTCAATAAAACCGAAAGCAGGATGACATGACCAAGCCACAAGATTGGATTAAATTATTTGCGCTGTTCGCCGTCACCGCGATAGTCGCACTTTTTGCAACACAATCAGCTTATTTTCCGGGTGACATCGCGCTTGCTAAATTCATCCAATCAATCAGCGGAGAAAATGTTGCATGGGCGAAGGTCGTGACCAGTACTGTCAGCAGTCCGTGGAATTACGTTTTGCTGACCTTCACCGCCGCAATCGCCTGGTGGTTAGCGGGATGGCGCGGTGCTTTGATTGCCGTCATTTGTTTTGGCGGAATGGTATTCGCAGAGCCACATCTCAAAGCCCTGGTTGGTCGTCCACGTCCTTCCGCACAATTGATTCGTGTCACTGGATCACCTTCGGGGTTTTCATTTCCCTCCGGCTTCGGACTGATATTTTTTTCAATGTTTGGATTATTGGCGATGCTGGCGTGGCAAAATTTGAAGGGCAACTTGCGGTCTTCAATCATCGTAATTTGCAGCCTGTTGTTGCTGATTGGAGGCGGCGCCCGCGTCACGCTTGGAGCGCATTGGTCGAGTGACATTCTCGGCGCGTATCTGTGCGGCGGCACCTGGGTTTTATTGCTTCTCACCTTGAACAATCATTTTACGAAAGCGCAGACGCACTAATTCTTTAAGCCCGAACCGCTCCCGGCTTTCCATTCTCCACCACAAAAGAAGCGCGTGTAGAAATCGGCGCGTCCGGTTTACTGACGGTTTCCACGACTCGAAAATCCGTTTGCCAGCGTTGCGGCGTCACTGAACATCGCACATAACCGCGTTGCCCGTTGAAAAATTTGATGTGCGGGTTTTCAGCTAAAACCGAAGCTGTGGTCGGACGGACATCAGAGCCATCGCCGCCACTTGTGATTGAAGTTCCGACAAACTCTGTCGCTACAACAGGAGAATCTTCCCGATAAAACTCCGGCTTTAAATCGTTCACCCAATTCGAGTGAATGTCGCCTGTCAGTACAATCGGATTGGCTGGCTGACGGTCGCGAAGAAATTCCAGCAAACGTTGACGCGGCGCAGCATAACCATTCCATTGATCCATCGGAAAGAATTTATCGGCCCCCGGAGCAATGTCTACAGCTCCGATCATGACCTGTTGCGCGATGACATTCCAGCCAGCTTTTGAAGTACTCAACGAACGCTTCAACCACTGTTCCTGCGCTGCGCCCAGCATCGTACGATCAGAGGCAAGTGATTCAGGACAGGCTGGCTTTGTACCATCGTCGCATGGTTGATCGCTCCGGTATTGCCGTGTGTCGAGCATCGTAAAGTTCGCCAATTTTCCATACGGAAGCTGCCGATAAATCCTGACATTATTTCCGCGTTGCAAGACAGAGCGGCGGAGCGGCATATTTTCGTAATACACCTGATAGGCAATCGCCCGACGCCGGGCAAATTCTTCGGGCGTCTGCTTGTCTTCCGGCGTCAATCCCGCGTAATTATTGTCAACTTCATGATCGTCCCAAATGACCGCCCAGGGATATTGGGCGTGCGCTTGTTGTAAAAGCGGATCACTTTTATAGAGCGCGTACCGGTTCCGGTAATCTTCAACCGTTTTTATTTCGGGGCTGTTGTGCTTGCGGGGACGATTTTCCGCCACGCCATATTCATAAATGTAATCGCCCAGATGCAGCACTAAATCCAGATCATCCTGCGCCAAATGCCGATAGGCTGTGAAATATCCAACCTCGTAATGCTGACAGGAAACAAAAGCAAAATTGAGGCGATCATTGCTGGCATTCAAGGCTGGAGCCGTGCGCGTGCGTCCAATGGGACTGGAACCGGCATCCAACGTAAAGCGGTACCAATACCAGCGCGAAGGCTGTAATCCGCGCACCTCCACGTGAACAGAATGACCCGTTTCAGGACGTGCGATGACGGTTCCCCGCGCTACAATTTTTTGCATTCTTTCATCAGTAGCGACCTCCCATTTTACGGGTACGGACTGATTTGGCATGCCGCCGCCGTGCAATGGATCGGGAGCCAGACGCGTCCACAAAACTACGCCATCAGGCCAGGGATCACCGGAAGCAATCCCCAGAGTGAACGGGTTTGCAGCGAATGTCAGCGTTTCGTTTTTGCTCCAGCCGGAGAAAGGAAAAATCGTCGAAGCTCCGGCAAAGACGGTTGATTGACGGATAAAATCACGACGTTTGAAGTTTGTAATTCGCGGCATTTTATAGACACTCCAGCTTTGATAGGATTTTCGGACAAACACAAAGAAGAAGAATGCGGACGCCCTTACTTCGTGCAGGCTTCTGCAAAGAGGATTTTTATAACACCAGTTGAGAGAAAGCTGCAATCAGGCTGAGAGTAAACCGTAAAATACAAAAAACTCGTCAGCCTGAATCAGACTAACGAGCTTTTCTTTTTACAATTGGTGCCGAAGGGGGGACTCGAACCCCCACGGGTTGCCCCATACGCCCCTCAAACGTACGTGTCTACCAATTCCACCACTTCGGCTAGGGAAAATTTTACTACTTTTTCTCGGGTACAACTGAAGCCGCCGGTTTCGCAGGAGTTTCTTTCTTGTCATCCTTGACCGCAACTGAAGCGGCAGGCTTCACACTCTCACCAGTAACGGCAAGACTCGCAGCGGCTGATGCAGCCGGAGCAATCGAAGGCGCAGCAGCGGCAACTGACGGCGAAGGAGCTGGAGTTTTACCAGGGTCTTTCACGACCGAACTTCCGCCCGTCACTCCCGGCAATGAAAAAATCAACGCCATTAACATAAAAGTAATAGCAGAAAAAATTGTCGCCTTCTCCAGTGGTTTTTGTGCGCCACGCGGCCCGAAGGCGGTCTGGCTTCCAGCTCCGCCAAAAGCAGAAGCAACGTCTCCACCTTTACCGGATTGCAGTAAAATAACCAGAATCAGGAAAACGGCAGCTAAAATATAAATTGTATATAAAACGTAAATCAAGACTGTTCCCTACCTTCTCTAATTTGAAATGAGGCTCCTGAAAACAAGCGGCGATGATACGCAATCAGGTAACTTGTGTCAACTAACTTAAAGCTTTACGTTGAGGCAAAATTTCCTCGCCCATAATCGCGGTAATACCTCCGATGATGAGAATTGTCCCAACTGCGATTTGCCAGGTTAATTGCTCGTGCAAAGTCAGCATCCCCAGCGCGACCGCAATCACTGGAGTGACTAATGAAATCATCCCGGCTTTGGTCACATCCCAGTGCTTGAGCAGCCAATAATACAGCGTAAACGCGGCGACCGAACCGAAAACGGCTAAATAGACCAGTGCCAAAAATGAAGCCCTCGACCATTGAAAATTGGCGGGGTTCCCTTCCCAGAAAAATCCTACTAAAAACATGGGAACCGCTCCCATTGACATCTGCGTCGCTGAAGTCACTACCGGGTCTAAATGCACGCCTCTGGCTTTAATTAAAATATTTGAAGCGGAAACGAAAAATGCACTCCCAAGCAATGCCGCACATCCGGCCAAAGCCATTTTATTTTCAAACTGGAATTGATCAGAAAAAATCAGTGCAACGCCACCAATGCCAACTGCCACGCCGAGAAATTTTCGCATTGTAATTTTTTCAGCCGGGAGGAACCAATGCGCCATAAGCAACCCAAACGCCGGAATCATGGATTGCAGGACGGCAGCCAGGCCGGATGAAATATAAGCTTCACCCCAGAAAATCAAACTATAGTTGATACTAAATCCGAGCATTGCCGACCAGAAAAGTGTCGTCCAATCACGCCGGTTTTTCGGCGGCTGAGCTTTTCGATACCATGCGATTCCCCACAAAATTATTGCCGCCAATCCAAAGCGGATCGCAGCAAAAGAAATCGGCGGCAAATCGCGGAGTCCAATTTTAATAAAGAGCCAGGTTGATCCCCAAATCAGACAAAGGATCAACCATACGACAAATTTTTTATTCATTATTCGCTTAAATTAACCATAAAAAGCACAGAAGGCACAAAAGACTTCACTTATTCTCTTGTGCCTCTTGCGCTTCTTGTGGTTAGTAATTAACTGTTCTGCTGAGCAAATTCCTGCATGAATTTCACTAACGCCGAAACTCCCTCAACAGGAAAAGCGTTGTAAATCGAAGCTCGCATCCCCCCGACTGAGCGATGTCCTTTCAGTCCGTCAAGCCCCGCCGCAGTTGCCTCTTTCGCAAATTTTTTCTCAAGTTCTTCACTCGGCAAACGAAACGTTGCATTCATCAAACTTCGGCTGCCAAGCTCCGCGTGCCCTCGATAATAACCATCGGAAGCATCAATCGCATCGTAAAGAATTTTCGCTTTGGCTTGATTCGTTTCAAAAATCTTTTCCAATCCGCCGACTTCATTCAGAAGCCATTTGAAAACCAGCCCGCAAATGTAGATCGAAAAACACGGCGGCGTATTCAGCATGGATTCCTTGTCCGCGACGTTTTTATAATTCAACGTCGAAGGCAGGCTCTTCTGTGAACGCTCTAACAAGTCTTCGCGTACAATCACAATCGTCGCTCCGGCTGGCCCGGCATTCTTTTGCGCTCCGGCATAAATCAATCCGTAGCGGCTGACATCCACCGGGCGACTGAGAAAATCTGACGACATATCGCACACCAGCGGAACATCGCCAACTTCAGGAATTTCGTTGTACTCAACACCAAAAATTGTTTCGTTTGACGTGTAATGAGCGTAGTCTGCGTTTGCGTCAAGATTCAATTCTTCCTGCCGTGTGACCCGCGAAAAATTTCCTTCGACTGTGCTGGCGGCTTCACGAGCTGTTCCAAATTTCTTTGCTTCTTTGACGGCTCCCTCGCCCCAACTTCCAGTTACGATGTAATCTGCGCTCTGCCCTTGTCCCAGCAAATTCATCGGAACCATTGAAAACTGAAGCGTCGCACCGCCCTGTAAAAACAGGACTTTGTAATTGGTCGGGATATTCAGAAGCGTCCGTAAATCGGCTTCCGCATGATGAATAATTTCTTCAAAAGCGGAAGAGCGATGACTGACTTCGAGGATAGACATCCCGACGCCGGGAAGCGACATGAGATTTTGTTGCGCTTCCTGCAAAACGGAAAGCGGCAGCACGGCGGGACCTGCGCTGAAATTGAAGAGTCGTGGTGTCATAAATTTGCTCCTTGATTAAAAAGAGTCAATGTAACCCAAGCCTGATTTGAAAGCAAAATTAGCCTTCTGTTCTTAAAACCACTTGACCAGCCACGCCGCGAGATTCAGCCAGACTGAGGTGTTCGCAATTACCAGACGTAGCGGTTCTGAGAGCAGGATGATCCCGCCGCCAATGATGGTCGCACGATGAACCCGCCGGAGGGTGATAAAATCGAACAGCACACATGCCAAAATCATTAAGTCCATGACCAGCCAGCCCAAAAACAAGGGCGGAATTGGAATGAAAGTAAAAGCCAGAGCAGACAGCCTTGCTACTGCCGGAGTTACAATCGCAATCGTCGCCAGCAGCATCAGCCGCTTATGCATGTCAGGACGGCGGCGAAAATAAAACCCTGCGCCAATCAGTAACGGAAACAAGACAATGTCGCCAAGGGTAACTCCCAAAAAGGCGAGCGGGGTAACTCCCGGAACTGTCACTCCGCGCTTCGCACCCGCAAAGGACATATAGAAACCCAGCACGGTCATCAGTGTTGCCAGTATCATCCCGCCGATTCCCAAACGACGATGAATATCAGTACGTTTGGTTGCGACTAAGACGGTTTGCACTAACAGAAACACAATCCATAAAGTGAATACCAGTCCGTGAAAATGGTGCCACCCGGTCAACTGACCTGATGACGGCGGGACACCGAATATTGGCTTGAGATAATAGCTGGGCGCGAAACCAGCGAAGACCAACAGCGCGATGACAATTGCCATGCCTGTAAAAAACTGTCGCTCAGTACGCTTTTCCGGCGCGTAGTTTCGGGTGATGGTTTGGGACATGAGGGATTTCCTGTGAGTAGTGTAGTGGAATTGCTACGGTGTTTCGCCCCGTAATAGCGGCGGGATTTATAGCGGTGACATGTAGGGTAGGTTCCTAACCTGCCCAGCTAATTATCAAGTAGGGCAGGTTA
>JAYVZE010000219.1:0-14872 GCA_043783625.1 Blastocatellia bacterium | reverse complement strand
GGTATCGGAGCTAACTTGCAGTTAATTCATTTCTAATTTTGTAAACTATTGATGACAAACGAGCTACCAACCTCAAAAAATGTACACAGTATTGTTACTTTGCTGGCTTCCATAAAATCCCCGAAAACTTTGATAGCGAAATTTTCCCGACTACGGATACAATGGTGTTCGTTATGAAAACTCAATTATCCAAAAAGCAGTGGAATGACGTAGTCGCTGAAGTCACGAGGTTGGCGCAAGACCGCGAAGACGAGCTGACGCGGCGCGAAATCACGACTGAAGTATTGAAGGAATTGAATTTGCCAACGGATTTAACTGACGAGGCTTTGCAGCAAGTGCAATACCGCGAAGCTTTGGCCAAGCAGCGACGGCAACGAATTTGGGCATTTGCTGTAGGCGGAATTTTGGTGGCTCTATTACTGATTAGTCTGGTGACGTGGCGTTCGACCCACAATGCCGCACTGCAAAAAATTCAAGCGGATTCGGGACGCGTAACACGTGAAATTGAGAGCGGTAGCAATACGCAAACGATCACACGTGACGGACGGGATGTGTTTTATCGTGTGACATTGCGTGATGTTCCTCTTGGCGAAAAACTGCCATTGTCCTGTAACTGGATTGATCCGACGGGCAAAATCGTGACGCAAAATCGTTGGGAAACGCGGGATACGAATAAAGAAATTTGGGAAACACATTGCCGGTGTCAACTTGGCTCTGCTGCACCAAGCGGCGACTGGAAAGTCGAAATGAAAATCGGAGACCGTGTGGTCAGCGCAGGAGATTTCAAAGTTGAGTAATTCGATGAGCGCTTTTGTCGGTTATTGGGGTAGCGGAAATCAATCCGAATTTAATTATTTGCTGGCAAAAATCCTGCCCGAACAAACTCACAATTCTCATATTATCGAACATACGTTTGCGAATTCTCGAAACTTTTTCCGCGTGGTTGGTTGGGGAAAGCACGTCCAAACAAATTTCCAGAATGAAAAATTATCTGTTTCGTTAGCGGCTTCGGCGTTGCCGGATGAAGTGGATGTGAGCGTTGAAATCAGTCGCGCCGGATTGAAAATGCAACGCGATGATTTTGGGCGGGCGACGTTGTTCCGGGTGCAGACGCACGACGCGATTTGGTTCGCTACACAGCTCAAATTCTTATTGCCGTTGTTGGACGAAGCTGAAATTTCATTGCCTGCGTTGTACGGCTACAGTTGTTTTTCTTATGTGCCTGCGCCGCTGACTCCCGTCAAAAATATTTTTGCAATTCAGGCGGGAGCGACGGTTGATTTTCAATTGTTTGAAACGTCTCAACCTCATCAAATAAAATCTTCATCGTCGCCTTCGGCTGATCGCTGGCGGGAATTTTTTCCGAAAGAGCAGAATGAAACTTCAACTGCGGAGCATCTTCAACATTTGCTGAAAAGCGCGATCACGAAACAGCTTTCAGATGATTCTGAACCCGTTGGTGTCTTTCTTTCCGGTGGCTTAGATTCAGCGATTGTCGCGGCTTTGCTGGTGCAGGCAGGCGCGAACGTCAAAGCTTTTACGCTGGACTTTGGCGAATACGGCAACCCGGAAATGCCTTTTGCTGAAGGCGTCGCGCAGCATTTAAAAATCCCGCTCAGCAAGGTTGACGCTTCGCCGCAAAGAATTAAAGCGGCTTTGCTGGCGACGGCAACGGCGTTAGATTTACCGTATGGTGATGGCGTCACCGTCCCGCTGTATTTGCTGGGACAAGCGGCAGCGAATGAATGCGACGTTGTTTTTAATGGTGAAGGCGGCGATCAATTGTTTGCCGGGTGGACGAACAAACCGCTCATTGCGGCGGACATTTATCAATCTGTTCATCCTAATGCGCCAGATTTTTATCAGGAATATTTGCGCACGTTTCATCGGTTACATGGTTACGAAGCGCATGTTTTTTCAGCCGGGGGGTACGCCGAAATACAAAAGATAAATCCATTGAATTGGCTTTACGAAGCACTTAACGATCAGTTCACGCCTTCGCTGTTGCATCGTCTGCGCCGTGCGAATTTGTCACTGAAAGGGGCCGAAAATATTCAGCCGCGTGCGACGAACTTAGCCTTAGCGCATGGCTTAGCGGTGCGCACTCCTTTCTGTGATGAGGCTTTGACGGAGTATTCATTTCAGTTGCCAAACAGTATGTTTTTACAGGGTACACACGAAAAATATATCCTGAAAAAAGCTGTCGAGAATTGGCTGCCGGATGAAATTGTCTGGCGCGAAAAACGCGGCATGGGCGTACCGCTTACACAGTGGTGTCTGGCTCCGTTATGGAATGAAATCGGTCATTGGTTACAGCCTTCTGTGCTGCGTGACGAAGGTTTTTGGCAGGAAGATTTGGCGTTGAGAATTTCAACCGGACAATTCAGCGGTCAGATTCAAGGCCGTCGCATTGGCGAAATTTTGTGGCTTCTGATGATGTGGCAAACCTGGCGTTTTTCCGTTCTGCAAAAAGACGTGAAACGTGATAAATATACGCCGTTTATGTTGCCAGCAAAATTTTGGCAAATCGCTTATCCGCGCTTGTCTGATTGGATGAAATCTAGCGGAAACGCTGCCGGGCAATAGAGATTATCGGAAAAAGAAATTATCCACGAAGTACACGAAGCAACACGAAGATTGCGCGAAGGAAAATAAATATTTAATTGGTGCTACAAAAAAGAGGAAACAAAACGCCGGAAGAAGTCAAAAAACTTTGTGCTTCTTCGTGCACTTCGTGGACAGTTAATTCTGATAATTGCTGACATTTATTTTCCAAGGAGGTTTACTTGGCTCCACAGGCTTCACTCACTCGCATCGTTTCATTTTCCAATCAACTTGCGACAGAATTGCTCGCGCAATACGATTCGCCGTTGTATGTCTACGATGCGGACGTCTTGGCGAAGACCATTGCGCTCATCACGAACGCCATTTCATATCTCGACAAAGAATTCCATTTTGCGAGTGTGACGAATGGTAATCTTGCGCTCCTGAAAATTTTTCGTGCGCACGGCTGGGGCTTGCATGCGAATACGCCGGGCGATGTCGTGCTTGGGTTGCAGGCTGGATTTTTGCCTGCCGAAATTGTGTACAGCGGCAGCAATCTGAGTTGCGCTGAGATGCAGCAACTGCTTGACTCGCGGGTAGCGAAACTCAACTTTGACAGCCTTTCACAACTCGAAACTTTCGGCGAAATTTATCAATCCGCCAATCAATTTCAGCATACGCCGCAAATCGGTTTTCGACTCAATTTGCCTGAAATTACCGGCGAAAATCGTATCGGGATTTCTCCGCAGGAATTGCTCGAAGCCGTCAAAATCGCAACGAAATTTGAGCTGAAAATTTCTGGCATTCATTTTTATCGCGGCACGGGCACGAATGATACGACGGCTTTTACCGATTCAATTGCGCGTGTCATCGAAGTCGGTTCTACCTTGCCAGATTGGGAGTATTTAGATTTCGGCGGCGGCTTTGGCTATCCGTATCGCGCCGTAGAATCCGGGTTTAGCTGGGAAGATTTTGGCGGTGAATTGTCGCGCCAACTGGCGAAATTAAATCGTTCGATCAAATTAATTATTGAGCCGGGACGTGCGGCAGTGGCGGCTTGCGGGACTTTGCTCGCCCGCGTCGTTTCGACCAAATGGCAAGGCGGAAAACAAATCGTCGGACTCGACACTTCGGTTGCGAATATCGCGGTACTCAGCGTCCACGGCGGCTATCGTGAAATTCGTGCGATGAAAGAAATTGCGGGTGAAACTTATCCCACGGATTTGTGCGGGAATACGACGTATTCGCGGGATTATTTGGGGCGCGGCTGCCAATTGCCAAAAATGAAGATTGATGACATCGTAGCGATTTTGGATGTTGGCGCGTACGGTTATGCGATGGCTTCGCACTTTTTGCATCGTCCGCGTCCGGCGGAAGTGTTGCTGGAAAATGAAACACATCGGTTGATTCGTCAGCGCGAAAACTATCAGGTGTTATTAGAACGACAAGTGTAATTAACCACAGATGAACACAGATTCACATGGATAAAGACAAACCACAAAAGGCACAAGCCGCGCAAAAATAAAACCTGACTTTTATATTTTTTGTGGCGAAAAAATCTGTGTTTATCTGTGTCCATCTGTGGTTCTACCTAACGAGGTTTCCGTGAAATGTATAAAGTGTAGCGAAGATAACAAGCTCAAAGAACGGAAGGAAAACAGTGGCTGCTGCAAGAAATGTAAGCATCCGTTCGCGTTTGATCCGAAGCTTGGCGACAAATTCACCGATCAGTTTTTTGCGCATACGCTGGAAAAAATTTCAGTGAATGATTCGTTATATTTTACGCCGCGCCAGTTTTATTACTTTTTCAATTCGAAGAAAGCTGATAAAGGTAATTTAGTTTTAGGCATCGTTTTATTAGTAGCCTCATTGCCTGTGATGACCTTTTGTCCAATTGGTTTTATCGCCGGCCCGATCCTTGCATTAATTGGAGCGTCTTTTATTTGGGCTAAATATTCTCCGAAGTTTTTCGGGCGAAAAACTTCAACCTCAATTGAAGAGACGAAAAAACTGGTTGACCGTTGGCAACAAAAAAATGGCAACGTTACGAAGTTATTACCACCGCCGCAAATCCAATCATTACCCGCCAGCGTCAATCCCGAAGTCTCGGCGTATAGCTTTGATCGTGCTGTCATTTGTGATTGCCACGAAATCGCACATTTTCTGATTGCGAATAATTTTCACTTTGAAAACAACTGCGCCGTGCTTAGTGTGAATGGTTATCCGAACAGCATTTTTGAAACGGTATTGGCGATGCTCAAGCGCAATCCTGATTTGAAAGTCTACGCGCTGCACGATGCTTCGCCGTCGGGAGTGCAGCTTGTCCACCGCCTGCGCACGCAACCGCGCTGGTTTGCTGACAGTGCAGGCGTGACAATTTTTGATTTAGGATTATTGCCGCGCCAGCTTACAAAAAAGAAAATGTTTGTGCTGAAAACAAATGAAAGCGCACAACAGGCGCGCACGATTCCGGCTGAAGTCAAAGCTACGTTGCAAGCCGATGAAATCAAGTGGATGGAAGAAGGGAAGCACGTCGAATTAGAATCCCTGTCGCCGCTGCTGTTACTGAGAATTTTGCGCGATGGCATTGCCAAAAGCCGTAATCCACAAGCGGATGATGCGTTGGTGATGGTTGATGGCGGTGGATATTACGGCAACGATGTTTCGGTGTATTCGGTGGATAGTTTCGGGTGATTTTTAATGCAGAAGCCCGCACGGAGTAAGGGTGTCCGTATACGAAGCTGCAATTTTACATGATGTACTTGGCACCCTTACTCCGTGCGGGCTTCTGCATGTTCATTCGCTTGCAGCCACAACTCTAAACTCACCAACAGCCACAATTTTACGCCGTATCTGCTCCACGTATCGTTACGATAATTCAGCCAATCCTCAACCAAATCCATTTGCAAAAATTCACGAATCCGTGCCTGCCGATGGAGCAATAATTCCCGTGCCTGTTTTGCCCAGAGCTTACGAAACCAGTACTGCACCGGAACCATCATTCCGCTTTTCGGACGCGCCAGAATTGCTTCCGGCAACACATCGCGCACCGCAGCTTTTAGCACAGCTTTTTCCGTCGCGCCGCTTAATTTATATTCCGGTGGGATGGTCAGGCTGAGTTCGGCGATGCGTTGATCGAAGAGCGGGGAACGCCCTTCGAGGCCGCACGCACGGGTGAGATTACTGACTTTGGTCAGGATTTGATCGGCTCCTTTGAATTGCGTGTTGATGAACATCAGCCGATTTAAATAACTGCCTTCGCCTTCTAAATATGGCGTAAAAATGGATGGAGCATCTTTGACCGCAGCCCAAATTTCAGGACGCAACAGACGCGATAAATCAGGCGAGCATTTTTGATACGAAGCCAAATACGCTGATAATAAATCGTCTACGGTCGGTGCAGCTTGATACAAATTTGAGAGCAGCATCGGCTGATTTTTCGGGCCTCCGAAACACGGATCGCCGCCTTCGCCGTTAAGAATTATGTTCACGTCTTGTTTGGCTTGGCGTCCTAAAATTAAATTTGGAACCGTCAACGGATCACCAATCGGATCATCCAAATATGAAAGTGCTTCGGCGTGTAAATCCCACATTTCACGCGGCGTAATTTCGATGATGTGATGCTTTGTTTGGCAGTGCGCCGCGACCAGCGAAGACCATTCCAATTCGTTCGGCGTTTCATCGCCAAAGTGAATCGAATAGGTATGAAGAGGACGCGAATGCAATTTTTGGGCGAGCGCGGCGACGAGGCTGGAATCCAATCCGCCCGAAAGATAACATCCGACGGCTTCACCGTACGGCAAGTATTCGCCGATGACTTCATCGAGTTGCGACCGTAATTTTTGCGCATGAAATTCCAGCGATTCGTGCGGCTCGGTGATTTGTTCTTTGAGTTGCCAATACGATTTACTTTCGTTGGCAGGCAGGCGGGCAGGTAAGCGAACGATGCAGCCCGGTCGCACTTCGCGGATGCCTTCCCACATCGTACGTTCGCCCGGCACAAACGAACAGCACAGAAAATCGCGCACGGCTACCGGATCAATTTTCGGGCGCAGTTTTTGTGCGAGTGTGCGTGAACGCGGCGCAATCAAGCATTCGTTAGGCGCAGTGGAATAATAAAGTGTTCGCGCACCGACTTTATCGCGGATGAGCAATAAGGATTTTTGTTCAATCTTCCACACGACAAATGCGAACATTCCCTGCAATTTTGTTAATGCATTTTCTCCGTGTACTTCCCAGAAATATGCGATGATTTCGAGATCAGAAGGTGATTGCGAAACACTGCCAATTTCTTGCAGCAATGCCGCCCGATTCGACAGCCACACGTCACCGGAGACGATAAATTTTTGGTTAGGGCTGTGGGCTGAAAATTTTTCAGGGAATAAAATTTCACCTGACGGATGAAACGAAATGCACCAATCGGGCGTCATTGACGGGCTTGGAATCGCAAGCTGTTTTGATTGTGTGAAGCGTGAAAAAAACACTGCCAGATAGTAACAGACTGGAGTGCATGCGTCTCGCCTGCACCACTCTGGCGACGAGCGAGCTGGTAATCAAAATGCCCTCCTCGCCACGTCAGCGAGCGGCGTTGCACGCGCTCGCAGCAAGCAAGATGCTTGCGCTCTCAGTCGCTCCGCCTGAATAAATTTTTCGGTGCGCTCGCATCAGAAATACACCTTTGTGTATAATCCCCGTTTTCATTACACGAGATAATTATTACAGTCGTCGTTTTCGCTAACCGCAATTATCAACCGACCACTGCTTACTTCAGGAGAATCAATGACACCAAAATATAAACGCGTAGCGCTCGCTTATTCCGGCGGGTTGGACACTTCCATCATCATGCCCTGGCTGAAGGAAAATTATGGCTGCGAGATCGTCGCCATTGCCGCCGATGTTGGTCAGGAAGAAGAACTCGAAGGACTGCGCGAAAAGGCTATCGCGACCGGAGCGGCAGAAATTTTCATCGAAGATTTGCGGCATGAATTCGTCAAGGATTACATCTTCCCGACGCTCAGAGCTGGAGCTGTTTACGAGCATAAATATCTGCTTGGCACTTCCTTTGCGCGTCCGGTGATTGCGAAGCGGCATGTTGAAATTGCCAAGCAAACAGGCTGCGATGCGCTCGCGCATGGATGCACGGGCAAAGGCAACGATCAGGTACGTTTTGAATTAACCTTCAAAGCCCTCGCGCCGGAATTGCCCGTGATTGCGCCGTGGCGGGAATGGGATATTGTTTCACGCGAAGACGCGATTGACTACGCGACCGAACGCAATATTCCGATTACCGTGAGCCGCGAAAAAATCTATTCGCGTGACCGTAACATCTGGCACATTTCGCACGAAGGCGGAATTTTAGAAGACCCTGCGAGCGAACCGGAAGAAGCGATGTATATGCTCAGTAAGTCTCCCGAAGACGCGGGTAACACGCCGGAATACGTCGAGATTGGATTTGAGCAAGCGACACCCATTTCCGTCAATGGCGAACATCTTGATCCCGTTCCATTGCTAATGAAGCTCAATGAAATCGGTGCTCGCAACGGGATCGGCAGAATTGACATCGTCGAAAATCGCTTAGTCGGAATGAAATCGCGCGGTTGTTATGAAACGCCGGGCGGGACGTTGTTATTGGCGGCGTTGCGTGAACTTGAATCGCTGTGCCTTGACCGCGAAACTTCGCATTACAAAGAAATCATTGCCTTGAAATATGCCGACATGGTGTATTTCGGGCAATGGTTCACGCCCTTGCGCGAAGCTTTGGATGCGGCAGTCACATCAATTTCCGCCCGCGTCAACGGGACGTGCAAATTGAAGCTGTACAAAGGCAACGTCATCATCGCCGGACGTACTTCTGAAAATACGTTGTATCGTCCCGACCTCGCTTCATTTACGATGGGCGCGAGCTACGATCAAAAGGATGCGGCAGGATTTATTAATATCTTCGGATTGCCGATGAAGGTGCAGGCGTTGGCGGATGCTGAGAAAAAATAGGGAGTGTTTTAATTGAGAGAACCAGTCGTAGTTTATGACTGGTTCTCTCAAGCAGAAAAAATAGCGGGTTCAAGATCAAGTTTTGTGATCTTGAAGACTGAGTTTAATATATTCGTCAGCCAGAATCTTGAGAAGAGAATTTATGGGGATCAAAGAAAAATTGTTTGGGGATTTAGATTTTCGGATACTCAGCGAAAATCCAGATTTCAAAGAAGACAGCGTTAGAGAAGTCATAATCCTTCCCATTCTCAAAGAACTCGGCTACCAACAAGCCAATATTGTTCGCAGCAAAACACTCGAACATCCCTTTCTAAAAATTGGCAGTAAGAAAAGAAAAATCAATCTTGTGCCTGATTATGCGTTGAAAGTAGAAAATAATTTTGCGTGGGTATTAGATGCCAAAGCCCCAGATCAAAAAGTAAAAGATTCGGATAACGTCGAACAAGTTTATAGCTATGCCTCACACCCTGAAATTCGCAGCACTTATTTTGCCCTCTGCAATGGATTGGAGTTTGCGCTTTATCGTAGAGACGCAACAGATGATCCATTTTATTATTTTCAAGTTGACGAGATTGATTATCATTGGGAAAAGCTGAAAACATTTTTGTCACCAGATAGCTTTCAGGTCGGCAAAAATATTACTTACGACACTACGTCAGCCACAGCCAATCCTAAAGGACAATTTGATTACGCCACCAGACCCTTGCTTGAAGAAATCCCTGTCAAGAAGCAACAAGCAAAAAGACATTTTGGCGTTCACGGTTATTTCACCAAACAATCATGGAATGTCGTTGCTGATTACATCAAAAATTTTTCCAAGCCTGGAGATTTGGTGCTTGATCCGTTTGGCGGCAGTGGCGTGACAGCCATTGAAGCACTGATGACTGAACGCAAAGCGATTAGCGTTGATCTGAATCCAATGGCTGTATTCATAGTGCAATCACTTATTATTCCAGTGGAAGAATCGAAACTTGCAGAAGCTTTTGAGCGCGTCAAAACCGAATACCAAATAAATGAGCCAAAAACAGAGGAAGAAATTAAAATAGCATTAGAAAAATATCCTTACCCAAAAGGCTTGGGATTGCCAACAGGTTCTGATGTAGAAACAGTTGAGCAACTATTTAGTGATAAGCAATTGGCGCAACTTGGTTTATTAAAAGCTCTTATTAAAAAAGAAAAAGATCAGCCCATTCAAGATTCCTTGATGCTGATGTTTTCAGGCTTATTAACCAAAGTGAATTTAACTTATCACTCTTCGTCAGTCCGTGCGGATGGTGGAGGTGATGCGGCAGCTTTTAGGTATTACCGTTATAGAATTGCACCAAAGCCCGTTGAAATCGAACCCATGAAATTCTTTGGGCTTCGATATAAAAAAGTAAAAGATGCCAAAAAGGAGATGCGTTATTACATTAATGAAAAGACCATTGATAAAGCTCAAATTGTCAAAGGCACAGCCACAAATCTGAAATGGATTCCGAAAGAAAGCGTAGATTATATTTATACTGACCCGCCATACGGTAAGAAAATTCCCTATCTTGATCTTTCGGTGATGTGGAATGCGTGGCTGGACTTGAAAGTCACGAAGGAAGATTATCAGCAAGAAGCGATTGAAGGCGGCGAGCAGGATAAAAGCAAAAAAGAATACAACGAACTAATTGCGCAGAGCATTCGAGAGATGTACCGCGTCCTAAAATATGATCGCTGGCTGTCATTTGTTTTTGCCCACAAAGACCCAGAGTTTTGGCATTTGATTATTGATACGGCAGAAAGTTGTGGCTTTGAATATGTGGGCGCAGTTTCACAAAAAAATGGACAAACAAGCTTCAAGAAACGCCAAAATCCATTCACTGTTTTGTCGGGTCAACTCATTATCAATTTTCGCAAAGTTCGCAAACCGAGAGCTATTCTAAAAGCAAACCTTGGCATGGACATCGCAGAAATTGTGATGCAGACCATTGAAGGAATTATCGCCAAGAACCACGGCGCAACACTCGAACAAATCAATGATGAATTGATTATCAAAGGCTTGGAACTGGGGTTCCTTGATTTGCTGAAAAAACAATACACCGACTTGACACCATTGTTGATGGAATCATTTGATTACAACGAAGAGACTGAAATCTTCACATTACGCAAAGATACAAGATTTTCCACCCACGTAGATGTAAGGCTGCGAGTTCGTTTTTACTTAATAAGCTATTTGCGTCGCATGCAACGCGAGAATTGCAACCCACATTTTGATGACATCATTTTGTATATTTTGCCTTTATTAAAAAACGGAACCACACCGGAAGCGCAAACAATCCTAAACGTCTTAGAGGATATTGCTGAACGTGTCGGACAAGATAGCTGGAAGTTAGCAAGAGATGGGCAGCGAAAGCTGTTTGAATAAAATAGTTGCCTGTCCAGAAGAGGCTGGTAATAATGTAATAATCAGCTTGCGCTCGATAGATTTCAATGGCATCATTGGATTCACATTGAATTTAATGTTTGAGGTATTATTTATGGTGGCTTCAGCAACAATTAATCTAAACGAAATCCATTCTTTAACTGATTTTCAGCGCAATGCCAAAGACCATCTGGCACGGATTAAAAAAAATAAGCATCCTTTGATTCTGACGGTGAATGGTAAGGCTGAAGCTGTTGTCCAGGATGCGGAAAGCTATCAAAAATTACTGGATGCGCTGGAGCGTGCAGAAGCCATTGAAGGTCTTCGCCTTGGGCTGGCGCAAGTAAAGGAAGGGAAAACCAAACCCGCTAAACAAGTCTTTGAAGAAATGAGGAAGAAGTACAATTTACCTAAGAAGAGGTCATGAGCTACGAAATTGACTTTACTGAACAGGCACAGACGGAAGCTAACGATGCCTTTGAATGGATTGTTCAGTATTCCCCCGAAAAAGCGACACTGTGGTACTTTGATCTGATGGAGCGAGTTGAGAGTTTGGGAAATTTTCCCGGACGCTGTGTTTTAGCTCCTGAAAGTTATGAATTTGCAGAAGAAATTCGCCAGCTTCTCTATGACAAATATCGAATTTTATTTGTCATAGAAGATGAAGTGGTTCGTATTTTGCACATTCGTCACTCTGCTCGAAAAACGTTAAGTCCTGAAGACGAATAGTTAAGATGATTTATTTCGGACTTAGTATCCCGAACGTTGCATAGTTATAAATTACCTTTCAAGAAGTTTTATCGCGACTAGTCATTTCTCCATAAATCTGTTAATTTCTCCTCGCAAATTTTCTGCAAAACTCAAGCATACTTACTCAAGGCGGAAGCTGTTTTAGCTTCGCTTGAGGAGCAAGCTTCTTTGAGGCCGACAAGGAATGGACGGTAACAGGAAGAGGTGATAATTGGTCCCCTGGAAGAGTGTTTTGACAGTCTCAACGGTGTTTGAGCTGTCCGTACAGCAAGCCATATCGCTGTAACCGCACTCCACGATTATCTGGAAACCAGATTCTCTCTCCCCGTGAATAATTACGAAAAATAAGACGGCTCATTATTTTTTGGAGGGAAACTACAAATGGAACAACTCAACGAAACACTTGGGAAAATTTTCGGAGATTTAAAAGAATATGCTCCGGGAATTATCAAAGCTGCGCTGCTTTTACTTCTGGCATGGATCATTGCCAGTATTGTGCGCACAATCGTTAACAAAGTAGCAGGGAAGGCACGCCTCGACGAACGCGCGGGCAGCCCTGTTACTGCTTCACTTGCCAGCTTGGTGTATTGGCTAACATTTTTATTTTTCCTGCCCGGTATTCTGGAAGCTCTCAACCTGCGCCAGATGCTCGTACCTGTGCAGGAAATGTTCAATAAGATTTTTGCGTTCATCCCGAATTTACTGGGAGCAGGAATCATTTTTGCGGTCGGTTATTTTGTCGCCAAATTGGTACGACAAATCATTACGAATGTCTTATCAGCGGCTGGACTGGATGAATTCAGCCAAAAAGCCGGAATTTCTTCCGCTCTCGGCAAACAATCACTGTCCGGGATGTTGGGACTGGTTTCGTTTGTCCTGATTATCGTTCCGGTGGCGCAGGCGGCACTCAGCAAATTGCAGCTCGACACGGTGACGCGTCCCGTCGAAGCGATGATGACGAAATTAATCGGAGTCGTCCCCGGCATTATCGGTGCGGCTGCCGTGTTAATTATTTCGTACTACCTCGGCAAAATCGTCGGACAATTCATTACGAATTTATTGGAAGGTCTCGGCTTCAATGCGTTACTAATGCGTTTGGGCTTGCCGCAAACTTCCGGTGAAGGTGGCAAAACTCCTTCCCAGATCGTTGGTTATTTAGTGACTGCTGCGATTCTCGTTCTGGCGATTATGCAGGCGGCTGAAGTGGTAGGAATGACCGGGTTATCCAACATCGTCTCTGAATTTTCAGTCTTTGGTGGTCACGTTATTTCCGGTGTTGTTGTGTTTGGCGTTGGTCTCTATCTCGCTAATTTAGTAGTGATGATGATTAAAGGCAGTGGCGCACAAAATGCTGATCTGCTGGCAACGGTCGCACGGACTGCGATTTCTGTTCTGGCGGGAGCGATGGCTCTTCGACAAATGGGCATTGCACCTGAAATCATCAATACTGCCTTCACGTTGTTACTTGGCGCGGGAGCTGTTGCCGTGGCTATTGCCTTCGGGATTGGTGGACGCGAACATGCTGCCAAGTTGATTGGCGAATGGCGCGAGAAGGTGAAATAAAGCAAAAGACAGTCTATAAAGCTGTCTAAAAAGTCAGCTCCGTTAGGAGCGAAATGTTTATAGTCTAGTCTTCGAGGAAGAATGCCAAGCTCTGTAGGAGCGACATCTGCCATATTTCGCTACGGAGCTTGGCATATTATCACTGACCAGTGCTATAAACATTCCGCTCCTATGAAGCTAAGAGGTTCCGCAACTTTTCAAACACCTTCTTAGTCTGTAGCGTCTTGAGAATCAAAAAACTCTCCGTCCGTCCTAAATATTTTCCTCGCCTGACCCCTTTCACCTCGTTATACTGCGTTAATGAAGTAGCCCTGATTTTTTGCTTTCTTGAAAGTCAAACTTGAGAACTTATTCGTACGTGGAAATTATGAAAAACGATAAACTTGCTCTTCTCAGATTATTCTTGCTGCTCATGCTCGTTCCTGTTCACAGCTTTGCTTTTCAGGAAGAAGGCGAAGGGATGACGAATTATCTGCCCTTATCAAAAGCAGAGACGGCGCGGCGGTTTCCGGTCAAGTACGAAGGGACGTTTACTTCCGGTGAACTTGATCCTGATGAAAAACCAAAACAGAAATTGTTACCCGAAAAAGTGAACATCGGAGTCTCCGGTGCAACCCTGACCAAACGTACTGTTGGCGAAGACAGCGAAGAGCTTTCGATTGTTGGCAAAGACAAAAACGGTAAGGACTGGAGTGTGATTTTAGGCGGGACGACGGTGATGCACGGTTTTAAATTTTATACGGCGGATCTGGATAAAAACGGGATTCAGGATGGCGTGTTGTTGGCGTACACAATGGGTAACGGATTGGCTCCGACGCGGCATATTGATACGCTGACGTTTGATGATGCAGGGCGTCCGATCCTGTTTGAAATTGAAGGATATTTTCACGAAGTAGCCGACGGGATTTTTGATGTCGTTGATCTCAACCGCGATGGACACGCCGAAATCATTTACATGAGCCACTCAGACGGTTATTGGGTGACAAGCCTTTATGAAATCAGCGATGCTCGATGGAAGCGAATGAATGGAAAACATGTGGAGCGCAGCTATCCGCTTTTTACGCGCTTCACGAATCGTTCCAACCGCGTCGCCGTGACGCCAAAAGCCGGAAAGAAACCAACCTCAGATGATTTATCGAACGATACACCAAAAATTACCGGACAACTCACATCCTATAAATGGGCAGACGTTTCCGGCTCTGAAGATATTGCCTTGAATGTGAAAAGCAGTGCCGGAAAGAAAATTGTCTGCAGCCCGACTTCGTGGTATTTGTCCTTCTCCGTCATCATTGACACTACAGATGGACGGAGAATTTTTTCGATGAGCGCGGATGAAAAAACTTTCAAAGCGGCACTAAATGAAGTTGTGAAAAATAAATATGATGTAACTTTTTTCGGTCAACGTGGCACCGGAAAACCTAGCCCTGAAATTATGTGGGCGGTCGGGAAGTAAATTGGCCACAAGGTTTTTTACCGCAAAGGGACAAGGGGGCAAAGAACATTACTAGTAGCAGTTTTTTGTTCCTTTGACCCCTTGTCTCTTTGCGGTAAAATCTTCTGCCTTATGATTATCAACAACCGCAAAAATTCCAAAATTCTAAATACGCCGCAAGGCTCTGAGATTCGTCCGCTGAT
>JAYVZE010000218.1:0-19150 GCA_043783625.1 Blastocatellia bacterium | reverse complement strand
AAAGTAAGCTCATGCGGTTACTTTGATTTAATTCTCCCAAACCTAAGTCGTTGCTGCTAAGTGCTTTATTTCTCGTTAAAAAAATGTTCACAGTATTGTTAGTATTAAAGCGCAGGAGTTACCAGACTCCTGCGCTGTTTCTTTGTGGTGAGAATTTAAAAATGCAGCTAAATTCGTTGTTGCAATGAGGCGTTGCTTGTAGTTTACTTCTCGTCTGATTACGACCTTGCCCTGACAGTCTGAAATAATTTATGAAGTCATACATTTTTATCTTTGTCCTTTTCATTGGCACTTTTGATGTTTTCGCGCAGGATCGTCCGACGATTCGAAAATCTTCCCCGCCTCCGCCGCCCCAAAAACCAGCCGAAGCCACCGCGCCATCAAACGAAGATGAAGACCTCAAACAGGCGATTCAACGCTCCGGCGGCAGCGAGCAACTCGTCATGGATAATCTGGATGAGTTTCTGAAGAAGTATCCAAATTCCAAACGCAAAGATGAAATTGAACAGGAACTTTTTAAGCTGGCGACAAAGCTCCAGAATCGTAATCGCGCCATTGTTTATGGTGAACGGATTCTTGTTTCCGATGACGGGAATATCGAAATCTTAACCGCGATGGTGACGAATCTTCGCGCCAGAAAAGGCGAAGGCGATTTGGCTAAGGCTTTGGGGTATGGCGACCGACTCGTGAAATCTCTCGAAGATATTTTTGCGACCAGAACCAAGCCCATGAAAGTCAGCCCCGCTTTATGGGAGCGACAAAAAGGGAATGCGTTTGCGGCGATTTATTTGTTGCGCGGGCAAACTCATAATGATCTCGGAAACCTTGAAAAGGCGGAAGCTGATTTGCTGATAAGCTACAAACAGTCTCCGATGGCGGCTTCGGTGGCGATCCTCGCAGGAATTGCCGAAAAGCGTAAAAACACCGAGCAGGCACTTGAATATTATGCGCAGGCTTTCGTCCGTTCGATGGATTCTGAAGAAGGCGTTGATCGCGCTGACATTCGTCAGAAGCTGGGACAGCTTTATGTCCAGAAAAATAATTCGGAAAAAGGTCTGGGCGATTTGGTGATGAAGACGTATGACTCCATCGTTAAAGATGACGCCGCCAAATTAGCCAAACTGGAACCACCGAGCCTGAATGAAGGCGTGACCGATCCGATGGAATATCGGCTGACGAAATTAAGCGGTGGAGAAGTGAAACTTTCTGATTACAAAGGCAAAGTGATAGTAGCGAATTTCTGGGCGACCTGGTGCGGTCCCTGCCGCGAAGAAATGCCAATGCTCGAACGCGCTATGTTGAAATACAAAGAAGACAAGGATGTAGTTTTTCTCGCCATCAACACGGATGAAGATCGCAATTACGTTGACCCGTACGTCAAAGGTCAAAAAGTAAAATTGCCCGTTGTCTACGCCAACGATTTGGATGTTTTGTATCGCATCAATTCAATTCCCACCACGATGGTTTTTAACCGCGAAGGTCAAATCAGCTATCGGCAGTCCGGTTTCGGCGCAGGTTCTGATTTTGTCGGGATGATTAGCGACCGCATTGAAGCGGCAAAGAAAAAATGATCAGAGCTTGTAGACAGGTTTAGTTGAATCGGTTTAACCATAATGGCAGCAACGATTTAAAGCACTTGCATTCCTCGCCATCGCGCCGTAATATTAATCCCGCGTCACACTAATAAAATAAAAATACTCTGTAACCATTTGTGAGGTTTGTATGCCCCGTACCTGCAATGGCGAGTTGAGTCTTTACGCCTTACGTGACTACTTAAGGTTTTACCTCTCGTCAATAAAAAATAACTCATCTCCCTTTCCCGGAGCTAATCTCTTTTCCTTTACTCAGACCAGCTTTGACCAGGGTTAATGTCGTCCTGATTATGAGCCTATTTGATGATTGTCATATTGATGCAATAAAAATGAAATTATCCAGCGATAGAAGATAGGTTGTATTGCTCCGCAGCTGGCCTTTTTATCCGCACCACGAAGTTTTTGATGAATCAGTTATTCCCGAAAAAAACACACCTCCTAGCTGTCTTATTGGAAGACTACTTTCATGTGGGTGCCTTCGACCAATTAATTCAGCGCGAGCAATGGTCAAGATTTGAGGCGCGATTTGAGCACAATACAATTTCTTCGCTGGACTTGCTGGATCGTTTTTCAGCCAAGGTTACTTTCTTTTCTCTGGGCTGGATTGCCGAGCGGAAGCCTGAGCTGATTCGGGAAATTATTCGGCGCGGTCACGAAGTCGGCTGCTATTCGACTTTGGATTTAGCTGAAGCCAGCCCTGACCAGTTTCGAGAAGAAATTCGCCGCGCAAAAAATTCGCTGGAAAATGCGGCGCAAACTAAAGTTCTAGGGTTTCGTTCAGCGCAACGCTGGCAAATGGATAAGGCCGATTGGGCGTTGGAAATATTGGCGCAGGAAGGCTTTGCTTACGACACCAGCATTGTTCCAACGGGCGGAGATTTATCAAAAAATCCGGCGCATCGTTTTGCGCATGAAATGGAATTTGGTGAGAAAAAATTGTGGGAATTTCCTGTTCCAACCTGGAAGATGCTGGGTTCCACCATACCGTTAGCAGGCGGAAATTTCTTTCGCCAATTTCCGCACACTTTAATCAAACAATCCGTCCAAAGCTGGCATGAATCATATCAAGCTCCATTCGTGATGTACTTTCATGTCTGGGAGCTGGATCGTTCACAGCCGCGCATCAATAGCGCGACTTCGCTCAATAAAATCAGGCATTATCGTAATCTGGGGAAAATGTATTGGGTGATTGAGGATTATCTCAAAAAATATAGCTTCACTCCGTTTGCCGAGCATTTAAAATTAAGCACCGAACTTGCTCCAGATTTTGCCTTCACAAAGCCGACCGCCAAACCTGAGATCGAAATCAATTTAGCCGAACCGCCCAGAACGCCGATTTCAATTGTGATTCCCTGCTTTAATGAAGAACTTTCCCTGCCGTATCTGGCGAATACTTTACAGAGCGTACAGGAATCATTAGCTGATAAATACTCACCACAATTCATCTTTGTTGATGATTGCAGCACCGATCAAACCTGGGATGTGTTGCATAAACATTTTGGCGAGCAACCTAATTTCAGGTTGGTGAAGCATCCGAAAAACCGGGGTGTCGCCGCTGCGATTATGACCGGAATTCGTGCGGCGAAAACAGAGATTGTTTGTTCGATGGACTGTGATTGCACTTACGATCCGCACGAACTGAAAAACATGATCCCGTTTCTCAAGGAGGATGTCGCTCTGGTGACAGCTTCTCCGTATCACTCCGAAGGCAAAGTGCTCAATGTTCCGGCGTGGCGACTGACTTTATCCAAAGGCTCATCATTTCTGTATCGTCAGGTGCTACGGCAAAAGCTGGCGACTTATACCAGTTGTTTTCGCGTGTATCGGCGCAGCGAAGTCGAAAGCCTGCAACTGGAAGAAGATGGATTTTTAGGTGTGGCGGAATTATTAGGCAGACTGGATTTACGCGGTGCAAAAGTGGTGGAGTTCCCGGCGACCCTCGCCGTTCGGCTCTTCGGATATTCCAAGATGAAACTGGCGAAAACAATTTTTGGACATTTAAGGCTTTTATCAAAGTTGTTGAGGATGCGATTGTTGCACCGTGATAACGTTATTAATAATTCATCACAGAAGCTCACAATCCCGGATGCTACGATTAAATAAAATACGCAGACATTATTGCTGCAATAGATGTAAAAAGACCAATGACTACTACTGTATTACCAACTGAAAATTTGATATTGCCTTCTGACCAGGACGCCTCCGGGCGCACTTTAGGCGAGGAAGAAATTGCGTTAGTTTCCGAAGCCATTCGTTCCGGGACCCTGACCAGTACGAAAGGAAATTTCGTTAAGTCGCTCGAAAAGCGTTTTGCCGAAATGCTCGGAGCGAAGTATGCGTATGCCTGTACGTCAGGTTCAGCCGCCGTTCACATCGCCATCGCCGCAATTGATCCCGAACCGGGAGACGAAATCATCACGACTTCGATTACTGATATGGGAGCGTTGACTCCGATTCTATATCAGGGAGCGATTCCGGTTTTTGCGGATGTTTGCCCGAAAACCTGGAACGTCCGTGCTGAAAATATCGAAGCTTGTTTGAGCGATAAAACCAAAGCCATTATTGTGACGCATCTGTTCGGGAATCCCTGCGGAATGGAGAGCATTTTAGAGCTTGCCAAAGCTCGCAATATTCCCGTGATTGAAGACGCGGCGCAGGCTTTTCTGGGCAAATATAACGAAAAATATGTTGGTACAATTGGCGACATTGGATGCTTCAGTTTGCAGCAGGGCAAACACGTCACCACCGGAGAAGGCGGCATTGTGACAACCAATGATGAAGCACTGGCACGCCGGATTTTCCTGTTAGTCAATAAAGCTTTCGGGTACGGCGATCCGAATCCCGATCATTACTTCATCGCGTTGAATTACCGGATGAACGAGTTGACCGGAGCTGTAGCTTTAGCCCAACTCGAAAAATTACCTTGGTCAGTGCAGCAGCGTCAGAAGACTGCGCATCAGCTTTCAGATTTGTTAGCCGGAGTTCGCGGGATTGAAACGCCTTACGTTGCGCCGGGCAGTGAAAGCAGTTTCTGGAAATATTGTTTGCGCGTTGATGCCGAAATTATCCCCGGTGGCGCAGTCGGTTTAGCCAAAAAACTGAAAGAGGAGCGCGGTATTTTTTCGGCTCCGCGTTACATTCAGAAACCGGCTTTTCAATGTCAGATTTTCTCAGAACAACGCACGTTCGGAAATAGTCGCTGGCCTTTTACGCTGGCGCGACCGGAAGCTGTGGATTATAGCCCTGAAAAGTTTCCCGATACTTTTTCAGGTTTGGAAAGCATTCTTGTTTTGCCTTGGAATGAAAAATATAACGACGAACACGTTCATTACATAGCGGCTTCCTTACAACAAGCCGTGAACGAATTAGCCAACTGAAAGAGATAGGAAATGGCTGAAGAGGTGATTCGATTCGGGTTAATTGGTGCCGGTGGCATTGCACAATCTTATGTGCAGGCATTTAAGGATTTGACGATTGCGCGGCTCGTAGGCATCGCGGATTTAAATGTTGAAGCTGCCCAAAAACTGTCTTTACAGGCGGGATGCCGCGCTTACAATAACTACGAAGCGTTAGCGGATGAATGGAATTTGGATGCCGTAATTATTTGTACGCCTCCGGTTTCACATCCTGAGGTGGCGACATTTTTTTCCCAGCGCAAAGTTCATGTGCTGTGCGAGAAACCATTGAGTATTGATGTCAGCAGTGCTGAGTTAATGATGGACACCGCGCAACGTAATGGTGTGAAACTAACGATGGCTTCCAAGTTTCGCTACGTTGAAGATGTAGTTCGCGCCAAAAGTATTGTCCGTTCAGGGATTCTTGGCGAGCTGCTTTTAGTTGAGAATGCTTTCACTTCGCACATTGATATGTCGCAGCGGTGGAATTCACAGCGTGAAATTAGTGGCGGTGGAGTGCTCATTGATAACGGTACGCATTCGATTGATATTATGCGCTACTTCCTGGGGCCGCTGGCTGAATTGCAGGTCATTGAAGGTGTCCGTGGGCATAATCTTGAGGTCGAAGAATCCGTCCAGGTCTATATTCGCAGCACTAGCGGCGTCCAGGGGCGGATTGATTTATCGTGGAGCGTGAATAAAGAGCTCGAAAGTTACATCAATATTTACGGCACGAAAGGAACCGTCGTCGTCGGCTGGAAGTCATCGAAATATCGCCAGAACACGAGTAGTGAGTGGATTACTTTCGGACAAGGCTACGACAAAGTGCAGGCGTTTCGCAGTAATATTATTAATTTTTGCGGCGGCATTCGCGGCGAAGAAGCTTTGTTGGTGACAGCCTGTGATGCGATTGCTTCCGTTGAAGTGATTGAAGCAGCTTATGCAGCATTGCAAAAAAGTCACTGGACGAAAGTCAGTCACGCGCTTGATAAAAACTATCTACGCTTAGTGGATCAGGAAGCAGAGCTGAGAAAAATCGCATGAGCATTCGCATTCATCCAACTGCCCTGATCGAAGATAACGTCCGGATTGGCGCAGGTTCAAGTATTTGGGATAACGTCCATATTCGTCATTCGACGACGCTGGGCGAAGAGTGCATCATTGGTGAAAAGACGTATATTGCCTACGGTGTCAGCATCGGCAACCGCGTCAAAATCAATGCGATGGTTTACATCTGCAATGCTGTGACCATTGAAGACGGTGTGATGATTAGTGCGGGAACGATTTTTACGAATGATCGTTTTCCGCGCGCTACGACGCCTGATTTAAAACAGCTTCGTCCGTCTGAGCCTGATGAACATACCTTGCCAACGCTAGTGCAAGCAGGCGCAACAATTGGCGCAGGCTGCACCATTGGCAATGATTTGACGATTGGACGGTTTACGATGATTGGGATGGGATCATTAGTCACAAAATCCATTCCTGATTTTCACCTGGCAATTGGACATCCGGCAAAATCTGTTGGATGTGTTTGTCGTTGTGGACAGTTGATGATGAGGTTTTCCGAGCAGGATGCAGAAAAAATAATCGTCATAAATTGCAGTTCCTGCGGATTACGTTATGAAGTTACGAATCAACAGGTCAGAGAATTGAGTACAAAATAAATGTCAGAGAAGCAGGAAAATTGGGCAGTTGTGGGTGGTGGAATGCTGGGCATGACGCTGGCTCATCGGTTGGCACAAGCTGGAAAAAAAGTCACGCTGTATGAAAGTGCGCCTCACTTCGGAGGGCTGGCGAGCGCGTGGCAATTCGGAGGCATTACCTGGGATCGTCATTATCACGTGACCTTGCTTTCGGATACGCATTTGCGGTCTTTGCTCAATGAACTCGGGCTTGAAGACGACATGCAATGGGTGCAGACGCGCACCGGGTTTTATATTGACGGGGAAATGTATTCGATGTCGAATTCATTGGAGTTTTTGCAATTTCCACCCTTAAATTTGATAGATAAATTTCGACTTGGAGCGACGATTTTTTACGCTTCCAAAATTCAGGACTGGAAAAAACTCGAAAAAATTTCCGTCGCGGATTGGCTGCAAAAATTATCTGGCAAGCGAACGTTTGAAAAAATGTGGTTGCCTTTGTTGCGCTCAAAATTAGGCGACAATTATCAGCAAACTTCCGCCGCATTTATCTGGACGACGATTGCGCGAATGTACGCGGCGCGGCGTTCGGGATTGAAAAAAGAAATGTTCGGTTACGTGCGCGGAGGCTATGCTCGCATCCTGACGCGCTTTGCTGAATTATTACAACAGGAAAATGTCGAACTCAAAGTTAATAGCGCAATCACGAATGCTTCGACCAGCAATGGATCGGTCAAACTTGAATTTTCGGATGGACGTTATGAGATTCACGATCAGGTAGTGTTGACAGTTCCCGGCAATGTTGCGGCAAATATTTGTACTGAGCTGACCAATGATGAAAAACAAAAGCTGAAAGATATTCAATATCAGGGAATTGTCTGCACTTCGGTACTTTTGAAAAAGCCGCTCGCGGGATATTACGTGACGAATATTACGGAAAGCTGGGTTCCATTTACGGCGGTGATTGAAATGTCTGCGCTGGTTGATAAGTCAGAATTTGGCGGCAATTCATTGGTGTATTTGCCGAAATATTTTGCGGAGGGCGATCCGATCCTGCATCAATCAGACGCCGAAATTGAAAGTAAATTTGTCGCGGCGTTGCAGCGAATGTACCCGCACCTTGAAAGTTCAGATGTGCTGGCCTTCAATATTTCGCGGGTGCGCAATGTGTTTCCGCTGCCGACGTTGAATTATTCTGAAAATGTTCCCGCGATGGAAACTTCAATGCCGGGAGTCTTTGTGGTGAATTCATCGCACATTCTTAACGGCACATTGAATGTAAATGAAGGGATTAAATTAGCGGAGCAGGTGATGCCAAAGCTACTTTCTTTTCCCAAAGCAACGCCCGCTGTGATGCGTCAGGGAGCGTAAAATTTTTATGAGCAAACCGTTAGCGAGTTTATCGCTCGACCTCGACAATCAATGGTCGTACATGAAAACGCATGGAGATGCGGGTTGGGAAAGTTTCCCTTCATATCTTGATGTAGCGGTTCCGCGTGTGCTGAATTTTCTGCAAGAGAGCAATCAAAAAATTACCTTTTTTATTGTCGGACAAGATGCCGCACTCGAAAAAAATCACGCGGCGTTAGCTTCAATTTCAGCCGCCGGACACGAAATCGGAAATCATTCTTTTCATCACGAACCCTGGTTGCATCTTTATACGGAGCAACAAATCGAAGATGAAATTGCACAGGCGGAAGCGGCGATTGAAAATGCTACGGGGCAACGCCCCATCGGATTTCGCGGACCCGGGTTCAGTTGTTCTGAAACATTGCTAAGCGTTCTTAAAAGGCGTGGTTATCAATATGATTGCTCTACATTTCCAACCTATTTAGGTCCGCTGGCACGTGCATTTTATTTCGCGACAGCAAAGCTCACACCGGAAGAGCGAGCCAAACGGAAAGCGTTATTTGGAAAATTTTCAGATGGATTTCGCCCTTTGAAGCCTTATCAATGGCAGTTGTGCGAAGGTGCTTTAACTGAAATTCCAGTGACGACCTTGCCATTTTTTAAAGTACCGATTCACATCAGTTACATTTTGTATCTAAGCAGTTATTCAAAATTTATTGCGAGGCTTTATTTTCAGATTGCCTTGAAACTTTGTAAGCTGACCAAAACACAACCATCAATTTTATTGCATCCACTGGATTTCCTGGGATGCGATGATGTTCAGGAGCTGGCATTTTTCCCCGGCATGCAAATGAAGGGGGAAGTGAAAGTTCAGATCGTCCGTGAAATGATTAATGTAATGAACGACGAATTCACGGTCGTAAACATGAAACAACACGCTGAGGCAGTAACAGGATTAACGTTAGTTGATCCCGCCAGTCTCAGTTACAACAACCAATTCGCAAATTGAGTTTCTAACTCAAAACTCCTGTTGGAATTAGTCCCGAACTTCAGACAACTGAAGTTATTCTTAGGAGAGTTAATGATAACCAAAGCCCTCATCCCTGCCGCTGGGCGGGGGATACGCGCTTATCCGAAAACCCAATACCTGCCGAAACCATTACTGGAAATTGATGGCAAAACCCTGCTTCAGCGTAACATAGAAATTTTGCGTGATGAACTTGGCATTCACGATATAACCGTCATTGTTGGTTACGAAGGTGAACAGATCATCAGTCGTTTCGGGAGTGGTGCGTCACTTGGCGTCTATTTACGTTACCTGAAATGTGATGACCCGGACATCGGCTTAGCGCGTGGAATGTTACTAGCCGAAGAAGTCCTGCAAGAGCCATTCGTCACAATTCTTGGTGACGAACTCTACACACATTCTAATCATCAGGAATTGCTTCAGCATTTTGACGATGAGATGAAAGTGCTTTGCTCGGTTCTTGCCACGCAGGATTTGCATCAGATCAAGAAAAACTACGCGATAAATATCACGGATTCAGCGATTACAAATTTAACTGAAAAGCCTGAAATTATTGAGAACAATTTGCTGGGATGCGGAACTTTCGTTTTTACTCCTGAAATTTTCACGACAATTAAAAATACCACGCCTTCCATTCGCTCCGGTCGCGTCGAATTAATTGATGCCATTAATACACTGGCGCAGGAGCAAAATGCTGTTCGTCCGTTTTATCTCACGGGTGATTATTTCAATATCAACACCGTAGACGATTACAACTACGCGCAATACAAGGTACGCGCTGAACGATTCAATCAATGCAAAGTCAGCGTAGTCATTCCCGCTTACAACGAAGAGCAATCCATCGCGTATGTCGTCAACGATTTCAAACATCTGGTAGATGAAGTTTTAGTCGTTAATAATTCTTCCGTAGACCGAACTGCAAAAGTTGCAGCCGATGCCGGTGCGCGCGTCGAAACCGCCAAATTGATTGGGTATGGCGACACGATCCGGTACGGGTTAGATCGCGCCATCGGTGATATTTTAGTGGTCGTCGAAGCCGATCATTCCTTCAAATCGCGTGACCTGCGCAAGATGCTCGAATATTTAAAAGATGCCGATATGGTCATCGGTACCCGGACGACTCGTGAACTGGTCGAGCAGGGAACTAATATGCGCGGGCCGGTGCGTTGGGGAAATGTGCTGGTAGCGAAAGGCGTCGAACTGTTGTGGTGGAATCAACAGCCAAGATTTACGGATGTCGGTTGCACGTATCGCGCCTTGTGGCGGGAAACGTATCAAGCCATTCGACCAATTTTGAAAGGCGTCGGCCCGGAGCTTTCACCGGAAATGATGATTGCGGTTTTACAGGTCAGCAAGCGAATTATTGAAGTTCCGGTTTCGTACCATGAACGGATCGGAGGTGAATCAAAACACTCCGGTAATTACTACAAGATTTCTCAAACCGCTCTCAAAATGTTGCGTTCAATTCTGATTCACAGGTTTGGCAAAAGCGATTTCAAAATGCTGCATGATCTGGTCGGGCAAAGCATTATTCCCTCACGCACACTACGATGAAAAAATTGTCCTGGATTTTTTTAGTTTTGTTTCTTCTCGGTGCCGGTGTCAGAGCCATTAACGTTTGGCATCCTGCTGATCGTTCTTCGTGGCGTGAATGCGACGAGGCCGGAATTGCCCGTAACTATTACCGCGAAGGAATGAATATCCTGTATCCGCGTGTGGATTGGCGCGGAGATACGCCCGGTTATGCCGAGATGGAATTCCCCTTATTCCCGTGGACTACGGCAGTTTTGTATCAGGTAATCGGGTATCATGAATACTTAGGCAGAGTCGTTTCATTAGTGTTTTCATTACTAACGCTAGGAGTATTTTTTTTACTGGCAAAATATTTACTTCCTGAGCTTGGGGCTATCGCCGCCGCCGCGGTTTTTACGTTTAACCCGATCTTTATTTATATCTCAAATTCTCTTCAGCCGGAGAGTTTAATGTTCTTTTTTTACCTTCTGGCAACATACTGTTTTCTTCGCTGGTATGAGGAAGATAAATCAGGTTATTTTTGGATTTCTTGTGTCGCAACTGCTTTAACGATTCTTTCAAAAGCGACTGCCGCACATATCGGAATATTTTTTGCTTTACTGGTCATTCGCAAATATGGCTGGAAAGTCTTCGCTCAGTTCAAGCTCTGGGTTTTTGCAATTTTAGCATTACTTCCTAATGTTTTATGGTATTTGCATTCACATGATTTCTGGTTACGCTATGGGAATTCGCTCGGAGTCTCTAATGAATATCACTGGGTCGGACTTGATTTCTTCACGAATAAAGAATTTATCCTGGGGATTATGCGTAATGAGATTTTGTACGCATTGATGCCGGCGGGGGTAATATTAATTATTGCAGGAATTTATTCAGGGTTTAAAACTAAGGTTGTTACTTATAGCTTATTTTGGTTGATTGCGGTTTATAGCTATTACTTTATTGCCGCACGAACGACCGGAGATCAATGGGCTTTTTACTATCATATAGCCTCAATTCCCGCTTTTTCTTTATTAATAGGAAGCGGCATAGTTGTAATTAAAAAGCTATTAATTAAGCAAAATCTGATCTATCTACTTTCATTACTCTCAATCCTGACTGCAATCCCGATGGCAACTCTGGCTCATTACAAGCTTTCCGGGAATTTAGCACAGGTTGCCTGGGTTATTGCGCTATCACTGCTGGCAACCGCGCTGGTTTCATTATTTCTCAAGAATCAAATTCCTTTAGTGGAGAGTAAGAAATCAGGCTTAGTGTTTGGTAGTCTTTTAGCTCATTTATTATTGTTTGGATTATGTGGAACCTTGCTTTTCGAGAGCAGGCAAATCGTAGCTGATGCGAAAACCTGGAGTGAGCAGAATCAGCATGATTGTGTTAGAGCATTTGTTCCACTCATTCCGCGTGATGATTTAATGCTTGTCACGGGCGGAATTTGTCGTGATGATGACGGCTATCCGGTCGCCTATAATGCTTCCTTCATGTTTTTGTGGATGGATCGTAAAGGCTTCAATGTTTGTATCGAAGAGCAGTCATTAGAGGCAGTTTCCAAGTTTGCAAAACGTGGAGCCAAATACTATTTAGTAGCCAAAAAAACCTTACAACAAAAAAAAGCTTTTGAGAATGACCTTCAGCGAGTATATCCTCTCTTAGCCCAGTGTGAAGATTATTATCTCTTCAAGCTCACTTCTAATCCATCCCGCGAATAACCCTTGAATTACAGCTACGATGTCAAACGCAATCCGCGATAAGATTTATATTCCTCTCTGGTGGATAATCTTGCTCGCACTGCTTTTAAGGTTAGTGTTTTTTCACGGTATCTCTCCCAGTGACCCATTTACATATAGCAAAGTAGCAGATGATATTGCACAAGGGCATTGGAACCTGACGTATTCATTTGAGCAAACAACCCGCTGGGGAATCCTTTTTCCGTTAGCACTGAGCTATAAATTATTTGGCGTAAATAATTTTAGTTCCACTTTATTCCCGTTACTCACCTCACTTGGAACTGTCGTGGTCGGGTATTTTCTAGCTGGATTTTTAGGCGGAATGCGTGCTGCTATCCTGACAGCATTAGCGTTGGCAGTTTTCCCGCTCGAAATTATTTATGCGAGTCAGCCGATGGCGGAGAGTCCGCTTAGTTTTTGGCTTTTGCTTTCGCTCTATTATTTTGTCAGAGCTGATTCGGCTTCAGAAATTAAGCAGAACCGGAGGTTTTTTCTGTTGTGCGGAATCGCTTTAGGGATGGCGTATGCGACTAAATTCATTGCTGTTCTGATTGCCCCTTTTTTCCTGTTTGTTTTATTAATCAGGCGAAGAATTCAATGGCAGTGGAGCTGGATCGGAGTCGGATTTCTGATTGTTTTTCTGGCGGAATATTGCTTTTTTAATTTCTACATTGGAAATGGATTATACCGATATGATTCGATCAGCAGCGATCACGCCAGCAACTTACTGCTGAGCGGTTCAGGCTTGAGTTATAACCACGAAATTTGGATTTATCTATATTGGATGTTCATTGATTTTCATACCGTAGGCTTGGGATTCATTATCTTATTATTAATGATACTCAGGCGATTTTTTCTATCCTCATCATCTTCTAAAAAGATACTAAATGTTACCTGGATACTGATCTTATGGTCAGTAGTTTTATGCCTTATTCTATCGCTTTATCCGCAGATGATAAAACCTTATCTTCCTATCTATAAAATTGAAGCTTATATGATAGTGTTTAGCGCACCGTTACTGGTAGCGTTAGGAATTCTATTATCCAGTTTTAGAATCAGGGTACAGATTACTGCGATTTCTTTGCTGGTTATCAGCTCATTACCGTTTGTTTGGTTTTTACAGGAAAGCTATCGTGCTAATACAGATAACATTCGTGCGGTTGCTAATTTTTATCAAGCACATCGGGATCGCCCTATTTATGCTCATCGAACAGACCAAAGATTGCTAAGGTATTTCGACCATTTTCAACATGACGAGCTATATAAAAATTATCGTTTCCCGAAAGCAGGCGAGATCGGCATTTCAGAGCCAGTTAATTTACAAAATACTTATGTAGTAATAAATCAACCTGTCCTTGATAAATATAAAAATGATGATTACCCTTATGAAATACTCCACCGCCCAGGGAAGTGGCGGATAGTTTTTACTTATACACGTCCTGAAAGTTTTCTGGTCAAAACTGCCGGAAAAATTATTGATGTAGCTGATATATTAAAGATAGCTCCTGAAGTAACACGTAAGTTCAAGAATAAAATAAAAGATATTTCTGCTCAGGAGCCAGTTGTCGTTTTTGCTGCAAATTAGCTTATGTACTGCCCACTTTGTAACAATTCTTCAAAGCAAATTTTTCAAGCGCACGGTTATTGGATTCGTGATTGTGATAAGTGCAACCATCGTTTTGCTGAGCTACACACGGGAAGCGATCATACAAAAACAATTTACGCAGATGAGTATTTTCAAGGCGGAGGTGCAGGCTATCTTGATTATCTTGGTGAAGCGAGAATCTTACGAAATCACGGGCGACGCTACAGTAAAATTCTGGAAAAATATCTGCGCCCCGGAACGATGCTGGATGTCGGAGCCGCTGCCGGATTTGTCTTGCAGGGATTTACTGATTGTGGCTGGCAAGGTGAAGGCATTGAACCAAATCAGGCGATGGCACAGTATGCGCAAAACGAACTTGGGCTGAATGTTCAAGCGGGAGCGTTGGAATCTTTGACGAAAAACAGGCAGTACGATTTAGTCAGTATGGTGCAGGTGATTGCACATTTTGCTCAAATTAGAACAGCACTTCAACAGGCAGCCGAGGTCACGAAACCAGATGGATACTGGCTGATTGAAACCTGGAATAAAGATAGTTTCGCGGCGCGAATATTTGGACAGAACTGGCACGAATACAGTCCGCCCAGTGTGCTTCATTGGTTTACACCGAAGACTTTGAAAACCTTTGCAGAATCATTCGGCTTCGTAGAAATTGCTCGTGGCAGACCTTCTAAATGGATCAACGGCGGACATGTAAAATCATTATTGCAATTTAAATTGCAGGGTTTACCGCTGGGAAAGTTGCTTGGAAAACCGCTGAATTTACTACCAGAATATTTGCCGCTGCCTTATTTGGCGGATGATTTATTTTGGGTGTTACTGAAGAAAAAAGTTGGTTAATTGGTCTTGGGTTTTTAATAATTACTCTTTTATAAGGATTAAAGTTTTTGATTCTTTACTTAAATCAAAAATGTTTTTGTTGTCATCATTCCATTTTTTATTTGCTAGTTCCAAGTCCGAACCTTTAATGCCATTATAGTCAAAAAATAACGAAAAACCGGTTAACACAGCTTCAAAATAAAATTTGTTTTTTACAACGGTTGGATAAAACCCCATTCGGCTTTCTTCCGCAGTCCTGCAAGCAAGTCGTACATCTTTAGATAAGGCAAAATCACTTTGTTTAATAGATTTTACTTCATCAATGAAAAAAATATTTTCAAAATTGATATAGAAATAACCGAGCACTGGTTGATCCGAAAATCGAACAGTTGCGAAGTCGAATTCTCTGCCATCGTTTAATTCAATCTTACAAGGAAGAACATAAGAAGAATCCCAGTATTGTGAGATACCAATTACGGTAATTTCACTGGTAAAATTGTCGGAATATCCAAAACTTGTTTCACCCCACCTTTGCAATAATTCTATTTGTCCATCGTAGATTCGATGATACGAATTTTCACGGATAAAATAAGAAGTTTTACATTTTTTACATTTATAAAGCGGTACATCACTTACTTTTTTTTCAAAGCTTATTGCTGACTCAAATTTAGATTCTAAATAATCTAAGCCAAAGCGGAGAATATTTTCGTTATAACACTTCGGGCAGCCAAATTTCTTTTTCCTTCGAAATATATTCATCAGCTTTTACAGTAGAAGCTAGGGCACTTGCGTCTATTTTATTTTAATTTTCACCGGATTCGCATTCTGTCCCTGCTCCGTCAGATTTACTTCGACTTCGCCTGCACCAGCTAAACCATTCGGCAATTGAAGGTTGACTTGATCTAATCCGACATAAGCCCCCTGCGCGCCAATGTAATCAACGGGAACATTCTGATTGCCGATTTTCACCGCTACGTTCAGATTCCGTCCGCGCAATCCGGTTCCATAAAGAATCAGAAAAACTTTATCATTCACATTTCCAAGATCAATGGGAATCGCGCTAAAACTATTCGTAGAAGAATTGTATTGCGCGACGCGTTCATCACTTCGGGAGCCATCGCTTTTGAGGCGCGTAATTTCTGCGGAAGCGACGCCTTGCCCGTCAGCCTGTGCCGTAAACAATCCCGGCGCGTTGTTAACGATTTGAATATACTCCGTTTTGGCAGGCTGACCGGGGCTGTTGATTTGGATGCGAGCTGTACCTAGGGCAGTATTTTCAGGGATTTGATAATTGATTTGAGTCGGCGAAACGTAGAACAGAGATGCTAATCGTTGCCGCCCCAGGCTGTCAATAATCGTGACAGATGTACCTGCCAAATTGGTACTCAGCGGTAAGGTTGAAGCTGCTTGCGAAGCCGTCGCCAGTGATGTTCCGAAGGCGGAAGCGATGGAACCTCGCGCCAGAAAGACACGGCGATAATTCGCGGCAGAAACGCTGACAGAATCGGCGGCAGTGTTCGTAACCTGAAGTTTTATAGGGCTGGAATTTCTAGCGAATCCTTGATTGTCTATCGCCCGCGCGATCACGTTGTATTTTCCCGAAGGCAGGGAATTTAAAGCTAAGCTGAATGGTGCAGAAGTTGATTCTCCGAGTTTGGTTGTGCCGTTCAAAAACTCTACTTTGCTGATGTTCCCGTCTGAATCGTTTGCCATCGCATCAATCCGCACATTTGCCTGCGCGGAAAATACGGAGCCATTGGTTGGTGCAACGATGGAAACTTCAGGCGGAATAGAATCTATGATTTCATTCGTGAACAAACGATAGGTTTGATATTGCTGATTGTTCAGCGACATTTGCAAGGCTCCATTGTTCACGGAAGCACTATCAATGTTGGTCTCAATATGGGTTGTACGATTTGCCTGACGGATTGAATTCGATAATTGCAATGCCGCATTCGAGGCTTGATCGTTGACGTTATAAACCCGTGCGATGATGCCTTGCTCAATTCCTTCTTCAGATGGCTTCAATGACCACAGCATTACTTTTGGATCGGAAATGCTGACCATCGAAAAATTAGTTTCGGGATAGACCGGATTTCCGCCGACTACGAGATGGGCAACCAATGGATTCTGATGCTCCAATGAAAATCGCATGGCAGAAGCCGCGTCGTATTCGCTGTGCGTGCGAAGTGCAAAACGTTGTAAAAAATACGTGTCACCATCGTGTTTTGGAATCCCTAATTTCGATCCGTCAATTTGTCCGCCGACTAACGGGTTGATGGACGGCGTCGTCGTATCTAATTGCGAAATGCTGAAGGGATTGCCCAGTTGCATGAAGTAACAATCGGCGTTTGATAAAGTGATTCCGGTGCTGTTGCTGCCTGTCATATCCGCGAAATGATTCATTGTCAGCCAATCGTAGCGTGACCCGGAATTAATATACTGCCCGCCATTTTCTTTGGTCTTAGCGCGGATGATCGAACCAACTTCTTCGTGCATTGTATCGGGGTTTTCGAGATTGAATCCGTAGCCCCACGTATAAATATTATCGCCGGGGTTTTGCGTGATTTCGTTGCGAAAATCTATCCGATCTGAATCGCGGAAAAGCGTGATTCTGGTCGTATGTTCGACCGGAGAATTCGCTACTGTTTTGATGGTGACGGAAACCGGCCCGGCATTTTCGATTTGATAGGATCCGCTGCTATTACCTAAATCATTGATGAAGCGACCATTGATTTCGCGGGCAAATTCCTGCTCAGCGCGCGTCTTGTCAATCAGGCTGGTAACGGCTCCGCGCTCGGCAATCGTCAAGCGGTAGAAAGCATTTTCAATGACATTTCCGTTGACGCTGGCGGCATCAGAAAACGTATTTCCAACGCCGGGGCGCAGCTCAAAAACTTTGTATCCGACCGAAGGAATATCACTCGCCAGCACGCGCAGATACGTTTGATTGTTGAGTGTGATGAGTTGTGAAGGCGTTTCGAGTCCGGTCGTCAAATCTACGACATAATGCGGAGCTATTTCAGTGTAAGGAAAATCTACATAATCCGTGCGCGTCCAACTTAGCGAATTAAAAGCGTAAAAACGTTTGTATTCGGGGTTTGCAGGAATCATCGTCGCCAGTGCGTCCGCCGATTGCTGTTGAATTTTATCAACGTAGCCGGTGATTCGATTGGCGAGTTTGCGTTGCCACTCGGCGCGTTGTGTTTGAATATAGCCATCCGCTGTCCAATCGTGTTCCCAATAAAGACCCAAATCCATCCACGCCTGATCGCGTTCGGCAAGCTGGTCGCGCATGAAATTCCGGTTTTTCAAGGACACTAAAGTTTGCATGGCTTCGGCATTGCGAAGCTGTTCGACGCAACGTTTGACGCGAGCGGAAACTTCCGCCATCGAAGTGCAAAGCACATCCCATTCATTGCCGTAGCTGGTTGCATCTGTCGGAATTTGTGCGCCGTAATTAGCTTCAAAGTCCTGAAAGAAATCCACTTCATTCGAGACGATAATTTTGCGTTCGGCGTTGGAATTATTCCGCGCAAAATTGACGAAATCATCGGTCAGTGTTTTGGCATCGTCTCCGCCCTTACCGAAAATTCCGATGGATTTCCATGGCCAGTTTTCCTGAAAGCGGGCATTAGTTTCGACCGTATTCACCGCCCGATCAGGGAAGCGACATTCCTGATAATCGCCAATTGAAGCACCGTCATACACGTAAAAATTATTCCACTTCATCAAGACCTGGCTGCCATCGAAACCTTTCCACCAATAAATATCAGGGTGGTCAAATCCATGGACACGAGAAGCGCACCCGCAAGCACCACGCCAGGAATATTTCACTCCGGCTCCTGCCCATAAAGCTCCGAGTCCATACGGCAACGTCGCATTTTCCATCGCGACGGCTAACGGAAAGCGTACGCCGTAACGCCGTTCGAGCGAGCCGGGATAATACATTCCGCGCAGTACCGCTTCAGATGGTTGCGCTCCATAAGTCGAAACTAATCCGTTAATGATCGTGCTGATATGACCGCTGCGGACATAATTCATGAGGCGGTCGAATTCTGCGGGCGATTTGTTATGCTGATATGTCCACAGCCAGAACGTGCCATCACAATTCCAACGGCTCTGATGTTCAGTAGGAAGATTCGCCGTTTGATCCGCCAGATTCATATAATAATCCAGCGTCTCCAGGAAAATCAGGCGATGCTCTTCTTCCGTCAGCGCGTATTGATAATCGGTATGATCGTCCAGCCCGATATAGATACGCTTTTGCTGGGCAAAGGTGGAAGAACATAACAGGCAGGTTAATCCAACAAGTAAAAAACTCGTGAATAGCTTTCTCATAGTAGCTCCGGCGTCGGCTTTATTTTGTATAGAACCTGTTTGCAGTTAGGCGATTCTGCGCAGAATTAACCGAATCGCGCAAATCCGAATCTTCGCTTCGCTCGTTCTGAGTAATCCTTCGCAATT
>JAYVZE010000217.1:0-15913 GCA_043783625.1 Blastocatellia bacterium | reverse complement strand
CCAGCATCCTGCTGGCATCTGCTACGAAAGCCTTGCCAGCAGGATGCTGGCGCACCATAATTGAGGCTCAAAAATTAATTTAGGAGAAGTATTGAATCATGCAAATGCCTCGTTTTATTTATCCCTCGCTATTCATCGGACTAAGCTTAGTTGCTCCCGCAGTTTTCGCGCAGCCGACGCCACCGACTTCTAAACAAAAAACGGAAAAGACTCTGAAAGCTGAAGAACAGCAAACTCAAAAAATTATTACGACGAACGTGCGCCTGCCAATCGCAGTGATTGACAAGAGCCAGCGGTTTGTCGTGGATTTGAAAAAAGAAGATTTTGAAATTTACGAAGACAAGGTTAAGCAATTAGATATTGTATCTTTTCAAGCCCAGAGCGATTTACCTTTAGACATTGCGCTCCTGATGGACACCTCGAACAGCGTCAAGCCGAAGCTGAAATTTCAGCGTGATGCGGCAGTTTCCTTTCTTCAGACAGTCCTCAGAATTCAAAAAGATAAGGCTTTATTTTTATCCTTCAACTCTGATGTGGAGTTGCAACAGGATTTCACCAACCGAATTGATTTACTTGCCAAAGCGATTGACAAGGTCAAGGCTTACGGTGAGACGCGGCTTTATGATGCGGTCTACAGCATTTGCGAAGAAAAAATGAAAGGCGAATCCGAGCGTCGTCGGGTGATTGTTTTGATTACTGATGGAGAAGATACCGCCAGCGAGCATTCACTTGAAGAAGCGATTAATATTGCTTTAAAAACAGAGACCATCATTTTCGTCATTAGTAATAAAGCGTCCGGTTTTTTCGGTGTGCAGGCCGGACAAGTAGACAGTTCAGAAGATAAATATTTGAAACGGCTGGCGGAAGAAACTGGTGGCAGCTCGGCTTTTACCGGTACGGTGATCGAACTGGAAAAAACCTTTTCACGAATTGAGAAAGAATTACGTTCGCAATATTTGATTGTTTACGAACCGTCGAATGATAACTACAACGGCAAGATGCGAGAAGTTGAAGTTAGATTACCAACCCGAAAAGATTTGCGGATCAGAACGCGCAAAGGCTATCCGGCTGATCCACCAGCAACCATTGCGAATGCTTCAGGCGGCGGCGTGAGATAGCATTTTATCGCAGCAGCCCGCACGCGAGTCGAGGGCGTCAAAACTGGCCCACTGACTTCGTGCGTGTTTCTGCCTTCGAGATAAGACGAGGCAATAATGAAAGCTTTACCAAAATCAATACTTGTCGTTGGAATTACGGTGATGGTGATCGCCTTAACGGTAGCTTTCAACAGCTTCGCGCAGACACAGCAGCAACAGCCGAAAACTCAAACAAAACCTGATCCGAAACCACCTGCTAAAAAGGAGGAAGAGGAGCAGGTTCTCAAAGTGGGAACTCGACTCGTCAACGTACTTTTTACGGTCAACGAAAAATCAGGCCGGTATGTCAATGATCTGAAAGCCGAAGATGTGAATATTTTTGAGGATAGCAAGCCACAGCAAATTTTCACTTTTAAAAAAGAATTTGATTTAGCCTTGACGATGGCAATTATGATTGATGTTAGTGGCAGTGAACAATACATCTTGCCGCAACTGAAAGAGGCTGGCGGTCATTTCGTGGAATCAGTTCTCAAAACAGGGAAAGACACCGCAGCAGTTATTAAATTTGAAGGGGAAGCGACGCTCTTACAGGATTTAACTTCTAATAAAAATCGAATTCGTAAAGGCTTGGAAGAGATTTCCTACACCGCGCCTCCTCCGGTTGGGGTTTTTGGTGGAGCGACTCCTGGTATTAACGGAAATTCCAGAGCTGGCGGCACTTCGATTTACGATTCGGTCATCGCTACCTGTGCGGATTTACTGGCGAAAGAAGCCGGACGCAAAACCATTGTCTTATTAACTGATGGTGTAGACACGACCAGCCGCATGAAACTTAACGATGCCATTACCGAAGCCTTGAAAGCAGAAGTCGTGATTTACGCGATTGGGATTGGCGATCCAGCCAGCGGCGGAACGTTTATGGGAAGCGGTGTAGATGAAGGAATGCTCAGAAAATTGACGGAAGCAACTGGCGGGCGAGTTGTCTTTCCAAGCAGTCGCCGCGATTTAGACAGTGCTTTCGCGCAACTTGAAACCGACATGCGTCAGCAATATTTATTAGCCTACGAACCCGCCAATGAAACCAACGACGGCACTTTTCGCAAACTGGAAATCAAAGTCCTGAAGTTCAAAGAAAAAGAAATTAAAATTCGTCATCGTCGCGGGTATTACGCTCCGAAAGGATAGGCTTTTCGTCTCATAATCTGCTTAGCCTACATTATTTCAGGGATTAATTTTCGTGCTTATTTTTGCGTCATCAAATCCGGGAGTAGTTTTATCGTACTGTTTTTCCTCACGACAATGACTTCCTGTTCGTATCCCTTCAAATAACGATTGAACAGTTCACGAAAGAATTGATGCTTTCCGTTTTTGGTTTGCTGCGTTGTGCAGTACAGAATTGTGTAGCCAAGTTGTGTGAATTCTTCGGGTTTGATTTTGTGCCAGAATTTCCCCAGTTCATCGTCCCAGATTCCAATGGTTCCGGCGGGCATGGCTCTTAATTTCTCCAGATTTTGTTCCCGATCCAGTGATAACCAAACAAGCGGCCCACGGCGTAAACGCTTGTCAATATTGTCGAGAACATGCCCGGCGGGGAGATTTAATTCTCCCATCACCATTGTGTCGGAGATAAAATATTTCGGTGCTTCATCGAGCAAATGATTCGCCTTCACATAATCAGCAGCTTCACGCGCCAGCACCCAGCGGTAGTGCATGGGATCGTAGGCATAATAGACGACGGCAATTAATAATCCGATGAGCATGACACCACAGGTGAATGCCTGTTTCAGTTTGGGATGAATACGTTCGGCTTCGATCCAATCGGCGAGCTGGTTCCAGCCATACAAACAAATAATTGCGGTGACGGATGCGGTACACGCCATAATCCGCATGAATCCAACGGAGCCAAAAATGCCACGCCAGTAAAAAATCGAATGCGTCAAAATTACGACTAACCAAACCGCCCACGGCATCGCCATCTTTTTTTTGAGCGAAGGAAAAATTCCGGCGATGAAAATCGGGAATAATAAGGCGCCGCAATACTCGAACCATTGGTAAAAATGATGCAGCAAGGCGCCGCTCTTCGCCCCGCTTTCGTAAGCCCACGACCATTCGTGAACGTAGTACAAAACATCTCCAGTGATGAGCAGGCAAGCCAGCAAAAACAACAGAAATCCGGCGGATAAAAGCGATCCGATTTGAATACGTTTGAGGAAATTTGGATGTTCAGAATTGTAAGGCAGAGCCAATAAAAACAAGCCCCAAACGGGTGCGAGCAAAAAACCTTCCGGTCGGAGCAAAGGCAAAAATGAGACGAGCAAACAGGAAGCAATCCAACGCCCGGCAAACCGTAATCGCAGCGCAATGACTACGCCGAGTGCCATGGGAACTTCCGTCATCACATCATTGGAAAGCGCAAAAACGAGAGGCTGAAGAATGAATAATAATCCGGCAAGGTGAGCGTTTCGCAAGCGTAAATCTTCCGCCAGCTTAATAGTTTGCCACATCGTGAAAACGCTGATGAGGGCAGCAAAAACGCGGACGGCAAGAACTCCGAATTGGGCTGACCAGGTCATTAATAAAACGAATCCGGTACGTGCCCACGAAGTCAACGCGTACTGCGGATCTAACCAACTGACGCGCAAATTCCAGTAATGAAGCATCGAATCTCCATCGCCGGAATAGGGCCAGATCACAATCCAGACGACGAGGAATAAGAATGCACCGCCGCAAATTTGGAAGCGTTTTTGTGAGAAGAAAAATGTCGAAAAAATCATTGTTAAGAATTTAATTTTAGAAGAATAGTCCACGGATGACGCGAGTTTAACGGGTTTACGCGGATCAGGTTTTACTGTAATTTCAGACCCGCGAAAACCCGCTTGATCCGCCTGATCCGTGGTCTCTTCTTCTCTCCAATATAAACATAGTATTTCTTTGCGCCCTTGTTCCTTTGCCTCTTTGCGTTGAAAATATCCAAGCTCGTAATTGTATGTAGTCAGCGCGGCAGATTCAATCGCTGTAAGATTTTTTGGATGGAGTTTGTAATGCCAGTTTATGAAACAGATCGTGAGTCTTTGGAGCGCGATTGCGAAATGGAATTTTTTGTCGCAGGTGGTCCCGGCGGTCAGCATCGCAACAAAGTTGAAACCGCAGTCCGCTTGATTCATCCGGCTTCGGGCATCGTGGTGACGGCGACGGAGCGGCGTTCACAATCCGCGAATCGTGAGGCGGCGTACGAACGAATGGCAGAAAAATTAATTGCGCTGCAAGTCGTAGCGAAGCCGCGCCGTGCGACGAAACCTTCTCTCGGCGCAAAAATAAAACGTCTCGAAGGGAAGCGCAAAAACAGCGAAATCAAGCAAAACCGCACGAAGAGAATTAATGATGAATAATGAACCACGGAGAACACAGAGCGCACGGAGAAAACTTCAAGTAGCCTGAATAGTTTACGCTTCTCCGTGTTCCTCGTGTTTTCCGTGGTTTATTTTTTTTAGGATAAATATGAAACCTCTTATTTTTATTACCCTTTTTTCTATTTTTAGCGTTGTAGCTTTTGCTCAATCCGATCCGAATAAAATTATCCGCATTGGAATTATCGGTACTGACACGTCACACGTTCCGGCTTTTACGCAAACGCTGAATGACCCTTCGCGCCCTGAATATATTCCCGGCGCACGTGTGGTAGCGGCTTTCAAAGGCGGCAGTCCTGATGTTGAATCCAGCGCGACACGCGTTGATAAATACGCCGCTGAGATCAAAGAAAAATGGGGCGTCGAGCTGGTCAATTCCATTGAAGAATTATGTCAAAAAGTGGATGCCGTACTCATCGAAAGCGTAGACGGTCGCCCGCATCTGGAACAGGCACGAATCGTTTTCAAGCATAAAAAGCTCGTGTTTATTGACAAGCCATTTGCCGGAACGTTGAAGGATGTGAAAGAAATCATGAAGCTGGCACGTGAATCAGGGACTCCATTTTTTAGTTCATCCAGCTTACGGTTTTTGGATGAAATTCAGGCACTGAAAAATAATGCAGAAGTCGGCACGATGCTCGGCGCGATGGCTTGGAGTCCGGCGACGTATGAAAAGCATCATCCCGATTTATTTTGGTACGGCATTCACGGCGTCGAGACGTTATTCACGCTGATGGGGCCGGGCTGCGAAATCGTGACGCGCACGCAAACGGACGGCGCAGATGTGGTGACAGGGAAGTGGAAAGACGGGCGCATCGGGACTTTTCGCGGCATTCGTGACGGTGCTAAGTCGTACGGCGCAGTCGCGTTCGGCAGCAAATCTGTGGTGACAATCGAGCCGAAAAAAATTAGCTATCAAGGCTTAGTCGTCGAAATCGTGAAATTTCTGAAAACCGGAATTGTCCCTGTTCAGCCGGAAGAAACGCTGGAAATTTATGCGTTTATGGAAGCGGCGGATTTGAGTAAAAAGAAAAATGGTGCGCCGGTTTTGATGAAGGATTTATTAGGAAAGTAGCGCAAGCTTTCCAGATTGCGTCTTCGCAAAAGTAGCGAACTGAAGAAGAGGCGAAATTTTAGAAGCGGTTGATTTTCTTTGCTGATAGATTGTTATCACTACGCAACCTGGAAAGGTTGCGCTACTTTTTTGATCTTAGCTTTTCCGCATATTCACTCGGAAAACTTCTGGCGCGTCCCTGACCATCCATCACAATATGTTTGGTTTCACCTGTAGCTAATAGCGTCTGATCGGCTTCGCGGCGGACTTCATATTCAAAGGTGATGGCGCGGCTGCGGATTTCTTTCGAGCGGGTGCGAATCAAAATAATATCGTCATATTTCGCGGGACTTCGATAGCGCAAATTCGCTTCTGTGACGGGGAGAAAGGCATCTTCATTCGTTTCCATGTCGCGGTAATTGAAGCCGTGATTACGGCAATGTTCGTTGCGTCCGACCTCAAACCAAATCAAATAATTAGAGTGATACACCATTCCGGCTTGATCGGTTTCAGCGTAGCGCACGCGGAGCCGGGTTTCGCTCCATTCGATTGTGTCAGTTTCTTCTTTCATCATTGAGAATTGCTCCGGCTTTCGTGGTAAATTGTGAACGTTATATGTGTTTACGCGAAAGGAAACTTAATGTCAAAAGTTAGTTCGGTCATTATCCTACTGTTGTGTGCGCTCGTAGTTTATGCACAAAAATCTCAACCTGCCAAAAAGAAAATTGTGAAGACGACTCAGGTGAGTACTGCTACTCCGGCTCAATCAAAAGCGGTGATTACTTCGGCGCAGGCGGCTGTGATGGCGGATCAGATCATCGCTGAAGTGGGAACTCTACGCGGGTTGAAGCCGTTGCAACCCATCAAAAGCGGTGTGAAATCCCGTGCGCAAATTGAAGCGATGGTGATCGAAAATTTCAATGAAGAAGAAACTCCTGAAGAGTTCGACGCCGACACCAAAACGCTGATTGCGTTTGGCTTAATTCCCAAAGATTTCAAGTATCGTGAATTCATGGTGAAGTTGTTGACGGAGCAAATCGCCGGATTTTATGATCCGAAGAAAAAGGAATTGAATCTCGCCGATTGGAATTCTTTGGATTTGCAAAAACCAGTCATGGCGCACGAATTGACGCACGCTTTGCAGGATCAATATTTCGATTTGCGTCGCTTTGAAAAAATGCCGAAGGGCGAAGGAGATTACGAAATGGCGATTCACGCGTTGATTGAAGGCGACGCGACGGCTTTGATGTTGGAATATATGCTTAAACCGATGGGAATGACGCTGTCGAAATTGCCAGTGCCGGCAGTGACGCAGGTCAATCAGCAAATGAATTCCAGTGGGATGGAACAACTGGAAAAATCGCCAAAAATTATCCGGGAATCGCTGCTGTTTCCGTACGGGCAAGGCTTAAATTTTGCTTATGAACTGGTCAAGTCCAGAGGTTGGGAAGGCGTTTCCAAAGCCTTCAAAGAGTTACCGCAATCAACGGAACAGGTTCTTCATTTTGAAAAATATGTGTCGCAGGAGGCTCCGGTGAACGTTCAGTTGGCGGATGCTTTGCCAGTTCTGGGAGCTGGATGGAAGCGGATTGGGTTAGATGTAAACGGTGAGTTTGGCTACCGCGTCATTCTGTCAGAATATTTGGAAAGAAGTGAAGCTGACCGTGCGGCTGAAGGCTGGGGCGGCGATCAGTACGCGGTGTATGAAAATAATGGAAAGGTTGTCTTAATGCATCTCAGCGTTTGGGATACGGCAAAAGACGCCGGTGAATTTTCCAAATCTTATTCTGCTCGAACCGCCACGCGATACAAAACTGCTAAAAACGAAAAGACAGAGAATACCATTCGATATACCACAATTGACGGAGAAACATTGATTGAAAAAAAGGATCAAGCTGTTCTGATTATTGAAGGAGCTGCTGCCGACAGCCTTCGCGCATTATCGTCAAAATTGTGGACTTCCAAAATCGGAGAGAACAAATAACCCCCAATTTATGAAAGCCGATCTCATCAAACTGTCCCCGTTGGTGATTGCTACGCTGCATGGCTATGGAGCCGCCTGGTTAGCGGTGAAAATGCTGTTTCGACCGCATCGCCCATATTTTATCTTTGGCTGGCAAGTTCCGCTGACGCCGGGAATGTTACCGAAAGAACGCGCCCATTTCATTGAAGCACTTTCTTCCATCATCGCCGAACGGTTACTCGACGAAGAGACAGTTGCGAGGGAATTATCCAAGCTGGGGCTGGAAAATGAAATCACTGCGATGGCGATCAGTCAGGCGAAAAATGAAGCGACCATTCAAGTCGTCGTAGAAAGCCTGCGTCATCAACTTTTCAGTTTGAAAGAATCCCCCGAAGCGCGAGCGGAAATCGTCAAGGCGCTGCGTGGAATCTTAGAAGTAGAAATGGATCAGCGAATGGGATTATTGCGCAGGATGATTACGGGATTTTTTTTGGACGAAGCGACCTTGCATAATTTAGTGGGTGAGGCGCTGGATAAGCTGGCGGAGCAATTAGCTGGAAGTCTTTATGCTCGTCAGGCAATCGCTGAAGCTATCACCGCAATTCCGGCTTCAATGCTGGGTGGAACGGCGAATACAGTAAATCTTGTAGATAATTTCTCAAGCTTGATTAGTCGGCGTCTGGATGTGCGGACAATTTTACAGAATCGTTTGAATGCACTCTCGAACGAGGCTATCGAAGCGTTGATTATGGATACAGCAGGAAGGGAAATCCGCGCAATCATCTGGTTCGGAGCCGGGATTGGTTTGTGTGTCGGGATTTTTCAAACGCTGATGAATTTTATCTGGTGAGATTAGATAGAGTAAATTAACTGGTACGCCAGCATCCTGCTGGCATTTGGCGAAGCTACCAAAACCTTGCCAGCAGGATGCTGGCGCACCAAAAAACAAAAAAAGCCCGTACTCAAAAGGTACGGGCTTTTCTTCACTTGAAAGTGAAATTTAACTAAGGGCGGAAAGTGCTGAGCGTCCCAACGACGCTGCCGACTGCACTATCACCTTGTGTAGCGGCGATGATTCCACCGACTGCGCCGCCAAGTCCGAGCAGGACTAAGGCTGCGAGTGCGCCACCGCTCAGTCCGCCGATTCCGGCTGCCGCGCCAGCTTTACCGCCAGCTTTGGCGAGGCGGGCACAGCGGCTGGCATCCTGAGGAGTTCCGACTGAAACTTCCTGTCCGGCAGCCACTGAATATGTTTTGCGTCCGCTTAGAACCTTCGCTTCATTGGTTAATTGCATCACGCGGGTATTGCCGCAGGTGACATCAACAATCATTGAAGAAGCTTTGGCTCCATCGGCAGTTGCCGTTCCATCAGCCGTCACGACATTGATCGCTGAGCCGATGAAAGCATTCGCTGTCACGCGACCATTTCTGAGGTTGCCGCCAACCGCGTTTGTGGCAAGTGATAAAACGAATTCTGAATTTGGTCCGATTTCAAGTAATCCTTGTTTACCAAGGTTGATGGTGGCGGAGCCATTTTCTCCGGTTTGAATGCGGCCTTCATTAAAGACGACCGTTCCGTTGGCAGCAGGTGCTCCATTGAGTGTGACCGAGCCTCTAACTGAGGAAATCTCGCCAGTGGCTTTCGGTGTCACCTGAGCAAAAGCAGCTCCGGTAAGTAAATTAAAAAAGCTTGCAAGGGCTAAAATAACGGTGAGTGATACAACTTTTTTCATGGTGATTTTATATTCCATATTTCTTCTCCAGATCGTGAGAAACACATAATAACTATGAGTTCTGGGTGACTAGCAGATAGTTTTCAAAATTCTAAGTCAGAATCAAAATCTATCTGAACGCAAGACTCAATAGTTAACTCCTACTCCGGCAAACTCCTCAAAATAACAGGCTGAACATCTGTTTCGACTAAAATGACAGAGTTTTGAGGCGCCTTTTTTATACTATTAACTTACTTAAAGGTCAACAAAATAATCAAGTTATCTCGGTCAATGCCGATCTGGGGGGAAATCGAATAATCTGGCTGTGGCAGTCAATTGTTTCGCTTTGGGGATGGCATCAAGTGCCTGAAGTGCCTGAAGATCGCTCTCAAGCAGGAATTGTTCCTCTGCTTCAATTCCATAAGCGGCGGTAATTAGTTCAGCGCGAATACGGCGGCGAGCGTATTCAAGATGGGTAGCAAGCAGGGATTCGCTTACTCCTAAATCGGAATGTTCTCGTAAATAATTGCGAAATGAGGTTGTCACGGCTTCGTTGAGCTGAAATTCTGTCCCTTTTAACCTGTAGCCAAATTCGTTTTTGGTAACTTTATATTCTTGCAGGCCGGGGACTGCGCCGCCCGCTAATAATCTGGCAAACTCAAAAGAGGCATCCCGAACAGCTAAGTTTTCCTCAACGTTTTTGACTACGATGTCGGGCGTAATTCCGCCGCCACTCAGCATCTTACGTCCGGTACTCGTTGTAAAAACAGGACCAGTGGTGGCAGGTGTCGGGCTGGGTGTCGCCGCTGGATCACTATTATTTCGATGCGCCGTGTAATATTCGTAAATGCTTAACCCTGTGTAGTCACGTTGGATACATCGTCCGCTAGGCGTGTAATATTTTGCTGTTGTCAAGGTTAGCCCGGTTCCTGCCGGTAACCTGATAAGGGTTTGTACTAATCCTTTACCAAAGCTTTCTTCGCCAACGATTAAGCCACGATCTTTATCCTGAATTGCACCCGCTACAATTTCGGAAGCAGAAGCGGTTGATCCGTTAATCAGTACGACTAATGGCATTGTCTCCGGTTCTTTATTGGCAGATTTATAACTCTGATTTCTCATCCGGCCTTCTCGACCACGAACACTGACAATTTCTTCTTTTGCGGGCAGGAAAAGCTCTGAAACTTCAATCGCCTGTTTGAGTAAGCCGCCGGGGTTTCGTCGCAGATCAAGCACCATCGAAGTCATTCCCTGCTTCTTGAGGTCAGCAATTGCATCCTGTAATTCTTCGCTGGTTTTTTGATTGAAGCCCCCGGTTAAAGCGGTATACCCGACACTTTGACGCATCATGAAATGATTGCGGACGGACGGATAAGGAACTTCATCGCGGACGATTCTAATTTTCAGGGGGACAGCTTCGCCCACGCGATCAACGGCAATCTCGACTTCGGAGCCACGTTCGCCACGGACGTGATTAAGAATCTCTTGTTGTGACCATCCCTCAGCAGATTTTCCATCTACTGCGACGATGATGTCACCGTATTTCAATCCAGCGCGTTCGGCGGGCATTCCTTTGACGACGCCCAACACGCAGGTTTTGTTATTGCGCTGATTAATCGAGACCCCAATCCCGTAAAAACGTGAACTCTGCTCTTCCTGCATTTCCTGATATTGACGGCGATCAAAAAAACTGGAGTGCGGGTCAAGTTCGTGCAGCATCCCTAAGATCGAAGCTTTCGTCAGAGTTTCCTCGTCACGATCCAGAGCATAATTTTCTTCGACAATTCTTGTACCTTCCGTGAAGGCGTTGACGAGCTGGTTGTTTTTCATCTCGTCGCTGGGGGTATTGGCAATCGCTGTTTTATAGCGATTCGCCCAGCCTCCGGCCACTGCGCCGATAACGACGACGAGAATTGAAAATAAAATATATCTGCTTCGTGATTGCATAGACTCTCCCGTCCAGAAAATATAGCGTCAATATATCATAGCTTGAGCGCGAAAAGGCAGAGCGAAAAAAACATTGACTCTGGTTCTTCAAAAGCTATGATGACGGCATGATGAGCGAGACAATTACGGGGCAGGGCGTATTTACTATTGCAGGCACACAGGTCGAAGTTTCAGTCACCGTTCCAACAGCTCCAGTGAAGGCGAAAAAAATGCTGCCGATCTTTCAGCAACTGGCGAATACGATTGTAGGGATTGGCGAACAAAAATCAATGGAAGATGGAAAGCCGATTGCCTGCGGCCCCGGCTGCGGAGCCTGCTGTCGTCAACTCGTCCCGATTTCGGTCAGTGAAGCCTACCAGCTTAATGATTTGGTCGAAGCCATGCCAGAGCCGGAACGTGCCATCGTGAGGCAGCGGTTTGAGGCTGCCAGCGTAAAAATCCAATCAGCCGGATTACACGAAGCTTTACTTGAAGCGAAGGATATGACACCCGACCAGCGCGTAGAATTGGCGTTGGAATATTTTTCCCTCGGAATTTCCTGTCCATTTTTGGAAGAAGAATCCTGCTCAATTCATCCTGATCGTCCGGTTGTGTGCCGTGAATATCTGGTGACTTCCGATCCAAAATATTGTGCCGACCCACTCACCAAAAAAATCGAAGGTGTCACGATTCCGGCTGCCATATCGAAAGTGTTGTATGAAATTGGCGGACAAGATGAGACGTTATGGGTTCCGATGATTTGGGCTTTGGATTGGGCTAAACATCACGAAGATAAAACACCGGCGCGCACCGGACAGGAATGGATGGGCGAAATTTTAAAAAGAATTTCGTAGCTGAAATTTAGATTTCTGTTAACGAATTTGATTCGAGAACGTCTTTGATAATGCGAGGAAGAATTCCGGGAACTTCTGGCAGGACACTTCGTAAAGCAAAATGTGAATCCTCTGAAATAGAGGCGGTAGGCTTCAGCTTGAGACGGTCAGGCGCAAAAGCTTACCGCCTCTTTATTTTTGGACGGCTAATGTCCAGATAATTGTCTTTGATGTCTTCGTCAGTGATGTGTTCAGCAATCTCTTCCGGTGCGATTTCGTGATCGCGTTCGATGTCGTACAAACGATTGACGACTTCCATCATCATCAATTTGCCAGTGGCGTGATTGATTTCTAAGTTGTTGACAGCTTCCTTTAGTTCTGGTTGTTCCATATTGTCTACGGCGGAAAAAGATTAATGAAACTCGTAGCTTCTTGGTCTATGCCCATTCAAGTTGCATTTGTTTACTCGTTATCCTCTCTTTTAATCCGTGATTGTGTCGGGTAAAATCGCCTGTTTTAAAATTGCAGACGAGCGCTTCGACAACTGTTCTTCTGTTCTCAATGTTGCCGCCGGTGTGATAAAAATGGTCTTTAGTGACGATGTTAAATTTGCCCCAAAATTTTTCTATCATTTCGTTCTGCCGCCAATCATTATGATGCCAGGTTGAAAGAACAAATTTAGCTTTGGTTTCCGAAAGCAAGTTAAATAAAAGCTCCTCGTCCTGTTCTTTCCAACCGTTGTAATAATCGACATGCCGCCCGTAATAAGGTGGATCGCAATAAATAATATCCTCTTTTGTTGCCATCGGAATTATATCTGCATAAGATTTATTGTGAAAAGTCCAATTCGGCTCTGTTTGAATTATTTGTGAAACAGCCGCCACTTGATTTGTGATTTTTGTAATATAAGCTTGCGCGAATCGGTCAGGTTTTTTACAAAATGGAATGTTCCAATTTCCTTTACCGCCGAAACGCATCATTCCATTAAAACCTGCGCGAGAAAGAAAAATAAAGTCGTAAGGTGAAAATTCTCCGCTGTTAAATCGGGTGCGAACTTTCAAATAATGCTCGTAACCTTCGTTCTCGGCTTTGCTTAAAACTTCGCCTTCACGTTCGAGGTATAGTTTCATCAAAGACGCAGTAATTTCTCCTTGCTGAACGCATTTGTAGAAATTTATGATATGCGGGTTCGTGTCGCTCAGAATGGCATTTTTATAATTTGAATTAAATGCTACGACACCTGTTCCCAAAAACGGTTCAATCCATCTTCCGCTGACTTTTGGGGCAAGCTCCATGATCCAAGGAACTAACTTAGTCTTGATACCCTGACTTTTTATCGGTGGAACAATTACTCTCATTTCACTTTCTTGCTCGAAGTTTTTGACACGATTTTATGCCATAAATCAATTCTGCCTTTAAATTCTAAAAAGTCTTTTAAGGTCGTTATTTTTATCGGCTTGCCATCTTTCATCATAGTCGCGGAACCGTAATTTATCCAGTATTCGTCAAACCACTCTTCGCCCAACTGACTGAAAATACCGCTGCCGCTTTTCAAATCAGTAATATCAACTATCGAACCAATATTTGCGGTATTGCCCGAACCTTGTTTGTCGCTGGCAATTTTCCATTTTTCCGCCGCAAAAAAGTCAAAGTCTTTGATAACCGAAGTTATAGATTTTAAATTTTTGACGGTCGTCACTTCACGTTCACCAACTTTTTTATTTGAACCCTCAGTTTCTTCTATTAATTCTTCGACTTGATAAATATCAGTTTCAGGAAAGTCTTCGCTCGCCGATGTTCTCGAATAGATAACGCCGAGACAATAATGTCCGAGATATTGATTGTATGGAAATTGGATATTTTTATCTTTGTCGCGTTCTTTAAAATATGCTCCGTGGCTGCCTAAAGTAAAACCGGCGGTTTTATTATTTCGTCTGAAGGTCGTCTTAATATCGAGCGCGAATTTTATCTGTTCGGTTCCTTTATCTATGAATGTTATGTCGGGATACCAATTTTGTTTTTCCGCAAAAATGATTTTGTAGCTGTTGTCGTCGGCAAACTGCAATAACTGAGGAAAGATGTGTATCTCAAGAATTTTAGAGATGATTTTCGTATCAGCGGAAATTGTATAAATATTTTTGAAGACATCAATAAAGCCTTTTACTGTCCAGTCGCCATTGTCAGTCGAAACATATTTTTCAAGTCTGTCAGCAAATTTGTCTAATTCTTTTTTGAAGACAGATTTGTATTTGTTCTTGTCAGCTAAATTCATAATTTGATAAACGAGATAAAGACGAAAAATTCTAGGATAGTTGAAAGTATATGCTAAAAAGGGCGAAGTCGAAACTTCGCCCTTTATCATTCCAGACTCAATCTTCAAAGTACTCTGAATAGATTTTCGCGCTATAATTTTGGCATTTAACTAATCGCCAATCGTTCACCTTTATCAATCAAAGTCTTCATCTTCTCAATCGAAGTCGCTTCGCAATAAATTCTCAAAATTGGCTCCGTCCCTGATTGCCTAAATAGAATCCAGCTTTCGTCTTCAAAGAATAATTTTGCTCCGTCCAGCGTCGCAGTTTTGACGACTTTATGTCCAGCGAATTCGGCGGGCGCGTTCGTTGCCATCGTCGCTACTAATTCCTGTCCTTTGGAAATCGGGACGTGTAAATCTCTGCGCTCGAAATGGAATTCGCCGAATTCTTTCCAGATGGCGCGGACTAATTCTGAGGGCTTCATTCCGAATTGCAGGACGGCTTCGAGCAACAATAAACAGTTAAAAACACCGTCGCGTTCGGGAATGTGAATGCTCGTACCGATGCCGCCAGATTCTTCTCCGCCGATCAAAAAATCATTCGCCGGATCAAGCATAATTGCGCCGATATGTTTGAATCCAATCGGTACTTCAAATAAACGGAAGCCGTAGCTTTCGGCGATGCGGCGCACAATCACGGACTGCGAAAACGTCCGTACGACGGAACCTTTTAAGCCTTTGTGACGAACCAGATGCAGCAACATAATTGCTAAAATCTGATGCGTATTGATGTAGTCGCCGTTCTCATCCATCGCGCCTACACGGTCAGCGTCTCCGTCAGTTGCGAGTCCAATCAAGGCATGATTTTCTTTGATTGCTTGTGCGAGTGCGCCTAAATGCTGCGGCATTGGCTCGGGAAAAATTCCGCCAAATAATGGATCACGATCACCACGAATCGTTTTGACCTGGAGCTTGCCTCCGCCAATAAAACTTTCAATCCAATGACCGCCCGTACCATGCATCGGATCGGCGATGACTAAACCTTCAGAATTTTTCAGGCGATCCAGATCAATGATTTTGGCGACGTGTTCGTGGTAGTCGTTATTTACCGAAATGAGCTTGATTTTGCCCTGCGCTTTGCCTTCTGCCAGTGAGATTTTTACCGGAGAATTTTTGCCAAGATGCGTTTCGATTTCCGCTGTGATTTCGGGTGTGGCTGCGCCTCCGAAGGGAGCTTTGAATTTGTAGCCATTAAAATCAGGCGGATTGTGCGAAGCAGTAATGACTACGCCGCCGTCCAGCCCGCGTTTTTTGACTTCAAAGGAAACGAGTGGCGTTGGCACATCGGTGTCGAAAAGGTCTACGCTGAAACCATTTCCCGCAAAAACTTCAGCCGTTCGTGCCGCGAATTGCTCCGATAAAAAACGCCGATCATAACCGACAATCACGTGCGGCGTTCCCGAAGTGTTTTGTGTTTTGATGTAATCCGCCAACGCTTGCGTAACGATTTCAACGTTAGCGAAAGTGTATTCATCAGCGATTTGCGCGCGCCATCCGTCAGTGCCAAATTTAATCATAAGAATTAAGTGTTGAGTGAGAAGTGCTGAGGAGAAAGTGCTGACTGCTGGGTGAAAAGTTCTGAGCGCTACGTCTCAGAACTTTTCACC
>JAYVZE010000216.1:0-38745 GCA_043783625.1 Blastocatellia bacterium | reverse complement strand
GCGGGCTTCTGCATTTTAAGCAAATTTCACCGTTACCGTATTCGCTGAAATTGTATCCACTTTTAAATTAATGTTGACCTCACCTTTGCCAATCAGGGTGCTGGCGGGCAACAATAAATTCAATTGATCCAATCCTTCGTAAGTACCCTGCGCTCCGGCATATTCAACCGTTACCGGAGTTCCGCCAAGATCGCACACAACCCCACTTAACGAAGTACGATTTCTAAGTCCGGTTCCAAAAATAATTAGATAAATTTTATCGGTCGTCGAACTCACATCAACGGCTTTGGTGATGTAGCGTTTCGCTGTGGCATCGTAGGTCAGGATCGCTTCTTCGGTTGAAACGTTATTTTTGATGCGCTGAATATATCCCGCGACTACGCCTGTCGCGTCGGCATTGGCTGAAAATAATCCCGGTGCAACGGTGGCAACGGTGACGCTGCCAGTGGCGACAGAAGTACCTCCCTGAAGTGCCGTCAGCGTCGCTGCGCCATTCACTGTTCCGGTTGGAATACGAACGTTGATCTGTGCCGGAGAAGTATAAAAAATACTGGCATTGCGCGTGGTGTTGCCGGAATCTCTGACCGTGACCGTTGTGTCGCCAAGCGTGGTCGGCAATGGCAATGTAGTCGCGGCTTGCGAGGTCGAAGCGAGACCGTTCCCGAAAATTGAGACGATGCCATCGCTGGTGACGGCGCCGCCTGACGCATAGCTCGCACCGGAAACAGGGGTCATGACCGAAGTTGTCGCGGGAAGTCCTGACAATGCCAGCTCATAAGTTGATGTGTATCCGCCACTGCCATCTGAGACGCAGTTCAGCAAAATAGACGATCCGCCCTGTTGATAAATTCCATCGTTGGTGTTGCGCGTATTGCGCGTCCCTTTGGTGTTATAGGGTGCTTGCAGAAAAACCGTGTCAGTCAGCGTATCATCGAAGCATAGTTGTGAAGTGAAATCATAAGACTGCGTCGTGCCGTTGAAAAGCCTGATTTTATAGTGCATGTGAACAGTACGACCTGAATACCAGCCGGGATAAACAGTAGTGAATTCGACTGCGCCGTTGGCATCGCTAATTTGATAACCCCGCAAAAATTTCTTCCCGATATTGTTGGGATTGCCCGCGCCGCTCACATCCGAATATCCGCCGCTTGAATCACAATGCCATAAATCAACTAAGGCTCCGGCGAGAGGCGTACAAGTGCTGCTGCTGGTTCGATAGACGATCAGTTTGACGGTGAGTTTGGTTCCGGTGGAGATGGTTCCGTTGGAAGGATCAGGTCGAATATCCGAACGATTCAGTCGTTCATCAACAAAGAAAGGGCCTTCGGTTAAGGATGGCCGAGCCACACAAGCCATTTCAGTGACGGGCTTGGAAATCTGAACCGGAGAAGCGGCGAATAAAGAAGGTTGCAATAAGCGCGTCACCAGATCGCGGTGATTAATGGGAGTTGATAACGGTTTCAGACCGGGAATGAGAGATTGTTTATCACCGATTCCAAGGAGCGAAGTGGCTCCGACTGCGCCCATTAATTTGAGCGAATCGCGTCTGCTGAGTAGATTATTTTTTTCTGACATTGGGTTCTTCCTTTCAAGGTAATAATGAAATACAAATCGCTGCAAATAAAATCATGGAAACCCAGATCAGGCACAAAATTAATAATGGTTTTCCAAGTGTATTAATCAGAAATTTATTCTCAATGTGGTTGATCCCGGACGATCTTCGCGGCAGCCGGGAAGGAGTTCGCCGTATTTTCGGGGTTGAGGTTAAGGCACGAAGTTGAAACATATTTTCCTTAATGCAGAAGCCCACACGAAGTAAGGGCGTCTTTACTTCGTGCAGGCTTCCGCCTTTAATAGTATGAGAGAGCGGCTATCTTCCGCCGATTTCTCTTCCACCGCCACCAAATCCTCGAGCCATCTGAAGAATTCGGATAAGTTGCGCCGATGTGTATTTGGTTGTCAGATTGGTCCATTGACCGCCGTTCTTCAAAATCGTAATCACATCAGTGAGGAATTTCGCTTCCGCGATTAATTCTGCATTTTGCCGACCCGCGAGAATACCGGAAATAACGCCAGCCGCAGTATTCGCTGCTGCCGTATCTCCTGCGAGAATCGCCGTGTTATAAGCCGTCTGCGCATCCGTCAGAGCGGTTGATGCGGTAGTTGTCAAGGATGCTTTCAAGGTTGCGGCAGCGGCGTTGATCGCAGTGATTTGACCTGCTGTCAAGCTGGGCGCACTAGCATCTGTGAGGGCTTTGGCTAATCCACCCAGTGAATCACGCGTCCCGCCCTTGTCGTCGAATCCGAAAGCTGCGCTGACAATAAAAGTTGAAAGTAAGAAAGCTGTTGAGAACAGAATTCCGAATTGTTTAGTTGAAAACTTCATGTCTCTCCTAGTTTAAGCAGGGCAAAAAATCCGCCCTGTTATGTAATGAATGCGGCGCAAAGCTACCGCCCGCAGAAGTGAAAAATCACTTCTGAAACCGTCAGGATGTGAGCGTTTCACGTCCTGAAAATAGATGAGAATGTGAGAGGCCTTTGGGCAATAGAATTGGAGTCCAGCCTGGTACGCCAGCATCTTGCTGGCAAGCCTTAGAATGCAAGGCCAGCAAGATGCTGGCGTACCAGGCTGGACTCCATTATTTTTCTTCGTTCGGTTTTTTCGCCTCGCCTTTGCCGCGATCCATCGGACGTGGCGGGCCGCCGAATCCACGACCTTCCTTAACCGTGAAATCTGCGGGAGGTTGAAAAAGTGCAGGTGATGGCTCACTTCGAACAATGTTCGTCAAGCGGTAAGTATGGTTTCCCTGAAGCGGGTCACTATGCTTACTTAAAATAACTTCCTGAAGTTCGCTGGAGTACCAGCGTTCAGTCACAATTTCCAGGGCTTGATCGTTACCGATTTCTCCCGCTGGAATGGAAATCGTGGAGCGCGTACCATCGGCTACGATGCCTTCGATATTTTGTTTTCCCAATGATTCACTCTTGGCCTTGGATGATTGCGGCGGCGCAGGTCTCGTCGGAGGCTCTCCGCCCTGATGTGCCGGGCGCTGGTCAAAAGTCTTTTGATTCAAATTGAGAACGTAGTTTTTTCCTGCGACCGGATCATTAATAAATACCAATTTGGGAGCTTCACCGGAAGGCGCAAAGGAGCCAATCGCCTGCAATGATTGTTCGCGGCGCGTCCGACCTTCGCTATCGCGTGAAATTGTAGCAGTGGATTTATTCTCAATTTTGCTGCCATTGCCAAGTGTGCGCGTCATCATAGTTTCCGAAGTCGCAGTGAACGGCGCACCTTTAACGGTCTTGCCGCCGAAGCGCATTTCTGAAGAAACAAAGCGAAATGATTGCCCGCCGCGCTCAGGATGTTGACCTGGCTCAAATTCTTTTTTCCCGTCCGGTGGCGGAGGTTGATGCTCACGTCCGCCGGGTCCGAAATCACGATCTCTTCCGCCGCCACGTCCACCAGGTTGACCCAAAACGGCAAGACTAAAAAGACTCAGGCAACACGTTAAAATTGCAAATTTAATAAAAATTCTGGACATAAAAAATTACCTCAACATTTTTACTGAACGAAACGAATGGCTCTGGCTAAACCGTCATCTCCGATGATGACATCGGCTTTTACAAATTCTGCGTGGCGTTCGCGGTTCGTGGGAACTCCCATCGAAGCCATCATCGTACGCGGCACTTCGACCCGTACAACATGCCCGCTGTCAGCCGCCGCCGTTTCTGACAGATAGGTCAGGGGCAGAAAATCAGTGACTTCTTCGGCGGCTTCAATGTTATTCACTCGCGGGATTCTGGTTGGCAGGCGCTTCATTGACGGGTGATAAGCAGTTTTGACTGCCGTCATTTTTTGAGAAGAAGGATTACGAACCTGATATCCTAATGGTTCAATATTTCCGGTCTTTCCAATCGGCTCGGGAGCAATGTTGGCAGCGGTTTCAGTTGGGTTATTCGTCTCTGAATTCGATCTTGTCGCCAACATCACGAATCCGAAAAGGACTAACGCCGTCGCCGGAATTGCCCATCCCCAACGCCAGTTAAAGGAAGCGAGTAATGCTGAAAAAAGATTCCGGTTGTTCGTAACCGCTGTTTGACGAGACGAGTTATCTTCAGCCGCAATCTGATTTCTGATCCGTTGGAAGAGGAACGGCGAATTCGCTGCCGCTTCAATTTCATCCTGATCGGTGCGTGCCGTCAGGAGGATTTGGCGGCACAGCGCTTCACTGGAATCATCCTGATTGTATTGGTTATGTTGCATAACTCCCACTTATTTTAAACGCTTGAAAGCCTGTTGTAAGGCTTGTCTGGCGCGATGTGCGCGACCTTTTACTTTGGCATTTGACCAACCAAAAAATGTTCCGATTTCGGCGACTGACCATTCCTCTTCGTACAGCAAAGTGATTGCCAATCTGTCTTCGGGTTTCAGCTTCGCCAGTAATTTTTCAGCCAGATCACGAGAAATTAATTGCATCTCGTTGCCTGAGCCGCTTTTACTTTCGGCTAAGCGATTATCAAAAGTTTCAGCTTCGTCGTCATCAAAATCACTGAAGACATTTTCTTTGCGCCGTTGTCGGCGTCGCAATTCATCGAAGCAGGCATTGGCTGTAATCCGTGACAACCACGCCGCAAAAGAATTTTCCTGCGCACCCTGAAATCTTCCCAGTGCCAGATAAGCATTGAAAAAGCTGGTCTGCATGATTTCTTCGATTTGTTCCTGACGCGGAAAAAATCTTCCCGCGATTCCAGCGACTAATCTTTTATGACGGGCAAAGAGCTGCGCGAACGCGGTCTCATCACCGGCGACTGTCGCGGCGACTAATTCATCATCGGTCAAGACGACTGTTCGTGGTTCCTCGATCACAATTACTTTGCTAACATTCACCATAGCTTCGTTGATACGATAACGATACGATAACAGTACGGGCGCGTCGTGGGAAATAATGAGCTTCATCAATTCCCATACTTACAAGACGACGTGTTCAGAGAATTGGTTATGAAAAAAATCAGCGCAGAGCTATTTTTTTATCGGATAGAAATTTTATGAATAACTGGCTTGAAAATGTCTGGATGGCACTGGATACGTTACGCCAGCATAAATTGCGTTCTTTTCTGACCGTTCTCGGCGTCATTATCGGGACGATGACTGTCATTGTCATTGCCGCGTTTGTTTCCGGGATTGATGCGCGTGTGGCGAAAGAAATTCAATCCTTCGGAACGAATTCGATTTATATCTACAAATTCGATCCCGGCTTTAATTTCGCTCCGACGTATGAAGAGCGGACGCGCAAGCCGCTCAGTTTCGAAGACGCGATGGCGATCCAAAATGAATGCAGTACTGTCACCTACGTGACGGCGTTGATTTCTCCGGTAGATTTTACGCAGGGGCCGATGGTTGAACGTGTGCAGGTGAAATACAAAGAAAATCAAATGTCGAATGCGACGGTCAAGGGAGTCATGCCGGATTTTTTCAAGATGGGGACTTCAGAAATTGAAGAGGGAAGGTTTTTCAATGAATCCGACAATGCCATTCGCGCTGATGTGGTCGTGATTGGCAGCGATGTCGCCAATACCTTAATGCCAATGATTAGTGCGCTGGAAAAAGAAATCATCATCAACGGCAGGCAGTACCGGGTGATCGGTGTCATGAAAAATCGGGATAATTTTCTGGTGAGTGCCGAAGACCCCGGCAATGAAAACAAATCAGTCTATTTGCCGTACGCTTCGCTGATGAAGATTTATCCAAATCTCGAAGATAATTTCATTATGGCGACGGCTGAGACCGGCAAGCTGGATGCCGCTGTCGAAGAAATCCGGCAAGTACTGCGCAAACGAAGAAAAGTTCCTTACAACTCTCCCGACAGCTTTGGAATTTCTACGGCGGATAATATTGTCAGTCAGTTTCAATCCATCACCAGCGGGGTTTTTTTGTTAATGGTGGCGATTTCTTCCGTCGGATTATTAGTGGGCGGCATTGGCGTCATGAATATTATGCTGGTCAGTGTGACCGAACGGACGAAAGAAATTGGCATTCGTAAAGCCATTGGCGCGAAAAAGCGCGACATCATTTCGCAGTTTTTGGTCGAAGCTGCTACTCTGACAGGCCTTGGCGGAGTGCTGGGAATTTTGTTCGGATGGATTGTTGCTGAGCTGGTGAAGTTATTTATGCCGACATTTATTCCGCTCTGGGCACCGATTACGGGGTTTGTGGTTTCGGTGGCGTTGGGAGTTGGCTTCGGGTTATGGCCGGCTGTGAAGGCCGCGAAGCTTGATCCGATTGAAGCTTTGCGGTATGAATGAGAGGAAAGAGTAGGCGGTAGACAGTAGACGGTGGTTTTCCCCCTTAGACGAACCGTATACTCGCAATTATTTAGCTACCAGCTACCGTCTACCGCCTACTCTTTAAACTTGATACATCTGAATTGCTCAACTGAGCGTATGTAATTATGAGGTTGGAAGTGAAGGGCGAACACCCGCAGCAAAATATTCCGGCAGACGAACCGGAAATCATCGTGCGTTTACGTGCGAAGGATCAAGCTGCGCTCGATGTGCTTTATGAGCGATATTCGGGATTGGTGTATGCCCTTGCGCTCAGAATTGTTCACCAACCTGCGGATGCTGAAGATGTTGTCATTGAAACTTTTTGGCAACTCTGGCAGCAGGCGGCAGACTATAATGACGAACGTGGTCAACTGCGTTCGTGGATTGTGACGATTGGGCGCAGTCGTGCGCTGGATCGGTTGCGCTCCATGCGCCGGAATCCGACGGTGGAGTCGGAAGAATTTAATCAACCTGTCGCGGATGACAATCCTGAACAGGAAACCTGGATGAATGAGCAATCATTGATCGTACGTCAGGCTTTAGTGAGCTTGCCAACGGATCAGCGGCAGGCTTTGGAATTGGCTTATTATCATGGTCTTTCACAATCGGAAGTCGCCGGAAAATTGGGCGAACCGCTGGGAACGATCAAAACCAGAATGCGTCTCGGCATGATGAAATTGCGCGATCAGTTGCGTCATTTACGAGGGCAATAAAAATGATGGACGCGGAAAAGTTCACAGAATTAGCTTCACTCTACGCCGTTGGCGCATTGGACGAAGTTGAATTGCGCGAGTTTGAAAATTACTTGCGCAACGCTTCAGCCGATGAACGGCGTGAACTGAATGAACTCACCGATGCCGCCGCAATGATGCCGCTGGCGTTGCCCGCTACGCCTGTGCCTGCCTCTGTCAAAGCCCGATTATTTCAACGTGTCGAAGCCGAAAATAACGTCAGCCCTGTGCCGACCAGAATTGTGCCAGTGTCGCGTAAATCCAGTTGGTTTGATATTTTCAATTGGCAACCTGCGACCGGATTATTCGCGGCGGCTTCGTTATTGCTGGCGTTGACGACCGGATTTTTGTTCTGGAAAAATAATCAAATAATTCACCAGCGCGACGTGTTAGCGCAGCAGGTGGATGAGCTGTCAAAATTAAATATTGCGACTTCGCAGGAGCTTAACGAATTAATCACCCAAACAACGAAATTCGTTTCACTGAAAGGACAGGAAACCCCAGCCGCGCAAGCGAAAGTTTTCTGGGATACGAAACAAAATCAATGGGTCATTTACGTGTTGGATTTACCTGCGACGCCTTCTGATAAGGTCTATCAGCTCTGGTACATCACGAACGATGCGCAAAAATTAAGTGCCGCCACGTTCCGTACTGATGCTAACGGACGCGGACAAATTCGCGTCTCCGTCCCGTCATCAACAGTTCCCAAATTAACCGCTACCGCCGTCACGATGGAGCCACAAGGCGGCTCTGCGCAGCCCACCGGAAAGATTCAATTGGTTGGCGCAACCGGGGCGTAGGGCAAATGTAGAGCAAACTTTCCAGTTTGCTTCGTGTCGACAAACCATCAATCAAGAAAACCAAACAACCTTTTCACGGTTTCTTATTCCATAAAAATAGTTCGCAATGGAAAAGGCAAACTGGAAAGTTTGCCCTACTCATTGGACATCATCAATCCCGCCAGTTAACATCTGAGTTTGTATCAATCCCAAAATTCGGAATTATTCTCTATGAAAAAAACGTTGTTACTGGTTTTTATTTTATCTGCTTCCCTCGGGCTTTTCGCACAGTCCAGGAAAGATGACAAAGCGAAAAAGCAGGAGGCGGCGAAAACGCCTGCGGCTCCTGCTAAACCTCCCGTCCAGGACACGCGCAAGCTGGCGTTAGGAGACCGTAATCAGGTCACATTAGCCGATTTGAATGTTGAGATCACTTCAGATGCGCGGGTGATTGCGATGATGGCGGCGATGAATGCGGCCGGCTTTGATTTTGAACCCGGCAATCGTGGAATGGCTTCGTTGCGTTTGCAGCTCCGCGAAGATTTGAAAAATATCAACCCAAGTTTGGTGCGTCGTTTGCAGGCTTATGTGACTTCGCACAGCAAGGGACGCATTGACGCTTCGGCGGTGGCGCCGTATTTAAGCCTCGCTCTGACGCTGACGCCGGCTCCTTCTTTTTCCGTCGACGTAGCGGCAGATAAATTGCCGGAAGACGTTCGGCAAATTACCGATTTTGCGTTGTTATTGGAGGAGTTTTACCGCGAAACAAAATTTGGGCAATTAATGCCGAAATATTTACAGGCACACGAAACGGCAGCGAAAAATTATGTTCAGTCGGCAGTGAATGCGGTTGCGAATATCATCCAATATCTGCATACGGAACCAGTTTTAGAATTGCCTCCGGCGTACGTTCCACGTGTGCAAAATTCTACACGGGAAAAGGTGACAGAAACATATCGCTTGCAAAATCGGGTGCGTCGTTTCGTGGTCATCCCTGATTTATTGAATGCTTCCAATGCGGTTAATTTGCGCGTGGTGCGTGATACCTACTACGTTTTTCTGGGTGCGAATGTAGATACGAACACCGCAGTTCGGCGCGGATTTATTCGCTTTGTACTCGACCCGATTGTAGATCGTCAGGTCAAGGAAGTTGCCTTGATTGGCCCGCAGCTCCGCAAACTTCGAGATAGTCGCGGCGACAAATCCGCACCGGAATACAAAGACAGTAACGCTTATTTTCTGATTGCCGATTCTTTGACGCGTGCCATTGATGCCCGGATTGACAGCCTTGAGACTTTATTATCCCGACGCTACGCCGATGAAAAGGCGTTGAAAAAAGCGATGGACGATGAAATCGAACGCGGCGTTTATGAGTTGAGTTTTCCTTATGAACGCGGAGCCGTGCTGGTCTATCATTTTTACGATCAGATGCGACAGGCGGAAAATGCCGGAATTGACATCAAGCAATATCTGCCCAGCTTATTACAAAATATCAAATTCGATCAGGAAGCCTCGCGCTTAACTGACAATGCGCAGCGTCTCGAACGGTACAAAGCAGCGCGTGAGGTAGCCGCCAAAAATGCTCCCACGTTAGCAACTTCAATCTCGAACGCCGATCAGGAAATCGTCGCCAAAATTGATGAAGCGGATAAATTGATTCGTGCCGAGCAATTCGACGGAGCGAAAGCGGTTTTGAAAGATGTCCTGAAAGTTCGATCAAACAATGCGCGCGCTTATTTTGGCTTGGCTGAAATCAGCAGCAAAGCCGCTTCAAAAATGAAGACGGAAGATCAATCGCGACGCGACGAAGAGCTTTACGCTTCGGTGCAATATTACAAAGATGCTGCGGATAATGCTTCCAAAGAAACGGAGCTTTGGTTGATTCAGCGCAGTTATGTTTCGGCAGCAAAAATTCTTGATTTTCTGGGAAACCCTGGAGACGCAGCGGCGGCGTTCGATCTGGCTATCAAAATGGGTGACATTCCGAACGGTGCGTATCAGGACGCTGTGAAGGCGATGAAAGAAAAAGAAGCGCAGAAACAAAAGCCGTAAATTTTTGTTATGAATTTCTGCCGCGAAGCGGCTGAAAGATGGTAGCCAGACGTAATACGTCTGGTATTGGGAAATTATATTTATTGCGTCCTGAAGGGACGCACAGAATTTTCGCGTCCCTTCAGGACGCGATTTTTTATGGCATCTTTACCAGTGGCAGCGACCGTCTTGCTGCGCTTTCAGCGTAAAGAGGCTTCTATTCTCAAAATAACTTCTACAATAAAACAAAAAGCCGAAGCTTTGTAGCTTCGGCCCGAAAGTAGTCAAAGGAGGATTAATGAAGAAAGAAACGGACGGCTCGCCGATAACTCGCGTTACCGGCGAACTATCACGACGCCAGTAGCCGGCAGCACCCGGCGCAGTTAGTGGAAAGTTTCAATGCTTCATTTCTTCCAGAAATATTTACAAAGGCAGAAGCCCGCACGCAGTAAGGGCGTCTTTTACTCGACAAAAGACGCCCTTACTGCGTGCGGGCTTCTGCCTGAATGAAAAACGGCAGGTAATCAGAATCCCCTCACAGATTCCTCTTACCTACCGCTTTGGCGAATAGCCACTCTGGTTTACGTTATTTCAGACTCGATCTGAGAAAGAACGGCGACGCTACTAGCTGCTGACAATCCTTCATCGCCAACCTCTGAGCTTTACCATTCTATTTCAATTTAAGTCTTCCTCACACGTGCATACACAAACGCGGAAGGCTCACGAATGTTCCGAAAAAAATAAAAAATTATTGATAAAGCTTTGGGTCGGACTTATTTTCGTTTTTTGTAGCGGGCAGCTCCGAGGACTTCGTCCGTATGCATCGGCGTCGCTTTGTTGAGGACGACGTGCTGAATCATAATCAGAAGTTGATCTTCTCTGCCGCGAAATTTCCCACTCAGCGGGAATTCGCCGGTTTGAATGACTACGCCTTCGCGCACCATATTCCAAAACTCTTTTTGCGTAATCCAATAGTCAAGATCGTTGTTCGTGGTGATCCGTGCGTTTTTTTTTCTGGTCGCCATAACTGTGAAGCTAATTTAGAAATAAATTAATTGTTTATTATCGTCGAACAAATTATCACACTTCACGAGCTTGAGAAAATCGCTGGGAGCGCAAGCATCCTGCTTGCTTCGTTTGCCAGCGGAGCAAGGCAAACGAACCTCGCGCCGGAAGTTCCCTGAAGATCACGAACACTCCTCGCCACGCGAGTGCGAGCGGCGTTGCACGCGCTCGCACGGCAAGCAGGATGCTGGCGCTCCCAGTTACGCCGCCATCGCAGCTTGCTTACGCAATTGAATGTAAGGCTGAATGTCCTTCATCATTTTCTCGAAATCTTCAAAGCGCAATGATTGCGGGCCGTCTGACCAGGCTTCTTCGGGACATGGATGCACTTCGGTCATGATGGCATCGGCTCCGATGGCGACGGCGGCTCTGGCGACGGGCGGGACGAGGCTGCGCTTGCCGGTTCCGTGACTTGGATCAATCACGACAGGCAAATGCGTTAATTCGTTGAGCAAGGGGACGACTCCCAAATCAAGCGTATTGCGCAAGGCAGTTTCAAAGGTACGAATGCCGCGTTCACACAACATCACGTTTTGATTGCCGTGCGAAACGATGTATTCCGCTGAGAGCAAAAATTCCTTGATCGTCGCGGATAAGCCACGCTTCAGCATGACAGGCTTATTCACCTTGCCAAGTTTTTTGAGCAATTCAAAATTCTGCATGTTGCGAGCGCCGACTTGCAGGATGTCCGCGTATTCAGCGACTAAATCTACGTCATCCGAGTTCAGCAATTCAGTCACAATTTTCAGTCCGGTTTGCGCTCTGGCTTCAGCGAGGAGTTTCAATCCTTCTTCGGCTAAGCCCTGAAATTCATAAGGTGAAGTACGCGGTTTGTAGGCTCCGCCACGCAGGATTTGCGCTCCGGCTTTGGCAACGCATTCAGCCGTAGACAGTAACTGATCGCGTGTTTCAACAGAACACGGCCCAGCCATTACGACTAAGCCACCATCGCCGATGGTGATGTCTCCGACCTTGATCGTGGAACGTTCTTTTTTGATTTCGGCACTAACGAGTTTGTAAGGTTGTAGAATGGGAAAAGCGTCTTCGACTCCATCGGCGGATTTCAGTGATTCGATATGTTCCTTTTTATCGCCCTTTCCGATGGCGGCGATAACGGTTCGTTCTTCACCGTTGAGGACGTGCGGAACGTATCCGAAATCACGAATTCGCTGGGAAATATGTTCAATTTGTTCTGGTGTGGCATTGGCAATCATTGCGACGATCATAGTGTTCTCCTAATGAATTGAGCAGTTAGCGGTTAGCATTTAGCTGTTAGCCAGACTACTGAGAGCTAACAGCTAATAGCTAATCGCTAACTGCTCCCAAAGTTTGTGCTGCTTTGTAACAGCCTAAAATTTTCACCAACGGAGCAAATTCCGCTAAATGAGCCAGCGCATTTTGCACTCGCTTTTCGGCGGTATGTCCGTTGAAATCTAAATAAAAACTATATTCCCAGGGGCGTCCGATCATCGGGCGCGATTCGATTTTGGTTAAGTCAATTTCGCGCAGCGCAAAAACTGCCATCGCGCGATACAGCGATCCGGTTTTGTTTTCCAATGAAAAGACAATCGAGGTTTTGGCATCTTCGATTTCCGGCAGCGGATGCGAAGCGGCTTCATCGGCGCGTGCCAGCAACGAAAATCGTGTGAAATTTTGCGGATCATCTTCAATGCCTGACATCAGGATTTTGGCGTTGTAAACGACGGCGGCTAAGCTGCTGGCAATGGCGGCGGCTCCAACTTCACGGGTTTCCATGATCATTTTGACGCTGCCTGCGGTATCGCTGGCGACGATGGATTTCATCGCCGGATGCGCCTGTAAAAAAATGCGGCATTGCCCCAACGCTACCGGATGCGAATAAATTGATTTGATGTCTTCGAGCTTTGTTTCAGGGGCTGCGATCAGGTTATGGACAATGCGCAGCGTAGTTTCTCCGACAATTTGAAAATCATGCTTGAGCAATAAATCGTAGTTTTGATAGACCGAGCCGAAGAGCGAGTTTTCCAGCGGAGCCAGGCAATAATCGGCGGTGTGATCTTCCACTGCAGCAAACATTTTGTCGAACGTCTCACACGGAATGAGTTGAATTTCTTCGCCTAATAATTGGCGTGCGGCTTCGGAGCTAAAAGCTCCCATCTCACCTTGAAAAGCGACACAAATTTTTTCAGTAATTTCTTTCATAAACGAAAAGCCCCGCATTCATCGGGAATGCAGGGCTTTGATTTAAGGCGTTTAGTTTTTCTCGTCAAACCTGTTGCCTCACAACCCCGCTGTCGTTGCTAAAGTAAAAATAAAAGTTCGCATAAAATCGCCAATCATTGTTGGCGGCTGCGATACGCGGGCTGGTTGTAAGAGTTGAGAATTTCATGATTGCTTACGAAAGCGTGATTATTATGGAGTCGGCGAAGCCTGTCAAGACTTTCCTCTGGAATAATTCAGGTATAAGCTGATAATACTTCGATTCAATTTTCGCTCCGAACAATTTGAGGAGGTAGTTTTATGCGCCGCAATTCTCGTCTATTGGCTTTGATCCTGACACTTATTTTTGGTCTTTCCGGTGTGGCTCAGACTCAGACACGCCCTGATGGAAATTCCGGTGCACGAAGCCATGTCATTCGTGGAAAAATATTTATGCCCAGCGGACGCCTGCCCGAACAGCGCCTCCACGTGGTGCTGGAAGTTGTCAGCGGTGGAATTTATTCGGACACTTTTTCGGATAGTGTTGGGAATTTTGAATTTCGTTCGCTCCCCAGTAATAACTACAAGATAGTCGTGCCGAGTGACGGATTTACCTATGAAGCAGCGCAGGAAAATGTCGAAGTGTCCGGTTCAATTTCGAGAACGTTTACCGCGCAAATTTATTTACGCGAAAAACCGAGCAACACAAATTCATCAAAAGACAAAATGATTTCGGCGGCGGAGTTCGCGCAGGATGTTCCCAAAGCGGCGAAGAAAAGCTATGAACAGGGCTTGAAGAAAGTGAAAGAAGGAAAGCACAGTGACGCCGAAATACAATTTCAGGATGCGATCAAAGCTTATCCCGAATATGTGCTGGCACTGAATAAATTGGGTGAATGCTACATCGCCGAAGAAAAATTGCCGGAAGCGCAGGCAGAATTTGAAAAGGCGATTGCGATCAGCTCCAAGTATCCAATCTCTTATATCAATTTAGGAATCTTGATGACGAGATTCAAACGCTACGATGCCGCGATAGAGCATCTGGATGCGGCACTTCGGTTGAATGAAAGTTTTCCGATGGCGCATCTTTATTTAGGCATCGCGTGGCTGGAAAAAACGCCGCAGGATTTGTCCAGTCTGGAGAAGTCGGAAAAATCCTTTAGTAAAGCGCTGGCTTTGGGCGGTAAAGATTTAGCGAATGCTCATAAGTACCTTTTCAATATCCATGTCCGCCGTAAACAAATGGATAAAGCAGCGGCGGAATTGGAAGCGTATCTGGAAGCCTTACCGAACGCTCCTGACGCTCTGGCGATTAAGCAGATGTTGGAGAAAGTAAAAGCGCGTAATTCTTCGGATAGTACGAAAAAGTAAATAAAAAATTACCGCAAAGGATCAAAGGGACAAAGGTTCAAAGAACATTCTGGATAGACGTTCCTTGATCCCTTGTCTCTTTGATCTTTTGCGGTAAGAAATTCAGTGAGGTCGTTTATGAAGCGGGTTGGTTTAATTCTTCTACTGGTTTTGATCGCGGTTGCTTTGTCCTCCGTCTTCGCAATTCGTAATAATTTTTTGCAAAGTCAAACTGCGCCCAAAGCCTTTATTGACGGGGCTGGCATTGGATGGCGGACGCTGAATGAAAAAGATTTTGCGCGTGTCAACGATACGCCTGACACGTGGAAATGGAATGGAGATTTTGTCAAAAGTACGGGTAAGCCGATTGGCGTGTATCGTACGCAACAGCAGTTCACGAATTTTGAATTAGTCGCGGAATGGCGGCACTTGGAATCAGGCGGAAATTCTGGAATTTTCGCGTGGGTTCCTGATGAAGCGCTGAAAGATTTATCGCCTGATGCGCTGCCGAAATGGGGCATTGAAGTACAAATGTTGGATCACGGCTATTTTGAAAAATATTTCAAGCAGACCGGAAAAAAGGGAGAATTTTTCACGACGAACGGAGATATTTTTGCAGTCGGAAACTCAAAGCTCAATCCGTTTCCACCATTGTCTCCGAACGGTTCGCGGAGCTTCCCTCGTAAAAATTTAAGTCGTGGTTTTGGCGACTGGAACCATTATTATGTGCGCGGCATCAACGGCGAAATTCGCTTATGGGTAAATGGTGAAGAAGTTTCCGGCGGTAACAATGCTGAACCGCGCACTGGATATTTATGTTTGGAAGCAGAAGGCTCACCCGTAGAATTTAAGAATATTCGAGTGCGGGAATTGCCTTAAAAACTGGTTTGCCAGCATCTTGCTGGCAAACCCAATACAGACCAGCAAGATGCTGGCGCACCAATAAGCTTACATTTTTACAACCTCGGATTCGTTGGTTTGTTCGGTTTATCCCAACCAAATGCCCCTTTGACTTTTAGCTTGCGCTTGTAAACTTTGTCGCCGCACATGGCGTAAAGAATATCGAAGTTCTCACCACCAAAAGTTAAATTCGCTACTTTGCCATTCGGTGTCGGAATGATCGCATTGACGCGTCCCGCCTGATCGCAAATCTGAATCCCCATTTTTGTCGCGACGTATAAACGTCCATCACGGTCTACGCGCATGCCGTCAGACGCAGCATCTTCCGCCATGTCCGATTCGTGCAACCAATAATACTTTTGCTTATGCGCCAGCGATCCATCCGGCTGAATTTGATAGCTGTAAACCCAATGCGAACGCGCATCGTCAACGTAAAGCAAAGTTTGATCGGGCGAGAGCGTGACGCCGTTTGGAAAAGTTAAGCCACTGTCTACAATCTTCTTTTCGCCGTTGGGTTTGATGAGCCAGACTTTGCTCGGCTCAGGTGCAGTGTTGGGATTCGTCACGTAAATATTACCGTTATTCGCCACGACAATGTCGTTTCCTTGAAATCCTTCAGCGACCATCGTGCCCTTGCCATCAGGATCGTAGGCCGTAATTTTCAATTCACCGACAGTGACCTGATAAAGCTTTCCATCGGGGCCGAAATTTTGACCGTCCCGGCGTTTTGTGTCAGTGATGAATTCACTCACTTTGCCGTCTAAGCTGACTTTGTACGTTTTGCTGTTAGAGACATCGTTGAAAAATACTTCGCCCTTCGTGTTTGTCGCAGGACCTTCTGTGAATTTGTAGCCTTCAGAAACTAATTGCCAACCTTCGCCGGGAATGAGCAAGTCTTTGAGAAAGACATTTTTTGACTCGCCGGCTTTGATTGGGTTCGGGTAATCTTTCCAAAGGAACCGCATGACGTCAGGGAAAATCGCTGTCCCTTGTCTGCCGCTGTGACCGCCTTCGCCCCAGGCGTGTTGAATGTCGTAGCCAGCAAAAGCGAGTGCGCGCTCAATCGTCTGGTTCGCCATCCACCAATCTCCGGCGTAGATGTTTTGATCGTTCGATCCATCCTGCAAGAAGATGCGAAGCGGACTGGGTTCAAATTTACGGAGCAGCGTGTGGTAGTAATCTCCGCCGCGCAGTCCGACATACGTTCCAATCGCGCTGAAAACTCTGGAAAAAGCATCAGGACGTTCCCACGCGGCAGTAAATGCGGCGATGGCTCCGCTGGATGAGCCGCCGATGGCGCGGTCATTTCCGCTTTTTGATAATCGAATCGCACGACCGTCAGATGTTTTTTTCGTTTCGACTTCGGGCAGGATTTCTTCGAGAATGAACCGCGCATAATTATCGCCCAATCCATCGTATTCAAAGCTTCGATTGAAGCGATCCAGCGCAGCATTCGTATCCTTTGGATCATTAGGATTTGTTCGCGCGGTATATTGTGGAGCAAGTACGCGCCCATGCATCACGAAGACGCCAATCGTAATCGGCATTTCTTTTTTCTGAATTAAATTATCGAAAACGACAGGCGCATTCCACTGAACGCCGTCCTGATTGACGTAGACGCAAGCGGGTTTGTCAGGCGTATACTGCGCCGGAACATATACCCAATATTCGCGCCACGTCCCGGGGAAAATCTTGGAATTCTCAAAGGTGAATTTCATGACTTCACCTTTGGGAACTCCAGGCTGGACGACGGAATCGGGATGAGTTGGATAGCTTTCAGTCGGCTGCGTCTGCGCGAAGGCAGGCAGCAAGAGAAACAAAGAGACAAACAATAACAACACCTGTGGTCGTTTCATAGCGGCGAATTTCCTTTCGAGAGAGACGAATTTGTAATTGCGATTGGCGGTTATCGTAATACAAATTGTTGGGAGGGGGAAGGAGCAATAGAAGTTCATCAATTGGTGTGCCAGCATCTTGCTGGCAAAATGCTGGCACATCAGTAATTCTAACTTTCAGGCGGTAAGAGTAATCGCGTAAGTTTCATCTCAGTTGAGGTCGGCAGTTGTTGGCGGCAATGCTGTACGACAAGAATTATCAGGGAATTTTCTACTTCATCGAATTCGTATAAAACGCGATAATTTCGCTTGATGATGAGCTGGCGACAATTTCCCAACTCAGGAAATACGCTTTGAAATGAGACGCCCATTTCGGGGAAGGTTTCCAGTAAATCTACGCGGCTGATGATCTCAAAAGCCACTGCTTGCGGAAGCCCCTCAAGTTGAGCAAAAGCAGGAATTGTCCATTCAATGACTGGCATGATAGCGGTTATTTTTTCTTTTTACTGGAGGTTGATGGCACTAGGCGTGCTTTGACTTCGTGGTGCGAAATCGTCTTTTTTTGAGCCAGAGCTTCGCGTGCCTGGGCGACCATCGCCAGTAATTCCAGCTCATCCAACCGAACTAAATCAGCTTCAATTTGCGAGTAGTGCGCAGCCGACAATAGCACCGCAGAAGCCCGTCCTCGCTGAGTGATAATCACCGGCGCATGATTTGAAGTGAGATCGCCGACAATGGTTCTGGCTTGCCGTTGAAGATCAGAAATCGGAATTAGTTTCTGCATATATGTCACCTTTTTGATCTTTCTTGCGTAATTAACTATGTAAGTAAAAGCATAATTAAGAAAGTGTATTTTACTGAAGTCAGAGGCGGTTGGCAATCGGAATTACTAAGCTGAAGGTTGGCCTGCAACTAAAATTATTGACACCTGAAAACACAAACGGCAGGAATAAATTCCTGCCGAACGGGGGTCGAGATAAATTGGTGGACCTGAGGAGGGTCGAACTCCTGACCTCTGCATTGCGAACGCAGCGCTCTGCCAAACTGAGCTACAGGCCCTTGAAAGAAAAGTGATCTTAGCTTGCCCAAAACATTGCTGTCAAGCGGTGACTGCGAATTGACAGCTTTCAAAATTGCGTGGTAGCTTCGTTGCCTTGCAACAGGAAATTATTAACAACTCGACGCCGCTCGCACGTGCCATTAAACGTCGCGGAGTTGCACGCACCTACCTTGAATATTTTTTCGCGTGGGCGATTTTTCAGGCCTTAGGGTTATTACCGCGTCGTGCCGCCATCGCGGTAGGTCAGGGAATTGCTTCGTTGATCCGAAGATTAATTCCGCGCCTGCGTCGTCACGCGCAAGCAAATCTGCAACTTGCTTTTCCTGAACTTGATAAGCCTTCACGCGAGCGAATCGAAAAAGGAGCCTTTCAAAACCTGGGTAGAGCATTGGCGGAAACGGCGAACTTTCCAAAACTGAATCGCCGGAACATTGAGAAAATTGTCGAATATGAAGGACTGGAAAATTATCATTTGGCAGTCGCACAAGGGCGCGGAGTGATCTTACTGACAGGTCATCTCGGAGTCTGGGAGCTGTCGGTTTTTGCGCACTCGATTTACGGCTATCCGATGTCATTTTTAGCGCGACGAATTGATAATCCGCTGGTTGAGCAGTTAGCCGAAACGAACCGCTCACGCTTTGGCAATCGCAGCATTGATAAAAAAGGATCGTTGCGCGAAGTTCTGAAAACCCTGAAATCCGGTGGCGTTGTCGGCATCCTCGCCGATCTGAATAGTGCGCGTGAAGAGGGCGTATTTATTGACTTTTTTGGCAAGCAAGCCTGCGCAACTGCGGGTATAGCGACGCTGGCTTTGCGAACTGGCGCGGTAGTTTTACCGGGCTATATTATTTGGGATGAAGCGAAGAACATTCATCGTTTGTGCTTTGAGCCGCCCCTGACAACGATCAATACCGGCAATCAAAAAGAAGATGTGATTTTGAATACGCAGCAATACGCCAAAGTCATCGAAAAAGTGATTCGGCGTTTTCCCGATCAATGGCTCTGGATTCATCGTCGTTGGCGCACGAGACCCGAAGGCGAGGCGGAAATTTATTAATGCCAACTGCGCCTTCCAAACTAAAATTAATGATCGTCGCGGGAGAAGCTTCAGGCGATAAACACGCTGCGCATCTGGTCGAAGCTCTACGCGAATTACGTCCTGATTGGCAATTTGAAATTTTTGGCTCAGGTGGCGAAGAGCTGCGCACGGCGGGCGTGGAAACATTGATTGATGTGCGCGAACTCGCCATTATGGGAGCGTTGGAAGTGGCTTCGGCTTTGCCAAAATTTTTAAGAGTTTTTCGTGCGTTGCGAGCGGCTGCGAAACAGCGAAAACCTGCTGCTGTCATCCTCGTAGATTTTCCTGAATTCAATTTACGTTTAGCTAAAAAACTGAAACGTGACGGGCATCGCGTGTTTTATTACATTAGCCCCCAAGTCTGGGCGTGGCGTAGCTATCGGGTGAAGCAGATCAAGCGTGACGTAGAGCGGATGCTCGTAATTTTGCCTTTTGAGCAGGCTTTTTATGAGCAGCGGGGAGTGCAGGTTGATTACGTCGGGCATCCGCTTTTAGATAGTGTGAAAGTGACGTCTTCACGCTCGGAGTTTTGTCGTCAGAATCAGCTTGATGAAACGAAAAATTTGATTGCCTTATTGCCGGGGTCGCGCCGGAAAGAGGTGAGTTACATTTTGCCGCCAATGCTTGAGGCTGCGCGTGAATGCTATAAAATACATCCAGACTGGCAGTTTGTAATTCCATTAGCCAAAACGATTGAGAGGGAAGTCGTGACTGCGATGACGGGCGACGCTCCGAATGTAAAATTAATCGAAGGTAATACTTACAACGCCATCAATGCAGCGGATTTAGCAGTGGTTGCCAGTGGCACGGCAACGCTGGAAACCGCTATTATCGGCACTCCGCTGATTGTTTGTTATCGAGCCTCGGCACTGAATTGGAAGCTTTTTACGCCATTTATAAAAGTCCCGTTTGTTGGGATGCCGAACCTCATTGCCGGACGGGTTGTCGCGCCAGAATTATTGCAGGATCAACTCAACGGGAATTCTTTGTCACGTGAAATGCAAGCCATGTTGAATGATCAGGAACGATTGGGAAAAGCTCGCCTTGATTTGCAGGAAGTTCGAGCCAAACTTGGTGAAGCGAAGGCTTCTGCGCGGGCAGCAAAAGTTATCATTGAGAGCCTTGAATCTCCGCTTATTTTTTAATCATCATACAAAAAGCATTTCTTTACTTTATTAAAATATTTCGGTAGGATAGCTCCGCCTTGAAGCTACTACTTGCCGCCTTGCTGCTATCCGCAAAACAACCCATTAGGCAGCCCTAGTCCCCTCGAATTGATTTTATGAAGCTTAGGATAATTGCGCTTGTACTGGCAATTGGGTGTGTTTTATTAGCCACTGAAGCCATTCATGCACAAGAAAAAATAGCAGAAACTCCTTCCTCAACTGTCAGGAAATTTTACGATTTATTACGCCATAAAAGATATTTTGAAGGCTTCTCGGTGTCAGTGTATCGCGCCGCGCTCGACGGATTAAAAGAGGAAGAATTGCGAGAATTAGAGCCGGACTTTGAGCGCCTTGCTTCTTCTTTGCCGGAGCTTGTTCAGATTGAGGGAGAGCAAGTCAGTGGCGACCGGGCTTCGGTTTTTGTCAAACTTCCCAATGAACAGAAAGCCCAGGAAGTGACATTAATCAGGCAATCAGGTCAATGGATTGTTGGTGATTTGGATACGCAGAAATATGTCAAAAAGCAGGGGCGCAATTTCTTTTTCAACGAGCGCATTCGCGTCAGCGAAGCCGAAGCCAATGAGTGGATGCAGGAAATCCTTGGTTATGAGTTGATTTACTTTAAGGCGAAACAGCGCTATGCCACTTTCACCGATCTGGCCAAATCAGGCAGTGTTTCTGAGCAGCTTCTGAGCGGAACGGTCAGTGGATATGTTTTTGAAATTCTGGTCAGCCCTGACGCTCAAAAGTTTTCAGCTACGGCAAGACCCGTCGCGTATGGGCGAACGGGGCGACTAAGTTTTTATGCAGATCAGACAAATCTTGTTCGAGCCGAAGATAAATCTGGTAAAGCGGCCTCAATTTCCTCACCTTCATATCAGGTCAATAAAAACTAATTATTTACCACTCATAACCACTTATGGCGAACCAAACTTTAAGTACCAGATTAACTTCTTTGATGCGAGAAGCTCTTGTCAACAGGCGAAATAATCGGCGCTTGCCGGTCAACCTCTCATTAAAATATTCAATTGTTTGTCAGATACGAGGTTTTGGGACTCATAGAACAAGACAAGTTAAAGGTCATACTGTAGATGTTAGTCGAAATGGAATATCCCTAAAAACTGCAATGATTACGATTGATGGCACACATGTTTCGGTGAGCCCTGATACGGTCACAAATAAAGCTTTGGAAATTGAGTTGGAGCTGCCACATAAAACAATTGTTCTGAAAGGCTTCCCACTTCGATATGAGCATAATGCCGAACATAATTATTATCTTGTTGGGGTGAAAATATCGGCAATGCCAGCAGATGACCGTAAAGAATACGATGCCTTCCTTAAATCTTTGGGGATGTAATTTGGGTTAAATCATTAGATTTGGTAGAGTAGCTTGTGGCAAAGCCATCTTTCCACGTTCTTAACAGCTATTACCGAGGCTAATGAAAAAGCACACGCATCTTTTAAAGATCACGCCTGACCAAATCTTAGTTGCCTACCAGCACGGAATGTTTCCAATGGCTCGTGGAAAAGCTGGAGAAATCCATTGGTATACCTCTGATCCGCGTGCACTGGTTCCTCTGGATGAGTCCTTTACAGTTAGGCGGTCACTCCAGAAATTTTATCAAAAGCATCCCTATCGAATTGAATTCAATACTGATTTTCCGGCGACGATCCGAGCTTGCGCTCGTCATGAAAAAGTAGGCGAGGACGAGGTTTGGTTAAGCGACGAAATGGTGGAGCTGTATGTCGAATTACATCGGCGCGGGCATGCACACTCGGTCGAAGTCTGGGAGGGTGAAAATTTAGTCGGTGGACTTTATGGAATTGCCATGCGTTCGGCTTTTTTTGGAGAATCAATGTTTAGCCGGGTTCCTTATGCTTCGCAGATAGCATTACTTGCTTTAGTCGAACATCTCCGCCAGCAGCAATACTTATTGCTTGACGCGCAGGTGATGTCGCCACATCTGAGGCAATTCGGAGCTTACGATGTTTCACATGATGAGTATTGGAAAATTTTACTGCGCGCTTTGCGTGATGATCGAGATTTTCTGAAGTAGGACGATGAAATTTGGAATTATAGGGTAGAAAGCCAGTCTTCAATTTTAATTGAAGACTGGCTTTCTCATTGCATTCAAGCTTAAGTGACAAGGGGGAGGGAGGAAAATGTTCTGCCCGCGTTGGCTGAGGTAATATACACGCGGGCAGAAAAGCTCGACCAAGGACGCTTTCCATCTAAGATACAGTTATCCCCAATGGACAGACCAATGGCTATTATCGGTCGAGCCAAACTTATAAAAACAAATAAATAGCTATAAAAATTACGACTTTTCTGACTGGTTGAGGAGCTACAGAAAATACGTTTTATTAAGTCGAATGTGATTGATATGCAAGAGAAGATCGTGTGAATAACCTGCGAAGCCTTATTTTTACTGGCTTTCTTCTAGGCAGGAACAGTCTACACAGTAAGACACACTAATGCAAGCAGTTTTTTAAACTGATTTAAAAATATTTAACACTGGTCAGGTTGACCAGATATTTTTCGATGGCTGATGAGGTAAGAACGAGCAAGGCGAATAGGCGATTGAGTCGAGAACGCTCCTTGTCGCAGATTCTTTTCTGTCTTACCTCGGTAGTTTTGAACGCAAAGCCAAAACTTTCTGAAAGGTCAGGTCAGTGCCCGATGATAGGTTCCCATCGGGCATGGCTGACTTGACGAGTGTGAGACCCTGAACACCAGACACCAGCACCAAAACTTGCTTAAATGCAGCCACGAAACATCGCGCTACAATTGAAAAAAATCAGATTATTCAATTCGGATCGGTTGATTTTTTCGACTCTATTTTAGATATTGAACGCAAGACTAATGTCTTTTGATAATACCGCTACTCAGAGGTGAACAAATTAATAGTACCTGCCTCTGATGTAGCTCTACAAACTTGGACAAATCCGAAACGCTTAGAAATAATTAAGAACGCGAGAACAACTAGCTAATTATTCTAAAATAAGTGAAACGCATAAAAACTTTTGGACTGTGAACGCTGCTCCTGAGTTGCCTGCAAAGTGAAGAGCAAGGCAATAAAAATGATACCAATATATTCAAAATTGTCAATTTAATTTTTTTTAACAAGTAATTAACTCAACCTGCAAGTGGAAAAATAAGCTGTGGTGGATAAGAAAAAATAGCAAACTCCATTTTATCTATTGTCAAGTTTGCTGAGATGTTGTAAATATATTGCATACAGCTTGTTAATTAGTTTTCTTGTTTTGGTGTTCGGCTAATTTGATTGCTTTGCTAATTGAGCAAACAATCAGGCTCTCTGTTCTTTCAGTAGCAACCCGCTGTTCTTTGAACAGTCCTAACATTGTGAAAGGAGACACTAACATGAGCGAAAATATTGTACTCACAGTTGAGGAAGTCGAAGAAGTCATCGCCCCAGGCGTTTCTTTAGCAGACTAGTACCTCTCTGGTAATTAAAAAAACGCAGCCTTAAACAAGCTGCGTTTTTCTTTTTTTGTGCATCAGAATGAATTGCAATCTTACGGGGTAACAATCCGCCCGTCACAAGCTGCCCAATCCATATTACTTATAAAAGCTTCAATATATTTGGGACGCTCAGCGGGTTTGTAGTCGCGGAAAAAAGCATGTTCCCAGACATCCATGACGACAATTGGTTTGAATCCTGCAATATTTCCTTCTTCGTGCAAAGTAATCCAATGGTTTGAAAGTCTTGCAGTGTAAGGGTCTTGAAAGCAAACTGCCCAGCCGACTCCGCGCATGGTTCCGATGCTGACAAAGTCTTTTTTCCAGGTTTCAAAATCTCCAAAGCTGGCGGCGGCGGCGGCTTTAAAGCTTGAATCTGCCGCTGGATCGGGGCTGCCGTCCTTCTTCATGTTTCCGAAATAGTATTCATGCAGCACCATCCCGTTGTATTCAAATCCCAGACGGCGAGTTAATTCTGCGTAGGCGGGTGTTCCTGCTTGCCCGCCATGGATCATTTCTGCAATTTTTTCGTTCAATAAATTAGTATTGGTGACGTAGCCTTTGTAGAGCGCGAAGTGGATTTCGATTGTTTCATTCGAAATCCCGTTAAGGTCGTTTAAGTTAAAGTCTTTCGCAGCATAAGCTGCGCCAGCGGTTAGGTTAGCCATGGTAATCTCCTGGATGATTGGTTAATTGTAATTTGATGACTCAATGAACTTTGTGCAAAGCTTGATTCAGCTTTTCATCGTAAAAAGAAGAATGTCACTAAAACAAAAAAGCCGCAAGTCGGATGAACGACTTACGGCTTTCATTAAGGAATTGCAAAATTATTCCTGAGCTGGAATCACAACATAAGTCCCACCAGCTACTCCATTACGATGGACACGTAACAGGACATCTTTCTTGCCAACCTTTTTCAAGGCAGCATTGAAGTCCGCCAGATTAGTGACAGGCTGTTTGGCAACTTCAGTAATAATATCGCCTCGTCGGATATATCCTGAGGCGTTACTCTCTCCGTCAATTTCTGTCACGACTACTCCGCGAATCGTTGCAGGCAGTCCCAGCCGTTTGGTTAATTCGGGCGTGACAGCCTCGACATTGATGCCTGCCAAGGCTCCTTCTGCTGCTCCTGCTTCACCTGGAGGCGTTATTCCTGATCCGGCTTCAGCCACCTCTTTCAATGAATCCGCATCTGACAATTTCGCCGAGAATTCTTTACTGGCTCCATCGCGCCAGATTTTCAATTTAACTGTTGTGTCAGGAGCCAGATCGGAAACCATATTTCGGAAATCATTGGAGCTTTCAACGGACTTGCCATTAAATTCAGTAATGATGTCACCCGGAGCGATGCCTGCCTTTTCAGCACCCATTCCTGGCGAGACCGAGTCTACAAATGCGCCTGTAATTCCTTTGTAGGAGAATTGCTCCGCTAAAGTTTTATCAATTCCTCTGACACTGACGCCAAGCATTCCACGTTTCACTTTGCCAGTGGCAATTAACTGCTCCATGACTTTCTTCGCCATGTTGGTTGGAATGGCAAATCCGATGCCAATACTGCCGCCCGTCGAGGAAAGAATCTGCGAAGGAATTCCAACCAGCTCACCTTTTAAGTTAACTAATGCGCCACCGGAATTACCACGATTGATGGGAGCATCGGTTTGCAGAAAATCTTCGTAGCCTTTGTTGCTACCAGCGGAGGTGCTGCGACCTTTCGCACTGATGATACCCATTGTCACTGTCTGACCAACTCCCAGCGGATTTCCGACGGCGAGGACAATATCGCCAACCTCAACCTGCGTCGAGTCTCCAAGTGGTAGGGTCGGTAATCCAGTGGCGTCAAGCTTCAGAACTGCAATATCACTTTTAGGGTCAGTTCCGACGACGGTAGCTTTTAGGGTACGCTTATCCGCGAGTGTGACTTCAACCTTTTCTGCGCCTTCGACGACGTGGTTATTGGTCAGGACATAACCGTCAGCCGTAACAATAACTCCTGATCCGGTTCCCAGCGGAACAAGTTTTCCTTTTCCATCTTTAGGGGCTTCCTTGCGTTTTTGTTGTGGCACGGGAACTCGTTGACGCGGAGAGAGTCCGCGAGGTGTATCTTCCTGATCGTCAGGCAAATTAAAAAATTCTTCCAATCCGCCAAAAGGGGATTGGGCGCGAGCGAGTGTGCGTCCTTCAGTGGTGATGACGACGACCGCTGGAGTCACCGCTTTGGCGACGGCGGAAAAGCCGGTATTCAAAGTTATTGCTTGATTAACCCGAGGTTGATTTTCAGGGAAAACCAAGGGTGGATTGGCGGCGTTATTTGAAAATTTGAAGGGCGACCAGCCTCTGCCGGAAATTGCTGCGCCGAGAACGGTTCCGACGATAAGAACAATAACACCTAAGGCACTGAGTTTGACCCAGGTTTTTTTTGATGAATTATTAGTGTTTGAATAGGGATCGTATACGTTATCCATTTTTATATCTCCTCTACAAATTACTTCTGATCAATTTGATGGCTTAACGCAAGCAGCGGATCAGGAAGTCTGAACATTCAAATGTAAGAATCAGATTTTATCATATCTCCAGCCCGATAGATCAACTAATCCTCGCTGCGCCGCGCACAAAATTCAGATGACGGAAGGGGAGAGAAGGTTGCGCCGCAAAAAAATTTACAACCAGAAATCGCAATATCATCACTCAGTCATAGCTTTGTAGCAAAGAAGCAGTAAATCTAAGCAGGTGGAGCCACGACCCATTTGATTATTTATGGAAGACAGGTAGTAAGTGTAATTCGTTGAATTTTCCAGAAAAAAGTCGCTAATTGTTAAAAATTAATCACTTGACGGAAGGGCAACGCTTAACTAGAATGCAGATGGGTAACGATAAAAAAAATCATCCCTCACAAATCCTCACCAGCTCTAAACGTAAGCTGGTTTCGGTTATCGTCCCCATGGTCTTTATGATTTTGTTGCAAAGCTAACCGGTTAGTCTCACTCGCTAACTGAATCCTTCACCTGTGTCCAAGAGCTTTGCATCTTCCACAAATAATCAAATTCTTTCGCTGTCATAAAACTGTCGGCGGAGGCTGGTGATCTCGTGATGGTGGTATGTCTTCGACCAAGGATGTATCAATAAACTTGTAAGGTTCTTATAAGTATTTCATCACACTCAGAGTTGATATTCTAAGCTTGCGGGGCGTATTCCCGCTGTATCAGGAAATTAAGGAGTTAATTAATATGTCTAGTCGCGGACTTTGGAGCAATTTGGGTCAGTTAATGATTCGCCCGGCGTCAATCATTGCTTTGACAGTAGTAATGTTAGTGATGGCGGGAGCCGTCGAATGGCGGCGTACTGCTGCGGCGTCACACGCCAACAAAGAAAAAGCCTCAACTGAAGCATCGCTTCCGGCTGGAAGTAATGCCAAAGTTGTCGGAGTGTTTGAGGGCAGGTTTGATGCCAGCACCAAACAGATTCAACTGATCAATACTACGAGTGGGAAAATCAAAGTTGCTTTAGGTGCACGCACCGAAGCCAGCTCAATGCTTCCAAGTGGATCGCATACCAAAATTTTCAATACATCGTGTGCGAGTCCAAGTGGTACTAAACCTTGTATTGCCGCCGCTCCAGCGAATACCGTTTCAGGTGAATTTTCCATTACTAATACAGGTAGCTTGAAATTTTATAATACGCGATTAATCTTTACAGATTTCTTAACTGCTGTCGGTGGCACGCCAACGGCAGCCAATGCTTATTTCAATGATGGACAGGTTCCCGCGAATGGTAAGCTCGGTGTCTCGCGTGATTTTGGTGATCTTGATCCGGCTGGAAGTGCAAGCCGTGTCTGGACTTTTAGTTTTCCGGGCAGCTCACTGCAAAGTTTCTATTTTCGCTACGTTATTTATGCCGATCTTGGTGTAGCCGCTGAAAGTGTCGAACCGGCAGCAGTTCAAAACACTGGCACTTCAACCGTCACAGTTTACGGTCAAGGCTTTAGTTCTCCAACCGTGGAGCTGTTAAATGCTGCCGGATCAATCGTCAACACCTTATCGTCAACGCCAGTTTCTGCAACTCAATTGAATGTCACCATTCCGGCAAATACAGTACCGGGAATTTATAGCCTTCGAGTGACTAATACAGGAGGGACAGTCAACGGTCCAGGTTCCAGCACTTTAGTTGGACGCCTGAGCGTTACGACTGCACCTGATGCTGGTCATACAGGTTCTTTCTCTTCATTCAGCGATGCCGGGCCGTATCTGGTGAATGCCAATTCAACCGTTTCAGGAACTGTTCCAGCGGGAGCCGTCATCTACGTCGCAAATAATGTGACATTACAGATTGGAACCGGACTAACTGCCAATGGTGGAGTACCAGGCGTTCCAACCACAAATCCTTCCCAAATCGTCTTTACGCGAGTTCCCGGTGGTTCTAGCTGGGGTGGTCTTGATGCCTCTTCAGCCACGGGCGACGTGACTTTAAAAAATTGTGTGATTGAGTATGCTGGAGGCGCAGGCAGCGCGGGCGTCAATATTAATAGTGCCAGTGGGGCAGGTAAGACGTTGAGATTTTCTGACAGCATTGTCCGACGCAGCGGCGGGGCAGGAATTCGGGTGATTGGCGTTGATGATCAATTCACCGGATTTGCTCGCTCACGGGTTGAAAATAATGCGGGCGCGGCGGTTATTCTGAGTGCTAATGCTGCTCTCGGAGCCGGATCAAGTGGTTCCGGTATGGGAGATATTGACGGCGGGAATTCAAAAACTTCAGTTCCCGATCAAAGCTATTATTATTCAACTGCCAACGTTATCGTTGGCAATGGAGTCAATGCCGTCCAGATTGATGCTGCCGTCAATGATTTTACTCGTTCAGGATTTTTGATTGGACAAGGTGCGATCCCGATCCAGATTCTTGGTACGTCAGGAAACCCGGCCACCGTTGGCAACGCGACAGGACCAACCGGTGCTGAGCTAACGATTGGCCCGGCAGCCATTATTCAATTAGCTGGTGGAACTGATCTGAAAGCTGGAGATGGTTCTTTATTCGGAAACATCGCCGCCAACGGATTCGCGGGAATCAATCTTTCTTCTGATGGTAATGCCGCTCTTTCGCAGCGTATTAGCTTCAATAGTATTGACAGCAGTAAATGGGGAGCGGTGTATTTCTCGCCCAAGTCAGCGGGGACTTCAATCCTCAATTTTGTCAGTTTTCAAAATGGCGGTTCCAGCACTTTAGGAAGTGCCCAGGTAATTATTGACAACATTAGTTACCCGTTTAAATTTACCAATTCACAGAGTAGCAACAGTGCTTCATCCGGTTTGCAATTTCTCAGCAGCAGCAGTGTTGATCGTGGAAACAGTACTTACAGCTCAAATGCTGCCATCAATGAGAATATCATTTCATCCGATCCGACGATTACGACGATTGCCGGTGGTGTGTATGGCGATGGTAATCAGGCGAACATCGCACCTCTCGTTAATCCAATTGGAATCGCGGTAGACCCGACACGTGGTGTTTACATTCTTGATAAGCTGATTTCGGGTGATGCCTCCATTCGGTTTGCCAATACCACCAACGCCAGTCTTAAGATTGCAGGTGTTACCGTTCCGGCCAAATCCATTAAAAAAATTACCTCAGGTCTCTATTTTGGCACGATTCCCGGAAATAATACGCCGATGGATCAAGTGGACTTGTTGACCGTGAAATCTATTGCCTTGAGTGGTGATAAGAATACGTTGTTCTTCACCAGCTTTAGTCCGGGGCGCTTCGTTAGTGGCATTAATGTTACGCCTGACGCGAGTACGGGCACGAATCCCGCTAATGTTCAAATTGGTGGTACGGCTATCGCTGTCGGTAATATTGGAACAGTCTACACTGATCCAGGCAGTACTCTCTCCGATCCTGAAAATATGAGAGGGATGGCGGTCAACCCTGTCAATGGCGACATTTATCTGGCGGATCAGGCGAAGTATCAGATTACAAAAATTTCATCAAGTGGGGTACTGAGTGTTTTTGCCGGAAGCGGCACAACTGGTAAACCTGCTAACAATAGCATCTGGCCTGCTTTCCCTTCATCCGGGTCGGTGAGCGCTACGTCGTTCTTTATGTTTGCTCCAGAAGCAGTCACCGTCAGTAGTAATGGGCAATATGTTTATATCAGTGATTCCAGATATGCTCGTGTCATGCGCGTAGATCGAACCACTTCAATGGCATCATTAGTTGTGCAATTGGGGCAGTTCGACGTTGCTAATTCGCTGGAATTTACCAATAGTCCAATGCCCGGAGGACTGGCACTTGTTAATGACAGTCTCTACATCGCTCAGAATGGTACTTCATTGGGAGCACTCGGACAGACAGTGGTTCGGATTGATAATGCCAGCGCTGTGAGCGGGGCACAAACCGTACCAAGCTCTGGTGCGACCACGACAAATCCGACGATCAACCCGGTCGCGGGAACCTCAGGTATCCGATGTGATTTTACGGCTGGCTCTTGCGGTGATGGTGGAGCACTTTCCAGCAATTCTTTTGACTTGAATACGATGACCTTGAACCTGCAAAGTGATGCCAACGGCCTCTTCCTCGCAGATCAGGGATTTTCAAATAGAGGTCGGATTAGATATTTAAATACAAGTGGAGGCTCCGTAAATATTGGAGTGGTGACAGTGGCTTCCGGTAATGGTGCGACTGTGATCGGCTCCGGCTTAGCGGATCCGTATGATGGTGGAATGGCAACGAGTGCCAATTTTACCAGTAATCCCGTGGGTGTCACCACTGACAGCAATGGGAATCTCTACATTGCTGAAGCCTCCGGGTTGAGCCTGAGTAATGGTTCTCTGCGGTTTGTCAATCGAACCGGAGGGACACTAAATATTTATGGGAAAACAGTTGCTCCAGGCAATATTATTCGAGTCAACAATGCGGTAGATACCACCATGACGATGCCTGAAAGCACGGATCCGACGACGGCCTACTTCAGTTCGATTCAGGCAGTCAAATCTAACGCCAATGGTATCTTCATCGTTGATTCTGTTGGGCTGCAAATTCCAGCCGGTTCTTCAGGCTTAAAAACCAGTAAAGTTCGCTTCCTGAATACCAGTAATGCCGCCGTTACTTTCTATGCGGGTTCAGCTTCTCCCATCGTCATCAATTCCGGTGAAATCAAGACGATTGCTGGCACGGGGACTGATCCTTCAAGTATTGGTGATGGAATGTTTGCCACCAGTGCGAAATTGCTTGGTACGACTGACATCGCTGTCAATCCGACGACTGGTGATATTTATTTGGCGGAGCCGTACATTTCTACTGATACACAGCATCAGAAGACAATTCGTAAGATTAATGGTAGTACTGGAGTCATCAGCTCAATATCAATTCTTGCCACTACCCAGAAATATACAGGGATAACGATTGATAATAGCGGGCGATTAGTGCTTTGTTCTTATACGAGCGATCAAATCGTTCGTGAATCTGGAGCTGGGACAGGCACTTTTGCCGTCTTGCCAGTGAGTGGAGTCACGATCAAGGGACCACGCGGGATCACAGTAGATACTCAAAATAATATCTATGTGGTCAACGGTTTCCTCGGAACTACAATCACCAGTAAGAGTCAAATCCTCAAGCTCACTGATGCCGGGGTTGGAACAGTATTAGTCGGAACGACCGGGACACCGGGCTATAGCGGAGATGGTGGTCTTCCGGTTAACGCCCAGATGGATGTTGCTCTTGATCCCGTAACAATATCTGTTACAGGTGGATTTAATTTCATTCAGGCAACAGGCATTACCGTCAGCCCAACCGGAGAAATCATTTTCACGGACAGCCGCAATAGTCGTGTCCGTCGGGTGAAATAGCTTAGACACTGAGGGCTGAAAGCCACTTGGTTTTCAGCCCTCACCGTTTCATAATTTTGGAGTTATTTATGCAAACAACTTTTTCCACACGCATGTTTCTTAAAACCTTAGTCGCTTTGTTATTTCTGACCATCACCGGACAGAGCTTAGTTCAAGCGCAGGATCGCAGTGATAACGGGTCTGAATATATTATGTTTGTGTCGGCTCGCACCGGCACTTCAGAATTATTTTTGCTGGATCTGAATACCAGCATCGTTTCTCCGCTGACGGATACCGGACGCGGACACATCAATCCGGCGGTGGCAGCGAGCGGACGTCTGGCAACTTTTGCTTCGCGTGAAGGCAGCTCTTATGAGCTTTTTACCGCGCAGCTCAGTTCGACTTGGAAGACTCGTCAGCCTGTTTTTGCTGAAGTGAATCGCTTAACGATTGATTCACAGGAACAAACGAATCCGACTATTTCTGCGGATGGTTCGTTAATTGCTTTTTCGGTTGATGGCGGTATTGAGTTAATGAATGCTGATGGACAAAATCGTCGTTCGTTGGTTTCGAGCAGTAATTTTGTGACTCTTTCCCCTTCGATTTCACCTGACGGCAAGAGCGTGGCGTTTCTTTCTAACCGTGACGGAAAGAATGAAATCTGGCTGGTTGGAACCCAAAATAGTGAATTACGCCAACTGACGAAAGATGCAGGAGTTGTCGGTGGTGTCAACTGGTCGCCCGACTCTCAGCGAATTGTCTTTACAACTTCTGCCACAGCCAGTAAACTGACTGGCATTGCGATTGCAGAGGTGGCGACTGGAGAATTTAAAGTAGCCACTGAAGCTGGTGATGGTGAAGCTTCATTTTCGCCGGAAAGTGCTCGCGTAGTTTTCACCTCAAACCGCAGTGGTGACCCTGAGCTTTATCTGCTCAATCTCAACACCAATTCGGTGCAACAGTTGACAAATAATCCGGGACCGGACGGTTCAGCAGTATTTTTGTCAGCCGCCTCTGGTTCGGTTCGACGGGCTGCTCCAATCCGCCGTGTTTCGCTTCGAGGACGTGACCAATAATTAAGGAATTCGGGTAATATGATGACTCAAAATCAAAAACTCGTCACCAAAGAACAAGCTTCATTTACGGAACTGATTGAACATCAGGAATCCATTCTGCTTGATTTGGAAAGCTTGCACTACTACTCATTGAATTCTTCCGCGACGCTTTTGTGGAAGTATTTACGCTCAGGGAATGCCAATACTTTTGTCGAGTTAAATCAAGAGTTGGCGAAGGCGTTCGGTGTTTCTTCTGAAACAACTGCCTCCGACACTTCTGCCTTTATTCAAAAGTTGAAGCAGGATCATCTGATCGAAGTGACTGAGGCAGCCGTGACTAAACGCTCAGGGTTTGTCTTTGCCACTGTCGGACAGCTTTCGAACTACGAAGCTCCTGCCGTGAAAACCTCTGACACTGTCATGGAGATGAATCTGGCTTCAGGTTCTTCAACTGCCAGCGCAGCTTCAATCGGTGGCGGTTCGTAACGTGACGAACATTTATTGTGATTAATTTTTGGGCATCGTCGGTGAATTCCATCGGTGATGCCCAAATGCATTTTAAGAATAGTGCTTGCTTTAGGCTTCAAGATGAGCGGCGTTTCAGTTTGTCTCGTGACTGATTCGCCAATTTTATTCCAGCTTTGTTTGGAATATTTTCGTTATTACAATCCTCTTCAGTCCGATTCTTCCGCTCACTACCAAATCAAAATAAAATTACTGCTCCGCGAAAAGCATCTGCTGCAAGTTTCCAAGCCAACTGAATTTCTTGCCAGAGTCGGAGTAGTCGAATTATCCCGCTCAACTAATCAGGAACGGTTTTATTACCAAACCGATACGGCGTTATTTCGTGTCAATCCGCACAACGGATACGCCGTTGGCATCGTCAATTCTCAAGCACTGGAACTACCGAATTTGTTAGTAAATACCTATCTTTTTTCGGTGCTGCTCCTGCTGCTTCGTTATCAGAGCGTCTACCATTTGCACGCCGCCGCCGTCATTTCTCCAGCCGAAAAAGTCCATTTGATTTGCGGAGCGCAAAGAGCAGGGAAGTCAACTTTGACCGCCGCTTTTGGCGTCGCAAGCTGGAAGCCGCTTTCCGATGACGGAATTTTGTTGCGCCGTGACGCAGCAGGGAATGCCCAATTTGAAGCCTTCAAACGAGAATTTCATCTCTCGACTGAGCTGTTGATGAAATGGACAGGATTAAGCGGATTGACCTCACGACACGATTATTTTGATCGTTCGTGCCTTGATGGATTGAATTATTTTTCGAGTCTGGAATTAGCCAATCAATCGTATCAACGATTTGAATCCGTAATTTTTCCGATGATTTCCGGTAAAGAAAAAAGCGCGCTGGAATCCATTTCCCCCAGCGAAGCCCTTCAAAAAATGATCGGACAATCCATGTATTTCCCGCTTGAAATCAGCCGCACAAAACAACATTTTGAATTGCTGAGTAAGCTTTGTGATGGTACAAAGTTTTACCGATTTTTATCTGGAAAAGATGTTTGGGATGATCCTGTTAATTTATTACCTATCTGTGAAGAATTATCGCGGACGCACCGAACCTAAACCGCCATCTACGCCAATCACTTGTCCGGTAATCCATTGATTGTCGGGATTTAATAGAAATTCTATTGCCGCTGCCACGTCACTTGCTTGACCAACTCTGCCAAGCGCATGCATTGCAATCGAACTTTTTAAAGAAGCCTCATTAGCAGTAATGCGAGCCGTCAATGGCGTTTCGACTAATCCTGGCGCGACACAATTAACGCGAATATTTCGTGACGCATACGAAGCCGCTGCGGAGAGTGTCAATCCAATAACTCCTGCTTTGGCGGCGGCAATTGCTTCGTGATTGGCAAGACCAATCCGGGCGGCGGCAGAAGAAACCAGTACGATGGAACCACCACCTTTAATCGCCTTTGTCGCAGCGCGAACAGTGGCAAATGCCGAAGTCAAATTCGCGGCAATCGTGGCAGCCCATTCATCGTCAGAGGTTAAGTGGGCAGGCTTTAATAAAAGTGATCCGACGCAATTCGCAATCCCGTCAATTCGCCCGTAAGCCTCAACAGCGTGATTGACTGCAGCTTCGACTTCACTCGTTTTCGTCGCATCCACTGTGAAGGGAATTGCTCCTAATTCATTGGCTAAAGCCGCATTTTTCGCTTCATCGCGCGAAGCCAATAACAGCTTCGCTCCCTGCGATTGTAAGCGTCGGGCAAGTGCTGAACCAATGCCGCCAGTGGCTCCAATAATGACTTGTACGGAATTTTCAAAAGTAGACATTTTAAAAAATTGGGAGACGAGAGGTGAGGTCTCGCTGCTCCGAAAAGAGTTACATTTATTTCTTTGCTTTCGGCATGATGACCGTATCAATGACGTGAATGACGCCGTTGCTGCACGCGATGTCAGTTTTGACGACGTTCGCATTATTCACCATGACTTTGCCGCCTTTGACTTTCACTTTGACGGTTGAGCCTTCGACGGTAGCAACGTTTTTACCGTTCATTGTTACGACCTGCGCCGCCATGACATTTCCTTTGACGACGTGATAGGTCAGTATTTTTGTTAAGGCTGCCTTGTCTTTCAATAAGGCTTCGACTGTGCCTTTGGGGAGCTTAGCAAAAGCTTCATCGGTTGGTGCGAAGACGGTGAATGGACCTGCGCTTTTCAGGGTGTCAATCAATCCTGCTTCGGTTAACGCCGCAGCCAGAGTTTTGAAGCTGCCAGCTGCCACGGCAGTGTCTACGATGTCTTTGGTTTGTGCTTGCGCCGAAGTAGAGAAGGTGATGATGGAAGCGAATAAGCAAACGAAGAGAGCAATTTTCAATTTCATGTGTCGGGACTCCTAAATCTCGAATAAAAATAATTAGCCCTGGCTCAAGCTACGCAGCAAAAATATTTTCACTGCCAATGAGCAAGACCGCATTAGCGTCTCCACAAACTAAGGGCTGATTGTGTTTTATTCTTGTCGTAAGTAACAAGTTACTGTAAAAAAATATCTATCCGTTGTGACAATTTAAATTTTAAGAAATCCCCGAAATGAACTGAATGAAACTGAAACTAAAAAAAATCCTGGCTGCTCCATTTGTCTTGATTGCTGCGGTCATCGTGTTGCTGGAAGATTGGTTGTGGGACGATCTGGCGCGGCTGATGAAATTTATCGGACGACTGCCTGTCCTTCGTCAACTGGAAAATATCATCACCAACCTGCCGCCCTACGCCGCCCTCGCCGTTTTTATTGTTCCATCGTTATTGCTGATTCCCGTGAAGCTCTCCGCGCTCTGGTTAATCTCGCACGGACAGCACGCGCTTGGATTATTCACCGTGATCGGAGCCAAAATCATCGGCACGGCTCTTGTCGCACGCATTTATACCTTGACGCAAGGAAGCCTGCTAAAAATCAACAGGTTCGCATCATTGCACGCAAGATTCACTGCCTTTAAGCAGAAAGTGTACGGCTTCATTAAAGCAACTGCCGTTTATCAATCGGCGCATGAACTGAAAATGAAGTTGAAGAAATTGGTGCAGGGAAGGGGCAAGGCCTTTTGGAAGAAAAGATGGGAAGCGGCGCGGAGGTTTGCGAGAAGGTAGGAAGTTTCAACGGAAGAAAAAAGAACTACTTAATCGAATAAATTCCATCATCTGCGACACCCCAAGCCTGATTGCAGTTTTTAAAATACATATTTTCAAATTTTATACTGGGGTCAACTAATAATATGTTCTTACCGCCAGATTGAATCTGGAATAATCCGCCTCTTCCATCACGTCCCCATCCGCAGGCTACATTATCAAAGAATATCTCATCAAAATAATCGGTCGAAATGTATTTAGGCATCCAAATTTTTTCAGGCTCAATGATAGGGCACCAATCGCGCCCTCCATTAGTAGTATGAAGTACCTCGCCACTGGTTAAACTTATCCACCCTATTTCGCTATTTAGGAAAAAAGCTGTGGTTATTACAGGAAAACCAGCAACGGTAAATTTATAATAAGTAAATTCATCCAGTCCAGTTAACTTTTGTATGGCGGTTTTTGAACCGCAACGTAAATGATCTATTTTAGAAATTTCCCACTTTCCGCTATCGAATTTGCTGATTATATTAGGTGAAACTAACCATCCATGATCTTTATCAGAAAAAGAAATTTTGTCAGGTGCTCCTGATTCAGCCGGAACATCAATCTTAGTCCAAGTTGCTCCTTTATTTGAACTATAAAATAAACAAGGGTTAAAGTTAAGTGCTTTAGAGTCTGTATGGGGTAGGGTTAATTGCTCTTCTCTCCCTAGTACATAAACAGTTTCCCCATTTTTAGAATAATTCACATCTAAAATATATTCTAAAAGTAGGGTAGTTTTTTTTAGCGTTTCTCCACTATTTTCTGTATGATAGATGTTTTTAGTTGTAACAATCCAACCATTTTTAGAGTCTGAAAAATAGATGGATTCTATACTCTGAAAATTTGCCTCAAGTAAACTACCACTATAGGCATAAGCATCTTCCTGAACAACGGGAGTATAAGTCTTGGCAATCTTTAACCAATTTTTACCTTGGTTAGTTGAGTGCCAAAGATTATTTCCCTGAAAAAACCACCCTATTTGGTCATCGATAAAAAAAACTCCTGCACGTTGGTGAGATGTTTTATCAGGTAACTCGCTAAGCTTCTTAATCTTATTTAATTGTATCTTATCTTGTGAAGATACAATTTGTGGTACACCGTTACAAGAAAGGTAGCAAAAAATTAAAAACACAAAAGTTATTGGCATTTTCAGAACCATGATTATGTTAGTACCCTGAAACTTTAATACCTGGAAAGTAATCATTTACCACCCAAAATTCGCTATCAGCATAACGAACTCGACCAGCAGGAGTTTGACGAGGGTTTTTACCTTTGTATTGACCGTTATATCCACGCCAGACATTTGGTTGATTTTTGTCCCGCCCGATAGCCTCGGCGCGATCATACGTGGATTTCGCTATAGGAATAATTGCTTTTAAATAAGAACAATCAACGGAATCAATATCACTATTCCTAGCTTTTTGGAGGGTTTCTTTGGCTTCATTAAAAGCATCAGGTCCCTTTATTCTAACGCCCTTCCTGTTGTTGTATGCCATGAATCCTTTGTCAGTTGATAAGAATTTAGCCCAAGATGACCCATCGCCATGAAGATATGTTGTTTTGGCAATCGCTCTTGCGAAAGTCTCCGCTTCCTGAAGATATGGTAGCCGAGACTCTCCAGTCGTGAACTTGTCCATAGTTAATGGTAGGCTTGTATGTTCATGCGTAGCAACTGCCAATGCAGCCTGAACATCAACATTGTCTGGAAGTACAGCATCGCAGGGCGTCGCGGTAGGAGTTTCAGTAGGTTCGCGTGGGCCACCTTGCCTATCCACTAGATCACCGTTTATATCCCCGTTAGCAATGACTAACGAAATGTCGGTCAAATTTCCCTCACCATCGTCTTGCCGACCCCCTCCATAACCTGGCCCCTGAACGACTCCATGGATAATTATGCTATCTTTCCTAATACCGCTATTCACAATTTGCCGCACTAATTTCGCGCAGCTCACACTCTTTCCATCGAGTTCGCACCCCGTCCCCGGATTGGTGGGGTCTTCGAGCTGTGACCTCGTGCCGGGATAATGGGAGTGCGCTTGCGCATACGAAATCTGCGCTCCGATGGCTCCGACAAAACGGTCGCGTACCTGATCCCACTTGATGGTTTCATTGGCAACGCCGACCGGACTGAGATGGACGTTCCGGTATGTATTCGTCTGCCGATCCCATTGGTGCGCCTGCGTCCCTTTCGGGTCGCCGTACTCCGACACGATTTGTTCCGGGTAGTTGGTAAATTGCGTACTTGAAGTTTTGATGGAGTAGGCTTTCATCTGCCGA
>JAYVZE010000215.1:0-9347 GCA_043783625.1 Blastocatellia bacterium | reverse complement strand
TGCATTTGGAGAGCGTCGTTGGAGTAATTGTCGCAGATCTCCAACAACGCTCAGTCGTCATTGCTGTCCTTTCTTCAGTGAGGGATCAGTACTGAAATTCCTGTTTAATTACAGTACCGATGAACTAAACACAGCAATGGCAGCTCTAGATCGTAATTTTCTCACCATCGAATTTCGTCAGATTGGACCCGCGGAACGTTTCATTAAATGTCGGACGGAAATTCACCAGACATGACAGCGCAACCGCTTCGCCAAGCTTTAATCCTTCTAACGCATCCGACCGCCAATGAACTCCGGCGGCATTGCGACCAATTGCAATATTGGAAGCCAACTTATTTAACTCGCCTCCAACTGTGAGAGAACCGCGACGATACCCGAATAAATCCAATCCATCAGGACTGGCATACACGGGATTTGGAACTACGAAATCCTCATTGAAAAATGCTTTCAGTACGGTGACGCAGGCTCCGGCAATCGCGGCGTGACCGGAAGGATACGCCGGATGCGCGGGGCAGCCCTCAGCGTACGCCATTGGCAGCAGGTACGAACCTGTGTAGTCGTAAACAGCTTGCAGGGCATTGGAGCGGAGAAGTTCTTCGTGAATCGGATGCGAAGCAACTTGCGTCACTGTGTTGTGAACGCAGCCGCCAAATTCTTCAGGGCGAACACGACGATGCACATTCCACTTTTGATACCACGCGGCTTTCAGGGCGGAATTAGCGACGCGTGCGACGACATCCAGAACCTGAGGCGCACCAAACGTGGAGAAGGGATTTTGCGTTCGTGACGACAAATAAGGATTATTTTCATCCAGCGCAGTTCTGCCAAACCCCGATAAAATTAAGGCTGCGTTGAGGAACGCCTGATAGGTGTAATCCAGATGAACATATTCGCCGAGGTCACGATTATTGCGAATATAGCGCGGCGTTTCATCGTAACTAATCCCGCGAATCGGGGCATTACCGTTTTGAATCCGTAACCAACTGCTAAAGGTTTGCATGTGATCGTTACCAAGGTTCGGAACGCGATACTGTTGCTTAATGGTCTGTGCGCCGTAAGGAATATCTTTGAAGAGGAACTGCGAAACGTAAGGGCCAACTTCGTCGCCTTTGAAAGTTCCGCGAAAAAGTGTCGTTGGTAAAACACGGGAATTGCTGCGTGGACCTTTAAATTCTGAAAACCGATTCAAGTCATTGGCGATGAATCTCATGTACGGATTAAAGTTGTATTCCTCAAAATGTAAATCACGTGACAACGCCTGCCAGTACAGTTCCGCCATTTCTCCGGCTTCTTCAGCACTGGAAAAAGCGGGAGCGGCAGGGATTGATAGCTGATGAGAATCTGTCCCTTCTAAATCGAAAGCCAAGCCAGCTTGCGGATTAATTAATTTTCCTGCGCCACCCAAAGGAATGGCTTCGTAATCTTCGCGCAAGCCTGAATTCATTGCCTTCAGATAAAGATTGTAGGCGTTGCCACTCACCATTCCCTGTGCATCGTGCGGGAGAGTTTTTGTGAAGCATCCGATGCGATTAATGAGAGCCGATTCGTCGCCGCTGGTGACAATATTCGGGATCGGGCGACTTCTTTCGAGGATGGCGGCATCGGTTCTAATTTTTAGTGATTGATCGGCGCGTGAAGCGGGATCAGTGACAAGATCAAGGGCTGGAGCGGATGAATTATTTTTGGCGATTGAATGGGTTGCCACTAATCCGGTGACGATTCCAGCGGAAGTGGTAGTGAAAAATTTACGACGACTGAAGGTTGAGTTTTTCCGGGCATTTGCTGCCGGGACGATTTTATTTTCTTGCATGGTTACTCCTCAATAAAAAGACACAAATCCAAAACCAGAGCCGTGAGGAGGCTCAAAATTTTGCAGTCAAAATTAAATGTTTATGTATGAGATTTATTTCTTAGATCAATCGCACGATCAATTCAACAGTGAAAAAATCACCGTCTAATTGCCGATTTGAGGAGAAGTCTAAAGTGCTGAGATTGCAAAAAACCGGGAAAATTGGATTCTTTAAAATGGCTTTTTGTGGGATGAGCGGAGCAGCGTAACGCATCCATTTTCATCTCCAAAAAAATCAATACCACGAATGACCAGCTGAACTATGAGAGTCACATTTTTTACCCGGGCAGGTGAAAAAACGACCCTGCATTGAGAACGCTTCCTTGAACCGATTGAATTATATTTATTGTTCTGCCGGAAACAACACGGTTATCTTATCACGACTGTCAAGCTATTTTCGGTCAAAATGAGTAGAAAATGCTTATCATAAATAGATTAATATATTGAAAACAAATGAGTTAAAAATTGTTTATATTTTTTTCATTTTGAACTAAATTGACAAATAATTCATTCCGAACATAGTATCCATCTTCGATTAAAATCTCATCATCAAAGGACGCATTCCATTCACCATGCGAATTACTATTGTCGCCTCTGAAGCCGTACCCTATTCCAAAACCGGAGGGCTTGCCGATGTCTGCGGTGCACTGCCCAAAGCCCTGAAGCGCATCGGCGTTGAAGTTCGGGTGATTCTGCCGCGCTACACCGGACTGTCATTCCGCAGCGGCGATGTCGTGAGTCAGCATAACGGCTACCAGATTTTTTCGGATTTGGTGGTGCCATTTGGCGAAGGTGTCAAATATGCTTCGGTCTATGAGGATTGGCTGGATGATACGCCGTTTTATTTTATTGATTGCCCTGAGTATTTCGCACGTGGATATATTTATGGATCGGGCGATGCCGAAGCCGAACGTTTTGCTTTTTTCAGTCGCGCCGCGCTTGAATTGATGAAACGTTTCGGGACTCCAGCGGATGTTATCCATTGCAACGATTGGCAAACTGGCTTGCTGCCGACGTATCTGAAATCCGTTTATCGTGGCGATCCGTTTTTCGCCAACACCGCCACTATTTTCAGCATTCACAATCTGGCGTATCAGGGAATTTTTAATCCGCAGATGTTGTCGTATTTCGGGCTTGGTGCTGATGTTTTTGAGCAAGGATTAGAATTTCACGGGCAGGCGAATGCTTTGAAATCCGGCTTATTTTTCTCCGATGCGCTTTCGACTGTGAGCCGGAAATATGCGGATGAAATTCAAACGAGCGAGTACGGAAATCATTTGGATGGATTGTTGCGATGGCGCAAAAATGATCTGGTTGGAATTCTCAATGGCGTAGATTACGACGAATGGAATCCAGCGCATGATCCCTTTACCTCCGCGCATTTTTCACCCGATCATCTGGCGGGAAAACAGGAATGCAAACGCGCCCTGCTGGATCAATTTCACTTGCCGCAGGAACTTGATCGTCCTGTCGTTGCGATCATTACGCGACTGACGACGCAGAAGGGAATTGACCTGTTAGCGAATGCGATTTGGCGAATTTTGGACACGGGAGCTTTTTTTGTGTTGCTTGGTTCAGGAGCCAAAAGCTACGAAGATTATTTTCAGCATGTCCGCGATTCTCGACCGAACCAGGTCGGCGTTTATTTCGGCTACAGCACCGCGCTCGCGCACAAAATCGAGGCGGGAGCGGATATGTACGTGATGCCTTCGGCGTATGAGCCGTGCGGGTTGAATCAAATGTACAGTTTGAAATACGGCACTGTCCCCATCGTGCGCGGAGTCGGTGGGTTGGACGATACGATTATGAATTTTGAGCGTTCGACGAAGATGGGGAATGGCTTCAAATTTTATGATTACTCGGCAGATCGCCTCGTCGAAAAGTTTTACGAAGCCTATTTGCTGTATGACGACAAAGCCGCGTGGGGGCAGATTCAGCGCAATGGAATGCTGACCGATCATTCCTGGGAACGTGCGGCGCGAGAATATCTCAATGCTTATCAATTAGTTGCGGCGAGCAAGCGGTGAGCCACAAGACTTAGGCGTTTGATTTTGATATAATCGCAAGTTCGGTCAGACGCGAACTATTTTCCGGTGCTTGACGTATGGAAATGTCGCAGACCGATAGAAGAAAAACTTGGTAGTAGTAATAAGGAGAAAATTATGAGTGAACATGTTTTAGAAGCTACAGATGACAATTTTGCGACAGAAGTGCTTGGTTCAGAGACGCCGGTTTTGGTAGATTTCTGGGCCGCCTGGTGTGGCCCCTGCCGCATGATTGCGCCAACTATTGAAGCTCTTGCCGAGAAATATCAAGGCAAAGCCAAAGTCATGAAATTAAATGTGGACGAAAATCCGAATACGCCTTCTACGTTCGGCATTCGCGGCATTCCGACGTTGATTTTATACAAAGGCGGACAAGTTGCTGAGACTATCGTCGGCGTTCCAAGCAATGCAGCGGCTTCGCTGTCATCGCTGCTGGATTCACATATTGCCTGAAACTAGACGAAAGTTCTGAGTGCTAAGTTCTGAGTACCAACTTTAGTTGGCAGTGTTGGTTAAATTCACTGAAGGGGATACTCAAAACATTTTCATGGATGATCGAATGACTGATTTTGATGTAATAATTATCGGTGGCGGTCCCACCGGATTAGCCGCCGCCGTGTATACCGGACGGGCTTTGCTCAAGACGCTGGTACTGGAAAAAAAATTTGTGGGAGGGCAAATTGCTTTGTCCGCCGCGATTGATAATTATCCGGGCTTTGCGGACGGGATTAACGGATATGACTTTGCGCAAAGCTTTCTCAAGCACGCGCAACGTTTCGGAGCCGATGTCCGCGAAGGCGTCGGAGCCGATCAAATCACGCCTGAAACTGACGGCACGTTTTCGGTGAAATTGAGCGATGGCTCAATTGCGACTTCACGCGCCGTCATTTTAGCGATGGGACGCTTTCCGCGTACGTTGAATGTTCCCGGCGAAAAGAAATTCGAGGGACGCGGCGTTAGCTGGTGCGCGACCTGCGACGGAGCTTTTTTCCGTGACGTTCCGGTAGCCGTTATCGGGGGCGGAAATTCAGCCGCCGAGGAAGGACATTTTCTGACGCGCTATGCTTCGTCAATCAATAATGTTCATCGCCGCGATCATTTTACCGCGCAGAAAATTTTGATTGAAGAGTACTCGCATAACAGCAAGGTTAACCTCATCTGGAACGCCACCGTCGAAGAAATTATCGGGGACAAAGAAGTTGATGCTGTCCGCATTCGACATCTGGATACGAATGAAACCGAGACAATTCCTGTCAAGGCAGTGTTTGAATTTATCGGTTGGATTCCAAGTTCGGAAATCGTGACGGAACTGGTTGAACTGGACGAATCCGGTCGCGTTCTGGTGAATGAGTTGATGGAAACGAGAGTTCCCGGATTATTTGCGGCGGGTGACCTGTGCGTCCGCCCGATTTATCAGTTGGCGAACGTTGTCGCTGATGGTGTTCAAGCGGCGATTACGGCTGAGAAGTTCCTCGAGAAGAAAGTAATAGCTATTAGCGGTTAGATGTTAGCTATTAGCCAGACATTCCTTACGAGACGGCGAGTTTCCGACAACATCTGGCTAATACCTAATTGCTAACAGCTAATAGCTCAAAGATTATGCGGGATTTTCGAAAGTTAATGGTGTGGGAGAAGGGGCATGCGTTGGTATTGGGAATTTATCGTTCTACTGCAAATTATCCCAAAGAAGAATTATTCGGATTGACTTCGCAAACCCGGCGATCTGCCTGCTCAATAACTCATAATATCGCGGAAGGTTGTGGAAGAAGTTCTGATGTTGAGCTTGCGCGATTTATGGACATTGCTTCAGGTTCAGCAAGCGAACTTGAAAATCAATTATTGATTGGAAGAGACCTCCAATTTCTGAGAAATGAAGACTACGAACAATTGCAATGTCAGCTCGTTGAAATCAGAAGGATGCTTAATTCATTCATTCAAAAACTCCGAAGTAAATAGTTACTCAAATTTCTGGCTAAAAGCTAAAAGCTAAAAGCTAATACCTTAAAAATGAACCTAGCAATTATTGGAACGCAATGGGGAGACGAGGGCAAAGGGAAAATTGTTGATTTGCTCGCGCCAAACTTTGACATCGTTGCCCGCTATCAAGGCGGTCACAACGCCGGACATACCGTCATTATTCGCAAGAACGACATCGAAGAAAAATTCGTTCTGCACTTAATCCCCAGTGGCATTACGCATCCCGGCAGCGTCTGCGTTATCGGCAACGGTGTCGTCGTTGATCCGCGTGCGCTCCTTTCTGAAATTTCAGATTTACGCCAACAGGGAATTGAAGTCTCGCCGGAAAATTTATTAATCAGCAATCGTGCGCATTTGATTTTGCCGTACCACGTAGCCCTTGATCGCCGCGTCGAAAATCATCGTGGGAGCAATGCCGTAGGGACGACGATGCGCGGGATCGGTCCCGCCTACGAAGACAAGATGGCGCGGCGCGGATTGCGGGTTGGCGACCTCACAAATCTTGAATCTTTCCTTGAAAAACTTCGCGTGAATGCGACGCAGGCGAACAGCCTTCTGACGCATCTCGGTGGAGAACCAATTGACATTGAGCAGCTCATCAAAGACGGCAGGGAATGGTCAGAATTGATCGCGCCGCACGTCACGGATACGACGTATTATTTGAATAACGCAATTCTCGATGATAAATCGCTCTTGCTCGAAGGCGCACAGGCAACGATGTTGGATATTGACCACGGAACCTATCCGTTCGTGACTTCATCGAATTCAACCGTTGGCGGAGCCTGCACCGGAGCCGGAATTCCCCCGAATGTTATTGATGCCACGTTCGGCGTTATCAAAGCCTACACCACGAGAGTTGGCGCCGGGCCATTTCCAACCGAATTGAAAGATGAACTTGGTGAAGCAATTCGTGAAAAAGGCGGCGAGTATGGAGCTTCCACCGGAAGGCCGCGACGCTGTGGATGGTTCGACGGAGTCATTGCCCGCTATGCCGTGATGGTGAATGGACTATACGCGCTGGCACTGACGAAGCTTGATGTGCTGGATGATTTAGAAGAAATAAAAATCTGCACCGCCTACCGCATCAACGGAGTCGAAACCGATCAAATCCCTTACGATTCGGACGCGCTGGAAACTGCTGAACCCGTCTACGAAACGATGGAAGGCTGGATGTCAAAAACCAAAGGCATTTCCAAATTTGAAGATTTACCTGTGAATGCGCAGGAATATGTTTTTAGATTATCAGAAATCGCTGGCGCACCGTTCGCCTTTATTTCTACCGGGCCGGAGCGGAATGAAACGATTATAGATCAGGATATTTTGGATGAATGTGATATTCATTTGAATGCGGGTGGATGCGAATAATCCGGGAAGAAAATTCGGAGTGGTAGCAGTTTTCTTGTAATGCTTTTGTGAGCCATTCCCTGCTTTATCAGCAATTATGAACCGATCTAGTTTTCAGGAATTGGCAGAGTTGCGCGTCAAAGAGGCTGAAGTATTGTTAAGTCAGGGCTTTTTTGATGGTGCTTATTATCTATTAGGTTATGCTGTTGAATGTGCTTTCAAGGCTTGTATCGCAAAGAAGACACAGCAATTTGATTTTCCACCTGATAGGAAAACCGTGGAAGCCATTTATCAGCATTTACCCGCCACACTTTTAAAAGCTGCTGGGTTAGAGATCGAGCATAAATTAGAAGCACAAGCGAATTCAGCCTTCGACAATAACTGGAAAATAGTACAAAATTGGTCTGAGAAATTTCGCTATAAGACAGGGATGTCAGAGGCTGAAATAAATGATTTTCATTCAGCGGTAACTGGTAGTGAAGGGATTTTATTATGGTTACAGAAGTATTGGTAAATGAAGCATTAACAAGTGAGATGGTTTCAGCTGGGGCAGAATTGGCGCAACATCTTGGAAGCAGCGCACTCAAAATTGATGGGTTGCTGTGGCTTTTTAGCACTGAAAATAATACTTGGCGCTTCGTTATTGCCAGCCCTGAAGTCAGAGTTTATGGTCCCAAAAAAATCTATCAAAACGTTCGCGAGGTGATTGACAGCATAGCAAAGAACGAGCAAAAAATTCCTTTTGAAAGTATATTTGTTCTGGATTCAAGTGATCAATTGATTCAACTGTTGCGGCAAGCTACTTGTACAAGTTCCAATCTATCTGGTGTCAGATTTTCACAGAATGTGATTAATGGAGTACTCATAGATGATGCGTATATTTACAAACTTCTGTAAGAGGGCTTCCGGTTTTCTAATACCGAGATTCAGCGATCAAAGTATTGCTCTTCCAAATAGTTGATGGTTTTCAGATAGATCACAAAAGTAGGCACTAGGTAGCAAGCTCCGTTAAATGTTTTTGGAACTTTTATGTTTCTTAAACGTGAAGGACTTAGACAGACCTCAATGTTCTTTCAACCCCTGTTTTTCCATCCCCTTATCGTGCATCCCACTATGCTCTCGATCCCCTTTTCGCCCTCACGATGTAAGCCGACCTCAACGAGACTGTCACCTCAAAATTAATAAATAAAATTCGTTCTGAGTACCGCTTGTGCGCGGCAGCTATTCCTATTTTTGCCGCCTGAAGTCGGTACTCAAAACATAAAACTAGGAGTATCGAATGAATACCGGCAGAATTCTGGCAGGCACGTCGAAGTGTGCTTGTTTATTGATGATTTCGTTGATTTTCACTGCGAATGCACTCGCCACAACCTACACCGTAGACGCCAAAGCTGGTCAGCTACAGTTACAGTGACACAACAATTTCGTTACGTCAGAATTCTGAAAACCATTTTAGAAACTGATACGGCAGGGAACAGCTATTTGAATCTGGCAGAGGTGAAAATTACTGGAAATCAGTAAATAAAAATAGACCGCCGATTGTACGGATTAAGCGGGTTCACGCGGATTTTTTCAGATCGGCGAAAATCCGCCTTATCCGTGTCATCGGCGGTCTATTGCTTTCAGTCACTACTGACATTTCTGGCATTGGATGGTATCTTGCTGCGGGCAAAATACTGCCCTTCAATGCCATCATTTTTTTGAGAGGATTAACAAAATGTTTGTCGTCGCTGTTCGTTTTGAATTGTTTCCCGAAGGTGCTGAAGCCTTTAAAAATGCCGTCTTACCGAATGCTGCCGCGTCTGAAATGACAGAGCCTGGCTGCCGTCAATTTGATGCCTGCTTCAATGAAGACGGGACGCATTGCTTCCTGTATGAAGTCTACGACGATGAAGCCGCGTTTGATGCGCACAAGGTCTCAGCGCATTTTTTGAAGTTTAGAGACGCGATTGAAGGAACCGTCAAAGACCGCCGCTTTGAATCGTACGATTTGCCTGTAAACCCGCATAAGAATTGAGCGAAGATCAATATTTGCAGAAGCCCGCACGCAGCAAGGGCGTCATTACATAAACGCCCTTACTTGTATGGTGAGAAATAAGTTCAAAAGTAGTCAATTGAACAAAGCGGAGAAT
>JAYVZE010000214.1:0-2928 GCA_043783625.1 Blastocatellia bacterium | reverse complement strand
GACATGCAGCATCGCAATTTTATCTGATTCTTTGGAAGCAATTGCGGCTGTCACGCAACTGTCCATGCCGCCACTGGCTAATACGATTGAGAGCATAATCAAAGGTGTCGGGTGACAGGTTTGAGGTGTCGGTTTTCCCTGATACCTGACACTTGAAACCTGTCACCTATTTGTTGGATCACGTCGCCCCGTGCCTTCCCTGCCGCAAGTTCCCTGTGCTAAGCGCGAACGCGAATTCTGCTTGATCGAAGTGGCGACTAATTTTAAATACGCCGCCTGATAATAAATTGCCGGTTCTGTAATTGACCACGAATTCTGCGGCCAGCTCGTATTCCAATCCTTGTACGATTTCTGCACCGGCTGATTCATCGGAGGCGTAATCGCCGCTCCGGTGTACGCCGCATCCGGTGTATAACTGCGATTGACTCCGCCCATCACATAACCGTGCGGCGGCCCTTTCGGCGAAGTCAACGCATTATCAAAATCAGTCCCGTCACCAAACCATCCGTGATACATTTCGTTCGCAGATTTCTCTGCGCCGAGGCTGTTCATGTTCGTCAGGTACACCATCCCCAGCGGATTCACGCCGTGCATATAATGCACAAAACCATCTCCGGCATTTTTGTAGACAACAGAGTTATTCCCGTCAATTCCATACACTAATTGATTCAGAAAAATCGTTCCCATTTGCGCTTTAACCTGACTGCTGCCCCAGACGTAATCAACGTCTTTGAGATACGCACGATAGGCATCCGTCGCATTATTAAAGGCAGGAAGAAATTCTCCGCCATTGATTGAAGTTTGCTTGTTGGTGCGGATCGTCGAACTCACGCTGGCACTGACATTCGGCAGCGTCGTCAAAAATAATAACGCATCCTGAACGGTTCCTTCGTAGGGATACCAGTACGTCCATTTCAAGGGCTGAGCACTGGCATAATTGCTTTCTGCGTAAGTCTTGTAAGTCTGATCCTGCGTGGCGTTATACAAATAAATCGCTGCCATCAATTTGTACATCGAACGCCCATAATCATCGGTCTCGGAATTCGCACTTTGAAACCCGGCGTTCGTGAAAATCACCGATGGATTCGCATCCGCCCACGTCCAGGCTTTCGTTGCGGCATTTTTTAAAGTCGTCGAATAGGTCGAATTAAATTGCGAAAATAACGGAGCGGCATGCGCCAACGACATCGCCGCCGACAACGTCGAAGAAGTGCTGGCAGCTCCATAATAACGCGCTGCCGTGTCCGCGCTCGGCGGCGAAGCTGATTGAAACTGCGTCACGGAAACTTTACTGAGAACGGAGCCGTCACTGTTTTGCATCTTCAGCAACCAATCCAATTCGACTTTTAGTTCATCCAAAATATCCGGCGTTCCATTGCCCGATTCAGGAATTCCAAAATCATCTGTCCAAATGGTTGGATTGTTTTGATAGGCAAACATGAAATCTGACAGCGTTCCCGTCGTAAAATTCACGTATTTATTGTGGTCGCCGGCATCGTGCCATCCGCCGGATAAATCTTTTTCTGTTCCGGCATCCGTGGTCGCTGAAATCAGCCGACATTTCGTATCCTGATTCGTTCGCAAATGACACGCGGTATCCGTCCACTTGCTATCGGCATACGGCGTTTGTCGCGGGACGCCGCAACGCTGATAAAAGAACATTCGCGTCGCCTGCTTCAGCACATCTTTATAAGCGTTGATTCCGATCTCGAAAACATAAGATCGCCGATCATTCGCCGCATCATAAAGGTAATAACTGCCGGGGCAAGTCACCGTCGAAAAATCGAACCACCAGACTTTATCTCCCGATTGCACGTGCGTAGCTCCACCGTTCCAAGCCGTCACATCACCCGTAAAAACAAGGTCGTTACTGCCCCATTTACGCACTTCAAATTTAGCGCCGGGAAGATAATTATCAGGTGCGTTGTATCCGGTTTGCGGACTGCCAATCACCGCAACTTTATTCATTTCCGGCAAGTATCCGAATTGATCCAGCGCAATGCGTTCGGTCGCCTGCCCGGGCGGAGCCGCCTTCGCGGCAAAACTAACTAAGAGTACAATTAAGAAAAGGTATTTCATGAAATTATTATGTGGTTATTTTTTTCGCTACATCTCCAACCCGAATTACTCCAGCTTGAATTACTTTTGCAGTAATCCCACGCAGATTCAGCTCTCTGCCTACTTTTGAATTAACAAACTTCATGGCATCAAGCCCAAACCGTTCGACAAATTTTTTGCATCCGGTATGAGGCACTGCCGTGACTTCGATAATTGCTGAGCCGAGTGAGAATTGCGTTCCCGGAGGCAGATTTTCTCCACTTAAATCCAGCTCAATAAAAAGCTGGTCTCCGGCTAATTGCCAGCGATCTTTTTCCTGCGCGACCAACGCGATGGCGCGGGAATTCATGATATTGAGCTGCATTTCAGGATTCGGCGAATCATCGGTAGCAGGAAAGCTTTTCCGGTATCTCCAATTATCTCCGGCGAGACCTTCGAGCAAATTTAATTCGCCTTCGGACAAAATTTCCCGTTGCCCTGCGCGTGGGCGGCGGACAATTAAATCCAGTCCACCTGCATCTTTTGGAGCCTGTCGAATCTCGTCTAATTTTGCTTCAAGTTGTTCTGTCGTTAAATGCGTCATAGTCATAAAAACCCGACTGAAGTCGGTACTCTAAGCGTTGGCTAAACGCCAATGACATCTGCCCCCCAAATGAGTTTGTGTAGTTGCAATTGCATTCGGGCGCGAACTCCTGATTCTAAGATCCAAGCCGCTAAATCTTTCCATTCGACTGCACCCCACACCGGAGACATCAACACTTGTGGTGCGCGTTGATCGAGTGAATATTTCTCAATCACTCCGAGCGCAAAATCAAAATCAGTGCGGTCTTGAATGACGAATTTAATTTCATCCAGCGGATTCAGATTTTC
>JAYVZE010000213.1:0-4732 GCA_043783625.1 Blastocatellia bacterium | reverse complement strand
CGGAGTCGCCGGACAAATCGGGATGACGTTAGCTTTTGCCAAAGGTCACGCCGCCAGAATTTCCGTGATCGCGTTGACGCAAATTCTATTCGGATTAGGCTTTGATCTCTTAATTTGGCATCGCACCAAGAATACGATTTCATTGGCTGGAATGGTCTTTGTGATTGTTCCGGCGGCGTGGTTGATTTTGGGAGGAAGCCCGCAGCAAAGCCACGATTTAATAGAAGTCGAAATGGAAGATTAAGCTGGTGGGCAGCTCACTTCGCAAAATATTCACTGATCGTTTCCAGATACGGGGCACCAAGTTCCGCGATTCCTTTATTCATTTCCATCGTATCTTTGATCAGGTAAATCTTTTCTTTCGCCAGCTTGACGACCGGAGTATCTTTGTTCTTCTCCGCTAATTGTTGAACTCGCTGCAAGGCGAGGACAGCTTCTTCCCGTTCAAGTTCGGGGATGGTAGACGAATTCAGCATCTCAGCCAACTTCACCGCCGCCACATGAAAAGGGGCATTAACGGCTGTCACAAGAGACGGCGAAAGCGTCGCTGTTTCCAGTTCCCAGACCGGTATGCCGCCCTGATGGGGGGAATTGAAATGCTGGAGGATGGTTGGTGAAAAATGCTCAGTAGGAGATTTAGGCGAGGCAATAGATTTTTCAATTTCCACGACGGCACGATGTGCCAACGCAATATATCCACCGACTTTTTCAAACCCGAATAATCTCTCTGAGCGGAGGTAATTATAAATTTCTTTGGCTTCTGCTTTACTGAATCCAGCTTGCTCTGCCAATTCAAAAAAATTAACGTAATTTCTAGTATTCCCACCTGACGCATCGTAAAGACTTCGAAGCAGGGTGTAACGGTCTAATTGTTGTTCTTCAAATGATTTTTCACTCATAATTTCACTGCATAAAACATAACCAGATAACAGCATTGGATGCGTTCAATAAATTGTAACATAATTACTTCAAGAGGTCTTTAGCGGCGCTGCGATGAAGGGAAAGTCAAACGCCAAAAAACAATTCCGAAACCACTGAAGCCGTGATAGCTTATCCCCTTTGAATCCTGAAAGATCGGTGCAACTGGAGTTAAACTTTTGAGCAACGTCGTCATAAAACTCTGTTTTTTTCTAGCAATTTTAATATTATCTGCGAACGCAGCCTTTTCACAGATAACTCAGAATCCAACTGAGACGAAGCCGCAATTATCAATTCCCAAAGTTACACAGCCTCCTACGCTTGAAGATTTTCTTGACCTGAAACCTGGTGGAGAGTTTAACGGCAAGCTGGCCAAAGCTGAAAATTTTATTCAGCAACGTCCCAAAGACGGCGAAGCTGCAACGCAGAAAACGGAAGTGTTTTTGTGTTACGACAACAAAAATTTATATGTCGTCTGGGTTGCGTTTGATACTGAACCGGAAAAAATCAGAGCGCGGATGGCGAAGCGTGAAAATGCTTTTGATGATGACTGGGTTGAGCTAACGCTTGACACGTACCGCGATCAACGGCGCGGCTACGTTTTTCTCTGCAATCCATTTGGTGTTCAATCCGATGCGATCTGGAGCGAAGATTCCACGCAGGGGCCGGATTTTACGTTTGATACACTGTGGCGTTCGCACGGAAAATTGACGAAAAACGGCTACGTTGTGCTGATGGAAATTCCCTTTAAGAGTCTGCGTTTTTCTCCGGGCGATTTGCAAACGTGGGGGATTACGTTGCTCAGAAGAATTCCGCATGCCAGTGATGAATGGGGATACTGGCCGCGCGTTTCCAGCCGTATTCAGGGACGTTTGACGCAGGCGGCAACCATCACTGATCTGCAAGGAATTTCGCCGGGGCGCAATGTGCAATTGATTCCGTACGCTTCAGCGCGTTCGTTTCGTGCGCTTGATGCACGAGACAGCAATCGTCCGCGCTTCGATAAAGGCAATGAATACGCGGGTGGCGTTGATGCGAAGATTGTTTTGAAAGACAATCTGACGCTGGATGTCACGGCGAACCCTGATTTTGCGCAGGTCGAATCCGATGAACCGCAGGTGACAGTAAATCAACGCTTCGAGGTTTTTTTTCCTGAACGTCGCCCGTTCTTTCTGGAAAATTCTGATTATTTTCAGACTCCGATTAATCTGGTTTTTACGCGCCGGATTGCCGATCCGCAATTCGGCGTGAAGCTCACAGGCAAGGTCGGGAAGTATTCTATCGGCACGATGTTCATTGACGATCAATCGCCCGGACGCCGTGTCGCTGACAATGATTTGCTCTCCGGCGAACGGGCGCATTTTGCTATCGTTCGCGTCCGGCGTGATATTTTTAAGAATTCAAATATTGGCGTGATTTATACCGACCGCGAATTTGCCGGTGGATCAAATCGCACGGGTGGCATTGATGGGCGCTTGAAATTCGGAGCCAATTGGATTGCTAAATTTCAAGGCGTCAAAAGCACTACCAAAAATCTGGATCGTCCCGCCGAATCCGGTTCCGCCTTTGATTTCATTGTTTCGCGTGAAGGTCGCAAATTTAACTACGAAGCTGAAGTGTCAGATTTTAGCCCCGGTTTTCAGGCACAAAGCGGGTTCATTCGCCGCCGTGATATTCGCAGCCTCAGCCAAAATGCGGCCTATCAATTTCGTCCTGAAAATAAAATTTTGACGGCGTGGGGGCCGCGCCTCCGGCAAAGTTATACCGTAGATCACAACGGCACACGCCTGGATTGGCTTGCGACGAATAGCTTGATGTTTGAGTTCACCGGCAGAACACGGGCGAGTCTGACGGTCGGAAATAATCGTGAGCGTTTGCGGGCGCAGGATTGGGGCGGAAATCGTGATTTAGATTTTTCGAGCCCCTTTAAAGGCATTTCGCTGAATTCGAGCTACTTCCGACAGTTTAGCCTTCAGGCGGAATATTATCGTTTTCCCGGTATCAATTTTAATCCGGCAACGGGACTGGCTCCGTTTTTGACCGACCGTGATAATTTAAGCCTGACGCTGACGATGCGTCCATTGAACAAATTGCGGATTGATAACACGTACATTTCTTCACGTGCCATCAGTCGCCAAACCGGAGCCAGCATTTTCAATAATCACATCATCCGCTCCAAATTTAATTGGCAATTCAATCGAGAGCTTTCGCTCCGCACAATTTTTCAATACAACACCGTGCTGGCGAATCCATTATTCAGTAGCCTGAAGACCACAAAAAATTTCAATGCCGATATTCTCATGACGTGGCAACCGAACGCGGGAACGGCTTTTTATGTGGGCTACAACAGTAATTTGCAGAACCTAAATTTAGTGCCAACGCCAACCGGGTCACAGATTGTCCGTTACCCGAATCAGTTTATTAATGACGGGAAGCAACTGTTCGTGAAATTTTCTTATTTGTTCAGACTGTAATATTCGGAGGTAAATATTTCTCGTCTAGACCTCACGCCACAACGCCGAAATAGGTACTAAAAATAAATTTTCGCCAAACGATAAAAACTGATTTCCGAGATAGAGAATAATTCCGCGTTTGAATTTTTTCGGCAATGATTCCGCCAACATTTTTAAGCCTTTGAAATCACGCTTATCAAGCGTTGAGCTGGATTTTACTTCGACGCCAACTAATTCACCTGCACTGTTTTCTAAAATAATATCCACTTCCTGATCGGTCGAGGTGCGAAAGTGAAACATCTCTGCGCGTGTTTCGCTCCAGCTAAGATGTTTTTTTAATTCATTGACGACGAAATTTTCCGTCAAGGCTCCGCCGAGTGTTGGCTCAGCTTGCAGCTTTTTTAGATTCAAGCCCTGCAAATAACTTAACAATCCAGTATCGGTAATAAAAAGTTTTGGTGCTTTGACCAGACGAGCTTTGAGGCTTCCCGACCACGCGGGAAGAGTCTCAATGAGAAAAACTTTTTCGAGTAATGTCATGTAGCGATGCAGCGTCACTTGCGGAAAACCGATGCTGCGCGAGATTTCGGCGTAATTCAATAAGCCTGCGGCTCTCGCCGCCAACAATGAAAGTAGTCGCGGCAGATCAATGAGACCTTCAATATTTGCCAAGTCCTTCACGTCGCGCTGTAAAATTGTTGAGATGTACGACTTGAACCAATCCTGTCGCCGTGCTTCCTGTTTTCGTGTCAAAATTTCAGGGTAGCCTCCAAGTAACATTCGACTGAATAACTCGCTGCGCTCTTCATCAGGAAAATTGGTCGGAAAACTAAACTCATCGGCAAATAATTTATCAACCAAATTTGATTTCGTGTCTTCGATTTCGCTCTGTGACAATGTTCGCAGCGTCAACACTTCGATCCTGCCTGCCAGCGATTCGGAAACCTTTGGGAGCGTCAGCACATTCGCCGAACCTGTCAGGATAAATTGTCCTGATGTTCGTTCCTTATCAACGGCTTGCTTGATTGCTGGCAGCAGCTCCGGGCAGAATTGAATCTCGTCTAAAACGACTGGCTTGGAAAGATTTTCGATAAAATCTTGAGGCGACCGTTTGGCGATTGAAAGCGTATTTGCATCGTCAAAAGTTAGATAGGTTTTACTGGGAATTGATTGTGTTAATGTCGTTTTTCCGACCTGCCTGGCCCCGACGATAAGCACTACAGGAGTATCGGAAAGTGCAGTATTTAATTGATTTATGAGCTTTCGTACAATCACTGCACGAGTATAAGTACGATTGGTAAATTTTGCAACAAGCGGGTGTAAATCTTCCACTTAGTGGAAGATTTACACCCGCTTGTTGC
>JAYVZE010000212.1:0-20228 GCA_043783625.1 Blastocatellia bacterium | reverse complement strand
GGCTGGATTACACTCTGGCGCGGCTACGTTGTTTTGCAGGTGTTGGTTGAGGGTGTTCGGTTGACTCATATACTCAAAAGTTTTGGGTAAAGACAAGGGTGCAACCCCGGGTATGTAACAATCGAGTCAATCAAGCTCTGAAAGAGCGAGATAAATCTTAGCATGCCGCCCATTCAGGGCTTATAATTCCGCGTTAAACCCTACCCGGGGTTGCACCCCGGGCTATTATATTTCGCTCCGTTGGAGCTTTGATCGGCAAGTTTTTTGTTAAGAAGTCGGTTTGTCAGGCGGAGGCGCAGAAGCGTGAAAATCCTCATAAAATCTGTTTGAATAACTTTCTAATAAAATCCTGACACGCTCAGGATCGTCAGATGCAACAATCAATCCGACGTGATTTTTTTTCACGATGCGATAGACGATTTCAGGATCGGTATACGCCGATGTATCAGGTATTTCCTGTCGCGCCAATGAAATGATGGCTCCGGCATATTTATCTCGAACCTGTGGTAATTCGTATTCTTTTTGCAGCACTTCGACGCGGCCCCATTCCTCCCAGAGATTAATTCCTCGCGCCGCTACGGTGACATCGGCGATGTAGGCTCCACCGACGCGTGCTGCCGTTTCCAGAAAATAAAATTCACCGTCTTCGCCTTTGATGAATTCGCTGTGCGTGACGCCGCGTGCCATTTTGAAAGCCTGAATCAGCTCACGATTGATTTTCAGTAAATTCAATTCGTCCTCACTGCCACGAGTGATTCCATACGTCGAAAAAATTCCTCCGCCGTGCATCACATCCAGCGGCGGAGAGCCGTATTTCTGCACGTTGGCGAAGACGACTTCGTATTCGCTGACGACGGAATCCACATGAAAAATTTCGCCGGGAATATATTTTTCGAGGACTTTGAAAGATTGTTCATCGCCAATTTCTTCAAGGATTGGCCAGAGTTCTTCAGGCGCGTGAATTTTTTTAATTCCAATTGCCGAAGCGGAAGTTCTGGGTTTGAGAACGTACGGTGGCGGAACGCGTTCCATAAATTCACGCAGTTCATCGTAGTTGATGACCGCAGAAAATTCCGGTACGCGAATGCCGCTATCACGAGCATGAAATCTCATCGCCAGTTTGTCGCGGAAATACCGCGCCGTCGTGTCTCCCATGCCGGGAATCCGCAAATGTTCGCGTAGCGCGGAGCCGATTTCAATATCAAATTCGTCGAGTGTAATGATGCGGTCAAATTTTCGCGTTCGCGCCAGAAAGCTAATACCGTTGACGACTTCAGGAATCTTCGTGAGGTCGGGCATCCACAACAATTCATCAATCAATTCCGGTTTCCACGACGGAGCGTCTTTGAGCGATTGAACTGTGACAAGAATCACTTTGCAGTCAATTTTTTTAAGGGCGCGAAGCAGGTCTTCCCCTTTTTCATAACTGGCGAGGCAGAGGACTGTGATGGGAGAATTTGCCATATTATTAATTTGTCAGGATTTTGCCGAGCTAAATTCCCATTTGTCTTTGGGTAAAGAAAGTGCCGCCATTTTGAGAATGACTGGGTCAATTTCAGCGACTTCTTGACTGTAATAATCATTGAGATTTTTTGTGATTTCGTCAGTGTCAAAATCTGCGCTCAGTTGTTTCGCAGGCTGAATGAAATCTTCTGATTCTGTGATTACAGCACTCATAGCAAAAGTATAAAGCAGGAATGGTTTTTTTCAATAAAAAGCTGTTTGGAAGTGAAGTCCTTGTCGCCAACGGCGACAAGGACTTTTCAAGCGAATCATGCCTATTTAGGGTTAATCGCAAACAATAATGCGCCCCCTGAATCAGGGCGGCGCATTATTGTTTGCGATTAATTCCTTATGTCAGCCTCAGCGGTTTCGCTTCGCTCACCGCAGGCAAGCAGGATGCTTGCGCTCCCAGTCTATTTCTTATCGCCATCGGGATTCGCTTCCGATTTCACTTCAATATTGTAATTCGTCAGCGTCGTAGCGATGTCGCGTTGGAGCTGGGCTACGAGTTTATTGTAATCAGTTAATGCTCGTAATTCTGCACCTTTCGCCTGTGCGAGTTCGGTCTGTCTTTGCAGAATCAGGAACGTTGTTCCCAGTCCTGCCTGAAAGCGTTTGTCTTCGCCGTCCAATTGTTTTTGGGCGTAATCACGAGCGAGCCGTGCGGCTTCGAGGCGCATTTTGACGAGTTCAATGGATTGCAGATCGTTGCGGATTTGCGTTTCGATGCTTTGGACGGTTTGGCGTACCTGTAATTCGAGTTGTCGGCTGGTCGCTACTGAGCGTCCCAGATTTGCCTCGGCAATTTTATTTTTCCAGGGAATGTTGATGGTGACGCCGACGCGCAGTGTCGGATATTTATTCGAGGCCAGATTCCCGATGGCTTTGAAATAATTTCCCTGAAAATCAGGAGAAACGTTGGTTTGTCCCAGCGCGTTCAGTACCGGGTCTCCGGCTAGACCGGAAATTCCGTAGCTGGCAAAAGCATCAACCTGTGGCTTGGTTTGATCGCGGAAAAATTCCTGATCGGCATCGTTAATTTCTTTTTGAAAGGAAAGTAATTTCAGTTCAGGGCGATTTTCGCGGGCGACTCTTAATGCTTCGTCTACGGAGATATTATTTGATTGCAGCTCGAATGATTCAGTCGGTTCAATCTTTGAATTCCAAAGATCAGTTTCAGGGCTGCTGACCAATAATTGCTTGAGCGTATTTTCAGCCTGCGCGACGACGCTCATTGCCGAGAACACCGATATCCGGCGTGATTCAACTGAAGTCGCAGCAGTCACGACATCAATCGGAGCCAATGATCCGATCTCGACCTGACGCTGATTATTTCTGAGTTGCACTTCGGCCAATTTCACGGCTTCGCGCTGAATTTCTTCGTCTTTAATCGCAAAGGCTAAATCCCAATACGCCTGCTGAACACGCGAAATAATTTCAATCGCACGTTGACGGAATTGCGCATCGGAAAGCCCTAATCGTTTATTAAAGATTTTAATTTGGCGGCGCGCGGCGTCAATTTTGTAATTGCGCTTGAGCGGTTGCGTGAAGGTGGCGGTCAGAGTTGGCGAATACTGTGGAGACAGCAGGTTGGTGTTACTACCAATCCGTGAATTGTTGAAATCCACTTGTAATTGTCCACCTGTTTTTTCATAAGGTCGAATGAAGCCAAAATTAAAAATCGTCGCATTCGTGACAGTAGCGGCAGCCGTCGTTCCGCTGAAAGCAAACGCGTTCGGCGTCCGTTGCGGTGCCCACGATAAGCGCGAAGTGAAAGTAGGGTCGTAAAATCCGCGCGCCGCGAATAAATCATATTCCGCCAATCGAACGTTTTCTTTTTCAATCTGAATTTCAACGTTATTTTCCAGTGCCATCATGATCGCATCACGCAACGACCAGCGCACAATTTTGCCGGGATCAAGTCCGACGCTGCGATCCGGGATCGGTTGCGGTCTGATCTGTCCAATCTGTAAGGGAGCGCTTGGTTGCGGTGTTGGGGGAATGGGTGTCTGTGACAACGCCAGTAATGAAGCAGTCGTGAGAACTGCACCTGTTAGTAAAATTCGGGGTATTAATTTCAAACCATTATTCATATTCATTTTGCTCGTTGAGAAGATTGCCAACTTGATTCTTTACGAGTTTGGAGCTGCATTGGTTGCAAAAAAGTTTTCGGATTTCCGAAAGTGCAGAAGCCCACACGTAGTAAGCACCAGTACTCGTTTCAAACTTCCGCAATTAGCTAATTCACGCACTTCAAATGCGAAGGCACCCTTACTACGTGCGGGCTTCTGCATTATGTTCGATAATCCGCATTGATTTGAATGTATTCTTCCGTTAAATCGCAAGTCCATTCGGTCACTTCGGCTTCGCCCTGATTTAAATTCAAGGTGATTTTGATGTCATCTTTTTTGAGAACCGTCAAGGCTTTGGCTTCATCGAAATTCAAACCGTGGCCTTTTCGTGCGACGAATAAATCGCCTAATTTGATGTCAACTTTCGTGACATCAAATTTAACTCCGGCACGTCCGGCGGCGGCGAGAATTCGTCCCCAGTTGGCGTCTTCGCCCGCGATAGCAGTTTTTACCAGCGGGGAAGTCGCAATTGTTTCCGCAATTCGATGCGCCGTTTTGACGTTCGGAGCCTTCTTAACATTGATCGTAATCAGCTTTCGTGCGCCTTCACCGTCACGCGCTACCTGAATTGCCAAATCCTGACAGACTTCGGTTAAGCCTTTGAGGAATCGCTCATAATCTGCGCCAGCAGCCTTTTCAATGAGCGGATTTTCCGCTGCACCATTCGCCAAAACTGCTAGTGTATCATTCGTTGAAGTGTCGCCATCAATCGTGACACGATTAAAACTGACATTCACTGCTGCGTTCAAAGCCGTTTGCAAAACTTTTTTGCTGATTGCCGCATCCGTCATTACGAACGACAACAAGGTCGCCATATTCGGATGAATCATCCCTGCGCCTTTGGCTACGCCCGCGATGGTGACACGCTTGCCGCCGAGCGTGAACGATTTCGTCGCCCGCTTCGGTTTCGTATCCGTCGTCATAATCGCTTCTGCAATTTTGAAGCCATTCTCTTGAGCTAAATTTGAGGTGGCTTCGCGGATGCCGGATTCCAGCTTTTCCATCTGAAGCTGAACGCCGATGACGCCAGTCGAACAGACGAGAATTTCACGGACATCGCAGTTGAAAAAATCCGCTAGAATTTGTGTTGTGCGCTGTGAATTCGCCAAGCCTTCTTCACCCGTGACCGCATTCGCGCAACCGGAATTGACGATGATCGCGCGATGCGTTTTGGATCGGAGGTGTTCACGCGAAACCAATACTGGTGCGGCTACGACAAGGTTTTGCGTAAAGACGGCAGCGGTTACGGCGGGACGTTCGGAAAAAATAATCGCTAAATCTTCACCGGATTTTTTAATGCCGCAGCGTGTGGTTGCGGCGAGAAATCCTTTGGGTAAAAAATTGGATGATTTGGGCTTTGGGCTTGGGTTTTGGGTCTTGGGTTTTGAAGTCGTTTTCAATCTGATTGATCCTTAAAATTCTAAAGTAAATTGTTGTTCGGTTTTGGGAAATTTGTGTTCGATAACGAGCAATTAAAAAAAAATAGCTGTATCGCCTGAAGTGAACTCGCACTCACCAGTAAATTTCTACGACCTTGGAGTCAGTAATCGCAGAATCTTTTGTAATCAACGGCAAATCAAAATCAACAGCACTGGCAACAATAATTTTATCAAATGGGTCATTGTTGAAATTGTAATTAACCGCGTTTGTGATAATTGAAGCTTCAAGTGGGATAATTTCAAATCCTTGTTTTCGCAGCAAATTACTCGCCCAAAAATCGAATCTTTCCGGTAGGGATATTTTTCCAAGATTTTGTAAAATCGCAATTTCCCACAACACTACTGCCGGAATGTAAATTAAAGACTCGCCTTCATCTGCCCTTTCAAAAGCTGACAAAACCTTTGGTGATAGTTGAGAGTATTTTCCCGTTGAATACCAAATTAACGGATGAGTATCGGTGACAAACATTTATTTTTTTAAGGATGCAGCCGAATTCTCGATTGCCTGATTAAGCATGTCCGCAATCTGATTGCTTCCGCTTTCCAGATCGTCGTCAAGTAATTCCATCGAACCCACAAGAGACATTTCTTCAACCTGCGGTTGCTCGTCATCTAAAATCGTCACTATCGCACGATATTTTTTTTTAAGAGTTACGCTTTCTAATAAGCTGACTCTACCTCTTGTATCAATGACTGCTTCAACTGATTGCAACATAAATTACCTCGCAAGCATTTTACGCTAAAATATCAATTTTCCACGCAACAAATAGAAATTAGTCACTCACTGTCTCACTACTCAATCCACGAATTTTCACAATCGGCGTCGGAACTTGGCTCACATCAAACGCTTCCGGTTGTGCGCCTTCGACTAAATCGAGCACCATCGGGACTTCGTCGCAACTGCTCATTTTGGGACAGGTGACGCAATCCATCCAGACTTTGCGGGGCATTAATTCGTGCTGGACGACGCGGAAGCCGAGCTTTTCAAAAAATCCCTGCACGTAGGTAAATGCGTACACTTGTACTAAATCGTGTTCGCGGGCTTCGGTGATATTGGCTTCGACTAAGGCGCGTCCGATGCCTTTTTTCCCGGTAGTCGGATCAACGGCGAGCGAACGAACTTCCGCCATGTCGCCCCAGGTGAAATGCAATCCTGAACATCCGATGACCTGTTCTTTGCCGTTTATTTCAGCCAGCGCGACGTAAAAATCGCGGATGTTTTCATAAATGCTGAGCAATGAACGCGGCAGCATTTGCTCTTTCTGCGCGTAGTTCGTGATGAGCCAGTGAATTCTGGTCGCATCCTTGGTCATTGCTTTGCGGATAAGAAAATCCATAAAAAAGAGTCTTTCGAGTCGAGAGAGTGATTTGTAATCAATAAATTGTCGAAATATTTGCGGCTACCCGATACATTGGCTTTGTTGGTTTTTCTGCTGAAATAAATTCAGCATTCAAGGACATGGCGGCTGAAATGTGCAACGCGTCTAAGGCTCCTAAGCCGTATTGAGATGCTAATTTATAAGCCGAATTAATCAGTTGGGAATCTGAAACCCAATGCGAAACTCCGTTGAAGAAAGCTTGATAAAATGCTATTTCATTAGTTTTTTTGAAATAATTTGGAATTGGTAGTACTTCAAGTCGAAGAAATTCACTGCTTACAAATTCTCGATTTGGATCAGTTAGAATTTGTAATGCACGGAGCCTACGCGTAAATGTTCCAGCCGTCGGTTTTTTTGCGGCGTAAATTAATACTGCCGCATCAACATAAGTGAGAATCTTATTCGCCATCGTGGACGTACCCACCTCTTCGATTTGTTAACTCGTTCTCGATGTCTTCTTCCGACATTGGCAGTTCGTCCGAACTCGCAATTCGTTGTGCGATTTCCAGCAATTCGCGTCCCGTAGGCGTTAGTGATTCCAGCGGATGCAGCGGATTAATTTGCGCCGGACGAATCGTTGACGGGAAATCAATATTTCGTGTTGATTGTGCCATAAATATTTAGTCTATAGAGTTTCTTAGAGTCTTTAAAGTCTGTAGTGTCTTTTTGATCGAGTGAACCTTTCGCAATCGAAGACTCTCAAGACTCAATAGTCCCTATAGACTCTCTCGACTCTCTCGACTTTCTTCGTTTAACACTTCTTCCCACGCCGTTAGCATCGAATCAATTTCCGAAGGCTTAATGATGTACGGCGGTAAAAATCTGCACGTCGTATCGTTCGTGCTGTTCATTAAGAATCCACGTTCCAGCATTTTCGTCGGGAAATTTTTCGTTTCAAAAGTTAATTCGACGCCGATCATTAAGCCCATCGCGCGGACTTCTTTGATCGTGTCGGGATACAGTTCTTGCAGCTTCATCAGCTTTTGCTTGAAATAATTTCCAGTTTCGTTGACCTGCTGCAACAAGCCGTTTTCATTCAATTCTTCAAAAAATTCCAGACTCAAACGACAGGCGAGCGGTCCTCCGCCAAAAGTCGTACCGTGATCGCCGGGCTTGAAACCGTCAGTAGCTTTTTCGCCAACGATAATGGCTCCGAGCGGGACTCCTAAGCCGAGCGGTTTGGCGACAGTCAAAATGTCTGCCTGAACTTCAGAATGTTGGTACGCGAAAATTTTTCCGGTACGTCCGAGTCCGCATTGCACTTCGTCTACGATGAATAAAGCATCGGTCGCGGTGCAGGCATCGCGCAATGTTTGCAGGTATTCAGACGATTGTGGACGGACTCCGCCTTCGCCTTGAATGGTCTCGACAATGACGGCGGCAGTGCGTTCGTTGATCGCGGCGCGGGCGGCGTCGTGGTCTCCGGCGGGGATGAATTTGCAGCCAGGGACTAGCGGCTCAAACGGCTCACGATATTTTTGTTGCGCCGTCACGGAAAGCGAACCCATGGAACGTCCGTGAAATGATCCTGTCAGCGAAACGAATTCAAATTTATCTTCGCGTCCCTGTCGGCGTTGCCACGCACGGGCGAGTTTTAAGGCGGCTTCGGCGGTTTCGGTTCCGCTGTTGCAAAAAAAGGCGCGAGACAATCCTGAAGCGTTGGCAAGTTGTTCGGCGAGCAGGCCTTGATACGGATGATAATAAAGATTCGAGGTATGCATTAACGAAGCTTGTTCGCTCATCACGCGGCGGATGCGCGGATGATCGTAGCCGAGCACGTTGACGCCGATGCCGGAAATAAAATCAAGATATGATTTTCCATCAGAGGCGACGAGCGTAGAGCCGTGTCCGCGTACAAAGAGCACCGGCTGACGCGCATAAGTCGTCATGATGTATTGGTCTTCAAGCCGTTTTGTTTGTGCTAAATCGAATCTTTCGTTGTTCATCTTCAGTTGTACGGTAAACTTTTAGTTTGCCGATTTTTTATGAATCTTCAGTTATGGAAACAGCGCAAACTAAAAGTTTACGCCACGATATTTGGCATAATCGCCGCTTTCAATTAATTTTCCGGTAGCGACCCAGTCATTATAAACATACATCCAGCCTTCCATCTGGCTTCCGTCCGACATCGTGATTTTTTCTTTGACTCGTGCAAATAAACTCGCCTCAAGTTCGCCGGGGATGAAGTTTTCGTATTGATCCAAAATCTCTAGTATTTTTTTTGGTTGATCTAATTCATAGACTTCGCCGAAGATTTTGCTGTCAAAATTTTCACCGACAATGGCACCGGGATAATCTCCCAAATCGTAAAGCTGCCCGTTCACTGAACCTGTTCCGATGAATGGCAAGCTCCTCATTATGTGTAGCAGCTCAGTACTTTTTTGAGCACCAATCAGGCTCTTTCGCAATGTGCCGTAGACAAATAAATACGTCATCTAGGAAATTACCGTCCCGACTTCTTCGCCATCACGACTGGCGCGTAACAGTGAATTTTCTTCGGCAGCTCCGATAATCAAAATTCGTTTCATTCCCGCATCCAATGCGCTCAAGCAGGCGCGAAGTTTAGGGCGCATCCCGCCGTACGCGATGCCGCTTTCCAGCAATTGATTAATTTGCTGACGATTCAAATTTGGAATCGTAGCTTCGTGTTCATCTTTGACGCCGCCAACGTCGGTCACGAAGATCAATTCATCTGCTTCACAGGCTGGAGCGACTGCCGCCGCCATCTGATCTCCATTGATGTTGTGATAGCTGAAATCGTGTGTACTCAAGCCCAGACAAGCAATCACTGGAATAGCGTTGATGCCTAAAATTGCGTTAATAACTGCATCGTTCGAGCGAGCGATTTCTCCAACAAACCCCAAATCTGTCCCGTCATCGGCTTTAATTTTTTTCGATAAAAAGCTTAACCCGTCGCCGCCCGTGATACTCACGGCAGGGACGTTGATGCGGGCGAAATCGGCGACTAAATCTTTGCCTACTTTGCCGGCAAGAACCATTTGAATGACATCACGGGCGGCGGCGTCCGTGATGCGCAATCCATCGTGAAAATGTGATTCAATGTTGAGTTTTGTCAACATTTCAGCAATTTGTTTTCCACCGCCGTGAACGATGACGACTTCGTGTCCAGCGCGTCGAAGTTCGCTGATTTGGAAAACTAATTTTAAGCGGAGCGAAGTATTCACAAGGACACTTCCGCCAAGTTTAATGACTGACTTCATAATATGAGCAGTTAGCGGTTAGGTATTAGCGATTAGCCAGAAGGATTGGCTAATCGCTAATACCTAACCGCTAACACCTAATTCAATATTCCCACAGTTTCTTCAAATCCAAAAGCAATGTTCGCATTTTGAAGTGCCTGACTTGCCGCGCCTTTCAATAAATTATCTTCGGCGGAAATGATGACCGCCTGATTTTCATTGACGACAACGCCGATGTCGCAGAACGGCGTATTCGCTACGAATTTGATTTCCGGCAATTGCGAACCTGCAAAAATTCTGACAAAAGGTTTTCCATCGAAAGCCTCGTGCCAGCATTGATAAATGTTTTCGCGGGTGATGCCGTTATTTAATTTGACGTAAATCGTCGAAAGTATGCCGCGATTAATCGGCAATAAATGTGGCGTGAAAATTAATTTCTGCGGCGAAAATTCAATTCCCAGCCCTTGCGCGATTTCCGGCGCGTGACGGTGCTTGAAAATATTGTAGGCTTTGAAGCTTTCGCTGACTTCGACAAAATGCGTACCGGAATTCGGAACCTTGCCCGCGCCTGAAACTCCTGATTTTGAATCGCAGATAATCGTTTGTGAATGGTCTACCAAGCCTGCGCGAAGCATCGGAATTATAGGAAGCTGAATTGTTGTTGGATAGCAGCCGGGGTTCGCAATCAATTTTGCGCCACGCAATTCTTCGTAAGCAAATTCAGTTAAACCGTAAACCGCCGATTGTAAAAGTTTGGGGCTGCTCGTCTCGAATCCGTAAAATTTCGGATACAGCGAGGCGTCTTTTAAGCGCCAGGCTCCGCTCAAATCTACGACGGTCATTCCGGCTTCGAGTAATCCAGGGACGGCAGCATTTGAAAATTCGTTCGGCGTGCCGAGAAAAATTAAGTGTGCCTCAAGTTGCTCGACGGCTTTTTCGCTGTACGGCTGACAACGCAGATCGGTCAGTCCGGTCAATTGTGGATGCACTGTGCTGAGCGGCAGAGTTTCTGCCGCTTGCGAAGCGAAAGCCCCTACTAACTCAATATTTGGATGCTTCAGCAGCATCTTTATCAGTTCAAATCCTGAATATCCGGTGGCTCCGGCGACGATTGCGCGAATTTGATTAACCATAGTTTAGCCAACAGCTTGAATTAATTTTTGCTGCCAAAAAATAAACGCCAATCTTACACATGAAAGCTCAGGTTGACAAACGTTGCTACACAGCTATAATTCATAGCTTTTGTTGGAGTAAAGCTTATGCAAGTAATGCTGAGCAAGATGCCCACAGATGGGCTGCCATTTCAGCACCAGTATAAAGAGCAGGAATTAGATTTATCAGGGCATGAATTTTCCTTTCTGCAACTGCCAAGTGTAAATGGGCGAGTCAACAAAATCGGAATGGAAATGCGGGTGAAAGGTGTTCTCACTGCGCAACTGGAAGTGACTTGCGACCGCTGCCTGAAAACGGCTGAATTTCCGGTGAATAATAATTTTGATCTTTTTTATCTGCCAGCCGAAGCGAATACCAATCAGGCTGGCGAAGTTGAACTGCAAGAACACGAGCTTGATTTTTCTTTTTATCAAGATGAGAAAATTGATATTGATGAATTAGTGCTGGAGCAGTTTGAGCTGAGTTTGCCGCAGCGAATTTTATGTCAGACCGATTGTCTGGGTTTATGTTCGCAATGCGGAACGAATTTAAATGATGAGTCGTGTGATTGCCAGTCGGAGATTGATCCACGTTGGCAGGCGCTGGCTGATTTGAAAAGTTAATGCAGGATGGGATTCGCTGGTGAATCCGATCAATTTTTAAGGAGTTATTAAATGCCTAATCCTAAACGTCGCCATTCTAAATCCCGTACCCGTATGCGTCGCGCCCATGATGCGCTGGAAGTTGTTCAGTTGACGAAATGTTCAAATTGCCAGAGCCTTAGAATGCCTCATCGTGTTTGTCCCAGTTGTGGATATTATGGAACACGTCAGGTGTTGGAAATTGCTGAGTTGAACAGCTAAAAAATTTCGGGGATGAAAGTTTCGCTATGCTGTAATTTTGGCACTTTCATCCTTTTCATTCTGTCCGCATCGTTCCCCGGATATGCTTACCAAAATAGCTGTTGATGCGATGGGTGGCGATCTCGCTCCATTCGCCGAAGTTGAAGGCGCTATTCAGGCAGTACTGGAATTACACGTCGGTGTAACGCTGGTTGGTCTGGAAGAACGGATCGTGCCTGAATTAGAGCGGCTTGGTTATAAGTACCACCCCAAATCCCGCCGGGTTTACAGCACACAACCTGCCAAAAGATTACCCATCGAAATTGTGCATGCCAGCGAATTCATTACGATGGATGAGCCGGTCGCCAATGCGGTGCGTCGCAAGAAGGATTCTTCCATCCGCGTCGCCGCTCGTCTGGTACGTGACGGCAAAGCGCATGGCTTGGTGAGCGCAGGCAATACCGGAGCGGTGATGGCGACTTCGAAACTGGTCATCGGGACGTTGCCTTCGGTTGATCGTCCGGCGTTATCGGCGGTTTTCCCGACTTTGGGAGATCACGGTTGCGTTCTGCTTGATGTGGGCGCCAATGCCGAATGCAAGCCCGAACAATTACGGCAATTCGCAGTGATGGGATCAATTTATTCCAATCAGATTCTGAATGTGAAAAATCCCAGAGTTGGTTTGATGAGCATTGGTGAAGAAGAAATTAAAGGGAACGAGTTGACGAAAGAGACCGGCAAATTATTGCGGGAAACGGCGCTGAATTACCTCGGAAATGTCGAAGGGCGTGACATTTACACTGGCGGAGTTGATGTGATAGTGTGCGATGGTTTCACCGGAAATGTAATCTTGAAAACCAGTGAGGGCTTGATCTCCGCAATTATGGGATTATTAAAATCCGAACTGGGGCAAACCATCATTACGCAAGCCGGAGCTTTGCTTTCGCGTCCGGCATTTGTCAGTGTGAAAAAACGCTTGGATTATTCTGAATTTGGCGGTGCTCCATTGCTCGGAACCAAGCAGGTCGTCGTCATCTGCCACGGTGGTTCCAACGCTAAAGCGATCAAGAATGCAATTCGTGTTGCCAAGGAATTTTACGAGGCGCGGCTGAATGAACGGATCGAGCAGAAAATTCAGGAATTTGAAGCAAAATAAGCATCCAATCCCCCGTTGTTTTTCCCCGAAATTATGAGCAGTTACCAGGCAATTATTACCGGAACCGGAAGATCACTCCCAAGCCAGGTTGTCACCAATGAAGACCTCGAAAAAATCGTCGAGACTTCTGACGAATGGATCAGGTCGAGAACTGGAATCGGTAAGCGTCACAAGGCTTCCGGTGACGAATGTACTTCAACTTTTGCCACTGCCGCCGCCCGCCTTGCGCTGGAACGCGCCAAGCTTAAACCTGAAGATTTAGATTTAATTATTTGTGCTACCGTCTGTCCCGATCAGGCGTTGCCTTCGACAGCAGTACTCATCCAATCCCAACTTGGTGCTAAAAAAGCAGCGGCGTTTGATTTAGTGGCGGCTTGCTCAGGATTTATTTACGGACTGACCGTAGCGAATCAATTCATCGCTTCTGGCTTTCATCAAAATATTCTGGTGATTGGCGTTGAGGTTTTATCCCGTTATCTGGATTATTCTGATCGCGCTACCTGTGTGTTATTCGGAGACGGCGCAGGTGCAGCCATTGTGCAGCGCTCAACTGAACCGAATCGCGGCGTGTTATCAACAAAGATTATGTCTGATGGCGATCACGCTCCCGTTTTGTATATCCCCGGTGGTGGGACGAAAATCCCTGCTTCGCATTCTTCAGTAGATACCGGACAACACTTTATCAAAATGAAAGGCAATGAACTTTTCAAGGTAGCTGTCAGGTCTATGGAGGATATTTGCAGGCAGGTACTGGATGAGCAGAAAATGACGACTTCGGATATTGATTTGTTTGTGCCACATCAGGCCAATCAAAGAATTTCGGTCGCGGTCGCGGAACGGCTGGGAATTCCTTTAGAAAAAGTCTACTCAAATATTGAACATACCGGAAACACCTCAGCGGCTTCGATCCCGATTTGTCTGGATGAGCTGGTTGAACAAGGACGACTGAAGCCGGGGATGACGGTCATGATGACTTCATTCGGCGCAGGTGTGACGTGGGGGGCGATCTTGATGAGATGGTAATTGAAGTTCGCGGTTCGCAGTAAGAAGAGTTCGCAGGGAAAACAAAGACCAAAGATCAAAGCCCAAATGAGCAAATTAGCGTTTATATTTCCAGGACAAGGTTCACAGTACGCCGGAATGGGGCGTGAGCTGGCGGAGAATTTTCCGTCCGCGAAAGCTGTTTTTGACGAAGCTGATGAAGCACTGGGTTTTTCAATCAGTGATTTATGTTTCAATGGTTCTGACGAAGAACTGCAATTAACCTCGAATACGCAACCGGCAATTTTGACAGCTTCGATGGCGGTTTATCGGGTTTTGAGTGAGCAGGGAATCACGCCGGATTTTGTCGCCGGTCACAGCCTCGGTGAATATTCAGCGTTGGTTGCTGCGGGTTCTTTGACGTTAGCGGAGGCAGTGAAAATTGTCCGGCTTCGCGGTCAGTTAATGCAGCAGGCTGTTCCGGTTGGTGTCGGCGCGATGGCTGCGATTTTAGGGCTTGAGGCTGGCAAGGTTGCAGCGGCTTGTTCGTTAGTTGCGGAAGATCAAATTTGCTCCCCGGCAAATTTCAATACGCCTGTGCAAACAGTCATCGCGGGACACAAAGAAGCGGTCGAACGAGCGTGTGCAAAATGTCTGGAAATGGGAGCACGTAAGGCAATTGCCTTGAAAGTGAGCGCACCTTTTCATTGTGGCTTGATGATGCCGGCGCAAGAGCAATTGACACCAGCGTTGACAGAGGCTACTTTCAACGATCTTGTGATACCGATGGTGAATAACGTTGAGGCTGAATTGGTGAGCGCTGGTGATGTCGCACGAGCCGGATTGATCCGACAGGTTTCGTCTTCTGTGCGCTGGACGGAAACGGTTGAGAATTTAATGGCTGAAGGTGTCACGACTTTTGTGGAAGTCGGCCCCGGCAAGGTTTTATGCGGTTTAGTGAAATCCATCAGCAAAGAAGTTGCGCTGATGAATATTGAAAATGTAGCGAGCTTGGAAGATTCACTTGCCAAACTTCGTCAGTAGGGTTTTGAACTGACACCGGGAACCTAACACCTGACACCTGCTTTTTATGTTTAGCTTACAAGGACAAATTGCCTTCGTTACTGGCGGTTCTCAGGGAATCGGTCGGGCTACTGCTCTGGCTCTGGCTGAACTTGGCGCAGATGTCGCGGTGCTGGCGCGTACGTTGGATAAATGCGAAGCGGTGGCGGAAGAAGTAAGGGCTTTAGGCGTTCGCGCTTTAGCTGTGCAGGGTGATTTGGGCATCGAAGCCGACATCAAAGCGGCAGTCGCAAAAGTTGGCAGCGAACTGGGCGCTATCAATATTCTGGTCAATAACGCTGCGATTACGCGCGACGGCCTGATGATTAGAATGAAGCGTGACGATTGGGATACGGTGATTAATACGAATCTCACTGGAGTCTTTTTGCTGACGCAACAGGTTTTGCCAATGATGACCAAAGCTCGCAAAGGGCGCATCATTAATTTGACTTCGGTAGTCGCCGAAATGGGCAATCCCGGACAGGTGAATTACATCGCGGCAAAAGCAGGAATTATTGGTTTTACCAAAGCTGTTGCGCGTGAATATGCGATTCGCAATATCACGGTGAACGCGATTGCGCCGGGATTTATTGAAACTCCGATGACGGCAGTGTTGTCCGATTCGGCAAAAGATGCGATGCTCAATCAAGTGCCGTTAAAACGACCCGGAACTGATCGGGATGTCGCGCACGCAGTTGCATTTCTAGCCTCTGATGAGGCAGGCTATATCACAGGACAAGTCATCAATGTGAATGGCGGGATGTATATGTAATAAGGTGATAGGTGCCAGGTGTCGGGTGTCAGTACTTACCCTGACACCTCACACCTGAAACCTGACACCTAACTTTAATTTGGAGGAAATTACTAATGTCAGAATCAATTGAAGAGAAAGTCAAACAGATCATCGTAGATGAGCTGGGAGTCGAAGAAGCAGAAGTTACCCCAAACGCTCGTTTTGTGGATGATCTGGGAGCCGACTCCTTAGATAACGTTGAACTTGTGATGCGTTTTGAGGAAGAATTCGGCGTCGAAATTCCCGACGAAGATGCTGAAAAAATTCAGAGCGTCAAAGATGCAGTTGATTATATCGAAAAGCATTCAAAATAAGATTTATAGTTGGTTAAGCCACGAAAATATTTTGGTAAATTTTTATCAGGCTTCGGCCTTATGCATTTACCGATTTTTTTCGTGGTTTAGTTTTTCTGTAGTTCGATGTGCTTTTGTTCATTGCTAAAATTTGCTGTTGAATAGCGTAAGTGTTAGCAGGTCGCAATCCTTTTCAGGATTGCTCATTTATTCTCAAGGAAGACAGCCGTGAGTAACGTGTTAGTCAAAAAAAGAGTTGTTGTCACAGGCCTTGGCTTAGTCAGCCCGCTTGGAAATACTACGCAGGAAACATGGGCGGGGTTAATCGCTGGCAAAAGCGGAGTTGACTACATTCAACGCTTTGATACCAGTGCCCACAAAGTAAAATTTGCGGCTGAAACCAAAGGGTTTGATCCGCTGAATTTTGTGGAGAAAAAAGAAATTAAGAAGATGGATTATTACATCTTCTTCGCCATTGCTGCAGCAAGAGAAGCCCTGGCGGATTCGGGCTTAAAAGTTACCGCTGAAAATGCCGAGGACATTGGTTCTTATATCGGCAGCGGGATTGGCGGGTTTAGTGTCTTTGAGCGTGAACACGAAAAAATGCTCGAAGGCGGCCCCGGCCGAATTTCACCATTTTTTATCCCGGCTTCGATTGTGAATTTAGCGGCTGGTCACGTCTCCATGACGACGGGGACGAAAGGTCCGTTATCGGCTCCCGCGACGGCTTGCAGCTCCGGCGCACACGCGATTGGAGATAGCTTCAGAATTATCGAACGCGGTGACGCCATTGCCATGATTTGTGGCGGTAGCGAAGGTGCGATTACTCCGATGTCGGTGGGCGGATTCGCTTCGATGCATGCGCTGTCAACCCGTAACGACGATCCGACACACGCCTCGCGTCCCTTTGACAAAGATCGTGACGGCTTTGTGATGGGCGAAGGCGCGGGAATTATGGTGCTGGAAGAACTTGAACATGCGAAAGCACGCGGAGCCAGAATTTACGCTGAAATCGTCGGATACGGAATGTCGGGAGACGCCTTCCACATCACGATGCCCGACATGGATGGGCCACGCAGAGTCATGTTACGGACGATTAAAGATGCCGGGATCAAAGCTGAAGATGTAGATTACATCAATGTTCACGGGACTTCGACACCCGCCGGAGACAAGAATGAAACGAACGCGATTAAAGCTGCGTTCGGTGAACATGCGATGAAGTTAGCCGCGAGTTCGACGAAATCCATGACCGGACATTTGCTTGGTGGAGCCGGTGGACTCGAAGCCGGAATCACGGCGCTGGCTGTCCAGAATCAAATCATCCCACCAACCATTAATTACGAAAACGCTGATCCTGATTGTGATCTGGATTGCGTCCCGAATGAATCACGCCAGGCGAAAATTGATTACGCCCTTTCGAATAGTTTCGGGTTTGGCGGCACCAATGCGGCGCTGATGTTTAAGCGTTACGACGAATAAAATCAGGTTTTTGGGTTTCGTTTAGTACGAAGTGGTTCTAATGAAAAGCTATGACTCAAACGAGTGATAGCTTTTTTTTAAGGCGGCCAACTAGCGCATTGCTTGCATGGCGTCAGATCGCGCAGAGCAGTATAATGAAATATCTGAATAGGTTCCTAAACGGGTAAAATTATGGGCTTCAAAAAATTCAAATTGATAGATGATGTAGTAGATCATTTCCAACTATCTTTTCAGAAAGAGAACTTCATAGTTGATACACCGCAGGTAAAAATGCCTGACATTCTCAGAGCAGAACTTGATTATGTGATGCATAATATTCCTTACAAAGTGTCGGAAGCCGCGATCCGAGAAAATATTTTGTATCCGATTTTGAAAGAAGTTTTCAAGAAATATGATGATACGCTGATGTTGTGGGCTAATAAGAGCATTAGTTATAGCAAGGAATTGAGCGGAATCCCTGATTATATTGTGGCGAAGCAATCGGAACGTGGGAAAATTATTTTTGGTAAACCACTCCTGGCAGTCGTGGAAGCTAAGAAAGATGATTTTGAAGGCGGCTGGGCACAATGTTTGTTGGAAATGTATACCATTCAAAAAATGAACGGCAAACCGGAAATTCCTGTTTTGGGGATTGTGAGCAATGGGGATAATTGGGAATTCGGAAAATTAGAAAATGAACTTTTTACTGAGAATTCAATGATTTACAGCCTTTTTCCCTTAGATCCGCTCTTTTCTACGCTATCTTCATTTTTTGACCTTTGTAAACAAAATGCGCTAAAACTTTGAAAGTTGATTCATTCAAATCTGATCCTCACACCGCCTCTGAACATGCGCGGCATGCCGAAGTTTTCCAGCGGCGTTCTCGCTACGACAAATTGTTTATTTAATAAATTCTGCACCGCGAAAAATCCTTCAAAATATTTCCCTAAGCGCCGTGAAATCGTCGCGTCAATGAGCGCATAACTATTCAGTGGCAGCGTATTGCGATCATCATCGAATTGGCGGCTGGAAGCGCGAAACTGCAAGGCGGCATTGACGTATCTCGGATCGTCATAACTTGCCTGCATCGTGAATTGCTGGCGCGGGACTTGTGGGATTTGTAAGCCGACCAACGTCAAATCCTGCGGCGCACGTTTCACAATTGCATTGGAATAAATGTAGCCGCTGGAAAAACGAATTTGATTGGTGACTTTCATTTCGACTTCGGCTTCGATGCCGGAGGAGCGCGTCCGCCCCAGATTCCGGCGTTGCCGTGTAATCAAAGTCGGCGTCGTGGAAATTGTGAAATTCGCAATCGGATTCACGATTTCGGTGTAATAACCGGTCAGGCGCGTCGTGACTCGGTTATTGATATTCCAGTTCATTCCCGCTTCGCCACCGGTTAATCGTTCGGCAGTTAGAGCGTTGTTGGATTGCGTGAGAGTGTCGCCGACGCGGAAGCTGCGGTACAGCTCATTCAGTGTCGGCGCACGGAAAGCGCGATAGCCGGAAGCTCGCAAAATTACATTGGCGACGGGTTTGAATTCAAGAGCAATTCTGGGATTGAAAGCATTTGCCGTCCGAGGCGCAAAAAATGTTGGCGTCACAATTCCTGTGGCGAGCGCACGCGAAACCGAAGCTGCCGAAGAATCGCGCCATTGATCGAAGCGGCCACTAATCACCAAGGCCCATTGTTTATTGATCGAAATGTAATCCTGTGCAAAAAATCCGATTCGTCGTTGCCTGCCGCCGGCACTGACAAATGTTGTCGCGCGATTGTTCACAAAGACTGTTTCGTCGCTGGTTCCGCGTACGCCACGCACCTCAAAACCTGCAAATAAAGTATGAACGCCATTCGTTGCATTCGACCAGTTGATTCTCGCTCCGGCATCGTGCGCGGGCGTGAATTGCAAGCGAGAGAGCGTTTCCGTGGCACGGTTCGCGGCGACAGCGGTGAATGACTGATGATAGCGTTGCTGCGTCCCGAATAATGAAATCGTCCAATTACTTTTATCCGGCGTAAGAAATTGTCCGCGTACGGCGACGGATTCGCTGGTGGTGTCGTTGGTTTGTAACACAGTTCCGTTTCTTCTGTTTTGATCGTAGAGCGAACCACTCACAAAAATTGCGTTGTTGGCATCGAATTCAAAACCTGTCCGCAAAGTCAGCGCACGATGATTTGACGCGGCGTGCGTATCCGCAATGCCGCGAATCGTGGGCGAAACAATAAAATATCCATCCGTTTTAAAAGCTTCGCCGAACAAGGCTAAATTCAATTTGCCAAATTTACTGCCCGCAAAAAACGAAGTGTCCGCTGTATTGAGATTCCCGACACTCGCCGAAGCACTAAGTGTCGGCTTATGCGCTTTGCGCGTCGTCAAATTAATCGCACCGCTGAGCGCATCAGAGCCATACAGATGCGAAGCGCCGCCGCGTTCGACTTCGACGGATTGAATCGCCTCGCGCGGAATCCGATCCCAATACACCCAACCGCCAAATGCGTCATTCAGCGGAATCCCGTCCGCTAAGACAACAGTGCGGCTCGCGCCACTTGCGCCCGCGCCGCGCAAAGAAACGCCTTGTGCGGTGGGGTTCGCCACAATCGAACTGGAACGCCGAAAGTTGCTGAAGCCGGGAACTTGTCGGAGCAAATCATCCACCGTTTGCGCAGCGGCTTGCTGCAATTGTTTGGGCGAGAAGGACGTGATGACGGTGGCTTGCCGAGTGGCCAGAAATTCCGGTTCCAGCTTGGCTTGAGTGTCAATCATTTCAGGATGAGAAATGAGCGTTGCCACTCGCAGCATTATGCGCACGGACTCACGCGCGCCGCTCGACAAC
>JAYVZE010000211.1:0-17527 GCA_043783625.1 Blastocatellia bacterium | reverse complement strand
CTTTTTCGAGCAACCGAACCGCCTGAAAAAAATCAAAGCGATAAGGCTCCGCGAAAAGAAGTTCTTCGAGCGTTTGCGGTTCCTGAGTTGTCTTAATCGTTTCACTCATTACGCTAAAAAAATCTCGCCCGTGCGTGGCTTCCATTTTTTCAAATAGCCCTCACGTTGTTCGGTTTTTGCCAACAATTGGTTGAAGGAATTGACCGACGCATACAGCCCTAAAAATCGTTCCAACACAGCAGCAAACAAAAAGACACCGCTGCCGACAAACTGGTCTTCGTTAAATTCCATCGTCGTTTCAATGCCGCGTACGAAGCCTGTTCCAATCCGCGATCCAGTTTGACGTACCACACGCCTGGAATTAATTTTCGTCAAACCAATGATTTGCTTACGCGTCGCGGCAGAATCCATGAAGTCGTACAACATCAGAATTTCGCGCAGTGCTTCCGGGTCTCCGGCTCGCTGCCCTTCGACAATAGACAAATGATTCAAAGAAAGATGCGAAATCAAACGCCAATGCGCTCCACGACGTAGCGGTGGACGCAATGTTTCGGTCGGTTTACGCAAACATTTCACCCGTGCCAGTGGCCCGGCATTTTCAACTTCAAAATCGCCTTCGCGTCCGCCAAACGGCAAGCGGGCAGGCAGGTCACGATTCGTGCAGGTGACGTGACAAGTCACGGTTTCAGATGGCGGTACGCGGGGACTGAAATTCAAATCTACGAAAGATAGATAAATCTCAGTTCCTTCGTCTTCAGCGCGTTGTGAGTTTCGACGGCGACCGTACCAGAAGGCTCCCTGCTGATCGCGTTCGTAAGAATGCCGATACGAATAAAACGGTTGGAATTCGCGTGACTGCTGCAAATAAGAATCAACGGTAGTCACCGAATCAATGGAATAAATTTCCGTCGCGCTTTGCCGATGCACATCAGGAATGACGTGATATTCGTGCTGCTGCTGCGTGAGCTGAATTGGCTCCGCAACTTTCTGAAACATATTGATGATTGGCGTACAACCTAATTGGAAAGTACTCGCATCAACTTTCGCACGCGGCGGAGTCACATCTTTCAGATAAATTTGCAGATCAAATTGATCGCCAAAACCTGCCGCTGCCGCTTTGTCTAATCCCAGTACATCGAAGAATAAAAATTTATCCGGGAACGCAAAATATTCCGTCAGTAATCGGTAGCCCAAAAATGAGCGCGGCGTATATCCGAGCATTCCTTCGTCGGCTTCAAATCCAACCGGACGGATTGCGCCCGGCGTCAATTTAATCGAACGGCGAGTTTTCGTGTCGAGCAATTCCACCTGCTGAACATGCAGCTCATCATTGAAAAGCAATTCATATAACGGGTACACCAACTGCGCTTCTCCGTTCAGGTAAAAGCGCACGTCTTCAATGCCCTGCTCTTTCTCGTTGACGTTTACTTTCAGCTCAGACAGCTTGGTATTGTGCAAACAACGCAGACTAATTTTCAGCATGGCTTCTGACCATTTGCCACGCGCTCCTACCGGATCAAGCGATTGCAGCGAAACAGCGGAAACTTCAAACGGCCATAACGTGACAGGATAACTGGTACGAAAACGGCACGGTGTTCCGTTGACCGGACGTGAATACAAGGTCGTTTCACGATCTATGCGATAGCCAGAGGTCAGCTTTCCCTGCTGAGGATCAAGCCCGAATTGCGCGATAGACATCGAAGGAATCGGCGCCAAATAATGCGGGTATAAAACATTCAAAAACGATTCCGTAATTTCAGGAAATTCGTCATCTATTTTGAGATGAACGCGGCTGGTGAGGAATGAAAAGGCTTCGATCAACCGCTCGACATGCGGGTCTTCGCATTTGTCGGCTTCCAACAATAATCGTCCCGCGACCTTTGGATACTTCTCGGCGAACTCCGCCCCCATCTGTCGCAGAAAAATCAATTCACGTTCGTAATATCCTAATAACTCGTCACGCATATACTCTATAAAGAATCTTCGAGTGGCAAATAACCCACTCCAATTTCCTGACTATTGGCAAAGAAACTCATATCACGCCGGATATATTTCCCGGTACGCTGCCCATCTTTTCCGGGATAGGAATGATAGGGTTCCATACAGGCAACGGTAGTGCCCTTTTGATTGAACACAACATTCATGTGCGTGCCGCCCACCAGCGGATAGTTGAAAACAAGAATCATTGGCAGATCAATGCTGGTGTATTTTTTGAAGCTGGCAGGTGTGATGTATTGCAGCTTGATTCGAATTTCGGCACTTTCACAAACTGATCGAATCCCAGACAAAGGCATCGAACCATCATCATTGCAGAGGAAATCAAATTGACTAATCAACTCGCTCTGCGTCGTGATTTTGCGTTTGTAGTTGAGCATCATGGCACGCGTCCACCAGCTTATACTGGCAGCCCAACACGCATTTTTATCAAATTGCCCTTCCGACGGGAGATGTTTGTTATATTCATAACCCATAAATTACTTCCTTTCTAAGACACTCAACGCGCCGGACATTGTCGGATTTCCGGCGTGAATGGGATGAGTTTTCACGCGGTCAGCAATGCCAGTCGGGTACACTTTCTCAGGTTCTCTTCCAGAGTGTCGGCAATCAATTGAACCAACGCCGCACGATCAGTGAGGGCGGTTCCATCTGGCATGGTGAGGGGCAAACGCGGTTCCATCGCATCAGCCAGCCCTTCACGCAAGGCCGCGTGATCGCGTGTACCATCCATCAATATAATCAGTTGCCGACTTAATTCATTTTCCAGAATCACGCTCGTGTGTAACAGATTCGTGACGACTTCGCTGTGCTGTGCCTGCCATCGAGCCAGATGATTGGCAACCGGATGCGCCGAAACCTCAAGCTGTATCGCTGGTCGGTGCAAATGCAATTCAATCACCCCTGACCGATACGCCGCTAACATGATTTCCATTAATGCCAACAGGTCATCGGCCGTGACCGATTCAGCCTGATGTGACGAAACCTCCACCACAGCGGCATTTTCTAATTCCTCCCAATTAAGCAGGCGCGGCCAGGCATCTTTTAGGGTCAGCAGTGCCGCTTTGGCCAGCGGAAAATCAGTTTGCAAATGCGCTCCGTGCGGCCCTTTAAATTCTTCGACTACCTTATCCGCCAAATCAGGTTGCGCGGAAATCGTTTCAATTTCCGAAGAAAAATAGAACGTCTTGATGAGGTCAGCATTGATTGTTCGCTGAATTTTCAGGTCATCGCGGCACAACAATGTTTGCCTGAACGAACGCCCTTTGAGAAAGTCAAGATATTGTTCTTTGTGAACAATATGCTCATCATCAAACTGCGCTAATAATTCGCGCACCGCAGGCGGAAATTGAAAATCCTGCATGTCGGAGAAAGCGGCTTCAGCTAAATATTGCAAACCATGTTGTTCGGCATGGGCAGCAAATTGATAAAAGTAGGCTGGCCGATAGTGCGGTGCCAAATGATCGTGATAAACCTGTTCCCGATGCCGATGCCGCGAAAGCAAATCGAATTGCTCATAAACCACCGCACCATACAAATCTTCGCGCGCTTCCTGCTCTGAAGAAAATTTGCTCAAGATGAATTTTAGCAACGACAAACCCTGATTCATGCGGTTGCGCGGGTCTTTGTCGCCGTGCAGATGAAAGAGCATCATCTCACGCGTCATTTCGCGTAAATGGCAGCCGGGATAAGCGTTGTAGCTAATGTAAGCAATCCCGTTTGGTGCGAGCAATCGCTGGCACAACGCCAGCAAGCCATCCTGCACTTCCGCCGGAACCCACGCATACAGACCGTGCGTGATAATGTAATCAAACGGCTGGTCAGTAAATTCCAGCAAATCAGCTTGACGCAACTCAATGTTGGTCAGCCCTAAATCTGCAATAATACGTCGCCCTTGTTCGATGGGTTTGGCGGCCAGATCAAACCCGACGAAATGGCTGTCAGGTAATCCGAGTGCCATCGGAATCAGATTTGAGCCGTCACCACAGCCAACTTCCAGGACACGACAATTCGTGATGCTGGTTGGTTGCAAGCCATGCAACGTCGCCAAAGTCGCCAGTCGGTCGGGATGCGTTTGCGCAAACGGATAGCTCGTATAAGGAATCTGATCGTATGGATTGTTCTCAGTCATAATTACAGGTTATTCGCTAAGGGGAACCATCACCGTTGTTCGTTTACGACATACTGCCCATTGCTTAATTGCAGGAGCGTATCGAAGGTGACTGGTTCAGGTGCAGGTTCGACTTTAAGTCGGGCATCAATGCGAAACCGCATAATCTTTTCGCCACCATCACCTTGTACCAGTTGCACCTGAACATTTTCCAAACGCGGTTCGAAGAGGCTAATCGCCCGTTCGATAGTACGCCGTACAGTTACTTGTTCAGCCACACTCTTCAGGCTTACTCCGGTAAAATCCGGGAGCCCGAAAGCGGCGAGAGAATGGCTTGTTTCTTTCAACTCATCGGAAATGCCTCCCACGACTTGCCTGGTGTTGAGTAACCACTCCAAATCCCGTTTGACCGCTGTTTTCAGGTCACGCAGGTTTTTCTGCCGCGAAGCAGCCGCTTCCTGCTTCGTTTCCGGGTCGTAATCAATGAGCCGGTCGAGAACAGAAGAAGTGATGCGAATGTCGTTGTCAAATCTACTCATTGTTCGTTATAGTTCGGGGTTTTTAGGATCCATGTTTAAAATCCGCATTTGCTGCAAAACTCTCTTCAAGAAAGTTTCTTCCGATTGATACCTTGTTTGATTAAGAATCGGGAGTAGCAGTAGCTCCCAGAAATCTCCGAAGCTGGGCTTCTTTTGAAGACCAAGGTTCTTCGCATGTTCAGCAGGTTCACAAGCGGTTGCGACACCAATTAGTGGTTTCCCCTCATATTCGGCTGGACGCGCCAAATGAATGGTCGGGGCATTGAAATGAGTAGCATTCTGCTGCTGGTAGGCTGCAATAATTTTCAAGGCATCATTAATTGAAGCTTCGTTAGCCAGATAAATAACAATCGTGTCCCAGCCGATACCAGCAGGCCCCATGACTTTCGCATTCGTAACACCATTGAGTACGGCGACAACTTTTTCAACAATAAAGCAAGCAACCACTCCTCTGTGCAGGACAGGCACATTCAGATAGATGCGCCAGTTCGCAGATCCCCCTTTAGGGAAATGATAGAAAGACTTTCCGACATCTTGCCAACCCTCAGAACTTTCATCGCTCGCCTCACCCCGGGCATCATTGATATCCACGTCATAGTTAGCTAAATCGCCCCAGGCCTGAACTCCGATCTCAATGTTTGCTTGATTAGAAGAGTGCGCCAGCGCTTCAAGGAAAAGGATAACTGCCGGTCTATCACAGGCCGCCGCATAATCGTTAGAGGGATCATGCGGTCTGCCGCCAACGTAAAGCTTGTATAAATCCAGCTTCGGCACATTACGATTTTCCCAGACGAGGTGAAGAAAATCTCGTAGCCGTGGAGACATTTGATCAATACTAAAATTATCTAGCATCTGATGATCCTCGCTTGATAGATTGCTTTTTCACTTGTGAAGCTAGAGCCTGACAAACCACCAGTTGAGTGTGCCGGGGCTTTCCATCAGAAGGAACGGCTCAGGCACACTCAAACAGGCGCTAATTGATTGCACTAAACAGCTTTGTTCGCCTTCAGATCATATCCCGCCTTCGCACCCAAGACGACGCCGCCATCGGGTTTCTGGACATAGTATTCAACTTCGATCTTCGCAAAGTTGAACGAGATTTGATCCATCGGAATGACATCACTGCCACCCGATCCGCCGGTTTGATATGACGAAATCAACAAGTCTGAAAACTTATATTTCAGAAACTCTTGTTGTTCCTTTCCGGCCTTGCGGCAAACCAAAGTTGCGCCTTTGATATGCTCGCCGTTGGCGCATGCAAGCAAAAGCTTCGGGCTGGACTTATTAATCTTCATCACGAAGTGAAAGTCCTGCATCTGAACTTTGCCTGCCCCGCCGCCGCCGCCGCCTGCGTGGCTGCCCATCTGAGTCTCACCCCATGACCAGGACTCCACCATAATTTCATCTTTGTGTTTGTGATCTCCGCTTTCACCGGGGATCCCTTCAATTTTCAGAAAATAATCAACTGCTGCCATAATGTAAGTACCTCCTCAAAGGTTAGGAACGTTAGAGAAACGCGGACGAACACAGTAGTGTGTGCAACACTGACGGTGATCTGCGTTTTTCTGTTTGCGACTGTAACAATTGAGTGAGCCATGTGATGCTATCGCCAGCCCACTGCGAGTAAAACCAACCTGCCACGTGCTTACTTAGCAGGTTTGGGGAGTTCAGCCACCAGACGCAACGAGACGGATAGTTCGTCTAATTGGAAATGCGGTCGCAGGAAGGCGACAGCTTTGTAAACGCCTGGTTTGCCCGGCATTTCGACTACGTCCACACGTGCTTCCCGTAACGGAAACTGCGCTTTGGTGGCTTGAGAAGCGGTGTCGTCCTCGGTAACATAATTGCGAATCCACCGATTCAGGAATGATTCGCAATCGGTGCGTGACATAAAGCTGCCGATTTTGTCGCGCATCATGGATTTCAAATAATGCGCAAAACGCGAGACTGCAAAAATATATTGCAACTGCGTTGAAAGGCGCGCGTTGGCATTGGCAGCTTCAGTGTCATACTTGGCTGATTTGCTCGCTGATTGTGCACCAAAGAAGGCGGCGAAATCCGTTCCTTTGCAGTGTACTAACGGAATGAATCCGAGGTCGGCAAATTCTTTCTCACGACGATCCGTGATCGCAATCTCCGTCGGACATTTCAACGCCACTTCGCCTTCGTCAGTGGCGAAAGTATGCGTGGGCAAGCCCTGCACTAAGCCGCCGCCTTCGACGCCGCGAATGGCGACACACCAGTTGTACATCGCAAACGCTTCTGTTAAGCGTGTTCCGAACGAGTACGCCGCATTGCCCCACAAATATTTTTTGTGATCTGTGCCGTCAACATCTTCTTCAAAATTGAAGGTTTCCGTCGGCTCAGTATTCGCGCCGTACGGGATACGCATCAACGTGTGCGGCAAGGTCAAGCCCACATAACGCGAGTCTTCTGATTCGCGGAACGAACGCCATTTGGCGAATTCCACCTGGTCAAAAATTTTGGCTAAATCGCGAACTTCGGAAAGCTGGGTAAAATCATCCCATCCGAATAATTGCGGCGCAGCGGCAGAGATAAATGGCGCATGCGCAGCGGCTGCGACTTGCGAAATTTTCTCGATCAGCATCATGTCCTGCGGATGATTGCTGAATTCATAATCGCCGATCAAAGTCCCGAACGGCGCACCGCCGAACGTTCCGAATTCTTCTTCATAGACTTTCTTGAAAAGCGCAGATTGATCGAATTCCGGGGCTTTTTCCAGGTCTTTCAGCAATTCTTTTTTGGCGACGTTCATGACCTTAACTTTGAGGTTCGTACCTGTTTCGCTCTCAAAAACCAAATGATGCAGCCCGCGCCACGAACCTTCCAATTTCTGGAATTCTTCGTGATGCATGATTTCGTTGAGTTGCGCGGAAAGCAACGTATCTATTGCTGCGATACGCGTATTAATGGTGGTTTCCATGTCCTTCGACATCACCAATTGTCCCTGCATCACCTGCTGGACAAATTCAGAAATAATATCTTTTGCGCGCGCCGTTTGAAGGTCATTTTTGGCGCGCATCCCTTTATCCAGGATTTGACCTAACAAATCCCCCGACGCTTCCTGCGTCACGGTTTGCGCTTGTTGTTCTGTTTGTTGGCTCATGATTTCTCCTTTGGGAGTTAACAGTGAATAGTTGACAGTTAACAACTCTGATTTCCTGCTGTTAACTATTTTCTGTTAACAGATCACTATTCTTTAACGACTCCGAGCGCATCGCCCAGTTGTTTTTGTGAATCGGCATTGTTCAGCACGTCTTCCAGAAGTTCTCCCAGTTTGTCGTTGCCGTCCATTTTAGCCAATAAATCCGACAGATTGCGGCGTGCTTCGACCAGTTTGCGGAGCGGCTCAATCTGTTGTGCGACTTGATCGGGATGAAAATCATCCATATTGCGGAAGTTCAATTCGACGCTGAGCTTGCTGCCGTCACTGGACAGTTTGTTCTCAACCCCATAACTCAAACGCGGCTTCATCCCGGCTAATGCCGCATCAAAATTATCACGGTCAATTTCGACGAATTTGCGATCCCGCATGCGGGGCAACGCCTCTACCGGCTTACCGGAAAAATCGCCGAGGACGCCAACGACGAAAGGTAATTCTTTCAATTCAATGGCTCCACCGGTTTCTACTTCGTAGCTGATATGCACACGCGGCGGGCGGATGCGGCTGATTTTTTGTTGTACACTTTCTCTTTTTGCCATAACAATTCTCCTTTTTGAGTTGGGCGCAACCGAAACGATTGCGAGACTGCTGACGATTAAAAATTACTGCTATTCATAACTATTGCTGGGATTTATCCCTAAAGTTTCGCGCATAGTTTCCAGTGCTGCACCTTCTTTCAGCACATCTGCCAACCACGCATCCAGCGGCATATTGCCCCACTTCACGGCTCGCTGAACGAGGTATGAAACAGGGCTGTGCGGTTCCGAGTTCAGAAAATATTCAGCGACTTCTGCGAGTTTTCGCAGTGCTTCCTGACGACTTCGTACTGCACCAGTCGAACCTGAAAATCCAGCTCCCCCACTAACACTGATGCCGTCTTCATTGACAAATTCTTCAGGAACTTCATCAGCGCGAGGTTCAGCGGCACGCTTTTCTTTGGTTACCAATTCAACCAGCGTACGGATTTCATCCAACGATTTTTTTAGTGCTCCAACGCCCGGCGTTTCACGCGCAAACTTTTCATCCATGACCGCATCAAGTGACTGCACTTGTTCCCAAGCTTCATTGATGAGGCTCAACCGGGCTTCGATAAAATCCCGCGAAGTCGCAGCTTTGGCTTTGCGCCAATCATCACCGGTCGTTTTACGCGAAGCCTCAGCTTCGGCTCTGAGTGCCGTAAATTTTTCCTGCTGCTGATACTCAAGCGATTCAAAATTTTCAGGAATATCGAATTGCTTGGAATCAAGATAGTTGAGATAAGAATATTGCGCTCCGGCAAGCAGCGGTAATTCCTTCACGACATTGGCTAAGCGTTGCTCCAGCGAAGCGATCACATTGGCACGCGCCGCCAGTGGACCTTCATCATCTTCAGGATCATTTTCGGGATAGATCGTATCCCAAAAATTCTCTTGTAAACTGCGCATTAATTGCAATCCATCACGCAAGCCAATCCAACGATCCAGCTTTTCATGTTTTGCCAAGCCCTCAGTTAACCACGCGGCAATTTGTAAATCTTTGGTTTTGTTCTTCAGCGCAGCCGTTGCCAGCTCGATAACTTTTTTCCAATCAGCAACCTTTAACTCGCGCGACCAATCGCCCTGCGCAAAGACTTCATCCTCACGCCGAGCCTCTTTGATTTGATCGTAAGTTCCATCGTAACGCAGACTCTCGCCCGATGGGTTTTCTCCATCAATCGGATTGAGTAACGTCGTAAAATCAAGTACTGGTTCAGACATTCAAAGCTCCGTAAAATCAGGTATAGTCGGCCCCCGGTGCTACACCGCAGCTTCCGCTTCATCTTCTTCAATTTCTGCTTCCGCACGTTCCGGGAATTCAATTTTCTTTACTTCAAAAATCGTCTTGTCTTCATCACCGAGCATCCACATTTTCAGCCCTACTCCGCGTGCCAAGTCTTCGCTGAGCGCATCCCATTCGGTCTTGCGTCCTAGTCGAATTAAGTTGTCGGAAGACGCGCCAGAGCCTGCATACAAAGTGAAGGCGAAAAATTGTCCCAGTGTTCCGTCAACGGTTTCGACCTGCACCGGAACAAAAAGTAAATCGCGCAACGTTTCAGGCACAGCAATCGTTATTGTCCGAATCTGTTCAATGGGCAGCCAGACGTATTCATCTTTGACAATGACTTCGAGAATGGAAGCCGTGAAATCATCAGCATCGCGCCAATCGTAAACTTCTTCGCCGTCGCAAAGACAAGGCGAATCGGGTCTTTGCGCTTCCGCCTGATCGAGCAATTCACGCGCTTGGCCGAATTCTCCGGCGATAGTTTTTTTGATAGCGTCAAGTTGAAGATCAACGTAAGGAGAAGGTTCTGACAGGAAATGCGGCGGTGTACCATCTTTCCACAATTGGCGGCGTTCGCGTTCGGCTTTCAGGCAATTGCGATAAGCCAGCACGCCTAATTCCGCGCTCGCGCTTTGCGTACCGATCACGTCCAATTGCTTTTCAGCGCGATCTGATTCGCCCGCAAAACACAGCAGTTCAAATAAAAATATGCGAGCCGAAGTGTCGGTCGGACGCGCTTTGACTTCGCTAATGATCTGGTCAATCGCGGCGGTCAGTTCGCCTTGTTGTAGTAATTCTTTTGCGCTTGGCATTTTTCCCCCCGGAAATGCATTCAACTATAAAAGCGTTTTTTGACGCCAAAAACTGGAAGTGCAGAAGCCCGCACGAAGTAAGGGCGCACATTTATTTATAACTGTCAGGCGCACGCAGTTTATTAAATTCAACTGCGAACGGATTGTTACTGGGCGGTTGCAAAGTTCCGCCCCAATCGAATTGGTACTTGTTGCCGTTCACCATTCGGAATAAGCCCCATAAGCCAGGATAATTGGCGACTTCTTTGCCTGTCGCAACCGGAGCCGCACCAGCCGCCGGAGTCGCACTCGCCGCCGCATCCTTATCACTGACGACGACTTTGATTCCGGTTTCGCCTGATGAAGGCCACGACAAATTCGCAGTCGTCGCGGAACCGTCAGCCGTGACTTTGGCACCATCTGCGCTCACTTCAACTTTTTTGTTCGGAGCCGTTTTGACTGCCAACGAATAATTCAATTTCGGTTGCTGGCTGCCCGATGGAAACAACGCTGATTGCAACTTGAATGCCTGATTTAAATATCCGGCAGCCGCTTCTGAAAATTCAGCCGGAGCCTTTGTTTTCACTTGTCCGGGCGTGCCTTCGACTAAATTGCTCAGGAATTTTTTGAAGGTATTCGTGAGTTCGCCGTCAACCGGATTATAGAAAGCGACGAGGTCTGGAATTTGCACATCCGTGGTCGAAGCCGAGAACGGATAACGTGATTCCAGCTTGCGTGCGCTGGCGACTAAATTGCGCCAGGCGTCTTCAATATTTTTGGCATCGCCGCCTTTTTGTCCGGCTCCGATGATGTCGAGCGGCTTGGATAATAATTCTTCAGCGGCTTTGCTGCCGGGCGAAGGATCAAGCGGCTTCAGTAAATCGCGCGTATCGCCAACGGCTTTTTCAAAATCTTTGTTGTCTTTTAAAGCAGCGGCGACTTCGCTCCAATTGGTGCCTGGCGAAGCGCGTAATTTGTCACGGACTTCACCGAGTTTGGCTAAGTACTTTGCGAGCGATTCTCCGGCAAATCTATTCAACGGAGCAAATGCCGCTCCGATTTTTTGATCGGTAATACCGACTTTGCTAGCGAGAATTCCTTTTAACCAAGCCAAAGCTCCGTTGTCTTTCGGTGGATCGGCGAGGTTAGTTTCGCTGGCGACATACTCCACAATTTTCTTGAGGGGAGAATTTTCCTGCGCGAGAACTCCCAGTGAATCTACTGCGGCATTTTTATTAGGGAACTTGCGAATCGAAACGCTCCGCAAAAACTTTTCCCAGCTCGCAGCATAATCAGCAGAATATCGTGCGCGTAATTCATCAATATTGACACCCGCCGCCGCTGATTTTTCGCCCATCACCCAATCATCTTTGCCGCCTAAATCCGCCTGAACTTTCGTCATCGCATCGCCCGTCACATGCTTAAAATAAGCCCGTTTCGTGAAGGCGTAGGGTACTGGATTCGGCGTAGATTCTTCCAGCAACTCTGACCCGCTCTGCCCTTCTAACACTCGCGCTAAATCAATGGAGTCGCCAAGCTTATTGATGCGGCGCACGATGTCATTATAGACACGCTTGGTCGCCGAATAATTTTTGAGCTTCGCACGGGCAGTGTTGACTTTGGCGGCTTCCGCCAGCGGACGCGGAACGGTTTTATCATCATCATCGTGCAGCGCAGCCTGTTCTGCATAAAACGAAAGATTTTCTTTTTTGCCACGCTCTGACGCAGTTTCATTCCAATACGAATTCAGCTTTTCTTCTAAAAATTTCGGGTCTACGCGCTCCTGACTTTCCAGCATTTTCAGAGCTTGCAACTTGTAATAATAATCATCCAAATCGTCTTCTTTGGTCGGGTTTGATGAATCAAGTTCGCCTTCTAATTTCGTCAACGCCGGAGCCAGAAATCGTTGCGAGACAAAATCAAAATATACTTGCCGCGCCTGTTCACGCACCTTTCCACCGGAATATAATCCGAAGCGATGCGTCAAAGAACCAATCCAACTATGGTCAAGATCATCAATAGATTTCAGCGTAGTTCGCAGCTTGCCTAAGTCGCCCAGCTCCGCATCAGAAGTTTTCACAACTTTCTGCCCGCGTCCGGCGTCGTAATGATCGAGTACCCGCTTGGCGTTTTCCTGCGCATCGTTCAGCAACCCGCTATTGTTGAAATACGAAACCACGGAGCCGCCCAGCCACAATAAACAGACAGCGGTTAAGGCTCCGACCGCTAATTTTATTTGCGCCATCTGGTTCGGCGCGGCTTTTTGTGATTGAAACGATGAAGCGATGTCTTTGTCGCGGAAGATCACCTGCTTGAATAAATCTTCCGTAAATAATCCGGTTTGATTCATCCGGGCATCGTCGGCGACAGGATTGCTCGTAAAATAAAATCCTCGCAGCAACGGTAATTCACTGAATGGATTTGGACGGAAAAGTGCGAGCGTGAAGAGTCCAAGTTTGCGCCGCGTTTCTGACATTCGCAGCGGAAAATTAAATACGCCGTGCTGCTGCGTCGGCGTCACAGCTTCGCCTAACTTTACCAAACGACGCTTCATCAAAGCATCCAGCAAATAATCAAACTCCACATCGAACAAAGCATGCGCGGTGTTGGATTGCTCCAAAGGAATCGTCGCGCCCCACACCTGCGAACGCTCTGAAGCCTGCAAGCCCGCAAAGAAATCCCCAAACCCCGGAATTGAATCACAATGCGTGAAAACCAGATACACCGGAAAACGGACACCGGAACTTTTAATCACTTCATCCAAACGAGCACGCAAAATCTGTGCCTGCTGTTCGATTTCAGATTCATTGCCATTTAAAACATTCGCGGCATTGACCGTCAGAACGAAGCCGTCCAACGCACGATTCCGGCGATATTTTTTGAGCGTATCAATCACGCCCAACCATTCGTCCTGATCCTGCCCTTCAGTCAAATATCGTCCGGCGGTGTCTACAATGACACCCTGATCGGTCACGCGCCATTCACAATCCCGCGTCGCGCGAACTAAATTCTGATCGGCGCGGCGTTGACTGGAGAGCGCATTAAAATTCAATCCTGCCGCTAACGCCAGCGAAGTTTTCCCGCTGCCTGGAGGCCCTGCCAACACATACCACGGTAAGCCATAGACGGCATCGCTCACCTCACGATTGCCGAGATTACTGCTGCGCAAAAACTGGACGGCTTCTTCCGCACTGCGCGTCAATTCTTCGTACTGACGTGATGCCGACAGCGAAGTTTTTCCTATTGGCGCAGATTGCTCAGCTCCTGCGGCAACAACTTTTTTGCTACGATTTGTTCGGAAATAATTCGCAAAAAATCCAAGCGGCCAACATAACAAAATAAAGGCGATAATGATGATTTGGGTAATCCCGACTTCATCAGGCAATAACAAAGTCAGCAGAATGGCAATTCCGGTTACAGTAACCAGTAAACAAAAAATAATTAATTTTTTCAGACCAAGTGCGGGCATGAGAATCTTCCTATTCCGGGTGAGACAAACCGGATGAAATGGGGCGAAAAAAAGATAACTACGCCATCACCATTAACCATGCACCAGAGCCTGTTCAGGAGGAATAAACGGGCAGTAAAACTTATTTTCAAGCGAGGGACAGGGGGCTGAACCTAAAAAATACTGATGAGAAAACGCAGCTCTCACTCAGCCAGATAATCTGTCAACTATTTCAATAAAATCTGCTTCACGTCGTTGGCGTGATTCGTTAATAAAAACTGAAACAATAAATAACCAAGCGCGACTATTCCCAGCGAAGCGGCAACTGCCATCTTCACCCACGCCGGAAGTTCGGGAACCTTCGTTTCCTTCAGCGGTTCCGGTTGATCGTTCAGCTTCCAATGCGGCGAAAGAATGCTGGACTTCAGACGCCCGACGCGCTGCAAATGTGCCGAGACATTTTGCAGAACTGCGGGCAGTTGATCTTCCATGTAAATATGATATTTACCTTTGAAACCCAGCAATAAACAAATGTAATACACTTCAACCACATCGGCTTCCTGTTCGATATTTTTCAGGAGTCCATCAAGTCGCTCAAAGAATTTTACACCGGCGAATTGCTCTTTGAAATATTCAAGCTGAAGCGGATGCCGCTCCCATTCGTTGCGCACCTGAAAACCGCCTGCCAGCACTGTTTCATCAACAAATGCCGCGAGCGCAAATTTAGCATTTTGGAGTTGCGCTTCCTTGTATCCAAGCTGTGCGCCACGCGCTTCAAATTCGCCGAGCCAGGCATCTACCATCTGCCGCATTTCGGACGATGGAACCAATTGTCCGGCACGAATCCGCATCACCATTTCCAACACGGGAGTAGCGAGATTGACCAAATCTTTTTCCGAACCTTGTTGATTAGCTCTCATCATTTTTTGTGGTGCTGCGCTCGACATAAACAACAACTTCGAGTTTAGGGCTTAATGGCGTACATCTCAAGCTTCGCTTCAGGAAATTCATCCGGCATTCCGTGCGGCACATAAACGGCAATGGTTTTCAGTCCGATGATGCGCTCCCAAAAGCGCGTCAACGCCAAATCCTGCGCGTTGCGATCCAGCCGATAATAATGCATTCCAACCCGCGTCGGAATAGGCCCCGGTGCAGGTGAAGCGTGCTTTAACGTGACACCCATTAAAGCATTATTGATAACTGCATCTATGCCGTCGCCATCGGCAATTTTGAAGACAATCGGAATCCTGGAAATCAACCGATCTTCGGGAGTGTTCGCACTCACACCTAAAATAAACTCTGCATTTTTCAAAAGCTCTTCGTCATTCACCTTACCAACATACAGCGATTCGCGGACTTTTTCTAACGGAATCGGCACACAACGCTCCGGCACTCCGACGTTCAGTAAATCCCGAATATCAATGTCAAGCTGATGAAACGTCCCGTACAAATCCTGATGATCGTAGCGCACCACATCTTTTGGATGACGAGTCACGCTGAATGTCATTAAGGCTCCGGCTAACGCTGCCATTTCACGATAGAGCCGCTCAGGATGCACGATCCGCGTATGAAACAAATGCGTCATAATCGGGATCGCAGAATTGATCGAATTCAGCATCCAGAAAACCGTCGTGTCATCCGAAGTAAACGTCACCTGTCCGGCTCCGCCCTGCCGACGACGATCTCCCAGCGAACGACTTTTGGCAATCAGCAGCTCCACCAATTGACGCAGTAAATTACTCAGCCACGCAGAAGCTCCCAAATGCAATGCCGGAGGCACAAACTTATCCGAGAACGTTAATTGCCCCGTCGCCGTGCGTTCCAGTTCTGCTACCTTGATAGAGCTGTAACCATCACGCAATTCATCCGCAAATAAAATTTTAAAATTGCCACGCGCAAACGCTAATTGCTGTTCGCCTTCGCCCGTAGTTTCGTCTATCACTGACCCAGCTTCCTGCAAAAATCTAGGATTGGAATTGGATGCCGCGCCGTTGGTTTGGAAGTTTGCAGTACCCATTCGCGTTGAGGGGATAGACAGGTAAACATCTAATTTATTCGCCGCCGAATCGAAATGATTTTCGACCGGACGAGGTTCCGGCGGAACACCCATTTGCGGCAGGCTCAGCCACAATCCATCGGGCATAATTCCGCTGCAATTCAGGATTTCAACAAAGCCATTCGTAATCGCATCGCGGTTCAACTGTAAGTCGAGAATCCCCCATTCAAAAGGAGCTAAAGCCGCAATCCGAGTGTTCAGAAGGTCTTCAAAATGATTATCTGATTGCTGAAAGTGATGTGGAGTCAGCAACATGCCTTCATTCCACACAACTCGGCGATAACGGCTCATAGACTATCAACAAGGGGAGAAAAACTGACCTTAGGACGGAGCTGACGAAAGCTGTCATACTTGATCGTCAATAGTGCTTAAAATAATTCGATTAGTTCGGATAAAACTTCTATCCGAACGGGCGGATTGTGTTCTAATCAGCCTCATCTTGTCAATCATTCTTTTGCTTTCCCTCTCATCAAAAGAAAAATCGTAAACCGAGTTACCACTTTACGAGAATGATTCTAAGAAAATGACGAAAATTAATGAAGGTACGATAGGCGTCCCGCCTCTCGGTCAATTATTTTCGACAGGCGGGACGCTTATCGTATCTTTTATACGCTTGACTTGTGTACGAGAACTTATTTAAGCTCATTCACAACAGCTTGTTTTATGTTTGCTACTCTGCCTTGTCGCTTGATGTGAGCGACAAGTGAATGATGTATGGTGATGCCTTGCGGTGTGTCGGGTTTCTGCTCAGCACTTCAGCCAGTGTTTTGCCTGAACGAATAACTTCATCTCACAGGAGTACGCATGCATGAAGCCCGAAATTTCTCTCACGGAAATATTTTGTCCGACGCCATCGAAACAACTCACAACTCACAACTCACAACTCACAACTCACAACTCACAACTCACAACATCAGTCCGAAGATTGGCGCATTAATAAAGTTCTTTCCTTACTAACCAATCAACCGGAATATCAATGGCAAGTGCCAGAACTGGCAGAAACGGTCAAGCTCAGCACACGCCAGTTACAACGACTTTTCAAAATAGAGATGCAGTGCAGTCTCTGGCAATATTTACGAGGGTTACGCCTTATAAAAGCAGGTGAATTGTTGCGCACAACCGATGATAATGTGACGCAAATCGCCGCCAACGTTGGCATGAACGATTACAGTCATTTCGTCCGTGATTTTCAGAAATCGTTCAGAGTAACGCCAGGCGAGTACCGGAAGGCTCAATTTAAATTTGCAAAAAAAACACTTTGACATGCATGTCGTTTTTCGCCATAAAATGTCGTAAATCGCCATCTTGTCAAAAATAATCAGGTCGGTAAACTGTCGCCGTCTCCCATTAGTTTGTGTTCACGAGTCGAGCCGTAGCAAATGGTCAGTTGTTACCCTCCGACTTCAATTTCCATCGTTATCCAGTGTGAATAATTTTTTGTTTGCGCTGTTATTACTGTGCCCTGTTTTCAGGGTTTAAGGGATTGCTATGCCTTTTTCCATTCATAAATTCACTCGCAATAACATCATCGCTCTGAGCCTGATTGCTGTCGTCGCCATCGCCGGATTCACGGCAAGTAAACGTTTCACTAATAAAGTTTCCGC
>JAYVZE010000210.1:0-38755 GCA_043783625.1 Blastocatellia bacterium | reverse complement strand
TGTCCTGTAAAGCTTGGACAGGCGGGACGCCTATCCTACCCTTATTAAGTCGCGGCTTCGGTTTTCTTTGCAGGTTTGACCTCACTCTTTTCAGGCTTACTTTCGGACTTCTCGGTTTTTTCCGATTTCTCAGTTTTTTCAGCCTTCTCTGCTTTCACGGTTTCCTTCGGAGCCGCACCGCTTTTGCTGTAATCCGTCACGTACCAGCCAGAGCCTTTAAGCTGAAAACTGGTTTGCGAGAATTGTTTTTCAAGTTTACCTTTGCACTCCGGGCAGCGTGACAAAGGCTTATCATTAATTTTTTGCATTACTTCCAACTGATGTCCGCATTTCGTGCAGGCATATTCGTAAATCGGCATGTAATGTAAACCTCCAAATAACCAAGAATTTCAAGTCACCAATCAAAAATTTAACATATTTGCGGTAGTGATTACCATCGGAAGGTTAAAAAAACCGTTTGAGACAAGGTAAGGTAAGGAACAAGGTTCAGAATCCATCTGGCTTTGTGCTAAAATATTGGTTCTTTCACTTGAAATTAACACTGAGGTTACTCATGACTACGATTGATTGTACACGTTGTGGAAATAATTTTGCCAGCCTGGAAAAAGCACCGTTTGGTGGTGCGCTGGGCAAACGCATTCATGAGAATATTTGTCAGGGCTGTTGGAAGGAATGGTTAGCCAAACAAAACCAGTTAATTAATCATTTTGGACTCAGCACGATCAATCCTGAACATCAGCAGTTTTTGATCGAAAACATGAAAACGTTTCTTTTTAACGAAGGGCAATTGCCGCAAGCGGTGATTGACACTACGCTGGAAGGCACGGTTACTCACTAAGTTATGACAAACGAACACCAATACGTTGGTATCAGAATCGAAGACGATCCGGGCATCCGTGAAGTGCGCGACCTGATGGCTCCTTACAGCACGGCGGAAGAATCCAGAAGCCTCTGGGCGGAAGCGCGGTCATTAATGCGCGATATTCTGATTGCCTGTTGTATTGCCACGTTCATCATTTTCTTTCTGGTGCGTCCGGTCCGCGTTGAAGGCGAAAGCATGAAACCCCGATTGCAGGATCGTGACCGGATTTTCGTCAATCAAATGGTGTATTCCATGCGCGAATGGTTGGGCGACAATCAACCCATCAAACGCGGAGACATTGTCGTGTTGTATTATCCGCGTGATCCATCAAAATCCTATATCAAACGCGTTGTTGGATTGCCCGGAGAACAAGTCACCATCGAAAATGGCAAGCTTTATATCAATGGCGTCTTGCAACAGGAGCCTTATTTGACGCCGGAAAATGTGAATTCTTATCATCGAAATTCAGTTACTGAACAGGTGGAAGATCATCATTATTTTGTGATGGGCGACAACCGGAATTACAGCAGCGACAGCCGTGACTGGGGTTTAGTGCCGGAAAAATATATCTACGGCAAAGCGATGTACCGCTATTATTCGCCCCTGAACTGGTTTGCAAATGTCGGTTCGCTAAATCAATAAGGTAGGTGGCGAGAGGCCTATCGTACATTCTAAGAGGAATAATTAATCAATGACCAATGAAGCGATTCTTGCGCTGGAAGATGGGCGCATCTTTCGTGGCACAGCCTGCGGCGCTGTCGGAGAGCGCACCGGAGAAATTGTTTTCAATACTTCGATGGCGGGCTATCAGGAAATTCTCACTGATCCATCTTATGCCGGACAAATCGTGACAATGACCTATCCGCAGATCGGAAATTACGGCGTCAATCCCGAAGACGTAGAATCGCGTCGCCCTTTCATTCAAGGATTTGTCGTCCGCGAAATTTCCGAAGTCACTTCAAACTGGCGCGCTACGATGTCGCTTGACGATTATCTCAAGGAATACGGCATCGTTGGAATTTCTGAAATTGATACGCGTGCGCTGGTTCGTCACATCCGTGAAAAAGGCGCGATGCGTGCCTGCATCTCCTCTGTAGACCTCGACGAAAAAAGTTTAATTGCCAAAGCTCAGGCCGCGCCGTCAATGCTCGGACGAAATTTAGTAGATGAAGTCACCTGCGGCGACAGCTACGAATGGTCAGAAGAAATTGAAAAAATTGCCGGAGAGAAATTGCCGCGCACCGAAGAACTGGACGAATTTGCCGTGAATTTCACGCCAAACGAAGCGCTGGAAATGAGTGGCACAATCAATACCGAATCTTTCCATGTAGTCGCTTACGATTTCGGTATCAAATATTACATTCTGCGCTATCTGGCTGCGCTTGGTTGCCGCGTGACGGTCGTTCCCGCACGCACTTCCGCCGCCGATGTTTTAGCCCTGAATCCCGACGGAATCTTTTTATCAAACGGCCCCGGCGACCCGGCAGCATTAGAACCAATCATTGACGAAATTAAAAAATTGATCGGACAAAAGCCGATGTTCGGAATTTGTTTAGGGCATCAGGTTTTGGGATCAGCTTTCGGCGGGACAACCTTCAAATTAAAATTCGGACATCGCGGAGGCAATCAGCCGATCAAAAATACGCGTACCGAAAAGATCGAAATCGCCGCGCATAATCACGGCTTTGCCGTAGACCCGAACAGCCTGAATCAGGACGAAATCGAACTGACGCACTGGAATATCAACGATCATACACTGGCAGGAATCCGTCATCGGACGCTACCCGTATTTTCCGTGCAATATCACCCCGAAGCCGGCCCCGGCCCGCACGATTCAGCGTATTTGTTTCATGAATTTATCGCGGATATGAAAGCCTTCCGCGATGGTGTGAAGCAAAAGGGACAGGGACAATAAAATTAGCCCTAAGGGGAAATGGGTGAAAATATTATCTGACAAATAATGTTTTGAAAGTCTGACAAATAATGTTACCCTTCTACTCATCTGCCAAAAATAAAATATTGTTAAAGCATTTCTTTTCAAAATATGTAAGCAGGTTTTACCACTTTAGTTAATGGAGGTTGCGATTGAAAGGTGACGATAGTACGGCTAACATTCTCAATGCCATTTCTCATCTAGTAGAGGTTTTAGTTGCTAGTTTTGGTGCGTTGGGAACCTGTCTACTAATTTTTGCTATAATTGCAATAGGGTTTCTTTATCTTTATTGGCAATATCGCAAGAAAAATAAAGATGCAGATGAACTAATAAAAGAGAAAGATCGTACTATTCAGCGTCTCGCTAATATGGAACGCGAGTTACGTGCAATGCTCTTTTGCCAAATGTCTGGTTGGTCAGAAGAGAAAGTGGAACGAATAATGATTCGTAATGATTTTGATGACGCAGCTTCGGCACGCGAAGTGCTTGAAAAAAGTAAAACTAGACCTTTGTTAGTTGAAAAGAAGCAGGAAGGTTGATTATGAATTTAATCTCTATAGTTGTTTTTGCAGGAATTTTGGTTTTATTAGGACAAGGGATTTTCGCTGTAATGATTTGGTGGCGACGTAAGCATCTATCGTATTTACTACAGGTTGAGCGTACACAGCGGAGCTTTGCAGAGGTACGCAATAATTTGGTGAGTATGGCACTAAAAAAAGAGATAGGTGCTGATTCAGAGACGTTCAATTTTATATATTTCCTGACAACGCTCTTTATGAGGCGACCTGATCAGTATGGTAGTTTGAGTATGTTGATTGCTCACGTATCACTTCAAAAAGCAAAGGTTGTTGAAGATAGCGAGTTAATCAAAGAAAGTAAGTCTTGGTCTCCCGAAATTAAAGCAGTATTTAAGGCTTCCGCTGATGCAATGGGTAATATTGTATTTGATTATTCACAACTATTCAGGCTTTTATTGTGGCTGGAAAGAAGAAAAGAACCTAGCTTAACACCTCATCAAGTTTTAAATCGGCTGTCAGTACAGAACGCAGAGGCTGAGCGTCGTAAATTAGACCAAGAAGTAAAACAGACTCAAAGTGAAATGTATCGAATGTGTTCTGTTTAGATATGAAAAATTAGAGGTTAAATCAAAAAACGAGGGCTATTAACCCTCGTTTTTTGATTTAACCTCTAAAAATCTTGCCAAACCCAATTCCTGTTTGAAAGTTGTTGTTACAAATAATTTTGAGTACAAAGGCGTAAAAAAATGTAATGAACGAAGCACAGCCCATAAATGTGTTTCTGATTCAACCATCTTTTAGCACGTGCTATTAATTGTAAAACTCTGGTACTGAAGGTGACTCGTAGAGGTCTCTTCCCAAGGTGGTTAATTTTTTATTTACAAATCATCGAAATAAACAACGTGTGAACTGCGCCAAATATTCGCAGGGATTGATCCGCGTGGGGCAGCAGTCAGCAGGATTTTGAATTCGTCGTCGGCTAAGGCAGGGAGGCGTTGCAATAAATTGGATGGGGCAAATTCAGGGTCTTTAGCATTAATAGGCGTGATGCGTGCTAGTTGTTTGAGCATTGCATAACGATGATCGTTGTCGCGTCCGAATTGTGAATCGTATTCGCTCAGCATTAACCGTACGTCGGCTCCTTCGTCGAGAAAATGGGTGAGCAGGCTGGCGGCTAAGGTCACGGCTTTTTCAAAAGGAGAAGTTCGCAGTTCGCTGTTCGCAGCATCTTCTTTTTTATTATCTTCTGCTCCCTGTTCCCTACTTCCTTCAAGACAATCTAACGCAATCGTCACGCGCCAATCGTCATCGCGGGTGAATTCGCGCACCATTAATTTCGATGCTTTGGCGGTGGCTTTCCAATCCACATAACGCGGATGATCGGTCGGCGTGTAGTGACGGATCGCATACAAATCACTGCCGCTCCCCTTTTGTTCACTTTCCATTTGTCCGTGTGTCAAAGGTAACAAATGATAAAAATCATCCAGCGGGAGCGGGTTTGGGTACACGGTGACTTCGCCGCTGGCTTCGACGTAGCGGCGACGCTCGACAAATCCAAAAGGAAATCTTGTCGTAATCGTAAATCCACGCACCGGAAAAACTCCGCGTTGCTCGAAGGTGCGGGTGATGCTGGCTTTGGCTTTGGCTCTGGCAGGAACAATGGCGAAGTGGGCTAAATCTCCAATGGATTGATCGGGGATTTTATTTTGTTTGCGAAGCGCGAAACGATTCTCTTTATCGGTTGCGGCGACGACCAATGAAAATGAGGGTAGAAAGCGTTTTTGATTCGAGATAGTGGCTTCGAGCTGGGCGGGTTCTCCGGCAAAAATATGATCGGGAAAACGTAGCGCGACGCCTAATTCTCCAATGCTCAAACGCGAAGCAACGCCGGAAATTATCATCGTCGCCATCAATGCCGCCAGCACCATATACAGCAGATTATTTCCGGTACTGACGGAAGCAATGGCTACGATTAAGATAAATGCGATGAACATCCAGCCTGCGCTCATCACGTTCATAGCGAGTCGTGAATGCAAGTATTCAAGTTGGACGTTGCGGGCGAGTCGCGGGACGACATACAGCAAAATGCACAACGCGAGTCCGAGGGCAATTTTTGAAGCGAGAGAAGCAACTTCAAAATCGCCGGAGCTGGTAGCGGCTGCGGCGACCAACGCTGACCCAATCGCGCCAAAAATTAAAATGGACGAGATAAATAAAAAGCGGAGAAGTTTTTTATCCTTTAAGAAATTCAATAGACTTTACAGACTTAGATCGGAACCGGAACATTCTTCACAATTTCGCTTAATACGCCTTCCGCTTCTTCGCCTTTTCGCAGGCGGGAAGAGTAGCGAGAACTGACGATGATGCGATGACTGAAAACAGGAATGACCAGACGTTTGATGTCGTCGGCTAAGCAATAATCACGGTCTTCGGTCAGAGCTAAAGCTTGCGCGGCGCGAAATAAAGCCAACGATCCGCGTGGGCTGATGCCCAGATCAAGCAGCTCTGATTTGCGTGTTGCTTCGACGATTTTCATTAAATAATCCAGTAGCGAATCATCTACTTTGACGCGCCGCGCTGCTTGTTGCAGCTCAATCACCTCGTCGGCGGACATCACTGGAGCCATGGCTTCAATGGGGTGATTCAGAGACTGGCTGCGCAGAATTTCCTTTTCATTTTCGATAGCCGGGTAGCCGATCCTGATGCGCATCAGGAAACGATCTAATTGCGATTCTGGCAGCGGATATGTCCCGTGATGCTCAATGGGATTTTGCGTAGCGAGGACGAGAAACGGGCGTGGCAAATCGTAGGTTTTATTTTCAATCGTGACACGACCTTCCGCCATCGCTTCGAGCAGGGAACTCTGCGTTTTCGGAGTTGTTCGGTTGATCTCATCAGCCAGAACTACGTTCGCAAAAATCGGGCCTTGCTGGAATTCAAAGCGGCTGGTTTGCTGGTTGAAAATTGAAACGCCAAGAATATCGGAAGGTAATAAATCGCTGGTGAATTGGACGCGCTGAAAGCTGCAATCCAAAGCCCGTGAAATCGTTTGCGCCAACGTAGTTTTGCCAACGCCGGGAACGTCTTCCAATAATAGATGACCTCCCGCCAGCATGGTGACGATGGATTGATGGATGGCTTCCGGTTTGCCTTTGATGACAGATTCGATGGCGAGCTGCAATTTTTGCAGGCTCTCAGAAATGGTAGTACTCAACGCGACTCCGCTCATAAAATCAGGATTGATGGTTTAGGGCGAGGGGCAAGCGAGCCTGAATGTAGCATAGTTGATCCATGCTTGTCAGTTTCAAGTTTCAAGAATATCGCTTTCACCGGAACTGGCGGGAGCGGGTTCCGCCGCAGAAACCTGAATCGGCAAAATACATTTCATCCGGTAAATCCCGATTTTAATTTCGTTTCCAGCGGAAAATTCTCTCCGCTCACCTTGCGGCAATTCACGTCCGGCGACTTCGATGGAGTTGCGGCCTTCGCAAATAATTGAAAATTTCTCACCCTGTCTTTCAATCGTCGCGTGTTTGCGGCTGATCTCAAGATCGCTGTCAAGGCGCAGGTCAATCTGAATATCTTTGGCTCCGCGTCCAATTGAAATCGTGGATTTATGACAAGCGAACGTTTCAACCGATTCGTTGTTTCGTGCAAATTCAATTGAAAACAAAGCCGCACGCGGACGAACGACTGTGGAGGTTCCTTCACTGACAGGAGCCGCAATCGTTTCTTCGTCTACGGTGGAGGGGAGCGCGACAGGAGCTTTGGTGCGAGGTTTTACTTCGGTTTTCGGAGCGGAGCTATCCCAGACAGGCTGCACACGAAATTGACCTTTTTCCAACGTGCCGTCTACTCGTAACTCAATGGCGAAGCTTTTGGTTTGGACTTCCTTGTCGCCGACGAGTTCGCGGGCACGTTCGGACAGCACATGGAATAATCCGCGTTGTAATCCATCGCGTTTATCGCCCTGCCATTGTGCGTCATCCGCTTTACTCAAAAATACTAAGTATTCGCGGGGAATATACGTTGGTCCACCAGGCGGCGTAAACATTTCGCGTTGCATGGCGGCTTCGACATCGCGGGCGACATTCACCAAAAATTCTTCCCACTCACGACGAGCCGGTGCAGGTTCCGGTGCGAAGGAAGCGGCCTCTTCGCCGTCCAGCCATTTTCTGAAATCTCCAATTAAATTTTTCAATCCCATATTTTCTCCCAAAATATAACTTTGAAAAATGCGCCGTGCAGGTCAACAGCCTGGCAGCGATTTTGATTTACCATAACCCACGTGATTCAACTTTTACCAGCTTGGCATCGCCGTTTACCCAGCCTTGTTTTTGAGTCGTCGAATGCTCAAAGTTCGGACTCCAGTCACCAATTTCAATTTGAATCCATCCATTCTGATCTTTGCTAATGACCTTGTGTTTAGAGCCATTCGGCACAGCGCCAAGTTTATCGAATTTTGGCCCCGGCCCTGAACGAACATTTAAATCCAAAGCCAGCACTTCAAGTTGTTCACCGGAAAAGATTTTCGGTGCGGACGGCTTGGGAACGTTGATACTTGGCAGTGAGCTACTCGTAATCCGGTGTTGTCGAGCGTATTGATAGACGCCAATTAAAGCTCCGAGAAATACCAACGCCAAAGCTGCAACCGCGATTCTGCGCCACATCGGAGCCATGAATGAATCATTGACTTCGGGGCTGCGGTTGATGGGGGCAGGTTTTTTTTGAGCTGGCGGAGCCGCGACTACAGCCGCCTTTTCCGGTGCAGCTAAATCAACTACGAATTTACTTTTCTGGAAAGCTGGAATTGTTGCTTCGCTTGGAAAACTGGATGGAGCCTTCTGAGGCGCAGGCAGGAAATCCGGTTGCTGAGGTTTTTCCGGCAATAACTCAGGTTGCGGGGTGACTACTAAAGTTTCCTTGATTTTTGGTCTGACGCGAGTGGCGTTATCGTCTACAGCTTCCTCAAAAGCAGGGCTGTGAAAATTAATGGCGGTGGCAGCAAGTTCATGCCAAAACTCAATAACTGTGGCGTGGCGTTCTGCCGGAGTGTCAGCAGTGGCGCGGCGCAAGACCTTTAATAACACTTCGGCGTAAGGCTCTGAAGCAAGATTCGCAGGTAACGCAGTGATGGGGTGGCGATTGAATTCAGACGGAGTGCGCCCGCTAATCACGGTGTAAAAACTTTTGGCTAGTGAGTAAATATCAGCCGAAGCGGTTAAGCGTCCCACATGATTTTTTGATTCGTCAGGATGATGTTCAGGTGGCGCGTAAATGTCGGCTCCGACGCGAGTGATTTCAGCAGTGTCATCGCCGGAAATTTTTGCCACTCCAAAATCGGCAACTTTAAGAATTTTCTGATCGCGGCTCAGTAAAAAATTGTTGGGTTTTAAATCGCGGTGAATCACGCCTTTGCTGTGGGCATAAGCCAGTGCTTCACAGGCTTGTTTGAAATAACCCAGACCCGTATGCAGATCAATTGCATTGCCTGTCCGGTTTCGACAAAACCGGAGCAAATCTCCACCGGGCATATATTCCAACGCCAGATAATGAAAGTGGACTCCGTTTAAATCAGCCGCCGTTCCATGTCCCAAGCGCAGAATAATGTGCGGATGACGAACGGTATCCAGTGCAGTTGCTTCATTCTGAAAATTTTCGAGGAGGGTGCGTTCCAGATCAGCTTCAGGTGTGCCTTGCAAATGTGTATTGAGGGCTTTGATGACAACTTCTTCACTTTGTCGCTGGCGGTCTTTGGCAACAAAAATCTCAGCGTAGCTGCCTAGACTCAGACGGTCTCGCACTTCGTAACGATCATCTACCAAACTGTTTTCGAGTTTAAGTTGGGGCATAGTTTATGTTGTCATCCTCGACTACATAATTGCGACTACATAAATTCTTAGACGCACATTCTCTCACAAAACGTTTTCTATGCTTCACAAGTTTCTGAAAAGGCGTAACTCTTCAGGAAGAAGAAGTATTATCAGGACAAAGTTTTCTTAACTTAGAACTCGCAAGACAACCGGAATATCTTTGGTGGAAGTCTGTTTGCGAATGTCATTCAGGGCGGCTTGCATTTTGCTTTCGCGTACCTGATGCGTGAGCAGAACGATAGTCGCGATACCTTCTTTGGTGACGCCTTTTTGAACCAGTCCCAACAAACTGACGCCATGTTCTCCGCAGGCTAAGCCCAAATGACCAATCACGCCAGGCACATCAGCCGTTTCTAAACGGATGTAATAAGCGTTGGTCGTTTCTTCAATGTTCGCAATTTCCGTCGTGACAGCGTTCATCGCAGGTTGAAAATAGCGAGCAAAATCGGGCAGTTTTAAAGCACTGACGAGGTTGAAAATATCGCCGACGACAGCACTGGCGGTGGGAAATTGCCCGGCTCCGGGACCGGAAAGCATGATTTCGCCAACAGCACTTCCATTAATAAAAATTGCGTTGTTGACACCTTCAACTCCAGCCAAAGGATGGTGCAACGGAACCAGCATCGGATGCGCACGAACATCAATTTGATCCTTCCCTTCGACGGGTTGCGCCAGACCAATCATTTTAATTCGATAGCCGAATTCCCGCGCCAGTTGAATGTCGAGGTCGCTGATTTTTGAAATGCCCTGACGATAAACTTTTCCGACTTCGACCGGAGACTGAAAGGCGAGCGAAGCCAGAATTGTGATTTTATAAGCAACATCATTTCCTTCCACATCGTCGGTCGGATCAGCTTCGGCAAAGCCTTTCGCCTGAGCTTCCTGCAAAGCATCCGCGAAAGATTTTTTCTCCTGTTCCATCATCGTCAGGATATAATTTGTAGTGCCATTGACGATGCCTGCAACTTTGTAAATCCGATTAGCCTGTAAGCCACGTTGCATGGTGGAAATTAACGGAATTCCCCCACCGACGGCGGCCTCGAAAAATACCGTTACGTTATGACGATTCGCCAGCTCGAAAATCTCCGGGCCGTGCTTGGCAATCATTTCTTTGTTGGCAGTAATAATGTGTTTGCCGTTGGTGATGGCGCGTTTGACGACTTCGTAAACGGTTCCGACACCGCCCGCGACTTCGGCTAAGATTTCAATTTCAGGATCGTCAGCCAACTCAAAAGCATTGTTTGTGACTCTAAAGGAGGCGAGGTCGAGATCGCGCGGTTTATTCAGATCGCGGACAGCGATGGCGCGAATATCAAATTGTGGATTATCACTGAGCAATTTGACAACGCCAGTGCCGACTGTACCGAGACCTAAGAGACCAATAGTTGTTTTCGTGGACATAACTTTCATTTCAGGGGCTGAATTGAATTATCAAGATCAGTTCAAATAAAGCAGAAAGAAAGTGCGAAGCTTAACCATCTCGGCGACATGATGCAATCAAAAAGGCGAAGGGTTATTCGGTGAAACAAAAATGTCAGCGCAGAGCCTTCTAATGAAGGCAGGATTGATTGTGATTTGACACGGCTTTGACGCTGGGATAAAACGTGAGAGGCGGATCGTTTTCCACTCTATTTATAAGTGAGATATTAATGAGAACAGTATTTGAAAATACCAATGAAACTGCAACTCGTGATGAAGTAAAATCTAGTGCTATCCCGATTGTCTTATGGCTGACGGCGATTTTATTTGTTGTCGGAGTCTTTGCTGTTTACCAAAAAGTTTCCAAGCGGGAAATCCCAGCTCCGCCACCTCCGGTGAGCCTTCGAAGTCCGAAACAAGTCAACAAATTCTTTTACGAATTTAATGAGCTGGTTCGGAATCAAAAATGGGACGAAGCGCAACAGCTTCTCTCTGCCGGAGCGAAGCAAAGATTAACTGAATCAAAACTGACCTTACACGATGCTTTGCTTGAGCAGCGCAAAGGAAAAGATGACAAAGTCTTGCGCGGTGAACCTTCGACCGAGCAACCAGAGAATCAATTGGACTATGTGAAGCAAAATAATGTTTATTTTTTTGAAAAGAATGAAACCATCTATATTCCATTGACCGTAGTGAAAGAAACAGTTGATGGCAAGGATCGTCTGGCAATTGATAACTGGAAATAGCCAAGAAATATCCTGATAATAAAAAAGCGTCGAATGAGAAATCATTCGACGCTTTTTTATTGGTGCAATTTTATCAATCGCATTTCAGTTATTGATTACGGCTTCCGGCTGACCGCGAACTGTCACCACCACGTCCACCATCACTGACACCGCCACGATCCGATGACGGAGCAGGTTCAACCCGACTTGGGGGAGGAGGGGAATAAGACGGCGATGAAGAAGGAGATGAAGATCGGTCATAATTACCACCGCGTGAATACGACGAATTATCATCGGGAGTCCGCGACGAATAACGAGAATTATCGTTTGAAGAAGATGGTCTGGCGTAAGGCTCGACATTGCGGCTTTGTACGTCGGTCCGGCTGGTTTGCACCCGTTCACCATCTCGATTACTGTTATTTACACGTGAAGGAATATTCGTGGCTACCGAGCCACCGCCAGAACCTCCGCCGTAATAACCATTAACGTAACCACCGCCAGGATAGTAGTAGCACATATCGCAATTGGAATAGCTGCGATAAAATCCAAATCCATAGCCATTCAGGAAAAGCCAGGACGAGGGAATGAAGGTGTAGCCGTTCGATAACGGATCATAAATCCAACCTGACAGCATTGAATTACGTGAACGTGATCTTTGCAGCACGGAATAATTTGCCGCTACCAGGGCTTCAGATCGCAGATAGCTCCATTGATCAAAGGCGTCAAAAACCTTCGAGCTAAGTTTGGCGGTTTGCGGTTGACCATCGCCAATCAAGCGATAAACTTTATTATTGCCGATTTTTTTGGCACTACCGGAAAGAGCTTGCTCGCGTGTTCCAATCAAAGCTTCACCGCGACGAACGCTAATAGCGACATCCGTGCCACTGACATCAAAGCGGTAAATCCCAACTTTGTTGAGCGTGACCACCGTGCGCAGCGTCCCGATTTCCAGTGGTATTTTTTTGTCAATTTCCCCGACTTCAAGAATTGCTGAGCCGCGTACAATATCAAAGCGCGTGTTATCCAACGAAGTACGAACAGCTTTGACCTCAGTTTTCTCGCTCATCCGAAGGTATGAACCAGGTGCGAGTAAAAGCTCGGCGTTGCTATCAGCTTCGGTCACAATTGAATCGCCTTCATTCATTTGCGAACCCATTGAGGCTTTGCCAGTGGCTTCCAGACTATTACCAGCCGAATTAATCGTAACTTTGCCCTCAACACGATTAATGAAGCCAGCTTTACTGGAAATCAAGTACTGCGCCTGAACCGAGAAACTGAGCATTAAGAGTACTGCGGATAGCAGTGCATAACGAGAAATTATTCTTTGCATGGCGTCCCTCCGAATGGCAACGAGTTATTGTTTCGAGTTGCCGGAAAAGCTTCCTATCGAAGCACTTGGGTTGAAAGGGAAATACGGGTAACTAATATACTCCCTTCTTACCATTCATGCCAGAGATTTTGATGAGAAAAAATCAAGTCTTACTTTATGGAAGAATGGAATGTAAAAGGTAGTCTGTGACTGCGAACAGTGCGACTCCGAGGAAAATTAGGAAGGAGGGTTTCCAACCGCGTTCACGATTCACTTCCGGGATTAAATCTGAGGCGGCAATATAGATCGTGGCTCCGGCTGAAAGTGGGAGCGCGTATTTAATGGCATTTTGTACGAGGGCCACCGAAAAAATCCCGGCAAAAGTTGCAACGGCGATTAAAAATGTAGCTTGAAGGGCGGCTTTGCGGGTGCGGCCTGCGCTCAGCATAATTGAAGCAACCGTGAAGCCTTCCGGGACTTTATGCAAAAGCACGGCAATAAACAAGATCAATCCCAATCGAAAACTAATTAATAAACCGGAAGCAATAGTAACTCCATCAAAGAAAGCGTGAATGCCCAAAGCGAACACTGCTGTCAAAGCCACACCGTGCCGTTGCATTTCTTCATGATGCACTTCTTCGCCAAAATGAAAATGCGGGGCAATCGTGTGCTCCGCAAACTGAATAATCAGGTAGCCGGCCAGAAGCCAGATGAAAGCTCCATTACCAGTTTGCTGAAAAATTTCCGGGATTGCTTCAAGGATGACGGCTGCCAGCATGTAACCTGCCCCTAAAGCCAGAAGTTTTTTCAGACGGTCGTGGGCCGTAATTTTTGAACGGGCAATCAGCCACCCGCCCAGCAGGTTTCCTGCTGCAGCCATTAATCCAAAGAGAAGAAGTTGAGTCGTTTGAAACATTAAAATTAATAGTAGCTCACTTAAAGCTGCCAGACACGATACAAGGAAGAGGTTTATTTGCCAAGACTCACGGTAGAAAACCACAACTCAGAATGACTCGTCACGGCTAAAAAAGATAGCCGCAGAAGGTTTTAACCAAAAAATACATGCGTAGTTAAATCAACAAGTTAGATCAAGTAACTTGAAGCGAAAAATTAATGGCGAAAATATTGCAAATTTGCTTGACATCGCAAAATAGGTGACTTACACTGCGCTTATTCAGTGGAATGAAGTGGGTTAAAGTGGTAAGAATTAGTAACTTAGAAGGTCTGATTGAAGAACTACTTGAAGTCATAAGCGTTTGATTAGTAAGTGCTTAGTATTCGTACTTAGCAAATTGAGCGGTTCATAACTCCCCGAATTTAAATAACTTTCAGGAAAGCTACTGCAAATGCTGAGAGGAAGCTACGCGGCGACAATTGATGATAAGGGGCGGGTGAAAGTTCCAGCGAGCTTCCAGCGATCTTTGAATGAAATATACGGAAAGACGGAATTTTATATTACTAGTCTGGACGGCGAATGTGCGCGAATTTACCCTTTAGCTGAGTGGGAAATCATTGAAAATAAGTTGGCATTACTTCCAACTATGGATCCCGCGAAACGCAAATTTCTTGATCGTGTGAATTATTACGGGCAAGTACAATCGCTGGATGCGCAAGGTCGCCTCTTGATTCATCCTTTGTTGAGAGGTGCGGCGGAGTTACTCGGTGAGGTGACGATTTTTGGTTATTTGAATTATTTGGAAATCTGGAGCGCGGATCGGTTTCGCAGTACGCGTCTTAATGTTGCCTTTACCGATGAAGATTCAGAAGCGATTGCTCGATTGGGAATTTAAAATATGTCCCTGCCAGCAGAAATCCATGTTCCGGTCATGCTCAATGAAGCCCTTGAAGCTCTCAATGTATCAGCGGGTGGATTGTTTGTAGATGCCACATTGGGAATGGGTGGTCACACAGAAGCGATCTTGCAGGCATCACCAAATAATCGGGTCATCGGTTTAGATCGGGATGGAGAGGCTCTTGAGATTGCCAAAAGCAGGTTAAGTAAATTCGGTGATCGTTTCACTGCCATCCATTCTGATTATCGTCAGATCAAGCGTGTGTTACTTGAAAATGGACTTACTGAAGTTAACGGGATTTTGGCAGATTTAGGAATCTCCTCCTATCAACTGGATACGCCGGATCGAGGGTTCAGTTTTCGATTTAGTGAAGACTCTCCGCTGGATATGCGAATGGATCGCGGAGAAGAACTAGCCGCCGCAGATTTGGTAAAAAGTCTCAGTGAAAAAGAGCTGGCAGATTTGATTTTTGAATATGGCGAAGAACGCGCTTCACGCAGGATTGCACATCGCATCGTTCAGGCAAGAGCTAAAACGCCAATTACAACGACTAAGCAATTGGCTGATTTAGTGATTGGCGCGGTGCAACAGAAAGGTCATTGGAAGATTCACCCGGCGACCAAAACATTTCAGGCATTACGGATTGCAGTGAATCGTGAACTGGAAGGAATGGGGGAATTTATCGCGGATGCGGTAGATTTACTCGCAACGGATGGGCGGCTGGTGATTATTACTTTTCACTCGCTTGAAGACAGACCCGTGAAGCAGGCTTTGAAATATCAATCAGGATATTGCACTTGCCCTCCGCAATTGCCTGATTGTCGCTGCGGAACAAAGCGGCGGATTGAACTTCTCAGTAGTAAACCCGTTCAACCGAGCGCAAATGAAGTCGCAGTCAACGCACGTTCTCGAAGTGCGAAACTTCGAGCAAGTAAAAAGTTATAAATTTGCTCGCCATTAACTAAGAAGACAGCTCCCGCTCTTCTAACAGCCCGAATCGGAGGAATTAAAAACATGGCTTATCGTCCACAAATTCAAAATGGTCAGGTCGTTAAACGACCGCGTCCTGCTTCATCACAGCATTACAATAGTTCGCCGCAATATTCAGCGGCGAGACGTTATCCGGTTGCTGCAGCGACTGCCACGATGGCTCCCGCCTGGTCCGGGATTTCGTTTGGAGAATTAGCGCATAACGGTTTAGGCGTACTGGGACTGGATGAGAAAATTTCTACCACTGAAGCCAAAACACGAGCTGCCGGTAAAACGATGACCCGCCTGGGATTGATGGGCGGATTGATTAGTTGTGGTTTATTGGTTGTGTCCGGGTTTGTCTTTAGCTTGCGAGATCATTTCAAGGCTCACGCCATGGGACGTGAAGAAGTCGGAATGCGCCGCGCTTTAGATCAATCACAAGCCGAACAGCGCGGGCTGGAATATCAATTGGGGCAGGCTGTCAGCCCGCAGGCAATTGAGCAGGCAGCTCGACAATACGGACTGGCTCCGGTTGAGCTTGATCTGAAAAATAAAGTCATCGCTCCGGCGAAAACAATTGCAAAAAAGGAACAAGGTAAGCACTAGGATAAACCTGAAATGGTTTATGGCGAGACCTTATGGCATCCAAGCGAAAAAAGAAAAACACTCTGACAGGTCGGCACGGTTTAATTGCGTGCGTACTGATTTTCTGGATGGGAGTCATTATCTGGAGGCTGGCATATCTGCAAATTATGCAGCCGCAGAATTATGTGAATACCTCCGTCGCGCAGCGCGAGAAAACCGAGAAAGTTGAAGCGTTTCGCGGTGAGATTGTAGATCGTAACGGTACTGTCCTCGCCAGCAGCACGGATACAGATTCTGTTCTAGCTGATCTTTATCAGGTCAAAGAAAACACGCAGGCGCAGATTATTAAAACGCTGGCTCCGATTTTGAATACGAGCGAAATTGATCTACAGCGCAAGTTTAATTCCGGCAGCAAATCTCCCGTGCTTGCCAAACAAGTAGACGTTCAGGTTTCGCAGAATATTCGAACTTCAATGGAGGTGGCAAAGCTTTCCGGTATTAAAGTTATTCGAGAAACACAGCGTCGTTATCCGAATGGAACGTTGGCGTCGCACCTTTTAGGTTTTGTGAACGGAGCGGAGCAAGGTGTTGGTGGTCTGGAAATGCAATTAGATAAGCGCTTGAAAGGTCAGGACGGCGAAAATAAGTATGAAAAAGATGCAGTCGGAAAACCGTTTGCCAGAACTGAAAAAGACGCTTTATCAGGGGCACGTGTCGTTACGACCATTGATGCCGGATTGCAAAGTCAAGTTGAAGCTGCCATGGCGCAGGCTTTAGCGGAGACACAAGCCGACAGCATCAGCGCTATCGTGATTGATCCGAAAACAGGTGAAGTGCTGGCAATGGCGAATGCGCCAACGTTTGATCCGGCGGCTCGCTGGAGCGGGAGCGATCAGGAAGCTTTGCGCCGCAACCGTGCCATTACTGATATTTACGAACCCGGCTCAGTTTTTAAAATCGTTGGTTATTCAGCCGCAATCGAAGAAGGATTGGTTAGCCCGGACGAGAAAATCCATTGCAATGGATCAGTCACGATTGGCAATCGGGTCATCAAAGATGAGCATTGTCATGGAGAATTGACACTCTCGCAGGCACTGGCTAAATCTTCAAACACGGGCGCGATTTACGTGGCGAGAAAAGTCGGCAATGAGAAGATGGCGGAGTACATTTCGCGCTTCGGCTTTGGGCATCGGACAGGGATTGATTTGCCGGCGGAAGCGGTTGGATTAGTTCGTCCGCTGGAAAAATGGCAGGCGACCTCTATCGGTTCAATTGCTATCGGACACGAAGTTGGGATCACAGCTTTGCAGGCAGTTTCCGCGATGGCAGCCATTGGCAATGGTGGTGAATGGGTAAGGCCTCATGTCATCAAACGCATTGTCACGGGTGATGCGGGGCAACGTACTTTATGGGAATCCGCACGAGAATCTCGACGGGTGATTAGTCAGCAAACAGCCACGACCATTACTTCCATGCTGGAAGGTGTAGTCGAAAGCGGAACTGCCCGGCATGCTGTTCAGTTAGGCGGATACACGGCGGCAGGGAAGACCGGAACGGCTCAGAAAATTATTGGTGGAAGATATTCAGACACAGCGTATGTAGCTTCGTTTGCCGGATTCGTACCTGCCATAAATCCGCGCTTTGCAATTATCGTCACGATTGATAATCCGAAAGGCGCACATCAGGGCGGACAGATTGCAGCACCAATTTTTAGTCGTATTGCACAGGCTTCGTTAGTAGGTTATGGCGTTTTACCAGACAACGAAAAAGCGAAGCAGGGAATTGCTGAGCTGGAGACGCGCTACAAAGAAAAGTCAGGCGATTGGAATTGGCAGCCGGAAGCGACTCCAACAACCACTCCGAAAATTATTAAGACGCTGGTAGCTCCAATTCCAAAACCTACTGTCAAGCCCAGTGTGAAGCCAATTGCTTCACCTGCGCCAACTGTTAAAGTTAAAGCTACACCAGTGCTGAAGCTGCCAACTCCGCCGCCTGCGAAGCCAACTGTGACGGTGAAAAATGTTCCTGACAAACCAAAGCCGCAGCCCGTCGTGAATAGCGGGCCAAATGTTATGGGTCGAGGTTTGCGGGAAGTGGCAAGTTTATGCAGCCAGGCTGGATTAAAGCTGCGGGCAATTGGTTCAGGAGTCGCACATCGCCAGCATCGGCAAGGCGATATATTGGTAGTTGAATTTAAATAGGAATCAGTTTCGGGTTTTGCGTTTTGAGAAAGATAAAATAACTTGTTGCCAACGAATTATTTGTAAACCGATGCCGCGAAACTCAAAACCCGAAACCCGAAACTCAAGACTATGATTTTACTGAGTGACATCGCGCGAGAATTGAACGCGCAGGTTAGTGGCGAGGGACTCGATCAGGAAATCGTCCCTGCCAGCTCCGTTGTCACTCACGATTCGCGCCGCGTTATGCCGGGGGGCATCTTCGTAGCTATTAAGGGCGCAACAACCGATGGGAACAATTTTATCGGTCCGGCTACGGCACGCGGCGCGTTAGCAGTTATCTCAGAAAATCCACGCCCTGAAAATTATTCAGGAGTGTGGTTGCAAGTGGCAGATGCTCGTTCTTCACTTGCGCACGCTGCGGCGATTGCACATGCGAATCCATCTCGTTCCTTGAAATTAATCGGACTGACAGGTACGAACGGCAAAACGACTACGGCACATTTATGTGAAGCGATGTTTCGAGCCGCCGGAGCCGTTCCCGCGATGATGGGAACTATTAGCCATCGCATCGGTGATGAAGAAGTCATCGCGGAACATACAACGCCGGAGGCTTCTGACATTCAGGATTTTTTACGTCGTGCGGTACTCGCCAAAGTGGAATATGCCGTGATGGAAGTTTCATCCATTGCACTTGATATGCAGCGAGTCGCCTATCTGGATTTTGCGGTGGCGGCGTTTAGTAATTTGACGCAGGATCATCTGGATTATCACGGCACGATGGAGGCTTATGGAGCTGCCAAGCGAAAATTATTTGAGATTACCAAAGGCTACGCGGTCATCAATGCAGATGACGCATATAGTGCTGCGTTGAGCGAAGCAACGAGCGCGAAGGTGTTAAGTTATGCAATTCATAAAAGTGCTGATATTACCCCCGACCAAAATGATTTTAGTGCTGACGGGTTGTCTTTCACGGCTCGCACTCCTGTCGGTGAAATCGAAATTCGTTCAAGTCTGGTCGGGCGTCCGCATGCTTATAACATTCTTTGCACGATTGGCATCGGGATTGCGCTGGGATTCAATGCCGAAATCATTGCACGCGGGATTAACGCCAGCAAAGGTGCAGCAGGTCGGTTCGAGACGGTAACGACTGCCGAAAACGATCTCACCGTAGTGGTTGATTACGCGCATACACCGGATGCTTTGCTTAATGTTTTGAAAACCGCTCGTGATGCGGCGAAAGCAAAAAATGGTCGCGTGATTACCGTATTTGGATGCGGCGGAGATCGTGACAAAACAAAGCGTCCATTGATGGGACAATCCGCTGCCGAATTGAGCGATGTCGTCATCGCCACTTCTGATAACCCACGCAGCGAAGACCCTGAACAAATTCTTCGAGACATCGAAGTCGGATTAAAACAGGCAGATGGAAATTATCAATTAGTGACAGATCGGCGGGAGGCAATTTTTTCCGCCATTACGGAAGCACAACCGAATGACGTTGTGATTATCGCCGGCAAAGGACACGAAGATTATCAAATTTTAGCGACTGGCAAAATTCATTTTGATGATCGTGAAATGGCGCAAGAGGCTTTGCAGCAAAGAAAATAATGAAGCTAACCGAAATCGCCAATCTCTGTGGAGCTACCCATCGCTTGCCTCCAGCGAGAGCGGAAGCTGTGCCCACAGGCTTTGCGATTGATTCGCGTGCAGTCAAGTCCGGGGAAATTTTTGTCGCGCTTCCGGGTGAAAAGGTTGATGGTCACAAGTATGTTCAGGAAGTTTTAGATAACGGTGCGCTCGCGGCGTTGGTGGTTCATCATCGCTTACCGTTTTCAAAAAACCTTGCGCCGTATAAAGACCGTTTATTGTTTGTCACAGACACCGCTTTTGCTTTTCAGCAAATGGCGCAGAAAATCTTAGCCGCATGGAATAAGCCAATTGTGGCTGTGACCGCCAGCGCAGGCAAAACTACGGTGAAGGATTTGACTGCGCATGTGCTCGAAGCTGTGACGCCGAATGTTTTCAAATCACTCGGTAATCTCAACACCAGTTATGGACTTCCGCTCACCGTCGGCAGAATGATTTCGGCAAGTGCTGCACCTGAAAATTTTGATCTCGCAGTTTTTGAATTCGGTATGAGTTCATACGGCGAAATCAGGCGCTTAACAGAAATCGCTCCGCCGACCGTTGCGGTGGTGGGGAATGTTGGCACGGCTCACATTGAATTTTTTGGTAGCAGTGAAGGAATCTCCGAAGCCAAAGCTGAAATTGTAGATGGTTTGAAATCAGGTGGTACGGCGATTCTCAATCTTGATGATCCATTGGTAGCGGCAATGAAAACGCGCCGTACTGATATTTCATACCTGACATTCGGGGTTGAAAATGATGCTCTGATTCGCGCCGAAAAAATTAATAACGACGAACTTGGAGCTACAAGTTTTGAATTGATTACTCCAACCGGAAGAGCTTCCGTAATCTCTCCTTTGCTCGGCACACACAATGTTTACAATGCTCTGGCAGCGGCGGCAGTCGGACATCATTTCGGTTTGAGTGCCGCTCAAATTGCGGCACAACTGAAGACTTCCGCGCCTTCAAAAATGCGTGGTGAATTAATCCGATTTACGAATGGCGTCACCGTGATTGATGATTCCTATAATTCCAATCCACCAGCGTTAATTCAGGCGGTGCAAGCGATGGCGAAAGCCAAAGGCTTTGCTCGCCGTATTGTTGTGGCAGGTGAAATGTTGGAGCTGGGCGAACAAGGTTCAGAAATGCATCAGAATTGTGGTCAAGAAATTGCCGCTGCCGGAGTTGATCGCGTGATTGGCGTTCGTGGATTAGCTCGTGAATTAGTCGTCGGTGCGCAGCATGCAGGTTTAGCCCAAGCAACCTTTTGTGAAACGCCTGAAGCCGCCGCAGAAGTTTTGCTCGCTGAATTACAAGCAGGCGATTTGGTATTGATTAAAGGTTCACGCGGAGTGCGCACAGAACGCGTCGTCGAAAGATTGAAAGCTGAGCTGGGAGGGAAAAACGAGTGAATCTCAGATTTGAAATTCCTCGCTTCGCATAATGTTTTATCACCTGTTTTACAAATTACTATTCGAGCAATATTCACAGGCGTATCCATTCCTGAAAGCTTTCAATGTCTTCAAGTACGTGACGTTTCGCACGGCGTACGCGACTCTCACGGCACTTATCATCAGCCTGGTGCTGGGACCAATGATGATTCGCAAATTACGCGAATTCAAATTCGGACAGGAAATTCGAGAAGACGGTCCGGCGCATCATCAAGCCAAAAAAGGTACGCCAACCATGGGTGGAGTCATGATTATTGGCTCGGTATTGGTTTCTTCATTGTTGTGGGCAGACTTACGAAACAGTTATTTGTGGGTAGCTTTGGTTGGCACGATAGGGTTTTCGCTGGTTGGATTTTTGGACGATTATCTGAAGATCAAAAACAAACGGAGCCTCGGTTTAACCGGAAAGCAAAAACTTTTAGGACAATTCAGTACGGCGTTAATTGTTGGGTTGATGCTGAAATATATGACCAATTATAGCTGGGTTTTGAGCGTTCCATTTTTCAAGGAATTCCAGCCTATCCTGCCGTTTCTTGTGTATCTCGGCTTGATCATGCTCTTTACTGTGTTTTGTTCCAATGCTGTGAATTTAACGGATGGCTTGGATGGCTTGGCGATTAGCGTCACGGTGGTCGCAGCATCCGCGTTGACAGCTTTGGTGTATGTTTCAGGTCATGCGAAATTTGCTGAATATCTTGATTTAGTGCGAACAAGTTCAGTCACAGGAGATTCTCCGATTGCCGAATTGACAGTTTTAGGTGGAGCGCTGGTTGGAGCGAGCCTCGGCTTCCTTTGGTTCAATGCGCCACCTGCCGAAGTTTTCATGGGCGATGTCGGATCGCTTGGCATTGGAGGCGCACTCGCAACTATCGCCGTTATCATCAAGCAGGAAGTGGTGCTGGGATTAATCGGTGGAGTTTTTGTTATTGAAGCCTTGTCGGTAATGATCCAAGTGGCTTCGTTCAAGATGACTGGCAAGCGCATTTTTAAGATGTCTCCGCTGCATCATCACTTTGAATTATCAGGCTGGAAAGAATCAAAAATTGTTTTTCGCTTTTTGATTGCGGCTCTGATGTGTGCGTTTTTAGGGCTTTCGACTTTGAAGTTGAGATAGATTTTTGAATTGAGTGGAATGAACATTGAAGGCAAAAAAATTCTAGTGGTTGGTTTGGGTAAGAGCGGAATTGCTGCCGCAGAATTTTTGACTTCGCGCGGCGCGGTTGTAACTGCGAATGATGCGCAGCCTGCCGAAAAAATTGTCGCAGTTATCAATCAGCTCATCGAAAAAAATATTGAAGTTGTTGCGGGATCGCACCCGCTCCCGTTATTTGAAAATTCAGATTTAATTGTCGCCAGCCCCGGCATTCCGTTAGCACTGGAATGTTTTCAAAAAGCCAAAGCGGCGGGCGTTCCAATCATCAGTGAAATTGAATTGGCAGCGCACTTTTTGCGCGGACGTTTGATCGGGATTACGGGATCGAATGGAAAAACCACGACGACGACTTTGATCGGTGAAGTTTTAACAAATGCCGGATTTAAAACGCAGATCGGTGGCAATATCGGCATACCACTGATTTCATTGGCTGAGGCTTCGTGTGACGATGGCTTGACGGTGATTGAACTCAGCAGTTTTCAACTGGAAGCAGTTGAATCGCTCCATCTTTTTGCTGCCGTCATGTTGAATATTACGCCGGATCATCTGGATCGCTACGATTCAATGAATGATTACATAGCGGCGAAGGCGAATATTTTTCGCAATCAAACTTCTCAGGATTTAGCCGTGCTGAATGCCGATGATGAGCGGGTCGCAGCAATGACAAGCTCCGCGCCCAAAGTTTTTTTTAGTTGTCAGCGCGAACTGGAAGAAGGAATTTTCCTGCGCGGAAGTGAAGTGATATGTCGGGCGGCAGGCTTTGAAAAAGTCTTAATTACACGGGAAGAAATCGGCATTCGTGGAGCGCACAATTTAGAAAATGTCATGGCAACGCTGGCAATTGGTTTAGCCTGCGGAGTCGAGCCTGATTCAATGCGCAAAACCATTAGCGAATTCAAGGGCGTCGAGCATCGCCTGGAATTCGTCGCTGAAATTGATGGCGTGAAATTTTATAACGACTCAAAAGCTACGAATGTTGATTCGACAATTAAGGCTCTCGAAGCTTTTGAGCGCGGCGTGATTATTATTTTGGGAGGCAAAGATAAAGGCGGTGATTATGCGCCGCTTGCTTCGCTCATTCGGAAGCACTGCGACCAGGTAATTTTAATTGGATCAGCGGCTGATAAAATTGCCGCCGCGCTTCAAAATACGAAACCATTGCATCGGGCAGCGACGATGCAGGAAGCCGTCACACTGGGCAAAGAACTTGCGCAACAGGGTGATACGGTTTTGCTGGCTCCGGCGTGTGCGAGCTTCGATATGTTTGAGAATTACGAGCATCGCGGACGAGTTTTCAAGGAAGCAGTTTTAGCTGAAAATGTGGAAGCCCACATTCCAAGAAATTGATTTATGGCAAAAGCAACTACTACAAATAGTTTTTTCAATGCTATCGAAGACGCGCAGTGGGATGTCCTGATGGCGTGTGCGGCGATTGGTTTGGCACTGTTCGGAATCGTGATGGTTTACAGCGCGTCTGGGGTCATCGGGCAGGAAAAATTCAACAACTCATTTTACTTTGTTTCACGTCAAATTGTCTGGGCTGTTTGTGGATTAATTGCTTTGCTGGTGCTGATGCGGATTGATTATCAACGCTATGCAAGCCCGACCTTAATTTTATTGATGTTGGCAGTAAGTGCATTTTTATTGATAGCTGTCTTCTTTTTTGGAGCGCGTAATGGAGCGCATCGTTGGATTTCTTTTGGCTCTTTTTCCGCGCAACCTTCAGAGCTTGCCAAACTGACCTTTATTTTCTTCATGGCTTACTTTCTGACCCGTCGAAATGAAGACGGCGAAGAAACATCTTTTCAGTCTACATTTTTGCCTGCCGGGATGGTGACGGCTGTCTTTGCATTTTTGATTTTACGTGAGCCTGATCTCGGTACGACATTAATGATGGGCGTTATTTTTGTTGCCATGATGGTGGCAGGGCGCGTTCCCTGGTTCCATTTTTTGACGTTAGTTCCGGTTGCTCTGGTAGGTTTTTGGTGGCTGATTTTAAGGACTCCATGGCGGGCAGGACGCTGGAGCGTGTTTCTTGATCCATCCTCTGATCCGCGTGGCAAAGGCTATCAAATTTTGCAATCGCTCTACGCTGTTGCTTCGGGTGGAGTTTCAGGAACAGGGCTGGGAAGCGGCAAGCAAAAACTTTATTACTTGCCCGAACCGCACTCCGATTTCATTTTTGCAGTGATCGGTGAAGAGTTGGGTTTTATCGGGACACTAATAGTAGTTTTGGTTTTTGGCTTATTGATGTGGCGTTGCCTGAAGGCGAGTTTTAATGCGCCAGATCGCTTTGGTCAATTGCTCGGCATTGGTTTGACTACGATGTTAATCGCGCAAGCATTTTTCAATATGAGTGTCGTCCTAAGCCTGGTTCCAACCAAAGGAATTCCGCTGCCATTTGTGAGCGCAGGCGGATCGTCGCTGTTATTTGCTTTGGCAGCGATTGGTATTCTGCTGAATATTTCTGAGCAGGCGAGGGATTCATGATTGCGGATTATAGATTGTGGATTGCGGAATTTGTTGCGGAGATTACAAAAAAGAGTTGCGAATAAATCGAACATCATGAGTTCACAAATTAATAACGAAGGAATCGAACCTCCGCAACCCGCAACCCGCAATCCGCACTCTCTTTCTTCCGTCATCATTGCCGGTGGTGGGACAGGCGGACATATTTATCCGGGGATTGCTATCGCGCAGGAATTTAAACGGCGCAATGCGAATTGCAAAATTGTTTTTGTTGGAACGGCGCGTGGTTTGGAAAATAAAATTGTGCCGCGCGAAGGTTTTATTTTGGAGCTGATTGCGGTCGCTGCCTTGAAAGGTGTCAGTCTGATGAAGCGCACAAAATCATTACTGCTGTTGCCGAAAAGTTTTTTCGCAGTTCGTTCTTTGATAAACAAACATCAGCCTGAAGTCGTCATCGGAGTCGGTGGTTATGCTTCAGGGCCAATGGTGTTAATTGCTGCGTTGATGGGCGTACCGACTTTAATTGCGGAGCAAAACGCGCTGCCGGGATTTACGAATCGAGTGCTATCACGCTTCGTGAAAGCTGCCGCCGTTTCGTTTGCAGAAGCAAAATCCTTTTTTGGAAACAAAGCTGAAATCACAGGGAATCCTGTCCGCGCTGAATTTTTTGCTATCGCGCCAAGACCGGCAGGTGTAACTAAAAATATTGTAATTACCGGCGGGAGTCAGGGCGCACGTGCCATCAACAACGCAATGGTCGAAGCGTTACCAATTCTCGAAGCGCATCAAGAAAAACTTTCCATTGTGCATCAGACCGGAGAATTAGATTTCGAGAAAATCAAAGCAGCGTATGCGAAATCGCCAATGAAAGCAGAAGTAAAACCGTTCATTGAAAAAATTGTAGATGAATTCGCCAACGCCGATTTAGTAATCTCACGCGCCGGAGCGACTACCGTTGCAGAACTGGCTGCGGCTGGAAGACCAGCATTGATGATTCCATTTCCACTGGCTGCGGACGATCATCAGCGAAAAAATGCAGAAGCTGTTGAGCGGGCAGGGGCAGGTCGAATGATTTTACAATCGGAACTGAGCGGCGAACGCTTAGCGAAAGAATTATTGGCATTGATAAGCGATGAAAAAAAAATGACTGCAATGAGTGTCGCAAGTAAAACACTTGCCCATCCAGACGCAGCAGCAAGAGTCGTAAATATCGCAGAAGGTATTACTAAGAAATGATGACCGCAAGAAGCACAAACGGCGCAAATTTTTTTGAGCCTTCTGCACCTTTTGTGGTTGATTAAAAATTATGTTTTCCAAATTTCAGCACATCCATTTTGTAGGCATTGGCGGCATCGGCATGAGCGGCATTGCTGAAGTTTTGCTTAATCTTGGCTATCGCGTTTCGGGCTCTGATATGAAGCGAACGGCAGTCACGGATCGTCTGGAAAAATTAGGTGGAACTATTCATGAAGGTCACGCTGCGGGCAATATTGAAGGTGCTCATGTGCTTGTCACTTCAACGGCGGTGCGCACTGATAATCCTGAAGTAACAGAAGCGCTACGCAAGCAAATCCCTGTCATTCCACGGGCTGAAATGCTGGCGGAATTGATGCGCTTGAAATACGGAATTGCGATTGCCGGCTCGCATGGAAAAACGACGACAACTTCGATGACAGCGTATGTGCTGACGCAAGGCGGACTTGACCCGACGGTAGTGGTGGGCGGCAGGCTCAATGCATGGGGCAGTAATGCGAAGCTCGGCAAAGGCGATTTTATTCTGGTCGAAGCGGATGAGAGCGATAAGAGTTTTTTGAAGTTGTCGCCAACCATTGCCGTCGTGACAAACATTGATCGGGAGCATCTGGATTTTTATAAAGACCTCGACGAAATCAAGTCGCACTTCGTGCAATTCGTGAATAAGGTTCCGTTTTATGGAGCGGTGATTATTTGTCTTGATGATCCAAATGTGCAGGCGATTATTCCGCTGATTACGCGGCGGATTATCAGCTACGGCATGACGGCGCAGGCAGATATTTCGGCCTCGCAAATTGAAGTGAGGCACGACAAATTCGGTTCGGCTTTTAATATCCGTTATCACGGTCAGGATTTAGGGCGAGTCCACTTGAATGTACCCGGCATGCACAATGTTAGTAATGCGATGGCAGCGATTGCGATTGGCCTGGATTTAGAACTTTCGTTCGAAGTGATTGCTTCGGCGTTAGAAGAATTTCAAGGCGCTGAGCGGCGCTTTCAGATTAAAGGTGAACGCCCTGACAATATTTTGGTGGTTGACGATTATGGGCATCATCCGACAGAAATTAGAGCAACTCTGGCAGCGGCAAAATCCTGTGGACGGCGGTTGGTTACGCTCTTCCAACCGCACCGCTACACCCGCACTGCGGCACTGCGCGAAGAATTTGCGCGAAGTTTCTATGATGCAGACGTGGTGCTGCTGACAGATATTTACGCTGCCAGCGAAGAACCGATTGAAGGTGTCACGGCACAGGCACTGGCAGAAGATATTGAGCGGTTTGGTCATCGCAATGTGCGCTATATCGGTGCTGTCGAAGAAGGAGCTAAGGCGATTGCCGCAGTTGTTCAGCCGGGAGATTTAGTGTTGACGCTGGGCGCGGGCAGTATTTGGAAAGTAGGCGATGAGTTTTTGGCCGGGTAACAAATTTTATGAATGCATCCCAAAACAATAATAATCAAGGGTTCAGTGGAATGGCAGAACGGCATGCTCGTCGTAGTGCTGCAACGACTACCACTCCTACTGGCGTTCGGGTGAACCCTTCGACGCGGCGACGTGGTTTGCCGGATGATTTCGAGCGAGAACAGGAAGAGCAGGAATATCAGGCGCGTTACGAACGGCAGCTATTAGAACAACGGCAACTACGCACGACTGAGCGGCGAGAAAAACGTCAGCGTGAAATATACACCGGAAAAGTTGAAAAGCGCACTCCCAAAAAAGTACAGATTAGTGATACGAATGCGCGGTGGATGAAAATTGGACTACTGGTTTTGTTATCGTTGCTCCTTCTGGTAACAACGATTTATGCCTACGATAAAGTAACCGGATCACGCCTGTTTATCTTAAAGCAAATTGATTTACAAGGAACAAAACGGGCTTCGCGCACAGAGCTAATGCGCTTACTGGAAACGCATCAGGCACGGAGTTTATGGAAACTTGATTTGCCTTCGATTCGGGTGGCGCTGGAAAAAAATCCCTGGGTGCAGGAAGCCGAAGTCTCACGTGTTCTGCCTGATGCTTTACGCGTTATTGTCCACGAACGTGAACCTCTCGCGCCCTGGCGAATGCCAAATAATTCAGTCGTTTGGGTTGATCGTGAAGCACGTAATTTGGGTGAATTAGATTTCAATCAAATAGAGCGTGTCCCGCCGATTATTAGTGGGTTGGAAGAAGGCAACACGGAAGAAATCAAGGTTGCAAACCGCAAACGTATGGAAATCTATCAGCAAGTGATCCGGGATTTAGATCAAAATGCAGAAAAGCTCTCGGATCAAATAGATGAAGTTAATGTTAGTGATTGGCAGGTCGTACGGTTGCATTTAATTAAAAGAAATCTCAGTGTGCTGGTAGGAAATGTTGAATTTAAAATTCGCTTTGAAAAAGCACTTAAAGTCATTGACGCTATCGAACGCAAAGACCTCTCTGCTTTGGGATTACTCAAAGTTTCTGATGCGGAAAAATTGGTCAATGGTGATCGTATCGCGTATCTCAACGTGACGCATCCCGGCGTTATCGTTGGATTCGCATCTTAATTATTCCTCACCGAGGTACTCAGTATGGCAAGAAGAATTTCAGATCATATCGTTGGATTGGATATTGGAACCACGAACGTTCGTGCAGTGATCGCCGAACCTTTGGATGGACGATTAGAAGTCGTTGGAATTGGCGAAGCCGAATCAAAAGGTTTGCGCAAAGGCGTGATCGTCAACCCTGAAGCATCAGTTGAATCAATTCGCAAAGCTTTGGAAGGCGCCGAGCGAATGTCCGGCCTCCATGCAGAAGAGGCGTATGTCGCGCTGGGTGGCTCTCATATTAAAGGTCATAACAGTCAGGGAGTTGTCGCGATTTCTTCTCGTCACCGCGAAATTACGCGTGATGATATTCAACGTGTGATTGATGGTGCGTGTGCTATTTCAATTCCATCAGGTCGTGAAATTGCTGATGTTCTGCCGCAGGAATATACCGTTGATGATCAGGATGGTATAGGTGATCCGTTAGGCATGCTGGGTTCTCGTCTGGCCGTTTCCGTGCGCATCATTACCAGCCCGATAGCAGCGAAACAGAACATTATTACCAGTGTGAATCGTGCTGGCTTAGTGGTCTCTGATTTGTTGTTAGCGCCACTTGCTGCGGGCGAAGCCGTGCTAAATGATGAAGATCGAGAATTTGGTACGGCTCTGGTTGACATTGGCGGAGAAACAACTAATCTTGCAATCTACCAACGTGGTGCGGTGTGGCATACAGCAGTTTTCCCCATTGGCGGAAATCATTTTACGAATGATATTGCCTTTGGACTAAGAACTCCTATTCCAGAAGCTGAGCGGATTAAACGCGTATTTGGTTGTACCTATCGTCCGCTTCTCAACCATCAAAGTGCTGCTGAAATGATTGAAGTACCAAGTGTTGGTGGTCGGGAGCCGCGTTCACTCTCTCGCGATATTTTGTGTGGTATTCTTGAGCCTCGTGCCGAGGAATTACTTTCACAAGTCCAGGAAGAAATTCGTGCCTCAGGTTTCGAGCGGCAGCTTTCAGGTGGAATCGTTCTCACTGGAGGAGGCTCTTTGCTAAACGGTTTGGTGGAAGTGGCTGAACAGATATTTGATGCTCCTGTTAGAGTCGTTGGCGCTTATGATATTGGAAGTCCGGTGAAGGAAGTTACGGAGCCTGGATATGCGACCGCAGTAGGATTAGCTTTATATGGATTGCGTCGTGGCGGACAACCAAGTCAAGCCCGTCTTAATCGTGGAAAAGTTCTGAGTGAAAGCATGGCTGCCAAAGTCAAAGGAATGTTTGGAAGTCTGTTAAATCTCTAATACGAATAGGTCAAGAACCTATACTTGAAGACTGTTTTTAATCGGTGAGATGAGCTAAACCATGAATCGTTAAGAATTTGATTAAAAATATTTGCTTGAAGGGCTGAGATCGCTTGTGTAGCGTTTGGCAAATCTAGATGTTGTGCTAAAATCCGTATTTGCATACAAGATGACGCATCTAAGATAGTTTTCTCGCTCATCAATGCGATTGGCCTGTTAAGCAGCCACTCATTCTCACTTTACAGAATTTCAAGTTGATAAGCCCCCATCAATTAGATATTTTTTACTTTTCTAGTACTTGTAATCGGATGTAAAGGATAGATGCCGAGTTGATCGCGATGAGTTTTAAAATTACCGGGCGAATAAAAATAATAATAAAGAGTAATACCGTGAGGCAAGTGACAATTATTCAACGAGCAGGAGGCGCAGGATGGCTATAGATGATCGCCAAGGATTAAATATCCTAGGATTCGTAGATGATCCTCCAACGTCGGGAGCAAGAATTAAGGTAGTGGGTGTCGGCGGCGGCGGCGGAAATGCGGTTAACCACATGATTGATGCTCACATTGAAGGCATTGATTTTCTGGTGGCTAATACAGATGCTCAAGCGCTTCGGCGCTCCCTTGCTCCCGTTAAGTTACAGTTAGGTTCACGCTTAACCAAAGGGCTTGGCGCGGGAGCTAATCCTGAAGTCGGGCGTGATGCTGCCCTTGAAGACACCGAGAAGATTCTCGAAGCTCTTGAAGGCGCAGACATGGTTTTTGTGACGGTTGGAATGGGCGGTGGAACGGGTACAGGTGCAGCTCCGATTATTGCGTCGCTGGCTGCTGAACTCGGTGCCCTGACAGTAGCTGTTGTGACCAAGCCTTTCCCTTTTGAAGGGCGTCGTCGAATGCAGCAAGCTGAGCTGGGCTTACAAGAGCTTCGCTCGGTTGTTGATACACTTATTACTATTCCCAACGAAAGACTGAAGCAAACCGTTGATCGTAACATGACTTTGTCGGATTCTTTCCGAATGGCTGATGATGTCTTACGACAGGCAGTGCAAGGCATCTCCGACCTCATTACAGTCCCGGGTTTTATTAACGTAGATTTTGCTGATGTGAAAGCAATTATGCGCGGGATGGGTATAGCTTTGATGGGAACTGGACACTCGGTTGGAGATAACCGTGCGCAAGAGGCTACCCAGAGAGCCATTTCCAGTCCGTTGCTCGAAGAAGCCACCATCGAAGGAGCTAAAGGCGTATTGGTAAACATTACTGGTGGATCAGATTTGACCTTATTTGAGGTTGACGAGGCAATGCACATTATTCATGATGCGGCTGATCCTGATGCTAATATTATTTTTGGTACAGTCACTGATGAGCGGCTCCAGAATGAAATGAAGATTACTGTTATTGCCACTGGTTTCGAGAAAGCGCAGGCGGCTGAAAATCTTCACAATTTTCCAGTGCGACAAAATATGGCTGTTCCAACACCACGTCAAATGGGTAATCCGACACCACAGGGTAATCGCCAGGAAGATTACGATGTTCCAACTTTCCTTCGTAAGAAGGCAGACTAATCGTAATCCGTGAGAGTTCCATTTAACAAGTATTCTAGCTATAAAATAGTTTGTAGCTACTTGCATCTGATGATTGATCTGATATAGCATTAGTCTACCTATTGAATCGTAGTGTGGTAATCTTGTTTTGGCGGAAGGCTTGTTAGCCAACGGTAAAATCCCGCATCTTTTCCTAACGGATGCTCTCAATGGTAATCTGGAATTAAAACGGAAGCTGAGAAAGCTAAGCGGTGCTCTGCCTCACAGAGAGCCGGAAATTACTCTGGTACGCCAACCCTAGCCACTATATTTAAAGGTTCGGAATCCAGTTCCATTAAAGAGAAATTGAAACTCATTGATTCAGCTTTTAGAGCAGGGTCTATTTTCTGGCCAGTCGTAAATATTTAAAGGAGAACTAAATTGAATAGGAAGTTAATTCGCACCACACTCGCTGAGGTTAAGGAGCGCGAAGCGCAGGTTCATGCTGCGCGAGTTGTACATCGGGCTGCTCCGCAGCAACAAGACGCGCAACAAGCTGCCGCTCAGCGTAAAAAAGTTCCACCCGAGCAAACCAACGCCGAGAATTTCTATTATAAAAAGCAGATGGATTCTCACACGCCGATGGTGGTTGTACTTCAGGATGGAGAAATTCTGCATGGGTCTATTGAGTGGTATGATAAAAACAGTATTAAGCTTAATCGTACAGAAGGACCTAACCTGCTTGTTCTCAAGCACTGTATCAAATACCTTTACAAAGATGGTGATCAATAGGCAATCAACTTGAAACGTTGTGATGACATCAGAACGCGACTATAAGCCTCAGACACGTCCACGTATTGGTGTCACGATTGGTGATCCAGCCGGGATTGGCCCTGAAGTTGCTCTTAAAGCTGTTTGTAGTCAGGAGATTTTATCCATTTGCACACCTGTCCTTATTGGTGCCATGGATTATCTGAAGCATTGGGCGAGGCTTCTTAAACTTCAGACTAATTTCCAGGTCATTGAAGCGGAATCCCCCCTTCCGCTCTATTCTGAAATTCCATTAATTTACAATTTGCAGAATATTCCTGTGTCGCTTGCGATGGGTTGTGAGCAGGCGATTGCAGGGAAGGCCGCAGGTGAATATATCGAAGCAGCAGTCAAGCTCTGTCTTCAAGGTGAGCTTGAGGCAATGACGACTGCGCCAATTAATAAAAGTGCTCTCCATCTTGGCGGATATAACTTTCCTGGTCATACAGAAATGCTTGCTCATTTAACGGGGACGGCAGATTTTGCGATGTCATTTGTGGCTCCGAATCTGCGCGTAGCGTTGCTGACAACGCATCTTTCCCTGGCGGATGCCATCCGACAAGTGAAGCAGGAACCGCTGCAAAATTTGATTCGCCTGGTTGATCGTGAGATGAAACGATTTGGATTTGTACGTCCGAGAATTGCGGTGGCTGCACTCAATCCGCACGGTGGTGAAGGCGGAATGTTTGGCAGTGAGGAAGCGACAGAAATGCTTCCAGCAATTAATCATTGCCGGAAGACTGACAACATTGAAGTAAGTGGCCCACATTCGGGAGATACGATTTTTGTCCGTGCCGCCAAGGGAGAATTCGACATTGTAATTTCCTGTTACCACGATCAGGGGTTGATACCAATCAAATGTTTTGCTTTTGGTGAAGCTGTCAATGTAACTCTCGGTTTACCATTGATTCGAACCTCGGTGGATCATGGCACTGCTTTTGACATTGCCGGGCAAGGAAAAGCCGAACATGTCAGTATGATGATAGCCATCAAGCTGGCAGTAGAAATGGTATTAATGACCGGGAAATTGAATAATTGAGGCGACAGCCTATTCCTGCGAAGTTTCCTCCGAAGCCGGAAAATCAATCGAATCACCCCAGCTACTTTTTCTGGCGATTTTGAAGCGGGAACGCTCTCTTTTTATGAAAGTAGTCTCGTTAATTCCCTCAATCGTGCAGAGTCCTAACTTTACCAATCCTGAAGAAATTTGTGGACGCCTGATAATGCGCACAGGGCTAGATTTTATGGGAAATTTAGAGACTGCCACATAGGAATATTTTTCGTCTTCGTAGTTCAAAGCACCAGCTTTTAATTTCCGATGTAAAGACGAGCGCTCAACCCTTTCCGCAAAATGACACCAGTCATTTTCAGGCATGGGGCAGGCGTTAGGATGTGGACAAGGGGCAATAATATGTCCACCCATCTGAATCAAATCGCTGCGGAGTGTGCGAATTAGCTCAAAGCCTTTGACTGATCCGGGTTCAATAATCACCAGGAAAGAGTTAGTTTTTTCCCACGCGGCTTTCGTTGCTTGACGAGCAGACGCGACCGAAATTTCCCCCAAAGAATAAGAAGCAATGATTGCATCACCGGATGGGAAGCTCATCGTTTTGAGGTCGCTGACAATCCATTGAGCCTTGAGAAGATTCTGACTGATAGATTTTTTTGCGAGCCGTTGTCCAAGATTTATTAACTCTTGATCGCGCTCAATTAATAGTATGGATTGTAATGTCTCAAAAACTTCAACTGCGGCCCACGCGGTTGTGCCAGGACCAGCTCCAAGGTCAACCAACGTCTGGATAGCTAATTCAGGCAATTGCTTTTTGACTTCACGTAACACCGCGCGAATTGCCGCATACGTGGCGGGCATTCGCGTCGCTATATACGCGATGCGATGCGCTTCAGTGGGTATTAATTTTCCGTTGCTGCTTTGACGAAAGCGGTAGTTGTTAGACAATTCTGAAGCAACTTTGGTTAATTTAGATAATCCGATAAGTGAGGCTTCGTGTTCGATGGCGTGTTTGAGTAGAATTGGAAGTTGCATTAAAAATCTTTCGCACCGGAAGCACTGAGTAATCCTTTGATAAGGGAGCAAGAACTGAATGAAAAAGAATAACAGGCGGCGTCATTTTCTAAAATATACAGCGAAAATTAGTGCCTTAGCATTGATTGCTCCAAAGGCCAGCACTCAGTCGAAATCTTTTGAGCTGGAAGAAATAACTAGCAGAAACTTACAGATTGGAATGCAATCCGGCAAGTATTCAGCGCGTTCCGTGACGGAGGCGTATTTAGCACAAATTGCTGAAGTAGATCGCCGAATTAATTCAATTATTGAAATTAATCCTGACGCTTTGAGCATTGCCGATCAATTGGATCAAGAGCGCAAGGGCGGCAAGATACGCGGCGCATTACACGGAATTCCGATTCTCATCAAGGATAACATTGATACTGCGGACAAAATGCAAACTACCGCCGGATCGCTGGCCTTAGCAGGCACAAGAGCTTCGCGCGATGCTTTTATTGTTGAGAAGTTGCGTCAGGCAGGTGCTGTAATATTGGGGAAAACAAATTTGAGTGAATGGGCAAATTTTCGATCCAGCAAGTCCACCAGCGGCTGGAGCGGGAGAGGCGGGTTAACCCGAAACCCGTATGCCCTGGATCGGAATACCAGTGGTTCAAGTGCGGGGTCGGGTGCTGCCACGGCAGCAAATCTTTGCGCCATTTCGATTGGTACTGAAACAGATGGTTCCATCGTCAGCCCTGCCAGTTGTAATTCATTGGTTGGAATCAAACCAACACTCGGATTGTGGAGCCGTTCAGGAATTATCCCCATTGCGCATAGTCAGGATACCGCCGGGCCGATGACGCGGACTGTCGCTGATGCTGCGATTTTGCTAGGAGCACTATGCGGGATAGATTCGCGTGATAAAGCTACCGCGATGAGCCGTGGGAAATTCGTCAATGATTACACGGTTTTTCTGGATCCAAACGGATTGAAGGGAGCGCGAATCGGGGTTGTCAGAAATTATTTTGGATCTAATGACCGCGTAGATAAACTTATCTACGACGCAATTGAGGTCATGAAAAGATTAGGGGCGACAGTTATTGATACGGAGCTGCCAAATCGAGGCAAGTACGACGAAGCAGAATTTGAGGTTTTGCTTTATGAGTTCAAAGCGGATTTGAATGCATATCTGGCGGGACGGGGAACTGATTCTCCGGTCAGGAATATCAAACAAATAATAGAATTTAACGAAAAAAATCGGGCACGCGAGCTACAATTTTTTAATCAGAATACGATGATAAAAGCGTCGGAAAAAGGTGATCTGAAGACGCCTGTTTATCGGCAAGCACTTGCCAAATCAAAGCGAATGGCTCAGTCGGGGGGAATTGATACTGCTTTACTAAAAAATAAACTTGATGCTTTAGTGGCTCCGACAGATGGCATCCCGTGGCTGACAGATTTTCTCAATGGCGATCATTTTTCGGGCGGATGTTCGACGCCTGCGGCGGTTGCGGGCTACCCGCATATTACCGTACCAGCGGGTTATATTAACGGGCTGCCATTGGGGGTTTCATTTTTTGGAACCGCCTGGAGCGAAGGAAAATTAATTAAATATGCGTATGCGTTTGAACAGGCGACAAAGCATCGTCAGGCTCCGAAATTTCTGGCGAGTATCGAAGTAACGTAGCAAATAAAAATGCGGATGAGTTCGCTTAAACGACATCCGCATTTACTTTGATAAAGATAGTGGTTAAGAAGGGAATGAATCGTTGCCGATGGATTCACAGGCACGAATACAGCGCTCGCAGATTTGTGAAAACCGGCTTGCCATCATGTATTCATTCCTGATGCGTTCAGCTCCGCAGAAACTACACGAGATAGTGCCGTTTGGATCGCCGCGAAACCAGCGTGAATACCAGGCAGTCCGACGCCAGGGAGGTTGGTATCCGGCAGCTTTATAATCGCTCATCAAAATGATGCAAACGCGAATACAATCATTGCAGACATAGCGGCTGCGCCCTTCAAAGAGCCGCTCCACCTGTCCTTCACCTAAGCCACAAAAGGCGCAGCGGATGCTGTGAAGTTCGAGGCTTTGGTCTGTGGCTTTAATCAGTGTGTTATTTGTCAAGCCAAGTTCCATTGTTCCAATTACCATTCTCAATCACCTTCCTGAAAAGGCGTGAATATCTTACTCACGCTTATGAAGCACTGAATCCACCAATCCATAATCTGCTGCTTGTTGAGCACTCAAAATGTAATCGCGCTCGACATCTGTTTCGATGCGTTCCATCGGTTGCCCGGTATGCTCGGAGAGAATTTCGTTCAAACGGGTCCGCATTCTGAGAATTTCTTCAGCGGCAATCTTAATGTCAGTGGCCTGACCGCCGATGCCTCCAGCGGAAGGCTGATGAATCAAAATTCGAGAATTCGGTAAGGCATAGCGCTTACCCTTAGTCCCCGCTGCTAGTAAGACGGCTGCCATCGAAGCGCATTGACCGACACAAAGTGTCGAGATCGGAGCGCGGACGAATCTCATCGTGTCATAAATCGCCATTCCGGCGGTGACAGAACCCCCAGGCGAATTAATATACATTTGAATTTCACGGTCGGGGTCTTCCGATTCCAGAAAGAGTAATTGAGCCACAATTAAATTGGCCAGTGTGTCATCAATCGGGGTTCCGATGAAGATAATATTTTCTTTGAGTAACCGGGAATAAATGTCAAACGCGCGCTCACCGCGTGGCGTTTGTTCGACCACCATAGGAACTAAATGAGCTTGTGGATTCATCATTTTGGTAAAACCTTTACTGCTGGATAATGCAAGTCGTGAACTCGCGGACTTAGGAATGATTAATGCAGGAAAGCCCGCACTGATATTAAAGAAGGCGGCACAAGGCTTGAAAACCCGGAGCCGCCTTAATCTTTTTCAAGAGTAATGGATGTTAAATTTGTGCTGATTCACCCGCTGCACTAACGTCATTAGTTTCTGCAACAGGAACGTCTGGCTCATCTTCTTCATCGTACTCTTCAGTCGTAACTTCAGCCTTGCTTACTAATAAGTCAATCACTTTATTAGAGCGAAGCCTATTTTCGATACTAGACAGACCATCATTTTTTGTCAAGCTGGCTTCCACATCCTCTGCGGAGCGTCCGACTGATTCGGCAATCCGCTCAATTTCATTATCGAGGTCTTCTTGCGAGACAACGATGTTCTCGGCCTGTGCGACAGCACCCAGAATTAACGCGAGTTTGACATCAGTTTTGGCGCGGACTCGTTCTTCTTCCTGACGAGCTTCCCAGTTTATGTCTTTGGCTGCAAGCTGAGCATACGCACCACTTTGCATTAAGCGTTGAACGAAATCCTGCATCCGCTGATTCGTCTGTTGTTCGATGAGTGGGGCAGGTAGCGGGAAGTCATACTCTTTGGCGAGGTTTGCCAATAAATCATCACGTACGTCCATCTCCGCTTCGTGGTCATACGACTGCGCGAGATTTTTCCGAACCTGTTCGCGCATCCCGGCTACGTCCTTATAATCCGCACCAAATTCTTCCGCTGATTCTTGTGCAAACTCATCATCTAATGCAGGAAGCTCCTTGATCTTGACTGAGTTAATCGTAGCAGTGAAGTCCAGCGTTTTTCCAACTAACCCTTTAGATGGGAAGTCTTCAGGATATTTAACCGTGAACTCTTTAACTTCGCCTTCTTTAACGCCGGTGAGATTATCATTAAATTCTGCCTGGACGCCGTCAGCTCCTAGTTCAATAACCAGGTCTTCGGTTTTCAGGTCTTCCTCTTCGGGCGGATCAATGTATTTTCCAACCAAGTTAATAGAAACAAAATCACCGGTTTGTGAGGCGCGATCTTCAACTGGAACTAATTGAGCGGCTTGCGTACGAAGCTCTTCCATGGTTCGCTCAACGACTTCATCAGTGACACGTGCGACCCGTTTCGTAACTTTAACGCCTTGATAATTTTTCAGTTCAAAATCAGGGAGAACCGTAACTTGTGATTTGAAGCTGAGCGGTTCCCCTTCTTTAATCTCAATTTCATCAGGGTTAACATTTGGCGAACCGATCACTTTAAGCTTGTGATCTTCGATGGCATGTCCGATGGCGTGAGGCAGTAGATTGTTGATAACTTCGCCTTTTATTTCTTTGGCGTAGCGTTGTTTGACGACCGCTCTGGGAACTTTACCAGGACGAAATCCAGGTATTTTCGCATAACGCGCATAAGCGTCATAAGCTTTGTTATATTCGGATTGAACATCACTGGCAGGGATTTCGATAGTGAGTTCCTTTTGGCAATCGGCGATATCCGCCACAACAACTTGTAAGTTCAAAATAAACCTTCCTCAGTGAAACAATGATAGACCAAAATGGTAAGTAATGGTGCGAAAGGGGGGACTCGAACCCCCACACCTTACGGCGCCAGATCCTAAGTCTGGTGCGTCTGCCAATTCCGCCACTTTCGCACAACCAAACG
>JAYVZE010000209.1:0-13590 GCA_043783625.1 Blastocatellia bacterium | reverse complement strand
ATCGCGACGTCGTCCCACTGGTGGCTGGCGGCGAATGAAGTCCCGACTTCGTGCCACCCGTGTCCGTTTTTAATAGCGTGTCCGACGGAAGCTAAATTGTGTCGTGCGTCAGGATCATGGTTGCATTCGTGGCGATCCGCCTGAAGGTAATAAGCGTGGAGTTTTTCACCTTCCCAAACAAACCAGGGGTCCCAGATAAACTTATCGTTTGGATACCAAGTCATAATAAAAGCAAAGCTCATACATCAGCAATACATCATTGGGCTGTGATGAAAGCCAAATCGGCGGCTTTGCCTTTCTCATCTGCCTGCGCTCACAGAACGTGGCGCTTTAAAATGTGGATCAATTTTGTTAGCACGCTCAAAAGCAGCTTTCGCGGCGGCGAGTTTTCCGGTCTTCTGGAGCGCAATTCCTAAATGATAATGCGCAGGAGCGTGCTCCGGGTCAAGCTTAATTGCGCGTTCAAAAAATTCTATAGCCGATTTGAAGTCACTCTCGTTCATTTTTTGCAAGCCAGTATTGGTCGCAAACATCGCTGCCTGATTATTCGATTTTAATTTATTTAGCCGTGCGGCTTCGTCAAATTCGACTTTTGCGCCTGCCATCTCACCTTTTTGCCGGAGCGCAGTTCCCAGCGTATTGTGAATCTGAGGGCTGAGCGGAGCAATTTTTATCGCTTCACGGAACGCTGAAATTGCGCTTTCCAAATCACCTTTTTGCTGGTACGCCGTCCCCAGCGTGTAGATCGCTTCTGAAAAATCCGGTTTTACTTTAATCGCAGCTTTGAAGGCGTTAATCGCTTCGTCCATTTTAGATTGCTGCATCAAGGTGATGCCCAGCGAATAATGCGCTTCAGGCAAAGTGGATTGCAATTCGATGCTGCGGCGAAAGGCTTTGACCGCACTCTCAAAATCGTCTTTGTATTTGTAAGCCAAGCCTAAATTGTAATGCGCTTCGGCAGCGTCAGGAATCAATGCAATCAATGATTGATACGCCGCAATCGCTCCGCTGTAATCGGATTTTTGAATCAATGCCAAGCCGAGATTATGGTACGCCACCTGATTATTCGGGTCTTGTTTGAGAACGGCTTGCAGCTCAATTACGGCGGTGTCGGCATCCCGTTTATTAACGTAGGCTAAAGCCATTTGATTCCGCGCTTCCAGCAAATTTGGATCAACTTTTAAAGCTGTCCGATACGCCATAATCGCGTTTTCAAAATCATTATCTTCCATCAAAGCATTACCGAGCGAATTATGCCCGACGGCGATGTTTGGATTGACTTTGATGGCGGCGCGAAGTTCATCAATCGCTTCGGAAAGTTGGTTGGTTTTCTGGAGTGATAAACCTAAATAGTAATGCGATTCAAAATGATTTGGATCAATTTTTACAGCCTTGCGCAACGTTTTAATGGCTTCAGGGTAATTGTTTGTCAGCCAGCGCGTGACTCCCATGCGGTAATGCGCTTCGTGAAAATCCGGTTTCAATTTTATGGCAGTTTCATACTCAGAAAAGGCGGCGCGATCATTTCCCTGACGACCTAAAATAAAACCTAAAGCACTGTGTGCCGGAGCCGAATCAGGCTCCTGCCGGACAGTTTCTTTGTACAGGTCAAGCGCGAGATCAAATTCACCTTTCAGTTCGTGCAGCATCCCCAGATTTAACCGCGCTTCCGTGAAGCGAGGGTTTAAATTAATGGCAGTTTTGAAAGCAGCAAGCGCTTCATCGGATCGTCCCTGCTTGCCCAAAGTCATTCCGAGCGCGTTGAAGGCTTCAGGGAAATCCGCGTACAGTTGAATCGCATTTTTAAGCTCAGCTTCCGCTTTGGCGAAATTATTTTGTTTGAGCAGAGCGATGCCTTGTGCGTAATGCAGCTCAGCATTTTGTTGCGCGAGTCTTTCTTTTTTGGAGATTTTTTGCGCGAAGGTGTGTGCCGTGAAAGTGAGCATCAATGCGCAGAGAATAAATAAATTTATGTTGGAAAATTTCATTTTTAAAGAGTAAAACAGGCTGTTAGCCTGTTCCCCTGGGTGATGGAAGCTGCGACTATATTTTCGATGACTTCTACCGATTTGACAGACTAACAGTCTGTCTTACTTTGTAAGTCCTGCGCCTTCCTTGATCTTAATAATTTGATTGCTGTCAACATCAATAATTTTATCTACCGCACCGTTTAGCCATTTAACTTCGATGGCTTTTACTTTCGTCACATTGCCTAATCCAAAATGGACACGCAAATCATTTTGCGAATAATAGCTGCCGCCGCTGCGGACTTCATCCACGAGGGTGCGGAATTTTTTATCTTCTTCAAATTCAATTTTGATATGTGCGCCGATGCCACTGCGATTGGATTTTGTCCCAATCGCCTTAATCGTGAGCCAGTTATTTTTTGTCGTTGAATCACATCGAATCAGGTCAGGCACAGCATTCACAGGATTAATTACAATATCTATATCGCCGTCGTTGTCGTAGTCTCCGAACGCACAGCCACGGCTCGCGGTCGGCTCCAGAATCGCGCCGCCGATTTTTTCTGTGATGTCTTTGAAATTTCCGTTGCGAAGATTTTGATACAAAACTTTGCGTTGCGCGTAGCCCGCTTCGGTCGTCAATTTTCCAACTTCGGGATAAACGTGACCATTCACTAATAATATGTCCAGCCAGCTATCATTATCGAAATCCAACCATCCGCAGCCCCAGCCCAGCCAGCGCGTATTCAATCCAATTCCGGCAGTAAATGTTACATCATCAAAAATCATTTTTCCCATGTTGCGATACAGCGTAGACGTATCGCCGGAAAAATTTGTTTTGAAAATATCTAACTTTCCGTCACCGTCAAAATCTCCGGCACTGACTCCCATTCCGGCTTGCGGCTTGCCGTCTCCGCTGTACGCCGCACCCGCTTCGGTGGCGACATCAGTGAACGTTCCGTTCTTGTTATTGTGGTACAAAATCGCCGGAGCCGAATCATCCGCGACGTAAATATCCGTCCAGCCATCGTTATCAAAATCAGCCGTCAAGACGCCGAGTCCGTAGGTTCCATTGGTTTTTAAAATGCCGGATTTTTCTGACACGTCGGTGAAAATTCCGTTGCCTTCGTTGTGGTAGAGAATATTTTTTCCGCCTTCTAATCCTGGTGGCCCGCACGCTACCATCACGCCTTTATAAAGGCACGGCCCCGTTTCAGGAGTCGGCGCAGTTTTTAGATCAAGGTCAATGTAATTGGCGACGAAGATGTCAAGTTTTCCGTCATTGTCGTAGTCAAGAAATGCACTCCCCGCGCCCCATCGCGTAGTCTTTCCGGTGACGCCAGCCTTCAACGAAACATCCGTGAAAGTTCCGTTGCCGTTATTTTTATATAGAATATTTTTCCCGAAATACGTGATGAACAAATCATCAAAACCGTCGTTGTCGTAATCGCCGATGCAGACGCTTTGCCCCCAACCTGTCCGCGCTACACCGGATTGTTTCGTGACATCGGTGAAGGTTCCGTTGCGATTATTTTTGTATAAATGCGTCGTCGGTTCTTCGCCTTTCGGAAAGCCGTTGAGCCGCGTTCCGTTGACGAAAAAAAGATCAAGCCAGCCGTCATTATCGTAATCAATCCACGCGACTCCGCAGCCCGTAGTTTCGAGCAAATATTTATTTTTCTGTTCGCCGCCGTAGATAGTTTTGTGCGTCAAGCCAGCTTCTTTAGCGACGTTGACGAAGGAGATATTGAATTCAGTTGGTGAAGTGGGGAGAATTGAAGTTGACTGAGCCGATCCCGCCACCGGAAATAAAAATAGTAAGAATACGAAAAAGATTCTAAACGCCTTGTGCATAGGCGATTACTATAAATTGCTCAAGTAGGGAGAAGCAAATTACTCTGATTTTAGGCGTAACAATTCAGCGCGAAGTTTTTCAATTTCAGCTTCGGCTTGAATTCGTGCAGATTTTTCTGCATCGGCGCGCGCGGATTCAGTTCTGGCTCGTTCCTGGCCTGTTGAAATGATTGTTCCATCGGCATGACACCAGCGCAGCCATTCCGCTTCCACACCTTCAAAAACTCCGCGCCATAAATGCAGGCTCAAGTCCATTTCCGGTAATGTGTGGTCTAGCAGGCGGCGGTAGCGGCGTCCACCAAAGGCTAATTCGTGCGTGCGAAGTTTTTCATCGCTCAATTCCAGAAACGGATCGAAGACGACGTAGTATGGAATGCCCATTTGCGCATAGCGTAGCAATTTGTCGCCCATTTCTTTGCCTTTGCGATTTGAGACGACTTCGAGTACCACTTCTGGAGATTTACCAAATTCCCAAATGAAGTAAGCGCGGTGTTCATTCTCGAAATATTCAGCATTGGCTTGTACGTCGAGACTCAGAAACATGTCGGGTGCGATGGGCGGTTTATAAGGCGAATTGAAAATCCCGACATCGGAATCTGCCAGGAAAATACGGGGTTTGGTTGTTTCTTCCGTTTCAGATTCAAGCGCGGGCGGTTGCCACGAACTGTAAAGCGGTTCCACCAGCAGGCGACGTTGCTTCGCCGAAAATAAATTGTCCACAGGATTCTCATCCTCCGTCACCAGTGCTCGTGTCAACGCACGCAAGTTTTTGGGAATTTCCAATAATGTTTCAGGCATTTAATTCACCTCATCTTCAGAAGTTGAAGTCTAGCATAATTTGTGTGGTTCAGAAATTAAAGGACTTCGTTGCCCAGATAGGGGAAAACTTTGGAAATTTTGTGCAATAAATACTCACCGTAGGTTCCTTGAAATTCCTGTAGATTTGCTTGATCCCAACGTTCGGATGGCGCAATTTCACCGATGTGATTCAGCTTGAGCGGTTGAATTTTTGCTTGCCAATTCGGATCAAAAAAGAAAGGAAACGAAAGCCGGTCACGTCCGCTGATATTGCGGACACGATGCGGCGTCGAACGATAAAACCCATTCGTCAGACGATCCAGCATGTCTCCAAGATTGCAGACAAAAGAATTGTGAATCGGTGGCGCTTCGATCCATCCTGAAGGCGTTTTGACCTGCAATCCGCCTGCGTCATCTTGTTTGAGAATTGTTAATAATCCATAATCTGTATGCTCGCCAACGCCCCATAAAGATTGATGATTTGTCATCGCCGGATAATTAAAAATCCGAAAAAGTAGCAAAGGATTAGCCGTATAATTGATAGAAAAATATTCAGTGTCAAGCCCTAAACTCAAGGCGATGGCACGCATTAATCTATCTCCGAGATTCGTCATCGCCTCGAGATATTCGAGGATAGTTTCTTTGAAGTCAGGAAGATTTTTAGGAAATAAATTTGCCCCGTGCAGCGGAGCCTGTGCGATGACCATCGGATGGTTTTTGTCTAATTCCTGACCAAAATAAATTCCTTCTTTCAAATCCGGTTGACCCGAAGTCAGTTCATTGCCTACCGGAAAATACCCGCGCCACGCTTTGCCTCCACGTGACATTTTGATCTGCATTTTGGTGGCTTCATCCTGCGCAAAAAATTGTCGGCTCAGGTTTTCAAGTCGATGCTGAAGCCCTTCATCTATGCCGTGTCCAATGACGTAAAAGAAGCCGAAGTTGCGGCAGGCTTGATGAATTTGAAGCGCAATTTCTTCCACTGAGTGAGTCAGATCAATAACAGGAATTGAATTTTGGTGTGAAGTTTTCATGTGGTCATTAGCAAATTTGAATTGTACGTTGTTAAGATAGCGCGTTCATGAATTATTTTGCAGAGAGAGCGATTGAGAAAGAAAGTTTTTTGCCACGAATTAACGCGAATTTTCACGAAGGTTTTTTTAGACAGGATTGACAAGTTTGTTGGCAGAATTTACGAGATGTTATTTAGGAATAATATGAATACTTGTAATTCCTGAAAAATCATCTCAATCCCGTCTTTTCTGATTCGTGAAAATTCGTGAAAATTCGTGGCTAATTTACTTTTTACAAAACTACTTTATGACCCAATTTTTACCGAGACTCCGCCCAGCATTAGATGTTTTTCCGTCGCCCGATCAGGAACAGCCGGGGCTGCTGTTACGCGATCCGTATCGTTACACTGAAGACATTTTGATTATTCCTCCGGTGTTTGTGCCAGCTCTGAATTTATTGGATGGACAGCACACCGAAGCCGAAGCCATTGAGCGTTTGACGCAGGTGATCGGGCGACCGTTTCCCAGGCATCCGCTGCATGATTTTATTTCCGCGTTGCAGGAATCCGGCTTTCTTGAGACTTCGGAATTTACTGCGATGCGCTCGCGCAAACACGCGGAATTCGCGGCAGAGCCGATCCGCATTGCGGCTCACGCGGGAGCGGCTTATCCCGAAGATACTTATGAATTAAAATCTACGCTGGATAATTATTTGCTGACGATTGTGCCTCCGAATCCGGTTCCGATTGTCGGGATTGCCGCGCCACATGTCAGTCCCGAAGGTGGTTGGGGATGTTACGCTGCCGCCTATAACCGATTGCGTGGAATGGGCGAACAATTGTTTGGAAAAACCATCGTCATTCTTGGTACTTCACATTACGGCGAGCCAGACAAATTCGGCTTAACGCGCAAACCGTTCAGGACTCCATACGGCACAGTGCAGACGGATACGGAATTAGTAGATTGGCTGGTAAATCGTGCCGGAGACTCGATCAACATTGAAGATTATTGTCATTCGTTTGAGCATTCCATTGAATTTCAAGTGATGTTTTTGCAGCACATGCTCGGCAATCGGGTCAAGATTTTGCCGATTCTCTGTGGTGCTTTTTTGCAAAGTTTTCAGACTGGAAAGCCGCCGGAAAATACAGAAAATGTGCAGCGATTTTTTGAGGCGTTGGGCGAAATGGTAGAGCTGCATCAGGATAAATTATTTTTTGTTTTGGGAATTGATTTAGCGCATCTCGGACAACGCTACGGTGATCCGTTTGAAGCGAAAGTCGGACACGATGAAATGCTCGAAGTGAAAGAAAAAGACCACGAGAGATTGCAACATGTCTGCGCCGGAAATTCAGGTGAACTTCTTGACTTAGTCTTGCCTGATTTTGATCCGTTGAAATGGTGCGGATTTACTCCGTTGTATACGTTTATGCAAACGCTGAAAGGCGTACGCGGTGAAATTCTGAAATATGACCAATGGAATATTGATCCGAATTCGGTCGTTAGCTTTACGGCGATGGAGTTTACAAAATAAATTCAACTAACTTTCACTAAAAAATATTTGGAGGAATTTGATAAATTATGGTGTAATTACTTCCGGTGAAAGGGTCGCCGCGCAGAGCTATTACCGGAGGTTTAGTGAAACAGTTGTTGTTATTATTTTTTGCATTCTTTTTTCCCAGTCAGTTTTCTCAAGCCAATACAATTTTTGATCCGCCGATTCAAATTCAGGAGCCTCGACCTGACAGGGAATCCAGTCCAGTAGCTGATGTCATCAGCACTACAATTACAGACCTGACCTATTGCAAAGCAGGAGCGATTGACCTTCACATGGATGCGTATTTACCGGACTTGCGTGACAAAACTCCGTCTCCAGTTTTGATTTATATTCACGGCGGAGCCTGGATCGCCGGAGATAAGGACGACGCTCCGATGCGGGCTGATTTACCGGAATTATTGAAGCGTGGCTATGCGGTTTTTTCGATTAATTATCGGCTGGCTCCGGTGTTTCGTTTTCCGGCGCAACTTGAAGATTGTAAGTGTGCTGTGCGTTCCATCCGTGCCAATGCGAAAAAATTTAATATTGATCCGACTCGCATCGGCGTCTGGGGATCAAGCGCGGGCGGACATCTGGCGACGCTGCTGGGAGTCACCTCAGAATCTGGTGAATTTGAAGGCTCTGGCGGATATGCCGATCAATCTTCTGCGGTGCAGGCTGTCGCCACCTATTTCGGGCCTGCTGACATCACTTCTTCGGATTGGTCATTGATTGATAAAGTAGGGTTCTTATCGGTTTTTGGCGTCTCAAAATATTGGGCCAAAGCCAGCTCAGTCAATTATGTAACGAAGCAGGCTCCGCCATTTTGGGTTCTGGTCGGAGACAAGGATAAATTAGTAGACGCGAAACAAGGGGATTATTTATTCTCACAGTTGAAATCGAATCAGGTCGAAGCAAGTTTGTTAGTGATGAAAAATTGCGGTCATGAATTTAGTGCAAAGGGAGGCGCAATTTTTCCTTCACGTCCTGAAGTCTCAAAAAAACTCGCTGTGTTTTTCGACCAACATATCAAACTTGCAGAGCAAGATCAGCGTTCATTCGCCAATACTCGTCCGCGCAGAGTATTCAGCGAAACATTGAGCCGGACAGCCACAAAACCAGAAAACTCTCGTGAATAATTCGCAGCAATTTCAGCTTACACTGACGATGTGATAAAAATTGCTGCTCAAATGCCCCGAATCTCTTCATCAAATTTCGTTAATGCCAGCTCCGCTACTTCATCCGGTTTATGGCGTTGGATGGAAGCCTTCAAGGTTGCTGTCGGAGCGATTTTGGCGAATCGGCTGCGTTCCATTCTGACCATTGTCGGCATTGTTATCGGAGTCGCCGTCGTCGCGCTGGTGGCTGCTTTGCTCGAAGGTGCGCAGGGTTTTATCGCACGAGAAGCGGCGGAACTCGGCCCCGGAATTGTGATTGTAGACAAAGCTTCCTTCCTTGATTTTATCGGCGATGGCGATGCTTTTTTTGAAGCCAGCGCGAAACGCCCTGATGTCACTATTGAAGATTATCGTGGCTTGCGGACTCGTGTGGCAGACCGCTTGAACGTCGGAGCGCAAGTTGATTCCAGTCTGCAAGTTCAGCGCAACGGAAAATCTTTGAAAAACATTGCGGTGCAGGGAGTGACCGCGAATATCATTGCACTTTCGACCACCAAGCTTGAATCAGGCAGAGAATTAACAGATTTTGATGATGAATACCGTCGCAATGTTTGCGTGATTGGTGCAGATGTCTCCAGTGATTTATTTCCGTTTGAAGAACCCGTCGGAAAGACCATCAAAATTGGTACGGCGGAATACGATGTCATTGGTGTTTATGCGAAAAAAGGATCAGCCGCCGGAGCCTCGCAGGATGGTTTCGTCCAAATTCCGCTGGGCACGTTCGGGAAAATTTTCGGCTCGCGTTCACGTTCTATCGCCATCATTGTCAAAGCGAACTCTGATTCGATTTTAAGTAGTGATGAAGTCGAAGACCTGACGCGTTTCGGGATGCGAATGCAGCGCAAATTGCAACCGGGAGCGAACGATAATTTCAGCATTCGTAGCTCAAAAAGTATCGAAAAATTTGCCGGAAACATTACGGCTATCGTGGGAGTTGTGCTGTTTCCGTTAACCGGAATCGCGTTGATCGTTGGCGGGATTGTCGTGATGAATATGATGCTGGCTTCTGTGACGGAACGAACGCGCGAAATCGGGATTCGTAAAAGCCTGGGTGCGCGTCGGCGAGATATTCTGGCACAATTTTTGTTGGAATCCACTTTACTGACATTTCTTGGCGGAGCTGTTGGCGTGATGCTCGCGGCACTCATTGCATGGGGAGCTTCAACGTTGACGGGCTTTTCCGTGTCATTACCACTTTGGGCAATTGTCGCCGCCATTGTAATGTCTTGTATTGTTGGCATTGCCTTCGGAGTTTTTCCAGCGCGACGAGCAGCGCGGCTTGATCCGATTGAGGCTTTGCGGTCGGAATAAATCATTGGGATTAGGGCTTTGGCTTTTGGTCTTTGGCAGGGTAGCGCGGAGCAAAAGGTCTTCGCCTTAATTGCTCCTGATGATGTACAAGTTATTTATTGGGCAAATCAAAGACCAAAGTTCAAAGCCCAAATTAAAAAATTTATGCAACGACAACTCATCAAAGACATCGTCCTCTCCGTTTTCGATTCGCTTCGCTCGCATAAATTACGTTCGGCGTTGACCTTGATCGGCGTCGTCATCGGAACCGCCGTCGTCGTCACGGTTGGCGCAGTCCTGACCGGACTTTCGCAGCGGGTGGCGGATGTCACGGAAAAAAATTCTCCGAACGTTATTTACTTCACCAAAGAAGAAAAAATCGGGCCGGGATTTTCGGAGCCAACCGAAGAGCAGCGAAAGCGCAAAGACTTTAAATACGAAGACGCGATTGCGGTCTCAAAACTTGATAAACCGTTGTATGTTTCGCCGCAGAAAATACGTGGTGATTACGGGCCGACGGCAGATCGTCCAAAGCTGACTGCGCGGGGCAGATCGGCGACGAATCCATTAATTCTCGGCGTCTGGGAAAACTACCCGCAATTGGTTTCAGTCCGGGTTGAGCGGGGACGATTTTTCACCGAAGCCGAACAAAATGTCCGCGCACAAGTGGCGATTATCGGTGCTGGCGTAGCGGAGCAGGTCTTTGAAGCGACTAATCCTTTGGGCGAAAACATTCGCATTGACGGCAAGCTTTATCAGGTGATTGGCGTCTTGGCCAGTGCCTCCGGTGAAGGCGTCATCGGCAGCGATGATCTTGATGAGCGCGTTGTTTATATCCCCTTCGAGACCGCCGAAAAAAATTATCCTGAAATTAAAGCTATGCTCATTGCCGTCCGCGCTCCGGCGGGAATGGTGGACGAAGTAATAGATCAGGTCACGTATACGTTGCGGACGCGGCGCAATGTTCCCGTCGAAAAACCGAATGATTTTGGTGTCAATAAATCCGAGCAGATTTTTGAAATTGTGAATCAATTGCTCGCCGGACTCGCTTCGATTGTCGTCCCGATTGCGCTGGCGGGGTTGCTGGTTGGCGGCGTTGGTGTGATGAATATTATGTTGGTAACAGTGACCGAACGAACGACAGAAATTGGAGTCCGTCGAGCGTTAGGCGCACGCCAACGTGATGTCCTAATTCAATTTTTAATTGAAGCCGCCACGTTGACCAGCGTGGGCGGAGTGATTGGGATTTTGATCGGATTTGTCTTTGCTTTTATTCTGCAATTTGTGATTAAGTTTCCAGCGGCAGTTCCCTTGTGGGCAATTGTGGTTGGGTTTTTGACTTCGACTTTGGTAGGAATTATTGCCGGAATGTGGCCTGCTATTCGGGCAGCGCGACTTGATCCGGTAGAAGCGATTCGCGGAGTTTAATGTCCAATAAACTTTAGTTTGTTGCAGCTTCGCAACCTAATTTTCGCGGTTTCATTAGAAAATAAAATATGAAAATCATTGACACGCACCAACATCTTTGGGACTTGGACAAGTTCTCGTATGAATGGACGAAAGGTAATGCAACCTTAAATCGCAGCTTTCGATTGAGCGATTATCGTACTGCGACGAAAGGGCTGGAGATAGAAAAAACGGTTTTCCTCGAATGCGATGTAGACGCTCCGCATCGCGTGGCGGAAGCGAAATATATTTGCTCTCTCGCAGAAAAAGCCGAAAATAAAATCGGTGGTGTCGTCGCTTCGGCGCGTCCTGAAGAACCTGGGTTTGATGATTATCTGCAAACCATTTTACATCCCAAATTGAAAGGCATTCGACGGATTTTGCATGTTGTGCCCGACGACACGATAGACAAAAAAGGATTCATTGATAATGTCAACAAATTGCCGGGATTTCATCTGACGTTCGATGCCTGTTTTCTGGCGCGTCAATTGCCGATTGCGTTGCGGCTTTTCAAGGCGTGTCCGAATGTGCAATTCGTGCTGGATCATTGCGGGAATCCGCGCATTGCGGAAAAAGAAATGTCGCCATGGAAAGATTATATTTCCGAAATTGGTGCACTCCCGAATGTCGCGGGAAAAGTCTCAGGAATTGTTACGAAAGCCACGAAAAACAAATGGACTCCGAATGAACTGAAACCGTTCGTAGATCATTACATTAGTTCCTTCGGCTGGGATCGTGTCATGTTCGGCAGCGATTGGCCAGTGTGCTTAATGAACGGGAATTTAAAAGCGTGGGCGGATGCTTTAAAGCTGATTACAAAAGATGCTGGCAAGGAGAAACAGGAAAAACTGTTTAGTAAGAATGCTGTGCGAATTTATCGCCTTTAATTTAATAGACCACGGATTTTACGGATTGAGCGGGTTTTCGCAGGTCTGAATAATATCAGCGTAAACCCGCCTGATCCGTAAAATCCGTGGTCTATTCCTTTCATATCCTTATCATCAAAATGTCATCAAACAGGTTCTTGAACCCCAAACCTAATTCCGTTACTCTGTAGCTGCCCGAAATCCTCACCTTGAACAGCCCGAAATGGAGTTCAGATGTACGCCGCCATTACGGTTACGGTGATTGAAGAGCCGGAAGAAGGTCAGCCGCCAGTTCATCCCGACCTTGATTTGAATTTATTTGATCCTTTTCAAAAACTTGTCCAAATCGAAGTCCTGGGAAAAAAAGTTAACGTTCCTGAAAACAATACGCTGCTGCGGGCGTATCAATACTTTGCGTTCGAGCCAATTTCCTACGGTGGATTTTGTTGGAACGGAACCTGTCGTTTATGCGAAGTAAATTATCAGCTTCCCGATGGTAAAACCCGCCAATGTCTGAGCTGTTGCACCAGGGTTGTGGAAGGCATGGCAATTACAAAAACCACCGAAGAGTTGCGGTTTGAATAACGTGTCACCTTGCCTGAATTCGTACCTATCCAGTATCCTCCGTATTCATCAAAAATACGGAGGATTTTTCTTTTGACTCTTATCGAACGCATCCAGCAAATCGGCATCATTCCGGTCATCGCCATTCCTGACATTAAATACGCTTTGCCGCTCGCGGAAGCTTTGCTCGAAGGCGGATTGCCCTGCGCGGAAATCACCTTTCGCACGGCGGCGGCGGCAGAATCCATCAGTCAGATCAAGCAAAAATTTCCTGAATTAATGATCGGAGCGGGGACGGTTTTGACGGCGGCGCAGGTGGATGCTGCGCTCAATGCCGGAGCTGAATTTATTGTCTCCCCCGGCAGTAATCCGACAACGATTGAGTATTGTCAGGCGAAAAATATTACGATTTTTCCGGGCGTGTGTACGCCGTCTGAAATTGAAATGAATTTGGAAAAAGGCATCGGTGTGATGAAATTTTTTCCGGCGGAACCAGCGGGCGGAGTCAAATTTCTGAAAGCGATTTGTGCGCCGTACAAGGACGTACGATTTATCCCGACGGGCGGGATTGAGACGAAAAACATCGGCGATTATTTAGCCATTCCGAATGTCGTCGCCTGCGGCGGAAGTTGGATGGTGAAGGCGGAATTGATGACGGAGAACCGCTTTGATGAGATCAAGAAATTATCGGCGGAAGCAGTTGTGTTAGTTAGGCAGAAGCGAGTAGAAAATTGATCGTTGTATTTCGTCGCAGAGCGACGTTTGATTTTAGCCGTGGTGTTTTAACCCACGGAAAGCTTGCGAATATATTTTCCACGTCACGTGAGCCACGGTTGAAAAAACAAAAGATTTTATCGGTTTTTAAATGGATGCGATCAGCGGTACAGTACGAGGAGCGGTAGCGACTTGGTAAATATTGAGAGTTACCAAGTCGCTACCGCTCCTCGTACTGTACCGCCGCGCAGAGCGCAGCCAGCTATCAATCGAATTAAAAATAGTTCTGAGTTTAGGTGATAGAGCCGCCATCCACTGTTACGACTTCGCCGTTCATGTAACTGTTTCGATCCGAAACCATGAAGGCAG
>JAYVZE010000208.1:0-38519 GCA_043783625.1 Blastocatellia bacterium | reverse complement strand
CAACAAGATATTGTCCGGTTTCAAATCCCGATGAATGATGTTCCGCGCATGCAAATGTGCCAGTCCATTCAGAATGCCAGTTATCAGTTCGATTGCCTTTTCGGTGGAAGATGCGCGCCCGCCATGTGGTTTCAGCGAAGCATACAACGAACCATTCGGCGCGTACTCGCTGACGATGACAACCTGATCTCCATAAATATTGGCTTCGATGAAGGGCAGCACGTTGTCATGTCCGCTGGCGGCTAACCAAATTGCGGCTTCCTGTTTGATGACGTCGAGGTCTACGTCTTCGTCGTGGGGAATTTTGAGTGCGACTTGCGGGTTGCGGCTGACCAGTGCAGTCACATTTTTCGCCAGCCAGACTTCGCCAAAGCCGCCTTTGCCGATCTTTTTGATAAGTTTGTATGGGCCAATCCGGTCATCAACTTTCGGCACTTGCGGCTCCTCCCCTGACATGGAAATGATGAACTGCTGACTTCGACAAGCATTTTATGAACATGCTGAAAGCAGGAAATATCATACTGTTCACAGATTCTTTCTGGCAAGATGATTTCCTGCTTTGCGCTCAGGAACTTAGCCGAACTCATTTAGAAACTGGCTCGACAAGCCATCGAATCCGGGCGCGTCACAGCGTAGAACCACAATTGAAAAATCACGGATACGAACCAAAAGATTAAGGCTGGCGCATCAACTCACGCCAGCTAACGGATGCGCTGCCATCATCCACGCGCACCATCGAAATGCAGTCGGGCGCAGGGCACACCAAATGACATAAATTACAGCCCACGCATTCGGGTTCATCTACGACAGGAAATTTTTTGCCATTGACATCAGTGAAATGAATGCACTGATGCGCGCCGTCTTCGCAGGCAATGTGGCAAAGATTGCAGTTGATACATTTGCTGTGGTCAATGCGTGCAACAGTTTTGTATTTCAAATCCAGATTGCCCCAATCCGTCACGCGATGAACGCTCTTCCCGATAATTTCGTTGACACTCGCATAACCCTTTTCATCCAGATAATTCGACAGTCCGTCAATCATATCTTCGACGATGCGATAGCCGTAGTGCATCACCGCCGTGCAAACCTGCACCGTTGTCGCGCCGAGTAATAAAAATTCCGTTGCATCGCGCCACGTGGAAATCCCGCCGATGCCACTGATCGGGATCGTTACTTCTGCATCACGTGCCAGCTCCGACACCATATTCAGCGCAATCGGTTTCACCGCCGGGCCGCAATAGCCACCGTGTGCAGCCATGCCGTTGACGTTCGGATACGGAATCATCGTGTCAAGGTCTACGCCGATGACAGAATTGATTGTGTTGATGAGCGAGAGCGCGTCGGCTTTGCCTTTGACGGCGGCGCGGGCTGGATAATTAATGTTCGTGATGTTCGGCGTGAGCTTGACGATGACAGGCAAATTGGAAGCTTCTTTGACCCATTCCGTGACCATACAAGTGTATTCCGGCACTTGCCCCATTGCCGCGCCCATACCGCGCTCGGACATCCCGTGTGGGCAACCGAAATTTAATTCAAAACCATCCGCACCTGTGTCTTCAACTTTCCTGGCAATTTCCTGCCAAGCCTCGCGTTTGGATTCAACCATCAGCGAAATAATCAGCGCGTGTTTTGGATATTTGCGTTTGCACTCACGGATTTCTTTCAAGTTCACTTCCAGCGGACGATCCGTAATGAGTTCGATATTGTTTAGCCCCATCATGCGCTGCGTGCCATAATCCATTGACGCCAGCCGCGACGAAACATTCACAATCGGTTCGCCCAGCGTTTTCCAAACTGCTCCGCCCCAGCCCGCATCAAAGGCGCGTTCGACCATTGAACCCATATTTGTGGGCGGTGCGGAGGCAAGCCAGAAGGGATTGGGGGATTGAATGCCTGCAAAATTTACGCTCAAGTCGGCCATAAGAAATCCTCGGAAGTTTCATCCACGAAGGCACACGAAGAAGCACGAAGAAAGACAGTAGATATGATTTACAGGATGGCAGAATGATTGAACCAATCCTGTTAATCTTGCCAAAAATCTTGTCAATCCTGTCAAAAAACTTCGTGAACCTTCGTGTGCCTTCGTGGATGAGAAAAAATCACGCGCCTGCAAATTTCACGTCCTCGCCCATCAGCATTTTATGAATGCCCATCGCCGCGTGTTTGCCATGTTGTGCGGCGTCTACGGCTTCGGCTCCACCATTCACGCAATCGCCACCGACAAAATATTTTGGATTGTCTGTTTGCATCGTTTCTTTGTTGATAACTACACGCCCAGCTCCATCAACATTGACTCCGGCGATAGTAGTAAAAAAATTGCGTTGCTTTTGTTGGCCTGTCGCTTTGATCACCATTTGCACGGGAAGATCAAAATCAGAGCCAACAATGTTGATAAGTTTTCCGTCCGCATTGATTTCTGTACGCACGCAGCGCAACGCCGCTACGCGCTTGTCAGAAGCGTCCGCAAGAATTTCTGTTGGCGCAGTTTGCCAGCGAAATTCGACCGCATCTTTTTTGGCTAATTCATATTCATACTCATACGCAGACATTTGATTTTGTGTGCGACGATAAATCATCAACACTTGCTCTGCACCGAGTCGTTTCGCTTGCGTGACAGCATCAATCGCGGTGTTGCCTGCGCCAATGACCGCAATGGTTTTTGCAATCGGCACATTCGCCCAGTCGCGCGTTTTGATAAGTTCGATAAATGCGAGCGCGTCGTATACGCCCGTCAATTCTTCGCCGGGAATATTGAGCTTATTTGTAGCGCCCAAGCCAACGCTAATAAAAATTGCATCGTGCGCGGATTCTAAATCCGCCAATGTGACATCGCGCCCGACTTCGCAATTCAATTTAAATTGTACGCCGAGCCGTTCAATCATCGCCGCTTCATCGGCGGAATGTTGCTGCGTCATTTTGTATTCGGCCATTCCGTATGTGCCAAGTCCGCCCGCTTTGGCACGCCGTTCATAAATCGTCACCGTATAACCAAGCCGCGCCAAATACGCCGCGCACGAAAGCCCTGCTGGCCCTGAACCAATAATTCCGACTGATTTGCCGTTAGCCGCTCCTGCTTTAAAAACATCAATTTGTTTGCCGATGATGTGATCCATCGCGTAGCGTTGCAATCTTCCAATCTGAATCGGTTGCTTCATCAATGTTTTTTCGACGCAAGCACCTTCGCACAACGCTTCGACCGGACAGACGCGCGAACACGTCGAGCCAATCGGGTTCGCATCCAAAATCACACGCGCCGATCCGCGCAAATTGCCGCTCGCAATTTTCTTGATGAACGAAGGCACGTCAATGTGCGTCGGACACGCTTGAATACAGGGCGCATCGTAGCAATACAAACAACGATGCGCTTCAAACACAGCTTCGGCTTGGTTGAGCGGCGGATGAATTTCGCTGAAGTTTTGGGTGATTTGTTCGATGGTGAGAGGAGCTTGAAATGAGTCACGCATAACTAAATCTTTCAATTAACGAGAAGCAATTGAGCATTGCCCATTCCACCCTGGACATTACTGAGCAGAGAATATAGAAAATTGCCTTCTGCCTAATGCCCAGGGTGGAAGGGACAATGCTCAGTGTTTACTATCCTTGCACCAATGAACCATAAGTTTCTGGTCGCCGATCCCGGAAAAATTGCCACGTGTTACGCACTTCGCGGATCAAATCCAAATTCAAATCCGCTACGACAAGGGCGTCTTCATCACGCGGAGCTTGTGCAATGATTTGCCCGCGCGGATCGCAGAAATAACTTTGCCCGTAAAATTCGCCGATATTCCAGGGCGCTTCAAAACCTACGCGATTAATGGCGGCGATGAAATATCCATTCGCTACCGCGTGCGCGGGCTGTTCTAACTTCCATAAATATTCGCTCAATCCGGCGACCGTTGCCGAAGGATTGAAAACAATTTCTGCACCGTTCAATCCAAGTGCGCGTGCACCTTCAGGGAAATGTCGGTCGTAGCAAATGTACACGCCAATGCGGGCGAATGCTGTATCAAAGCAAGGGTAACCGAGGTTGCCGGGCTTGAAATAAAATTTTTCCCAAAAGCCTGGTGCCACGTGCGGGATATGATTTTTGCGGTATTTGCCGAGGTATTTTCCATCGGCGTCAATCACGGCGGCAGTGTTGTAATACAGCCCTGTGATTTCTTCTTCGTAAATCGGCACGATGATGACCATGCCATATTTTTTAGCGAGGTCTTGCATTAATTTTGTAGTCGGTCCGTCAGGAATTTTTTCGACCGCATCGTACCAGCGCGTTTGTTGTTCGGCGCAAAAATACGGTGTCGTGAAAACTTCCTGCATACACAAAATTTTCACGCCTTGCTGCGCGGCTTGTTCGATCAGCCCAAGATGTTTTTCAATATTGATGCGCTTGATTTCTTCGATTGAAGCATCGGTTGGCGCAGCATTTTTCGCTTGGATCAGTCCACATTTGATAATTCGTGCCATTGTTTTTTCTCCTTCCACGAAGTCACACGAAGAAGCACGAAGGTTTTTTGCTTTTCTTCGTGAGGCTTCGTGTGACTTCGTAGATAAAAATCATATTGTTTCCAGCGCTACCTGCGGCGGAAACGATTTCATCAACAAATAATGAATGATTGCGGCTGCCCCAAAGCCTACGAACCAACCGTAATCATAAAGCGGTTTCAGTATTGGAATAACTAACCCAACCCACGCCAAACCGCAGCCAATCAATGTTGCCACAACTGCGCGCCAATTCCATCCGCCTGCGAACGTGTATGCGCCTTGTGTGCGATACAAATCTGCGAGCACAAGATTTGTATTACGGACTAACCAATAATCAGCAATCAATACGCCCGCAATCGAGCCAAGTCCGCCTGAATATCCATTTAGCCAGGTGAAAATATAAGCCGAAGGATCAGCCAACAATTTCCAGGGCATCATCAAAATTCCAATAATGCCTGTGATTAATCCGCCTGTGCGAAACGAAATTAATTTAGGAAACGCGTTGGCAAAATCATTCGCAGGCGAAACAACATTCGCCGCAATATTAACCGCCAACGTAGCCACGACCGCTGTGAACATTGAAATCGCTATGACAAACACATTGTCGAATTGACCTACGACTTTCAGCGGGTCCCACAATTCGGTCGCTTTCATGTTGGGGTAAATCACAATCGCCGCCGACGTGATAATCACGCCCATTGCCGCAAACACCGTCATCGTAGTGGGGAGCGCGACAACTTGCCCAATCGTCTGTTCACGCTGGCTGCGACCAAAACGCGTGAAGTCGGGCATATTCAACGACAGCGTCGCCCAAAAGCCAATCATCGCCGTCAGCGAAGGAATAAACACCGGCCAGAATGCAGCGAAGGTCTGAAATTTCCCTGTATCAGTTAGCAAATTACCCAACCCATTCGCGCGCCAGATTGCCCAGCCCAGCAACACCGCCGTCATCACCAACACATACGGCGCGGCCCAGTTTTCGACCGCACGCAGCAAATCCATCCCGCGATAAATGATCCAGATGTTCAGTCCCCAAAACAGCAAAAACGAAAGCCACGCTGTCACCGTATGCCCGCCAATTGGCCCTCCGAGCAACATCTCCCAACCCGGAATGATCGCCTTGAATAAAGTATGCAACGCTTCGCCGCCAATCCACGCCTGAATGCCGAACCAGCCACAAGCCACAATCGCACGCATCAACGCAGGTAAGTTTGAACCGTACGTGCCGTACGCCGCGCGTGCAAACACTGGAAACGGAATCCCGTATTTCGTCCCCGGATGCGAATTCAGTAAAATCGGAATCAGCACAATCACATTGCCGAGCAGAATTGTGAAAAGCGCCTGCCACCAATTCATTCCCGCCGCGATCAGGCCCGACGCCAGCATATACGTCGGAATACAATGTGCCATCGAAACCCACAACGCGGCGTAGTTGTACGTCGTCCAGTTGCGCTTTTCGATAGGCACAGGCGCGAGGTCTTCGTTGTAGAGCGGGCTGGAGTTTATGGAGGCGTAGTCGCGCAATTCAACGCGCCCGTCAGGATGTTGGATGGTTTCGTTGGTTTGCATTTGAGCCATTATTTTTTCACCGCAAAAGGCGCAGAAGACACAAAAGGGGCGCATTATTTTTTTGCGTCTTTTGTGCTTTTTGTGGTTAATGAATGAACCTACACTCCTGTCAATCCGCGCTTGATGAATTTGCCGTCGCCCGTTTTGCCTTTCCATTCACCGTTCTCAACAATCACGTTGCCGCGTGACAACACGATTTCGGTGACGCCTTTCACCGTCCAGCCTTCATACGCGCTGTAATCCACGCGCATGTGGTGCGTAGTCGCGCTGATGGTTTGCTCACGATTTGGATCAAAAATTACGATGTCGGCGTCGGAGCCTACGGCAATCGTGCCTTTGCGTGGGAAGAGGCCGAAGATTTTGGCGGCGGCGGTCGAGGTTAATTCGACAAAGCGGTTCAGGTTGATGCGGCCTTGCGCTACGCCGTGGTGATAAATCAGGCTCATGCGGTGTTCGACGCCGGGGCCGCCGTTCGGGATTTTGCTGAAATCATCGCGGCCTAATTCTTTTTGCTCTTTCATGCAAAACGGACAATGATCGGTGGAGATCACTTGCAGATCGTCGCTGCGCAATCCCTTCCATAATTTTTCCTGATTTTCGATGCCACGCAGCGGCGGCGTCATCACATATTTTGCGCCTTCAAAATTTGGCTTTTCGTAATAGCTGTAATCCAACAATAAATATTGCGGACACGTTTCGGCATAAGCCCGAAGCCCCAGATCGCGCGCGTTCTGCACTTCTTTCAGCGCGTCGTAGCAGCTCAGATGCACGATGTAGACGGGTGAATCCGCCATTTCGGCGAGCGCAATGGCACGATGCACGCCTTCGGCTTCAGCTTTGGTGGGACGGGTGAGAGCGTGATATTTCGGCGCAGTGTGGCCTTGCGCCAATGCACGTTTGACCAGCACATCAATGACTACGCCGTTTTCTGCGTGCATACAAATCAGTCCACCGTTTTCGCCTGCGACAGACATCGCTTTGAAAATCGTGCCGTCGTCTACGAGAAACACGCCGGGATACGCCATGAATAATTTGAAGCTCGATACGCCCTGGTCAATCAGCGTTTTCAATTCTGGTAAGCGTTCATCGGGCAAATCGGTGCAGATCAGATGAAAGCCATAATCCGTCGTCGCTTTGCCTTCAGCCTTTGCAAACCACACGTCCAACGCTTCATTCAGGGCTTGCCCTTTGGATTGCACGGCGAAGTCAATGATCGAAGTCGTACCGCCAAATGCCGCCGCACGCGTGCCTGTTTCAAAATCATCGGACGAAGACGTGCCGCCAAACGGCAAATCCATGTGCGTGTGCGGATCAATACCACCGGGGATGACAAGCTTGTTTGTCGCGTCAATCGTTTTGTCTACGTCAGTGATGACGGATGACAAATCTTTGCCGATCATTACGATAGTTTCGTCATCAATCAAAACATCAGCTTGATAGTCATCAACAGCAGTTACGATCCGTCCATTTTTGATTAGAGTTTTCATGACTTACTTCAAATTAGAACCACGGAGAACACAGAGGGGACGGAGTTTTTTAGACAGGATTGACAAGATTTTCTACACGATTAACAGGGTGGTTTGTAAATCCCGTAATAAATCTTGTTCATCCTGTCTTGGTTTTTTCTCCGTGTTCTCCGTGGTTTCATTTTTAGATCGTTGCTAATGCCTCATCCAATACTGCTACCAATTCATCGGCGTTATCTTTCGACATAATCAGCGGTGGGCCAAGACGAATACAATTGCCGTATAAGCCGCCTTTGCCAATTAATACGCCGCGTTTTTTTGTTTCCTCAAAAACTTTTAGTACAGCTTGCGGATGCGGTTCTTTGGTCTTGCGATCTTGCACGAGTTCCAATGCCTGCATCAATCCCATCCCGCGCACGTCGCCGATCACGTCGTATTTTTCCTGCAAGCCCATCAACTTTTCGCGCAAATGATCGCCGACAACTTTCGCATTATGCAACAGATTTTCAGTCTCAATCACTTCAATCGTAGCCGATGCCGCACGCATCGTGACGGGGTTGCCGCCGAAGGTTGAGAACGTGAGCGTACCGACTTTATTGGCCACTTCGGGCGTAGCGATTGTCCAGCCAATCGGCGAACCGTTCGCCATCCCTTTTGCTGAAGTAATTATTTCAGGCTCGACATTCCAATGCTCAATGCCAAACCATTTTTCGCCTGTGCGTCCCCACGCGGTTTGCACTTCGTCGGCGATGAACACGCCGCCGTATTGGCGCACGATGGCGACGGCTTCGGTGAAATATTCTTTGGGCGGGACGATGTAACCACCTACGCCTAAAATCGGCTCCGCCATAAACGCCGCGATATTTCCTGATGTCGAAGTCTCAATCAATTCCTTCATATCTTTCGCGCACGCTAAATCGCATTCAGGGTATGTGAGCTTGAACGGACAGCGATAGCAATATGGCGCAGGCGCGTGATAATAGCCGGGAACCTGCGTTGGCAATAATTTCCAGCTTGCGTGTCCGCCTGCGGATTGCGCTGCGGCACTACGCCCGCTGTAACTGTGGCGCAACGTGATAATTTCATGTCGCCCCGTATAAAGCTTCGCCGTCATTGTAGCGGTCTCGTCTGCCTCCGTGCCGCTGTTCGTGAAAAAACTTTTTTCTAACTTACCGGGAGAAATTTCGGCGAGCTTTTGTGCGAGGTCGGATTGCGGTTTATTCGCGTATAGTGTAGACGTGTGCGCGATTTTTTTAACTTGATCCACAATGGCTTCGACTACGGTAGGGTTTGCGTGGCCTACGCTGGTGGTTAGCACTCCGCCGAAGCAATCGAGATATTTGTTGCCTGTTTCGTCCCACACGTGCATACCTTCGCCACGTTCAAGCGCGAGCGGTTCCTGGTAATACATTGTGACTGCCGGGTAGAGATAATCTTTGTGTTTGTTGATCGTGTCAGATGAATTGCTCATAAGTCCTTAAGGAAAAATCACCGGTCATTCATTCTTCATGACAGGAAGCCCTCGTGTACTGTGTTTCTATTATTTTTGCCAATCAGTAATCATCACAGTTTCATAAGGCAATTTCGATATGGCAGAGATGATATGGCAATCTCTCCTTAAGAGAAAGAAAATATTGTCGTTCATCTGAAAGATTGAAGAACTTAGTTCTTACTGCTGCAATAATCAAAATACGATGTGGAGCTGCTCAGCATTGAGCTTCATCAATGGTTTGCGTTTTAGCTACTCACTATTGAATCCTTGTTTACTTGACACCCATCATTCCAGCCCGTAGATTCATTAATTCAGACAATTAACGCGTGGCGATTTCTGGCGATTTGCTCCACTGACAAAACTGCTAATGAACCTATTGCCTCCGTATAATTGATTGCGAGAGGCTTTTTATTTTGACAAAATTTACAACGTGAACGGGATGGACGAATCCGAATCTAGTTAATCCTGTCTATTAATCCTTATGAGTAATTTTAGTGAATTTCTGCAAGAAGATCGTGTCCGCATTTTTGATGGCGCGATGGGGACGATGCTTTATAACAAGGGTGTCTATATCAATCGTTCTTACGATGAACTGAATCTTTCCAGTCCTGATTTAGTCACGGAAATTCATCGTGAATATTTAAAGGCCGGAGCCGAAATTATTGAGACCAATACCTTCGGAGCTTCGCGCTTGAAACTGGCGCAGCAAGGGCTGGATGATCGCTTGGCGGAAATTAATGTAGCCGCCGCAAGGCTCGCCCGACAAGCTATCGAATCCGCGCGTCACGAGGCGTTCGTAGCCGGAGCGATTTCTCCGCTTGGCGTCCGCATTGAACCTTACGGCCCGACTTCCATGGACGAAGCCAGAGAAATGTTCCGCGAACAGGCGCAGGCGTTGCTCGAAGGCGGCGTAGATTGTTTCGTTCTCGAAACCTTTCACGATTTAGCCGAAATTGAACAGGCGATCAAAGCCATCCGCGACGTAGGAAACGTGCCGATCTTCGCGCAAATGACCATCAACGATCATTTGCAAACTGCCTACGGAACTCCGCTGGAAATCATTACAACACGCCTTGACAAATTATTAGATACGAACGGAATTGACGTGATGGGATTGAATTGTTCCGTCGGTCCGAATGCAATTCTTGCCGCGATTGATAAAATTCGACCGCTGACTACACGGCGTCTTTCCGCGCAGCCCAATGCTGGAAACCCGCGTGATGTGCAGGGGCGACAGATGTACATGGCTTCGCCGGAGTACGTTGCGAAATACGCGAAACGCCTCATCAGCGCGGGAGCAAAATTCGTTGGCGGATGTTGCGGGACGACTCCTGAACATATCAAATTAATCGTTGACGCAGTTCGCGCTTTAAGTCCCGGACGCCGTACGGTTAACGCTATCACTGTTGAAGAACAAAAGGTTCAAGTCGAACCTGTACCGCTCGCGGAACGTTCACGCCTCGCGCATAAAGTTGCGAATAATCAATTCATCACGAGCGTAGAAATTGTTCCTCCGCGCGGGATTGATCCAGCGAAAATGTTGGAAGGTGTACGCCAGTTAAAAGACGCCGGAGTTGACGCCGTGAACGTACCTGACGGTCCGCGCGCACAAACGCGAATGGGCGCGTTAGCCGTATCGTTATTGATCGAACAGCAAGTCGGTATCGAAGCCGTCACGCATTATTGTTGTCGTGATCGAAATTTATTAGGGATGCAATCTGACCTACTGGGCGCGGCGGCGTTAGGACTAAAAAACTTTTTGCTCATCACCGGAGACCCGCCGAAAATGGGACCGTTTCCTGATGCAACTGCGGTGTTTGATATTGATGCGATTGGACTCACGAATATGGTCAATCGAATGAATCATGGACTTGATCCCGGCGGCAATCCGATTGGAAAACCGACCGCATTTTTCATCGGTGTTGGTGTGAATCCCGGCGCAATTGATCTGGATCATGAAATCCGCCGCTTTGAATGGAAAGTCGAAGCCGGAGCCGAGTACGCGATTACGCAACCTGTTTTTGATGTCGCGCAATTAAAAAATTTCCTCAAACGCATTGAGCATTGCCGCATCCCGATTGTCCCCGGCATCTGGCCTTTGACCAGTTTTCGCAACGCTGAATTTCTGAACAACGAAGTTCCCGGCGTAGACGTTCCGCCCGAAATTCTGGAACGCATGCGAAAATGTAATACCGGAGAATCAGCCCTCGCCGAAGGCGTTAAAATCGCCCAGGAAATGCTGGAAGAAGTTCGCCCGTACGTGCAAGGCGTTCAGGTTTCCGCACCGTTCGGGAAGATTCAGCATGCGCTGGAAGTATTTGAGGTTTTGAAGTGAGGGTATCAGCATCTTCTACTTTCCATGCTCATTTACTTTCCTGCTGTTTTACGTTTTGGTGATTCAATCCCGGCTTGTATCCATACTTCAGTTTCTGTAGCAGTGCGCCATAGAATTGTTTCGCCTTCTTTACTACCGCTCACTAATACCATGCCATCCTCGCTCCACTCCAACGCCCCAACAGTAGACTTGTGGAGCTTTAAAGACTGTAGCTCCAGTCCGCTCAACACATCCCATAGCTTGACTTCACCTGTTACATCGCCGCTTGCAAGCATTCTACCATTTGGGCTAAATGCTAGTGAGGCTATGTTACCTACATGTCCTTTCAATGTCCGTAATTCGCGCCCACTCCTTACATCCCAAAGTTTAATTGTCATATCATCGCTTGCACTTGCCAACGTCTTACCGTCTTTACTAAAAATAACTGATCCATAAATCGCCAAATAAAAAGATGGTATCGTTGCGGTATTATCTACGCCTACTGAAGTCTGATCGTCTTTTTTATTATTATTTTCAACTTTATGCCCTTGTAGAACATTTAATAATTGCCCGCTTTTTACATCCCATAACATGATTGATTTATCAGAACTCAAACTGGCAACTATTCTTTCGTCATAACTTACTGCTACTGAGATTATTCCCTCCTCATGACCATTCAAGGTGTGCAACATACGCCCACTTGGAATTTCCCATAGTTTTACCGTGTTATCCCAACTACCACTTGCCAGCACTTTCCCGTAATAACCGAACGCGACGGAAACAACACCGCTCGTGTGTCCTTTCAATGTTTGCAACTCCAGCCCGCTACCCATATCCCACAGCTTGATCGTCTTATCATCACTCCCACTAGCTAATAATTCCCCATTGGCACTGAATGCTAGCGCAGGATAAGGTTGATCCTGACCTAATAAAGTTCTTACAGTCCTTCCAGTATTCATGTCCCATATAGCTATTGGCAACTTTTCTTTATCATTAGACAGTCGCGATTTACCCCCACTTGCCATCCATCTTCCATTTTTACTGAAAGCTTGAGTAAGTCCAGGGGTTTTATACTTCAATAACGCCGCCCGACTATCAGATGTATCGGCAACTTCCCAAAGCTTGAGTGTTCCATCCAAGCTTCCACTGGTTATATTTTTCATGTCATTACTAAAAGTTAGAGAAGTAATATTTCGACTATGCCCTTTCATTGGCTGTGAAAGTTGACCACTTGTTATATCCCATAGCCGAATTGCTGTTCCACCAATAGCAAGAGCCTTCCCATCAGGGCTAAAAGCTAAACTCAATACTGGACCGGAAGCAAGCTTATCGTTCCCTTTCAGTGTGTGGATTACTCGCCGACTTGCCAAATCCCAAATTGAAATAAAATCGTCATCATTTAAGCCTCCTCCAAAGGCAAGCAGCTTTCCATCCAGACTGAAAGCTATTGAGAGACCAATTGTTTTGTTATCTAGTATGCCAATATTTTTTCCACTCTCTATATCCCAGAGCCTGATTGTTTTTTTGGAAAAAATGTCAGCAGTCGCCAAAGTTTTACCGTCTGGGCTAAAAGCCATTGAACCTGCTGGTGCCTCATCTTCCAGCGTCTTCACCCTTTGCCTGTTTTCAATATCCCACACTGAAATATGACTATCTTGATTCACCGCCAAGAATTTTCCATTGCCACTAATCGCCATCCCCTCAAAAATGGAGCTGGCTTTTTCTGGTAACGTCAATACATCTTTATCTTTTCCTAGATGCCACAATCTAATCTCACCCTCATCATTTATGACCGCAACAATCTTTCCATCACTACTACAAGCCCCAAACAATTCATTAGCACTGAGTCTTTTTAGAGTTCGAAGTTCTTGATGGTTTTCCTTCCACAGGTGATACCACAAAAAATCACGATGATCCCTAATCGTAGATGAAGGCGGTAAGAAAGAATTGAGATGCTCATATCCTTGCAGATACTTTCCCTCAGCAAATTCTCTAGTAGCAAGATTCATGCTGGCGTTATAAGAAAGATGTTCGGCTCCATCTCGCGCTTTTATTGCTTCTTGGGTTTGTTGGTTCGCAATGATCGTTTGTTTTTCAGCTTCCTGTTTTTGTTGCTCTGCGATCTTTGCTTGCTGCGCTGCTTCTTTACGTCTTTCTTCTGCTTTCTCCGTCGCTTTTTTTTCGGCTTCTGTCGCGCTTTCCGCTACTTTACGTCTGTCTTCAGCAACTTGTGTCGCCTTCCTTTCAGCCTCATTCGCTCGCTCTGCCTCTACACGTCGTACCTCAGCCAAATCTCGTTGCTGGATGGCAAGTTTTTGTTGCTGAAAAGCAAAGACCGCTGTACTCGCAGCCATTATCGTGAGTAGAAACAAGACCGTAACAGCAGACCACGCCAACTTTCGCGTTCTGCGATATTGCTTGACATCTTCACTGATAACGTCAGCTTTTTCTTTTCCTTGTAAGCGTGCGGAGAGGATAGCGGCAGCTTCTTTGAACTGCGGTTGCCGCAAGGAGAGGTCTTCTGATGTCCGCGCCCAACTGAGGTCAAGCCAACTTGGAACTTCAGTATATTTCCCATTCAATAGTTGCGGTAAAGAAGTTGTTTGTTGCCAATCGTAATCTTGTTCGCCCCATACAATTTCTCCGTTGGTTAAGATAATGAGAAGCTTTTCAAGCGAGCGATTGTTCACCCACCATTCAATTTCTTTCTGTACCCAGTGTGATTGCGTCGCCTGTGGTGAAGCCAGCAAAATCAAATATTCTGATTGTTCCAATCCCTGCTGAATCGTCCCCCACAATTTGTGCGAAAGTTCGACATCCGTTTTATCCCGAAAAACTCGCACGGCATAAGGTTTATACCAGGGTCTGCCAATTCGATGCAGCGCGGATTGAAGTGCTTCAGCAATCTTGAGATCAGGGTCACGCTTATAGGAGATGAACGCCTGATATTTATAAACCTTTTGCGAAGTTGGCAGGTTGGAGATCGGAATAATAGCTGACATAATTTCTTTCCAGAGCTGAGAGAAAAAATTGAAACAAATTATCACGGCATATCAATCTGCCGATTTAGCTGAATAAAGGAAAACATAACGGGATGAGCCGTCAGTGACAATCGGGGCGGAGGTCGTTGTTAAAAGTGAAACGAAATTTTACTTGCATAGCAGAACTTAAACAAGCAAAAGTTTTTTCTTAATTGGAAGGCTTTACCTGCGCCAGCCTTGCGGCAATAATAAGAGTCCTCAAATCAAGCAATAAGGAAAAAGGATACACATGCCAAAATTTATTGACGTTAAAGTAAAGCTCAACATTCCAGGTTTCGGCGGAGTTGAAGGGACATGGCAGGCAGATAAAGACGAGCAAAAAGCTGCGTGGGAAATGTACGTCGAGCTGGTAACGCGCATCTCTGTAGTGAAGTTACAAGAAGACGAAGGACTTTTGCGCGAGGCTTTGTCTTCGCTTCATGCACTGTTCGGAATCACGCGAGATATTCTGAAACGCTATGGGCCAAGCGTGGCAATCCCCAAACGAATGGATGGCATTACTTTCGGTTATTTAGCAGTCGTGGTTTTGAATAATGTGCTGCGCCCTGTCTTAGCGAAGTGGCATCCATTACTCCAATCACACGAGAACAAAAATAAAGAAGCATTGTCGGCTGTGGAGCATGAGAAGAAATGGAAACAGGCGAAAGAGTTACGTCAAGCAATTAATCAAGCTCGTCTAGTCTTAATCGAATATGCTAATTTGTTAGGAGAAGTGGCTCAGGTTCCTTCGCTAATCGTCACGAAAGATGATAGGTAAATGTGTGATTATGAACTACCAGCATCCTACAATTCTTCACTTTTTTGGAATATTTTTTGGCATCGCGCTGACTCTTTTTTCACTGCCTGTGAAGGCGCAATCAACTGCCGCACTCCCTACACTTTTTCTAATCGGCGATTCCACCGTCAATACTCCCACCAAAGATCAACAAGGCTGGGGCGATCCGCTTGCTGCATTCTTCGACCGGACAAAAATTAAAGTCGAAAACAAAGCACGCGGCGGACGCAGCAGCCGTACCTTCATCACCGAAGGATTATGGGATCAGGTTTTGGAAAAAATGAAGCCCGGAGATTTTGTGCTGATGCAGTTCGGACACAATGATGGCGGGGCGGTCAATGACACTTCGCGCGCGCGTGGCTCCATCAGAGGTACGGGCGAAGAGACGGAAGAAATTGATAATCTCATCACGAAAAAACATGAGATCGTTCACAGCTACGGTTGGTATTTGCGCAAATATATTTCTGACACAAAAGCGAAAGGCGCAACGATCATTGTGCTTTCGCCGATCCCTCGCAATAACTGGAAAGATAGCAAGGTCGCACGCGCTTCTAAAGATTATGGAAAATGGGCGCAGGAATCCGCACAAAGTCAGAACGTATTGTTTATTGATCTGAACGAAATTATTGCTCGCCGCTACGAGGAAATCGGCGAAGAAAAAATCAAGCCACAATTTTTCACACCTGCCGATAACACGCACACTTCACCCGCCGGAGCCAGGCTCAACGCCGAATGCGTCGTCATGGGATTAATCAATTGTGCGAATAGATTGAAGTATTTTTTGACGGATTGAAAAATTGGTCTTGGGGCTTTGGCTTTTGGTCTTTGTTTGAGTAGTGTACATTTGAGATTGCCGCCGAAGGCTCATTATTTCTGAGAGAAGCCAAAGACCCAAACCCGAAGTTCAAAGACCCTTTCAAGGTTTCTTTGACCCTAATTTACTAATAATCGTTTTCGATAATTCTCTGGTTGCTGTGGAAGTGGCGGCTCCTTTTTGCTGAACTAAACCCAGCTCACGAAATAACACCTGATTCCCGGCTCTCATCAATTTTACTTTTTTATCAAGTGCCTCATTTCCCACAGAATGTTCGGGCAAAACAGAAGCACCCAAACCTGAACCAACCAGGCTTTTAATGGCTTCGATATTTTCCATCACCATGGCAATGCGCGGCTGCACTCCCAACTTTTCAAAATGTTGGTCTATCACTTTGCGCATCACTGTTTTTTGTTCGTACAAAATAAACCGCAAAGAATTCAGATCACTAATGGAAAGGCTTCGTTTTTGTGCTAATGGATGGTTGCTGGGAATCGCAATCATGACTTCTTCTTCACATAGTGGCGTGAAGTCAAAATCACGTTCTTCAAAAGGCTTCATGACCAAACATAAATCTAAACGTTCCGCTCTGATTTCGTTGAGCAGAACATCCGTAGTGTCAGACATGATTACTAATTCAATGCTTGGATATTCTTTAATAAAAGTTTCAAAAACTGCTGGCAACTGATAAATCAGCGTCGTCGCACCAGAGCCGAAACGAACGCGACCTCGTTGCAACCCGTTCAATTCTTTCAGCGCACGTTCTGCATTCTGGACATCCTGAAAAATTCTTTCACAGTGTTCGCTTAACAACTTTCCCGCCTCAGTCAGGATCACTCTTCTACCTAAACGAAGGAACAGTTCACAGCCTAATTCTTCCTCTAATTGCTTGATGTGCTGGCTAATCGTAGATTGTGAAAGTCGCAGCGATTGGCTGGCCGCCGTAAAGCTTCCAGTTTTGACCGCAGCACTAAAAACTTTGAGTTGATGGAAGTCCATGACGACATCATAAGCTCATCGGCAAGACCGATCAAACTATTCGACATTATGAATTTTACAGATTAGTAGATTAATTATAAACTCTTCAGGCTACACGATTATCAATTCATTTACAGATAGCTTTGTTGGGAGAATTTTTCAGTTTACGATTCGATCTATTACCAGAGATGCAGCTACTGCTTTCTATTCATAGGTTTTTAATGAATTCTCCCTAAATAATTATTCATTAACCTTAACCCACTTACTAAGTACTCAACAGGAGGCAATTCAATGTTGTCGAGACTTTTCAAAAATTCGGTCAAACTCTTGATCGATATAATTCTTGTATTGATGATTTCAATTACAGGTTTTGCGCAAATTAAATCCGGTGTTATCACCGGAACGGTCACAGATGCTACAGGCGCAGTTGTGCCGGGCGCAGTCATCACCGTTATAAATCAGGAAACCAACGTTGCTTCAAATGCTTTAGCCGATGAAGCTGGCGGATTCACAGTTCCTTACCTCTCGGCTGGAACTTACAACGTCAACGTCGAGAAAACCGGATCAGGATTCTCTAAATACAGCCGTACGGGAGTAACCGTTTCTACTGCGCAAACTGTACAAGTAGAAATTAAGCTGCAAGCGGGTGGAACGACCGACACGGTAACGGTCACTTCTGATGCTGCCACGCTGCAAACGTCTACGGCAACAGTTGGCGGTGCAGTCAATGAACGGATCGTGCAAACGCTCCCCAATATCACGCACAATCCTTTTCAGTACGCCGCTCTCACGGCGGGAGTCATCCCGCGTGGAGCTTTCAACAACACACAAAGCACTTTTTCCTTTGGTATCGGTATTGACGGGCGTCGTCAAGCTTCCGCCATCAGCATCAACGGTGGCTCAGCTTTTTCAAACGACATTATTTTAGACGGTGTTAGCGTTCAGGGATCAGCCTGGAACGAAGCGACAGTGCTGCCTAATCAGGATGCCTTACAGGAAGTCAAAACCATCGTTAATAACTACACCGCTGAATATGGTCGTGCGCAAGGTGTTATCATCTTCCAAACCAAGGGCGGTAGTAATGAATTTCACGGCTCCGGCTTCTGGCGTATTCGCAACGAAGCACTCAACGCCAATTCATTTCAAAATAATTCACAGAACATCACACGTGGCCCCTTCAAATCGCATACCTACGGCGGAACGATGGGCGGACGAATTATCCGTGACAAGGCATTTTTCTTTGCCAGTTATGAGGGTTTGAAATTCGCTCGCAATTACGATTTTTTGAAAACAGTTCCAACTGTGGCTGAACGCGCAGGGGATTTTAGCAATACTCTCGTTAACGCCGGAGGAACCGCGCGTCCGGTCAAGATTTTTGATCCCTTCAACGCGACTCAGGTTGGCACCAGTTCCGCTTATTTACGCACTCAATTCCCAACCTTTACGGATGCGAACGGAGTCGTGCGCACCAGCCCGCTTCCGGCTTCTCGCTTGAACACGCAGGGACTGGCTTTTTTACAGGCGTATCCGTTACCTAACCGGACTCCTTCTGATGTTTATAACGCGAATAATTTCTTCTATCGCGGCTTACAAAAATTCAGTAAAAACAATGTCAACTCACGGGTAGATTACAATCGTGGCAACCATAATTTTTATGCCACCGGCGGCATTCAGTTAGGTCGAATTATTACTCCGCGTTCGTGGGGCGAGACGAACCAGTTTTACAGCCGTAATGAAATGGTCGGCAACCAACAACCTGACAAAAATCCTTATATTTCCGTGGGCGATACATGGACGGTCAGTTCCAATCTTGTCATTGACGCACGTATCGGCGTGAACCGAATTCAAAGTGACAATGAAGTTGATGTCTTTGAAGGTTTCGATTATGCCAAGTTCGGCATTCCTTCACAGATTTTAGCTTTGAGTGTGGTACAAGGAGCACCTCCTTCATTTGCTCCAGGCAATGGACTCAGCCCGCTGCACGATGGACAATTTGTGCATAAACGTGAACGTCAAACCAACACTGACGCTAACGCCAGCTTAAGCTGGACGCGGGGACGCTGGACGCATAAATTCGGTGGAACATACCGCGTACTGCTTTCAAATTACACTGATCCGCACGATCCATTCCAGGTGCAAACCGGCGCTGAATATACACGTCAAAATATTAACGCCAGCGGCAGCACGACGGGACTGACAACCGCCGATGCCACGTTCAATGGTTATGGTCCGGCTTCGATTGCACTAGGCGCAGGCTTTATGGAAGAGCGTTCCGGCTTTGCCGTAAAATTAGCCTTAGCGCAAAAATACACCGCGCTTTATTCGCAAAATGATTGGCGCGTCAATGAAAAATTAACCGTTAATTTAGGCCTGCGCTGGGACGTTCAGCCCGGCCCGACCGAACGATTCAATCACATCAGCGCACTTGATCTGGATGCAAAAAATCCGTTCGGAACCACTGGACGAATTGTCTTTCCGGGCGTCACCTTCAAGCGCCGCAATATGTGGCCAACCGAATGGAATAATTTCGGACCACGTCTGGGATATGCCTGGCAGCTTCGCAATAACCTGGTGCTTCGTGGCGGATACGGATTGACCTATATCCCAACCAATACTGGTTACAACGATGGCCCCGGATTTTATGGGGCAGGACCCTTTGCTCCGGCGACTGCCACCAGTTCACTCGCTCCAGGCAGTGCAACCACGCCTTATGGAACAAATCCAGTTGGTGTCCTGATTGGTGCGTTTAATAATTTGAACGTCAGTCCAATCGTCCTTCCTGTCGGAGCCGATGAAAATAATCCCGGGATTTACGGAGGCTTAGTCCGTCGCTTCCCGCAAAATTATAAGAACGGTTTCGTCCAACAATGGAACACCTTTGTGGAGAAAAAAATCGGAAATGACTGGGTCGCTTCCGCCGGATACATTGGTTCACACGGCAGCCGCTTACAAGTAGCTTTCGTTTCCGTGAACAATCCGCAATTCGTTGATCCGGCAGTCTTGACCGATTGGCGGAATCAATACGTTGCCAGCAATGGAACCATTAACCCTTCAACACAACAAATTGCGAATCCATATCAGCCCGCCACCGGAACTTTAATTCCTTTCGGTGCTGGTAACATCCGCAATCGAACGATTCCCAGAATTGAAACCTTCCTGCCTTATCCGCATCAGGGAAACAGCATTCACTACACGGTAGGAACTTCGGATTATCACGCTTTACAATTACAAATCACGAAGCAATTCTCAAAAGGTTTGCAATTCAATGCTCACTATACCTGGTCGAAATTGATTGAATTCAGTTCATATAATGCTGCGAATAATCAGGGCTTTTCAGACGGTGGCAGTACCGGTTCCAGTTACTTTGCCAACATTCGTCCTGAAAGCTGGAAGACCAACCGCAAACTTTCTACCAATGACGTTCCGCATCGTTTCGTCGCTTCGTGGGTTTATGAATTGCCAATTGGGACAGGCAAAATGCTAAACACCAGCAACGACAAAGTGAATAATCTGGTCGGTGGATGGCGTGTCGCCGGTTCGTTTAATACGAGTTCCGGTTTCACGTTCCCGCTTTCAAACGGAGGCTCAAATTCCATCAACGGTCTGCCTGATCGTGTCACGGGTGTGGACATTGAGTTACCGAAATCGTTACAAAAATGGTACGACGGAAAAACACAAGTCACTTTACCAAGTGGACGTGTGGTAACTCCCTGCAACCGTTGCTTCCTGAAATACAACATTGATGCTTTCAGTGCACGAACCGTCACGACTCCTAACGGATCAACCGTAGCGGATTTGTTCTGGTACGGAACTTCGGCGGCGACCTTCAATGAATTACGCGCTCCATCCAACTGGAACGTCAATATGTCCATTGAGAAAACTTTCAAGATCGGTGAAAAATTCGGGCTTGAATTTTCTGCACAGACCACCAACCTGTTCAATCATACGCAATTCAGACCGGGTCTGAATACATCCTTCGGCGGAACCGTACTTCCCGCCACCGTGACAGCGAACCCAACTCAAAATTTGAAGGTTGGGCAATTGCAGGATGTAGCCAACACCTGGGGAACATACACTAATAATGCGTATGATCCGCGTCAGATTGAATTTATCTTAAAGCTTAGATTCTAAGCCACTCCTCAAGGTGGAATTGGTTGAGGCTGATTCCACCTTTTTTAATTTCTAATGCATTTTCAAAACTGGGAGTCTGTCCCCATTCAAAAAATTTCCTCCGGCATCGAACGGCAAATGATTGTCGGTGAAAAAATGATGATTTGTCGTTTGCGGTTTGCGCCGCAGACGGTCACGACTCCGCACGATCATCCGCACGAACAGATGACCTTTGTTGAGCAGGGGCGCGTTCGTTTCCTCATCGGTGAGGAAGAAGTTCTGGCTCAAACCGGAGACATCCTGCACATTCCGCCGGGATGCTGGCACGGCGCAACGATGTTAGATGAAGAAGTAATTTTAATTGATCTTTTTTCCCCTATTCGTGAAGATTTTTTGTAAGACGATTTCCCCCAAAGTGGCTACCAAATATATGAATCGAAGAAAATTTGTTGGAGCAGCTCTCACGGGAGGCCTGGCATTAGTTGCCAGTAACAGCTTTGCGACACGGCAAAGCAAGATGGCGGATGCACGCATTGAAGTCTTACTCAATGAACCCATCGGAAAAATTAATCCTGAAATTTATGGTCATTTTGCTGAGCATTTAGGCGGCGTGATTTACGACGGTATCTGGGTCGGAGAAAATTCAAAAATCCCCAATGTGGGCGGGATTCGCAAAGCTCTGATTGACGCGCTGAAACCGATCAAACCCGGCGTCATTCGTTGGCCAGGCGGCTGCTTCGCCGACAGCTATAATTGGCGTGATGGAATTGGTGCGAAGAAAGATCGCCCGCGCCGTACAAACTTCTGGGCGGGAGCGCAGGAATGGCCGAAGGGCGCACCGGATGGCCCGTGGAAATATGATTCCAATCAATTCGGCACGGATGATTTTGCCCGCTTGTGTCAACTGAGCGGAGCGCAGCCGTATTTTGCCGCGAATCTGCGCAGCTTGTCGCCGCGCGATTTTTACGAATGGGTTGAATACTGCAATTCACCTGCGGGTTCGACAACACTGGCCGATGCCCGCGCGACTAGCGGCTCTAAAGAACCTTACAACGTCCGTTACTGGGGCGTCGGCAATGAATCGTGGGGCTGTGGCGGGAACTTCACGCCGGAAGAATACGCGCAGGAATATCGTCGCTTTTCAGAATGGGTTCCCGGCTATGGAATGAACCTCCGCTTCATCGGCTCAGGTCCGAACGGCGGAGACCTAAGCTGGTCGCGCCGCTTCTTTGCGCGCATGGCAGAGCGCGGCGGATTCAATAAAATGTACGGCTGGGGACTGCATCACTATTCGTGGAATGTCAGCTCCGGGCGTACGACAAATTGGTTTGAAGGCAAAGGCGATGGACTGAAATTTCCAACCGAAGAATATTACGAATTGCTCGCGCACGGAGATCAAATAGAATCATTAATCTCGGATCACTGGGCGATCATGGGAGAATTCGATAAGCAGCATCGCGTCAAATTAATTGTGGACGAATGGGGCTCGTGGTTCAAGCCGGGATCGGAACTGCATCCATCGCATTTGCTCGGACAACAATCCACCATGCGCGATGCCATTTTAGCGGGAATGACGCTTGATACGTTTCATCGTCACGCCGATAAAATAGTAATGGCAAATATCGCGCAGCTCGTCAATTGCCTGCAAGCCTTGTTCTTCGCGCACGAAGATAAGTTCACCCTGACGCCGACCTATCACGTCTTCGATTTATTCACGGCCCATCAGGGAGGCGAATCCGTTCGCACTCTCGTTTCTGCGCCGAGAGCGAAATACTCCCGTGACGGCAAACCTGCGACGTTGCGCGGGCTGTCAAGTTCAGCTTCGCAACAAGGCAAGCAATTGACGATCACCATTACCAATCCAGATTTGACGCAAACGCACGAAACCGAAATCGCCCTGCGTGGAGCATCGGTCAAAGAAGTCAAAGTCACGACACTGAGTGGTGCGATGACGGCGCATAATGATTTTGAAAATACACGTGCGGTCGAACCGAAAGAAGGTCGCGCTACGCTGCGCAGTGATGGCATTTTGACTTATAACGTTGCTCCCGTTTCGGTGACAAAATTACAAATTACGTTGGTGTAGGTTTCAGAAAATTATCCACGAAGGAACACGAAGATTTTTAGATACTTGAGGTACGCTTATTTTTATCGTTTGCAAAACAATTGTTTTTCTTCGTGTTCCTTCGTGCCCTTCGTGGATAATTAATTCCGATCATCACTGCATTTACTCTTGAAGAATTAGGAGAATTCCAAACCACTATGACACTTTTACAATACATAAATTCCGCTGATCTGGCACCCGCCTTGCCGGAATCAATCGCACAACAACTGGCAACGAAATTAAGCGCCTTGAGTGGATTGCAAGTGTATCCGCGTTCGTTGACTGCCACACAAAATACGCTCTTTTTCTTAGGTCGCAACGCAGATCAAAAACAACTCGGCATTCTGTCTGCTCATAATAATTTAATCAGCAATTTTTCCGGTGAAGCAAAAGCCAGCACCATCGAAGGTGAATCTTTTACGCTGACTCTCGCCGAAACTTCCCACCAAAATGCTTCCGCCTTGCGAGCAATTTTTGAGTTCCTGAACCCGAAAACTCTTGGCTTAGCGAAATCCGCCGGATGCGGAGACCGTCTCGGACTCGGCACGCCCGGACATATTCAGGCAATTCGCAAATCCACGATGGCTCCGATTTTGGCGCAGCAATCCATCCGTGAAAATTTCCGTACCGGACGCAATCCACAGGAAGTCATGGACGATGCGTTGTGGGGTGCGTTGCAGGAAGGATGGCGCGAAGGTTTTGGCGCGGATGCCGATCATTTGAAATCCACCGAAGACATTGATTCCTGCGTCGCAGCGGGCTACACATTTTACACGATTGACCCCAGCGCACACGTAGACAATCACGCCAACACTGATTCAATCGAAATTCTTCGCACCAAAGTTGCCGCGCTGCCGTGGGACGAACTCAAAACTTCGTGGGAAAGATTACAGCAACAAATCGGCAATGCTCCGATTGATCTGGGCAGCTTCAGCGTCACCATCAGCGAAGAGGAATTATTACGCGCCGCCGCTAAATACGGGCACGTCGTCGCGCATACCGTGAAAATGTATCAGCATCTCGAAAAAGTCATGAACGGCAAACCGTTCGAACTGGAAATGAGCGTAGACGAAACCGAAACCGTCACGACTCTGGCTGAACATATTTACATCGCACAGGAATTAAAACGCCTCGGCGTAATTTGGGTGAGCCTGGCTCCGCGCTACGTCGGAGATTTTGAAAAAGGTGTGGATTATATTGGCGATTTGGGTGAATTTGAAAAATCCTTCGCGCAGCATTTGGCAGTGTCGAAAACGTACGGGCCGTATAAGCTCAGCCTGCATTCCGGCTCTGACAAATTCCTTATTTATCCAATTGCTTCAAGGCTCGCAGGTGATTTAGTTCATTTGAAAACTGCTGGAACCAGTTATCTGGAAGCCTTACGCGCCATTGGTGAATTGAATCCAACGCTCTTCCGTGAAATCGTAGCCTTCTCAAAAGATCGTTATCCAACCGACCGTGCGACCTATCATGTCTCCGCTGAAGTCAGCAAAATGGCTGACGTAAACGGACTCGCCGACGACCAGCTTTGCACCCTGCTGGATGATTTTCACGCCCGTGAAATCCTGCACGTCACGTTCGGATCAGTGCTTCATCATCCACCGTTCCGTGAAAGATTTTTTGCAACGCTACGCGGCGGCGAAGAGACCTATTCACGGATGCTGGAAATCCATTTCGGAAAACATTTCGCACCGTTTGAAAACGTGAATAAATCGGTCAGTGCTGACTGAAAGGCAATTAGACAGGATTGACAAGATGAACAGGATTTTTCTCAAACATGCCTATTACCTAAATTTTCTTTCAATCCTGTCCATCTTGTTAATCCTGTCTAAAAAATTTTCATAAAATCATTCCAAGGAATTTCATGACACAAGCAGAATTACTAAAACTTTACGATTTTACTGGACAGACTTTTGTTGTCACGGGCGGCACAGGAATTTTATGCAGCGCAATGGTGAAAGCACTGGTTAGCTGCGGAGCAAATGTTGCAATCCTCGCTCGTAGTGAAGAAAAAGGGGCGGCTTTACTCGCCGAATTAGACGCTCCAGACCGGGCAATCATCGTCTCTGGTGACGTTTTACAAGCTGACACACTCAAAGCCGCCGCCGAAAAAGTCATTGCAAAATTTGGACGCATTGACGGTTTGCTCAACGGTGCAGGCGGCAATAGCCCGAAGGCGACAGCCGTTCCGCCCAACACTTTTTTTGATTTGTCAGAAGAGGCGATGCGCTATGTTTTTGATTTGAATTTACACGGTACAATTTTGCCTACACAAATTTTCGGTCGCTACATCGCGGAGCAAAAAGCCGGAGTGATTTTAAATGTTTCTTCAATGAGCGCACTGCGCCCATTAACCAGAGTCGTCAGTTATTCCGCCGCCAAAGCTGCAATTGATAATTTCACGAAATGGTTGGCAGTGCATCTGGCAGTAGAATTTTCGCCCAACATTCGCGTCAATGCTGTAGCTCCAGGATTTTTCATCACGGAGCAAAATCGTTCATTGCTGACGAACATTGAAACCGGAGAATTAACAGCACGCGGCAACAGCATCATCACGCATACACCGATGGGACGCTTTGGAAATCCTGAAGATTTGCTCGGCGCAACGTTGTGGTTGTTGTCGCCTGCTTCAAAATTTGTGACGGGAATTGTTGTTCCTGTGGATGGCGGATTTTCGGCTTTTGCTGGTGTGTAATTTACATGAAATCTTCGATTAAAAACATTACGCCACGTCGCGACTTCCTGAAAAAAATTCTTGTATGCACAGCCGCATCACAAGGGTTAATTCTGTTCGCTTCGGCGCAAAATACTTCGCCTGATCCGTGGTCGCAGCTCCCGCAAATTCTCGCTCGCATCAAAGCTCCGACGTTCCCCAAACGCGAATTTCTTATCACAAAATTCGGAGCCAAAGCTGATGGTAAAACGGATTGCACCGAAGCCTTTCGCAAAGCTATCGCCGCGTGCAACAAAGCAGGTGGCGGAAAGGTTGTAGTACCAGCAGGTGAGTTTCTGAGCGCGGCAATTCACTTGAAAAGCAACGTCAATTTGCATGTTTCCGCCGGAGCGACAATAAAATTTAGTCAGAACACGAAGCAATATTTGCCGTTAGTTTTTACGCGCTGGGAAGGCGTTGAGCTGATGAATTATTCGCCGTTCATTTATGCCTTCGAGCAAAAAAATATTGCGGTCACCGGAACTGGTACGCTTGATGGTCAAGCAGATTGTGAACATTGGTGGCCGTGGAAAGGTCGGACAAATTGCGGCTGGAAAAAAGGCGATCCGAAGCAGGACGAAGCGCGTAACAAGCTGATCGAAATGGGAGAAAAAAATGTTCCCGTCGCGCAGCGCACCTTCGGAGAAAATTCGTTCCTTCGTCCAAATTTTATTCAACCGTACCGTTGCCAAAACGTCCTGATTGAAGGCATCACGATCAAGAATTCTCCGATGTGGGAAATCAATCCGGTGCTTTGCAAAAACGTCATCGTGCAAGGCGTGAAGATTAATTCTCACGGCCCGAACAACGATGGCTGCGATCCAGAATCCTGTACGGATGTTTTGATTAAGGATTGTTATTTCGATACGGGCGATGATTGCATCGCGATCAAATCAGGGCGCAACGGTGATGGACGCCGCGTGAATGTGCCGTGCGAAAATATCGTGATTCAAAATTGTCAGATGAAAGATGGTCACGGAGGTGTGACCATCGGCAGTGAAATTTCCGGCGGTGTCCGCAATGTCTTCGCTGAAAACTGTAAAATGGACAGCCCGAATCTGGATCGTGCTTTGCGCCTCAAAACGAATTCGGTACGCGGTGGAACTTTGGAAAATATTCATCTGCGCAATATCGAAGTCGGACAGGTTAGTGAAGCCATTATCTCGGTTGATTTCACGTATGAAGAAGGCGATGCAGGGAATTTTATTCCGACCGTTCGCAACGTCAGCGTCCGCAATCTGAAAAGTAAGCAAAGCAAATACGCCCTGTATTTACGGGGCTTCCAACGCTCTCCCATCACAGATATTCGATTGATTGACTGTACGCTTGAAAATGTTGCCAAGCCCAATGTCGTCGAACACGCAACCGCGATTCAGTTGAATAATGTCCGCATCAACGGAAAGTTAATTCCTTCCGGTGAGAAATAATATGAGACGCCTTTCTTTTCTCTTCTTACTACTGTTTTCGGTGACGAGCTACGCGCAGAGTTCCAACTACCTGTTCGCGTATTTCACCAACAACGGCGAAGACGGTTTGCATCTAATGCACTCCCGCGACGGATTGAAATGGCAGGTTCTTAATGACGGAAAATCGTATTTAACGCCGATGGTTGGCAGTCAGAAACTCATGCGCGATCCCTGCATTATTCAGGGGCCGGACGGGATTTTTCATTTAGTCTGGACAACTGGTTGGGAAGGGCGTGACATCGGTATCGCGCATTCCAAAGACCTCATCAAGTGGTCAGAACAAAAAGCGATTCCGGTGATGGAACACGAACCGACGACGATGAATTGTTGGGCACCCGAAATTTTTTATGACGCCGCAAACAAGCAATATTTGATCTTCTGGGCGAGCACGATTCCAGGCAAATTTCCTGAGACTTCAGGCTCCGCAGGCAAAGGTCGCAATCATCGAATTTATTATGTAACGACGAAAGATTTTGAAAGCTACAGCAAGGCAGCATTGTTTTATGACGGCGGATTCAATGTCATTGATGCCACGATTGTGCAGGACGGAAGCCGCTTCGTGATGATCGTCAAAGACGAAACGGAATTGCCGGTAGCGAAAAAACATTTGCGAATAGCAACCAGCGATCACGCCGCAGGGCCATACAGCAGAGCTTCTGAAGCGTTCACGAAAGATTGGGTCGAAGGCGCAACTGCCATCAAGCATAACGGCGAATGGATCGTATATTACGACATGTACCGCGACCATCGCTACGGCGCACTTAAATCAAAAGACTGGAAATCGTGGACAGATATTTCCGACCAAATTGAATTTCCCAAAGGCGTTCGTCACGGCACAGTGTTCGCCGTTTCTAACAAAATTTTAGCTCCCTTGCAACAAGTCAGATGGAGAAATGCGCTACAGCAGAAAGCTGAATGGTATAGCAGTGATGAAGCCACGCGCATTGCCGAAAATGTTTTGCTGTATCAACGCAACAATGGCGGATGGACAAAAAATGTAGACATGGCAACTCCGCTGGAACCAGGAGAAAAAGCGCAACTTTTAGAAGACAAAGACGCCGCGCATTCAACGATTGATAACGGTGCGACTTACACGCAGTTGCAGTTTCTCGCCAAAGTTTTCAACGGTTCAAAGCAGGAAAAATACAAAACGGCTTTTTTGAATGGCTTAGATTATTTGCTGGCAGCGCAATACGAAAATGGCGGATGGCCGCAATATTTTCCGCTGCGCAAAGGCTATTACACTCACATCACCTACAACGACGATGCGATGATCGGAGTGATGCGCTTGCTGCGTGCAGTTGCACAAAAGAATTCGGACTATACTTTCGTTGATGAAACGCGGCGCACAAAATCTGCACAGGCAGTTGAGAAAGGCCTCGAAATTATTCTTAAAACGCAAGTCGTGGTAGACGGAAAAAAAACCGTCTGGTGCGCTCAACATGATGAAGTTTCGCTCGCTCCTGCCCCTGCACGCGCTTATGAAAAAAGCTCATTAAGCGGGGCGGAAAGCGTCAGCATCGTACGATTTCTAATGGAAGTCAAAAATCCTTCAGCGGCGATGATTGAAGCCATCAAATCAGCCGTCGCGTGGTTTGAGCAAACAAAAATCAACGGCCTCAAAATCGTGGATAAAGCTGATCCGGCGCTGCCCAAAGGCTTCGATAAAGTTGTCATTGAAGATTCCAAAGCGTCTCCACTGTGGGCACGTTTTTACGAAATAAAAACCAATCGCCCGATCTTTTGCGGACGTGATGGAATCATTAAATTCAGTCTGGCAGAAATTGAACCTGAGCGAAGAACGGGGTATAGATGGTATGTCAATAATCCATCCGAATTATTGAGCCGCGATTATCCGGTCTGGCAGGCTAAACTTTAAACGAATTTTAGAAAACATGTGAATCGAAAGGGGAAGCTGTGATGATAAATAATGCTCGTCAAATTAACACTTTGTTGATGCGGGTTTTGTTCACTTTGGCGGTTGCTTCTATGATGACGCTGGCACAGGCTCCGGCGACTCAAGCTAAACCACTTGAAAGTCTTTCCGCTACAGAATTCTCGCGCCTGATCCGTGATTTTTCCGAAGACGGTGGCTACTTCCGCTCAGACAATTTCACCTCCAACGAAACGGCGTATTTGTACATTTTGGAGAAGCTGCAACAGCAGGGTACCACCGGCGGCGCATATCTGGGCGTCGGCCCGGAACAAAATTTCACCTACATCGCCAAAGTTCGTCCGCGCATCGCCTTCATCGTAGACATTCGTCGCCAGGCTGTGATTCAGCATTTGATGTACAAAGCAATTTTTCATTTATCACCAACCCGCGCACAATTTTTAGCGCGACTGTTAAGCCGACCTGCGCCAACCGGAGCCAAAGTGGATGCGGCGTTGAATGATTTGCTGACTCATTTCAGTACGGCTTCAGGCGATGAAAAATTGTATGCCGAAAATCTCGCGGCAGTACGCAAAACGATTCAGGAAGATTTTCAGTTTCCGCTTTCAGAGGCTGATTCCAAAAGCCTTGATTACGTTTACAAAAGCTTTTATACCGATGGATTGGACATCGCTTACCGGATGGACGGCAATCCTTCGGGAGGCGGTTATATGAACTTTCCGTCGTTGAAAGAAATTACCGCGCAAACCGATCAATACGGTAAACAGGGAAATTTCTTAGCGAGTGTGAGTGATTACGAATTCGTGCGCGGGATGCATCGCAAAAACTTAATCATTCCTATTGTTGGAAATTTCGGCGGCAAAAAAGCTCTAATTTCGGTCGGAGATTATTTGCGCAAAAACGGGCTGACCGTCACGGCGTATTACACGTCAAACGTGGAGCAATACCTTTTTGACGGGACACTTTTTAGCGACTTCGCAACTAACATCAGCAAATTACCGTTGACCGAAAAAAGTATGTTTATTCGCGCTGTCACCGGACGCGGACGCACTACAGCAATGCTGCCCGGACATCGCTTAACGACCTTCATTCAACCGATGACGGTCTTCGTCAAAGATTTCAAAGAAGGACTTTATCCCAGCTATCGTGACCTCGTCACAACGCATCAAATCGCGCCGGAACTTCCGGCAAAATAAGAAGGAATTATCAATGAATCGAAGAGAATTTAGTAAAACCGCTCTCACCGTCTCAACGACGACAGCTCTCAGTTATTCCAAAATTCTGGGAGCCAATGAACGCATCAACCTGGCCTTAATTGGATGTGGCGACCGTGGGCAACAGGTCTGGGGATTTTTCATGCAACAGCCAGATGCGAATCCTGTTGCGTTGTGTGATGTGTATGAACCAAACATCAGCCGGGCGATGAAAGCTACGACGCCGAAAGCAGCGGGCAAAGTCGCTATCCACGAAGACTTTCGAAAAGTTTTGGAAATGAAAGACCTTGACGCCGTCGTCATTGGCACTCCTGATCACTGGCACGCGCTCCAGACAATTCTTGCCTGTCAGGCTGGCAAAGATGTGTACTGTGAAAAGCCATTATCCTTAACTGTTTCTGAAGGTCGCAAGATGGTTGAAGCCGCACGAAAATATAATCGTGTCGTCCAAACCGGAAGTCAGCAACGCTCCGGCGAACATTTTCAACAAGCCGTCAAACTCGTGCAGAACGGGGAAATCGGAGCCGTCCACAAAATCACAGTAGGCTTCACCCGCAACGTCAATCCGGGCTTCAAACCCGTTGCTGAACTTGGTTCCGGCAAAGAAAAACCGACCGGATTAAATTGGGATTTATGGTTAGGCCCCACCGAGGAAGTGCCTTATGACCCGTTCCGTTTCATTTATCATTTTCGCTGGTTCTGGGCTTACTCCGGTGGACAGATGACCAACTGGGGAGCGCATAATCTGGACATCGCACGATGGGCATTGAAGGCGCAATCGCCAACCGCAGTCACGGCTTTCGGCGGACGTTATGCGATTAAAGACGGCGGTGAAACTCCTGACGTGCAGGAAGTAATTTACAATTTCCCGAATTGTCTGGTGACGTGGACGGGGCGCGAAGTCAATCGTACCCGCGACGAATATCTCGTCTTTCATGGAACCAAAGGAACCTTGAGCATTATGCGTGACGGCTTCACGGTGACGCCCGAAGTCTGGAAAGCTGTGAGCAAAAATGTCACTCCCGCGATGCAACCGATGGAAATGAAGGGTGATGCCAGGAAATGCCAAAACGATCACGTCCGCAATTTCCTTGATTGCACGAAAGACCGGAAACGCCCGAATGCCGATGTCGAAGAAGGACATTACACTGCGACAATGTGCCATCTGGGTAATATTGCCACGCGCCTGGGACGTTCCCTGAAATGGGACGGAACCAAAGAAATATTCGTCGGCGACAAAGAAGCCAACCTGATGTTGGCGCGAAAATATCGCAAGCAATGGAATCTGGTTTAATTTTTATTGAATGTGAAAGTTCGACCTGATTTTCTAATAGCCCAGCCCGTTTACGGCTGGGGGACAGCGTATGGGAAATATTCTCAGCCCGGTTCAGCGGGCTTCCAATCTGCTTTAGCTCAAGTTTTTTGCAAGCCCGGTAAAACCGGGCTGAGATCGTTAATTCGCACTCTAACCCAGCCGTAAACGGGCTGGGCTAATAGAAAAATTTTTATCGTCAACCTTCCTCTAAAAGCCCAATGAAAAACCTTCGTATCTTCAGGATTCTTATCTTCACGGCAGTTCTCTCTCTACTAATTTTTTCGAATCTTTTCGCGCAATCAAATTTAGATATTTCCGCACTCGAACGCGGATTCAAAACTCCGCCTGATGACGCCAGAATTATGATGCGTTGGTGGTGGTTCGGGCCAACAGTCACCAAGCCGGAACTCGAACGCGAAATGCGTTTGATGAAAGAAGGTGGCATCGGCGGATTCGAAATTCAACCTGTCTATCCCGTAGTCCTCGACGATGCGAGCAAGGGATTGAAAACACTCCCCTTTCTTTCGCCGGAATTTCTCGACGCGTTACAATTTACGCAACAAAAAGCCAAAGAATTAGGGCTGCGCGTTGATCTGACCATCGGCAGTGGATGGCCCTATGGAGGCCCTTCCGTTCCCGTCACGCAGGCGGCAGGACGCTTGCGCGTGGAGCGTGCGAAAGTTGCGACCAATCAACGCCGCATTCCAATTCCTCACATCAACGAAGGGGAAAAATTACTGGCGATTTTTCAAGGATTGAATCAGCTTAATGACATCAAAGACGGCGCGGTCTGGCTCCCCGCCAAGCCAGAATCTTCAAGCGAAATTTTGTTCTTTATTTCCAGCCGGACAGGAATGCAGGTGAAGCGTCCCGCCGTCGGAGCTGAAGGTTTTGTGCTGGATCATTACGACCGTAATGCAATTGACAGCTATCTGAAAAATGTTGGCGATCCGTTAATGAAATCATTCGCAGGCAATCCGCCGTACGCGATTTTTTGCGACAGCCTCGAAGTCTTCAACTCTGATTGGACCAGCGATTTTCTGGAAGAATTTCAGAAGCGGCGCGGCTACGATTTAAAGCCATATTTGCCAGCTCTCGTGACCAACATTGGCGAAAATACTGCCGCTATTCGTCAGGATTGGGGACGAACATTGAATGATTTATTGAACGAAAGATTTATGATTCCGATGCAAGCTTGGGCGAAGCGGAATAACACAAAATTTCGTATTCAAGGATACGGATTGCCGCCCGCGACGATTGCGAGCAACGCCTACGCCGACATTTCCGAAGGTGAAGGAGCGCAATGGAAAGTGCTGCGGGCGGCGCGTTGGGCATCTTCGGCAAATCATTTGTACGGGCGTAATGTGACGACTTCTGAAACGTGGACGTGGCTGCATTCGCCGTCCTTTCGTGCGACTCCGCTGGACATGAAAGCCGAAGCCGATTTGCATTTTCTGCAAGGCATCAATCAATTGATCGGGCACGGTTGGCCGTACACCGCCGAAGGTCAGGAATATCCGGGCTGGCGTCTTTACGCAGCGGCGGCATTGAATGAAAAAAATCCGTGGTGGATTGTGATGCCCGATTTGTCGAAATATTTACAGCGTACCAGTTGGATTTTAAGGCAGGGACAACCCGCGAATGACATCGCTTTTTACCTGCCCAACAGCGACGCCTGGGGCGGATTCGTCAACGGCAAAGTGCATTACATGATCGAAGCCTTGAAGGACCGTATCGGCGAAGATGTCGTCGCGAAAACTCTTGAAGCCGGATACAATCTGGATTTTTTTGATGATGAAGTTTTGCAACAAATCGGCTCCGTAAAAAATAATTCATTGCAGCTCGGAGCCAATCAATACAAGGCTGTCATCCTCCCGAACGTCGAACGCATTCCGCTCAACACGTTAAGAAAATTAGAAGAATATTCAAAGAACGGCGGTATCGTTATTGCTACGCGACAAGCTCCAAATGTCGCGCCGGGATTTAAAGCGACTGAAGCTGAACGCAAAGAAATTCAGGAAATTTCCGCCCGAATTTTCAGTAACTTAAACACTAAAGCCGCTGTCGTCAAAGATGAAAAAACTGAACTCGCCGGAAAATTAAATTCCCTGCTCCGCCCTGATTTTGCTTTGGAAAAACCTGTTAATGAAATCGGATTCATTCATCGTCATTTGGAAAATGCTGAGATTTATTTTGTCGCGAATTCATCGAATTTGACGCAGAACCTGAACGCTACTTTTCGCGTGAAAGGATTGCAGGCGGAAATCTGGAATCCGCTTGATAGCAGCATCACGACACCAAATCTAACCACTGAAAATGCGGATGGAACCAGAGTAGACCTAAGCTTGGAATCCTACGGATCACGCATAATTATTTTCACGAAGCGCAAATTACCCAAAACTGAATTGGTCGAAGCGAAGTTGTCGAATAACCCTGCATTTTTGAGCGAGTGGAAACTGACCATGAACAATCAATCTTCAACGGTCAAATCTCTGACTTCATGGACGGAAAACGAAAATACTCGTTATTTTTCAGGCACGGCGAGCTACGAAAATACAATCAACCTTCGAGAAAAATTTAAGCACGTCGCGTTAGATTTTGGAGATGGAAAGGCAATTCAACCAACCCCATTGCGCAATGGTTCGCGCACTTGGCTTGAAGCTCCAATCCGGGATGCCGCCGTTGTTTACGTCAATGACAACCGTGTCGGCGCGCTCTTCTCTCCGCCATACTCCATCAGCATTTCGCAATTTCTAAAAGTTGGCGAAAACAAAATCCGCATCGAAGTTGCCAACACTGCGATCAATTATTTAGCCGGACATCGCCTGCCGGATTATAAATTGCTAAACCTCAAATACGGCGAAAGATTTCAACCACAGGACATGGAAAATCTGCAACCGCTACCTTCTGGATTGATTGGCGAAATCAAGCTCATCGTCAGATAAGAAATGCAGAAGCCCGCACGCAGTAAGGGCGTCCTCACATTGCAATGGCACCCTTACTGCGTGTGGGCTTCTGCATTTACAACCAATTGCCTCTCCTCCGAATCCAACCTGTGACGAGATGTATAGACTTTCGTGAAGACTCTGGTCGCACGATTCATTAAACTTGCACCGTCGTAGTTTGCCACGTATAGTTATTTACGCATCCTATCGCAACATCGGATTTATAAGGAGAAACCAATGAATACAGACCGAGCAACAGATGGATTTACGGTAAAATTAGAAGCTGAAGCAAATCTGCCAACAGATTTTGGAGCTTTTAAAATTGCCGGATTCCGCAGCACTACCAGCGATGAAGAATTCGTCGCTCTCGTCAAAGGGAAAATTGAGGCTGACAAACCAACCTTAGTTCGCATCCATTCACAATGCCTGACCGGGGATGTTTTCCATTCACAAAAATGTGATTGCGGGCCGCAACTGCAACGCGCCATGGAAATGATTCAGGCAGAAGGTTCCGGCGTCATCGTGTATCAACAGCAGGAAGGTCGCGGCATCGGCATCGTCAACAAAATTCGCGCCTACGCCTTGCAGGATCAAGGCGCAGACACCATCGAAGCCAACGTCAAATTAGGCTTGGCGATTGATGCCCGCGAATACAATCAATGCGCTGAAATCATTAAATTATTGGGCGTTCAGCGCGTCCGCTTAATGTCAAATAATCCTGACAAAGTTTGTGCCTTACGCAAGGCCGGACTCGAAGTCGTCGAACGTGTGCAACTGGAAGTCAAAACTTCCGCTTCCGCCGTCAAATATTTAAAGACGAAAAAAGAGCAGATGGGACATTTGCTACAATTGAATGGAATTTTCTAAGTTTGGATTTTTGAATGCGGAGTGCGGAGTGAAATCATTTAACTCTGCACTCCGCATTCGTCATTCAGCATTCGATAAACTGTCTCAATCGGTAATCCCACGACATTTGAATAACTGCCTTCAATGCGATTAATGAACCGCGCTGCCAGACCTTGAATGGCATAGGCTCCGGCTTTGTCGTCCGGTTCGCCGCTGGTCGCGTACCAGTCAATTTCAGCTTCACTCATCAAATTAAACTTCACCCGCGTGACCGCAACTTCCGTTTTGACTTCACCATTTTTGGCGAGGCTGACACCTGTCAAGACTTCGTGCCAATTGTTGCTGAGTAATTCCAGCATCCGCTTCATATCGTCAATATTAACAGGCTTTCCAGCGGTTTCGCTACCAATGACAACTGTTGTATCTGCGCCCAAAACAATTTCATCAGGCTGCGCCACGGCTAATGCTTTTTCGCATGAGAGTCGCGCCACATAATCCTGTGGCGTTTCATTCGGGAATTGCGTTTCATCAATGTCAGCGACACGGATGGAAAAATTTATGCCCGCGCTGCGCAGCAATTCAGAGCGACGCGGTGACGCCGAAGCCAAAATAATTTCAGGAAAGTTCATAGTGTTTCGATGGAGATAAAATTGGACATTGCATATTGCTTTGTCTACACTTGCCAAAGCCCTATTCCAACACAGAGGTTATTGCATGTCGAATCGGAAAAGAGCAGTTTCAATCTTCATTATTTTCGCGTTTCTTGCGGCTCTCGGATTTATTTATTTCCCCCTCAAAAAAACCAGCGCACAACAACAAAATGATCGTGAGAAATTAGCCAAAACTCCTGTCAGCACGGAAACGATGAAAGATCGCCTCGCCAAGGATGATGGCTACGCGGCGGCACTTTTTTTCTCGGCAGACATCGGAGGAAACCTTGAAGTGTGCGGCTGCCCGATTCGTCCGCTCGGCGGTGTAGCACGCAGGCTCGGCTACATCAACGCTTTTCGTCAGCGCAGTCCCGAAGCCGGAACGATCATGGTGGATGCCGGGCATATTTTCAGCGATGAGTTAAACGAAGCGGGAGAGCTGAATCCTGATGCAAAATTAATGAACGATTGGATCGTCCGCGCCAATGAACAGATGGATTTATCCGTCGTCAATTTGGCTTATCGTGACTTGAAATACGCAAACAAAATCCTGTCTCCAAATGCAGCTTTGAAGGCAGAAAAAGCGACGCTAATTTCCGCCAATATCAAAACTGAAAATACAAAAATTGCCCCTTACGTCATCAGAACAATTACCGCCAAACGCCTGAAAAAACCAGTCAGAATTGCTTTTATCGGCATCAGTGAATTACCTCCGGCTGACAAAAAAGATTCGATAGCTCAGCTTGGATTCACTTTTGAAGACCCGCTCGAAGCCGCGAAAAAAACTCTCGCCGAAGTTAAAGATAAAGCCGACATCAATGTCATCATCGGATATTTCAAAGGTGGGACAGCGAACAAATTAGCCCTGCAAAACCCTGAACTGGATTTGATTATTGCCTACGATGATCGCGGTCTGGTAGCCGATCCAAAACAGGTGAATAACGCGCTCGTCGTATGGGCTTCGCGGCAATCAAAATATTTAGGCGAATTGCGATTTTATGCTGATTCTACAGGGCAAATTTCACATTTCACCAACCGTTATGTAGACCTCGACAATGTGATTCCTGATGATCCGGCAATGCTCGAAATGACGAAAAAAGCTCGTGCTGAAATCGGCGTTGTCCAGCAAAGAGTCGCCGAAGAAATCGCCGCCGCCCACGCTGCAAGCAGCAAGAATACGACAGCAATTTATGCGACTTCAGAAACCTGTGCAAAGTGCCATTCTGCGGAATACGAAAAATGGAAAACGACGCGCCATTCCCACGCTTTCACCGGACTCGAAACGAAAAATCGCACCTTTGATAATGCCTGTGTCGGATGCCATTCGGTCGGTTTTCAAAAAGAAGGTTTCATCAACATCAAAGCGACTCCACAATTTGCCAACGTGCAATGCGAAGCGTGTCACGGCCCGGGAGCCGCGCATGCCAAACTGCCTAAGAAAGGTGAATATACAACGCCGTCTACGCCTTCCGCGTGCATCACTTGTCACGACCGCGAAAACAGTCCTGATTTTGTTTTTGATAAGTACTGGCGCGAAGTTTCGCATGGGAAGAAATAGAAGAATTTTCGCCACCGATGAACACAGATAGACACAGATGATTTTCTGGTAATCAAAATCTGTGTCCATCTGTGGTTCATTCCCGTTTTCTAAATTTTATGACAACTATAAACGAAGAAAATATCGTCGAACTACCGGAAGAAATCCCCGATCTCGCCGCCGCCTATCCCGAACTGGCACAGCTCAAAGCCGCGAACGAAGCGTTACGCGAACACGGTCAGCATTGGTTATTCTCGACGCTTGAAAAAATTTCTCAAGCTAATCCTGACCTGCAAATCGGGCAACAGGGTTGGCAATTTGAAGTGGATCGTAATGTGATGATTGGCTCACGAATAGGAATCCGTTTTCGTGACCAAACGTTAACCATCGAAGTCGGCTGGCCACGAGAACAAGCCCACGGCATCGTCCCCGATTTAGGCTTAGCCCGCGCTCGCGTCAGCCACAGCCCGAACGTCACGATTGATGCGAATTTATTGGATACGCTGACGCTGCGAAAAGAGAAAGACAGCGAAGAAGTGAGTTGGTACAAACTGAAAAATAATCAGGTTGGTGAGAAAATTACGGAAGAAATTTTGCAGGAATATTTGGCGAAATTAACTACGACTTAACACGATCAATTTTTCTAATAGCCCAGCCGTTTACGGCTGGGTGAAGGTATAACATAACAACTCAGCCCGGTTGACCGGGCTTGCCAAGAGCTTGAGCTTGTATCTTGAAGGTGACGCGGTAAACAACTATCTTGGACGCTTGATAGTTGTTGGAAAAGATGAGTC
>JAYVZE010000207.1:0-90003 GCA_043783625.1 Blastocatellia bacterium | reverse complement strand
TGCCGGTACGGTTCGCTCTGACAATGCTCTCAAAGTCCATTGCTGGGGCAAGCTCTCCGTCGCTTATCTTATTTTACTTTTTAACCCCTGATTCACATAAATATGAATATGACAATTTCGGACGGCTGCTTTCCGTAACAGATAAAGACAACGTTACGATCAAACGCCTCACGTATGACGGCGAAGGCAGAGTAAACCAACAGGTGTTCGCTGATGGCGGCATTGAAAAATATGATTACGGAACATCGGGAACTGTTATCACTTCGGCAACCGTAACCGATTCAATTGGGCGCAAAGAATCTATGCGTTTGAATGCGGCGGGTTACGTGATCGGACAAACTGATGCGTTGGGGCAAAACACGGAAATCGAACGTGACATGATGACCAATTTGCCTACCGTCACAAAGGGGCCTTGCGGTTGTCCTGAAGACACAAAATCGTTTGATCCTGAACGCGGGAATTTGCTGAAGATTACTGACCAACTTGGTAAATCCACCAGCTACGTTTACGAAAATACTTTCAATTTTATTACGAAGATGACTGACCGCCTCGGTCATATTTCCAGCTACTTGTACGACGGACGCGGCAATCGCGTCGCCATGACCAACGCGCTCGGTGAAGCCACGAATTACACTTACGATTCGTTTGGTCAACTCACCGCGATGACGGATGCTCTCAATCACAAAACCACGATGGAATATGACGCGCTGGATCGTGTGATCGCTTCCACCGATGCCAGCGGCGCAGTCACGAAATATGGCTACGATGCGAATGGGAATCAATTGACAATGACCGATGCGCTGGGGCGCGTCTGGACGAATATCTACGATCTGAAAAATCATTTGATTGCACGGCTTGATCCGCTTGGTCGTGTGACGCGAATGGAATATGACAGCGAAGATCAGATGACCACGCTGATTTCGCCTTCGGGTCGCACGGTGAAATATGGCTACGATGCGCGTGGGCAACGAACAACGATGACAGATGGCGAAGGCGGCGTGGTCAAATTCACTTACGACAATCGGCGCAACCTGAAAACACTGTCCGATCAGCGTGGCAATACGACGACGTTCAGCTATGACGAATTGTTCCGTCCGGTCGGGCGCACCGATCCGCTGGGGCGTTCGACCTTCATCGAATACGACGCCGAAGGCAATGTAGTCCGCACGACAGATCGGCTGGGCAGGGCTGTCAACATTAACTACGACGCGCTCAATCGCCGCAAACAGGTGGGCTACATTGACGCGACGGTGAATTACGGCTACGACGCGGCAGGTCGGATGACGCACCTTGACGACACAATCTCCAGCGCGATTGATTGGATGTATGATGACGCGAATCGCAGGCTCTCAGAAAAAACACCGCAAGGCTTGGTGAGTTACTCCTACAATCAGGCGAGCCAACGCGCCGCAATGACGGCGGCGGATCGTGCGGCAGTGAATTACGGCTACGATGCCGCCGGACGACTCAGCACCATCAAACAAGGCGCAGAAACGTTCACTTACGCTTACGACACGCTGTCACAAATGCAGAGTCTGGCGCGTCCCAACGGCGTGAAAACCAGTTACAGCTATGACGAAGTGAATCGGCTGGCGCAATTGACGCACACGAACGCATCCGGCGTAGCGTTGGAAGATTTTCGCTATAGCTACAACGCCGATGATGAAATTGCCGCAATCAATTCGCTGGCTTCGGGGACTTTGCTGACAACGGCGAAGACCGCAAATGCCGCTGATGCCGCCAACCGCCTGACGCAATTTGGCGGAGCGAATTTCAGCTTTGACAACGAAGGGCAAACGACCGCGAAGACCGACGCAAACGGCACAAACAGCTACACGTGGGATGCGCGCGGCAGATTGACGCAGGTTGCGTTGCCGAATGGTCAGACGGTCAGTTATGGCTACGACGCAATGGGTCGCCGCGTCAGCCGCACCGCCAGCGGCGTGACCACCAGTTTTCTGTATGACGGTGAAGATGTCGTGCTGGACAAAGCAGGCAACGGCGCGACAGTGGATTATCTGAACGGACTCGGCATAGATCAAAAGCTGCGGCTGACAAGCGCAGGCAATGTACAATATTTTTTACCGGATCATCTTGACAGCACGGTAGCATTGACGGATGTGTTGGGTGCGGTGAGTGAACGAGGGCAGTACGAAGCGTTCGGGGAGAGTGCCGGAAGCGCAATGACGAGGTATGGATTTACTGGGAGAGAGAAAGATGCCGTGAGTGGGCTGATGTATTACCGGGCGCGTTGGTATGATCAATATCAAGGTCGATTCACTATTGCAGACCCTCTTGAATTCAATAGCGGCGATATTAATCTATATCGGTATGTACTAAACGATCCTGTAAGCAAAAATGACCCCCTCGGTCTTAAAGTTGAAGTTTGCGAAAGTACTGTGGATATTCCGGGCTTGCGGCATCTACCTATTAATCACCGTTGGATTCGAACTAGCCAAATAGAAGCTGGCTTGGGACCATTAGGCGGAGGGGTACCAGGAGATGTTTATAGGTGCAGAGACTCTCTACCTTATTTTACGCAAACCGCAGTAAACCCTCATCCTGGGCGTGGCAATTTACCTGGATCAACCTGTAAGGAAAAATCGTGTGTTGACGAGAATTGTGTAAACAATGAGTTGCGTTCTCGCCCCATGGGAAGATGGACTGCTTTCAATAATTGCCATTCTTTTGTCGATGACATAATAAGAAAATGTAGAAAAAAGGATTGTCAGAATAATTCGTGTTCGGATATTCCTCCTTATGAGTGGCTGGTAAGGTAATATAGATTAAAAAAGTAAGAAGCCCTATTCTTAGGAGAGCAGGTTTATCAGCACAAAGAAAGTAACGAGCAGCCTATGGAAAGCCATTGCACCAGATGAGCGCGGCAGCCCGTTGCCACGCCTCGGCAGCGCGTATCGGAGGCCATTGCGGTGGTCAGTGGTCGGTGACCATCCCCGCTTGCCGCGCCGCAGCCGCCGCGTAACTCTGACGTGCGGGAAAGACTTTTCAGGTGACAAGGAATGTTCTTAGGAACGTATTAAAAAATAAGCTAGAACACCTTGTTGCTTTATCAATTGCCACTAGCTGATGGTCTTTGAAAATTAAATCCGGCAAGTATCAGACGCCCCGGAGGGGCATCCAGACGGTAGCCAGGGGTCAGCGTCTTCGCGCCACCCCTGGTTATGATTTCACCGAATCCCCAAGCCCCAGCGGGGCGGCAGAAATTCGTCTTCATTCGTTCATGAACGATCTGGAAATATATCTTCGCGTCCCTTCAGGACGCACGATTGCTTACTGCTCTCACCAGAGGCTGCGACCGCAGACGGTCTTGCCACTGGCTACCATCTGACTGCGCTTTCAGCGCGTTGCCGGATTTAATTTTCAAAGACCATCAGCTAGTGGCAATTGATCTCTTAATAACTTATTTTTTACACCTCCCTTACCAAGCTCTGTCGTCGCTCTGCCACTGGCAAGCAAGACACTTGCGCTCCCGTCGTGCTGCCGCACTCGTGCTGGCGGCAAACAACAGCTTGCTGAAATTAACCGAACCAGGTTTATCGCGGACATCCTGATGACATAGTTTTGTGAGGCGCATTTGGGCTGACCGATCTTACTCATGCTTTCCCCGTTGTCGTAACATGGTCAATGAACTCAACCCTTTCTCAGTGAGGCGGTATTGTTGGAAGCGGCTTTGCGGTTTGTCGGGAATCGTATAAATCACCCGTTGCTCAATCAGCAAAGTACGAATCAATTGATTCAAATGACCCGAAACTTTTTTTTGTCTCAGCGCAGCGGATAAGGCTCCTTTGGACAGCGAATTGTTGACTGAAAGTAATTCTAACACTCGTCTTTCCAGCGATGCTGACTCTGGCTGTGACTCTGGCTGTGGAAGAATTTGCGCTCCCATTGCCTTCTGTAAATGTTCAGAGTTGGCGTGAAAAGTCATCATCAATCCTGACTTATCAAATTCATATTTAGGCACGGCAATGCCGTGTGCATGACATTCGCGTTCGATCTTTTCGATACCGCGTCCCCACGATTCAATATAACCCGCCCGAAAGAACGCATTCGCCAACAACGGATTAAAAGGCTCCGATGGTGTTTGCCCAGAAATCGTTCCATCGTCCATTCATCGGGCAGGTGTCCATAATTCCACAGCACAATGTGATCGTCATAAACACTGAGCTGGATCGGGACACCGTAGCTGTAATCCTTATGTATGACCGCATTCAGCAAGGCTTCGCGCAATGCTGCGTAGGGAAATAAAAACGTCTCCAATCGCTGTAGACCTTCATAGCTGATCCAGGCTTTCAAATATTTCGAGTACAGCAATTCCAGTGTTTTTTCGACCTGCTCGAAAAGGCTGCCGTGCATTTCGTCCTGATAGCGCAAATCATCATTCGTGATGAAAAAGCCAATTTTGATGTACGCGCCGCTGACATACTTTTCCGGCTTCTCACCGAACAACAAGACTGCCGCACGTTTGAGATATTCGCCTTCGGTGAGTTGCAGATTTTCCAGCAAAGATTCATCGCTGTCTTTCAGCACTGCCTCGGTCATGCGTCCACTTTTGGCGGCTTTGGTGCGAAATAATTTGAGCGCACTCGAACTGCAATCGTTAACCTGAAATCCCGGAGTCGGCGCATCATCCCAATGTCGTCCCTGCTTGCGCATCAAAAACCGATGCAACGCCGCGCCTTTTAATTCCTGTTTTGTGCTGCCGCTGCGGTAATGGTATTCGCCTTTGTAACTGATCGGGCTGGGGTAAGGTTCCACCACGATTTCCAGCCAGTCTTTGCTCTGTTCAGTATGTAGATTGACCTCGACCATGATGCCCAGAATGTCGCGCACCTTGTTCGGAATATCTTCCAATAATTTCTTCGCATCCGGCAGCCCGACTACATCGCCGCGATCATTTTTGCCGATCATCAACGTACCGCCCTGCGCATTGGCAAAGCCACAGACCCAGCGCAGATATTCATCGCGCCAGCTCTGTTTCCATTCGACATTCTGACTTTCTTTCATACGAGGTGCATCCATTGTGCAAGTAAACTTTTAATGACGAACGGAAAGGAGAACCGTACGATGCAGGACTTTCACTGGATAGGGTAAAAGCTGGTAGCGAATGTAGACTGGCATGGAGAGTGAATCAAGTTTCTGGTTTATCAGACCTTGCCATGCGCTCCGCAAAACTAAACTTCTCGTTCTTCAAAAATAACTGACTTAACCGGAAAATCTACTTTATCAAAGATTTCAGCCGTGGCGATTTCGCATTCGATAGAATTCAAGCGGAGCGTCGCACCCAATCCGTTGATCTCTGAAAAAATCCAGCTTCCATCTGGCTGCCGGACTAACTGTTCGATGTGCGCTTCGTCCTGAGCAACCAAAATATATTCCTGCAACGAATCCAGCTTGCGGTAATGCGCGAACTTGCCGCCGCGATCATAATCCTTGGTGGAATCTGACAGGACTTCAATAATTACGGTTGGATTCAGCAACGTGTCTTTTTGATCGTCGGCGAAAATTCGTTGTCCACAAACGACTATCACATCAGGGTACGTGTATAAACCCGTTGCGTTAACCCGTAGGCGCATATCATTGGCGTAGGACTTGCAAGGGCGATCTTTAAGTTTTTGCCGAAGCTCTCCCGAAAGATTTCCAACAATCGTAACGTGCGCTTCAGACGCTCCCGCCATCGCAAACATTTCGCCATTGTAAAATTCGCTTTTATATTCGGCTTCACGTTCGAGAGCCAAATAATCATCCGCCGTTAATTTATACTTGAGCTGAGCTGACATAATTCAAGTTACCTCGCAGGCAATTCAACACTATAAAGTTTTTTTCCGTTGATGTCGTGTAAGCCGACGCTCATTGCTTTTGTTTTGCCATCAATGTTGACTGCGCCGAAAAATTGGAAGCCGTCTTTTGGTGAACGATTTCCTTTCATGCCTTTGGGAATGCCCGTGAATTTTACCTGTGGGCCAAAGGTATTGTCCATCTCTCCGGGGCCGAAGGTTCCGGCATTTATCGGGCCTGCCACGAATTCCCAGAATGGATCGAAGTCGGTGAATTGCGCCTGAGCGGGATCGTAAAAATGCGCGGCGCAATAATGCACATCGGCTGTCAGCCAAACCACATTACGGATTTTATTTTGTTTGATGAAGCGGAGTAATTCGGCGAGTTCCAATTCCCTGCCCATCGCTGCGCCGTTGCTGTTGGCGAAGGCTTCGTAATCTTTTGCGCCGTCTTTGACTACGATGCCAATCGGCATATCGCTGGCGATGACTTTCCACGTGGCTTTTGAATGCAGCAATTGTTGCTTGATCCAATTGATTTGCGCGGAGCCGAGGAACACCGAATCTTCGTTGACGACTGTTTGATTGTTCGGCGTATTGCGACCGCGATAGCTGCGTTCGTCCAGCATAATTACGTCCAACAACGAACCGTAATTATAAGCACGATAGACGCGTTCAGGGTCAGCCGGATTAAAGCGCATCGGCATATAATCCAGAAAGGCTCGCTTGGCATTTTTCGCCAGTACATCAATTCGTTTTTCGGTGTATTTCGGGTCTTCGAGAATTTGCCCCGGATACCAATTATTGCGGACTTCGTGATCGTCCCATTGCGCAATCATCGGGACTTCAGCGTTGAAGCGACGAAAGTTTTCATCCAGAAAATTGTAGCGTTGCGCACCACGAAATTCTGCCAGCGTTTCGGCGACCTTGGATTTTTCCGGTGTCGTAATATTTTTCCAGATCGTGCCGTCATCCAATTTCACTTCCGGCAAAATCACACCATCCGCATAAATCGTATCGCCGGAGTGGATGAAAAAATCCGGCTGCACTTGTCGCATCGCTTCATAAATTTTCATTCCGCCAAATTCAGGATTGATGCCCCAGCCCTGCCCGCAGACATCTCCGCCCCAGACAAATTTCACGTCCCGATTGTTGTGCGGAGCCGTATTAAAATTGCCCGTTATAGCCTCACTAAAAATTTTGGAATCGGTTACATCCTGAAAGGCTACGCGGTAGAAAATCTTTTGCCCTGCGGGTAATTTTCCCAGATCAAGCCGTGCTGTGAAATCATTTTTTTCAAGGGCAGTCGCGCCGATAATTTTCTTGGAATTTTTGAAAGATTCCGTCGTCGAATATTCAACGATCATCCGCGCAGCCCTGTCGCTACGGCTCCAGATAATCGCTGAATTTTTAGTGATGTCACCGCTTTGAACGCCGGAAGTAATTTGTGGGCGGAGCTTGTCGGATTGAATTAACGCCGGAGCTTTGCCCCAAATTTTAGAAGTTATCAAGGTACTTGTGGCAAACCCAATTTGATTAAGAAATTTTCTTCGTTGCATAAATAGATTTTCTCATAGTTGCGAATGAAAACCATTGCTTCGTTGATTCTTTTTTGATAGTCCGTTTGACGATTCTTTAAGATAATTCCCTGCCCGTCAAACCGCGACCATCTCAAATTGATAAATTCTCAAGAAATTCATGGCGAATTTTTGTGCCATCATAGTGTTCAGTATTTAGTACTTGATTATTACGCCTTTTTTCACCATAATATTTTTACTAACATAGGAGTTTAAAATGTTACCTAAATCATCAGTAAACGAAAAAACCAAGATTCGATTAAGTCTCGACATTTCACCAGAGGCAAATTCACTGCTGGAAGAATTAGCGCAGGAAGTTGGTACAACGAAAAGTGAAGTGTTACGCAAGGCCATTGTTCTAATGGAAGTTGCTGTCGGCGCAAAACGACAGGGCAAAAAATTTGGCATTGCCGAAAATGGTCAAACGCTGGCTACAGAGATTGTCGGACTATAATTCATTCAGGTTAACGCATGGCAAATGAGAACTTCAATCTCAACGAAATCGCCAATACTCAAAACATTAAAATTTCACTCGCTACGGTTGAAGATTCAACTGAGCGAGAATCCCGCCTCCGCATTGCCGAAGCAGATGCCTTACACCTGCGCAGCAAAGAACTACTAATCTATCGGCTCACTACTGCCATTCTCATTGGCGTCGTCGTACTTTGTTTCTGGATCATATTCAACAAAGGATTATCTAACGACGAAGGAAAATTAGCACTCGCTTTGCTAACTTCCATCGTCACCGGATTAGTCGGGTACGTGACAGGCAAATCTTCAAAGTAAAACGAACAGTTCGTGTTTCCAGTGTAAATCTTCTCACACTTATCCATAAACACTCTCCGTTACGAATAAAAATACGCGCCAGGTGGAGATTTATCTTGGCTGAGAACGTTGATATTCACTGACATTGCATGGAATTAAAATACCGCTGTGCAGTTTGGTATCGGCGATGGCGGCACCGGGTTGCAGCCTTAACGGAATGACTCCTGCCCAGACATCCAATTCGTAATCTGCTTCGTCATCAATCGGATCGCCTGTCCGAATTTTCGCGGAGGCTTCTTCAATCGGTAGCCGCAACACAGTCGTTGCTTTCATTTCCCCGTCGTTCGGCTGACGTACATCTTGCCAACGCTGCGGTACGACGTGATTGGTGAAGGCTTGCAACGCTGCCATTTTTTCAGCTTCATCCTGAATCATTTGCGCCGTACCGAAAACGACGATGGAGCGGTAATTCATGGAATGATGAAAGGCTGAGCGACCTAACACTACTCCGTCAATCAACGTGACCGTGACACAAACATCGCAACCATTTTCCAGCGCACGCACCATGCGGCTGACGGTGGCGCCGTGAATGATAAGATCGTCATTCATTCGGGCATAAGCAGTCGGAATCACATACGGCTTATCTTCAACGGTAAAGCCGACGTGACAAACAAATCCTTCGTCCAAGATTTGATAAATGGTGGCGCGGTCAAAGACTCCGCGCTTGGGTTGGCGGCGAATTGTAGTTCGCTCAGTAGGTGAAATTTGTTGCGTCATAAATGGGCCATAAAAAAGCAGAGTGCGAAGTGGTACAGTACAAGGAGCGGTAGCGACTTGGTAAATGCGACGAGTTACAAAGTCGCTACCGCTCCTTGTACTGTACCACTCGCTTAACTACACATTGAGCAATGGCAAATAGCGTTCACGAATAATTTTTAAATGATGAACTTGATGTCCAAGCAGAGTGAATCCTAACGACGCGACAGAAACTTCAAACTTCCAGTTAATCCCGGTGCGACGCAAAACTTCTTCGTCAAAACTGTCGAATAACGCTTTGGTGGCAAGGCGTACCGCTTTAAGCTCAGCGACGACTTCAGCCGTAGAGCGTGCATCGGTGCGACAATTTTCTGCGAGTAAATTTTCGTCTACGCCTTGCCGCGTATTTTTGTCTCCGCGTGCGAATAATAAAGCGCGATAGCTGAAAATACGCTCAAAATCGGTGATGTGTTGAATGACAGTTTTACACGTCCATTTATCCGGCGCATAAATTTTACCGTCTAATTGTTCAAGCTGATGAATATCAAGCTGATTCAGCACGCCAATGCTGTCATCAAAGGCTTGCGACAATTCCACGTCCGCCACTTGATTCATGTAGCGGTCGAAATATTCGGGCATTGGATGGATGTCGGATCGTTTCATGTTAGCTCCGGTGATTTTTTTTCGTAAGATTGTTTCGTAAGGCGAACAGCGCGAATTAACAGTTCACGCTACATTTTTTCTTCGTTGATAGAGCCAAATCGTCAAATTAATCGCACAAACGATCAGGAAATTTAGGATGATGAAGCCCAACAAAGGAGGACCTCTCGAATCGTCGTCAGTAGAAGTGCGAAACCCACTCGCATATTCTTCTTCAACTTCAGCGGTAAGCCACCAACCATATAAAAAAGATCCGAACACGATCCAGATTGCGCTGCAAAAAAGTCCGAATGGCCAGTAACTTCCCTGCCAAGTTCGGTTATTAATGCTTTTTAGTAGAGCTTCCCTGTTCGGTTGCTTCGGCTTCCCCATCGGACTTCTCAAAAAGTTTTACACTTCAAGCAATAGAAATTATTTTGATGATCGAGACGCGACTAAACGGCGAGGTTTTACGTTCCGCCGTTATGAATTCATCGGCATTGGCAATTACCGCTGCCGCAATATGCAAAGCATCAAGCGCATTCAATCCAAATTTTTTTGCTTATTTCCAGCCCTTCTTTTGTGATCAAATTACAATCCTGCACCCAATCACTCACGCCTTGAAAAAACGCATCGTAAAATTTCAGCTCATCTAAATTTTTATAATACTCAGATTTTGGTAAAACTTCGAGTTGGACAAAAGGGGAAGAAATAAATTGCCGATGTCTTTCATTCAAGATCGTCAACGCTTTCAATCGTGGAGCTGTTTGACCTCGCCATCCTGTAATCAATACGCCTGAATCAATGAAGGTTTTCATGATTTCGGGTTCTCCCCAAATAGTCCGAAATTTCATCGGTAGACATTGGCTGGACGCCTGACCTTAATCCTTTTAAAGACAACTCAATTAATCTGCTTCCCATTTTGGATTGCGGCTGAAGTTCTCGAAGAGCTTCTTCAAGTTCCTGAATTCCCAAATTTTGAGTGTCAGAATTTATTGGTCGCTTATTTCTACTTGCTGCCATAAATATTTACTCCAGTAGTCACCATTATACCAACCAGCTATTTTGTAACAACAAAATTAACGGGATCGTTTTTTCTTTGCTCGTTCTTCACGTTCCTCTGCTTCCTCGCCGTCCTTATCCACTGCTCGCACAAACGCACTACGGACAGGCGCGGGCATTTGTGAGTTCGCACCTTTCACTGACTTCCAGATGATTTCATTGAATTCAATATCCGGCGCGGCGTCTTCTTTACTGAAATCAAGCTGCGCAGACCGCACAGCTCCGGGAGCGTCTTTTTGATTCTTTTCGTTCAGATCAAAGGTCGCGGGCAGCTTTTTAAATGGCGTCAAATCCGCTTTGTTGGTAAATGATCCATACATTGGAATCGCAGCCGCATCGTACTGGCTCATCGGAGGCAAGCCTAAAATCAACTCCATCGTCCGCAGCATGCTGGAAGTCGTGTACATCGTCGAATCAACGAATTTTCTTTTCGTGTACGCGCTGGCGACGAAGGCGATGGAGCGGTGCGCATCGACGTGATCGGGGCCGTTTTGCGCGTCGTCTTCAATCACAAAAATCGCCGTGTCAGCCCAATATTTACTATTGCTGACGGCTTCGATCAACATTCCGAGAGCTTGATCGTTTTGTGCGACATACGCACGCGGGGTCGGTGCGCCAACCTTCGTTCCTTCGGTATGATCGTTGCCAATTCGCAGCACATTAAAGTTTGGCATCTGCCCGTTTTGCTCATAAACCCGAAACTCTTCCATCCATTTTTCGATGCGTGTGATGTCGCTGATACTCATATTCCACGAGGGATAATTCGGACTGAAATGTCCCTGCAGTGCCTCTTCCATAGTGTAGTTTTCACGTTGCGCTTTTTGGCTGGCATCGCTCGCAGAATCCGCCGCGCCGCCGCCGCCAACTTTCACATCGCGGACGCCAATGAATTCGCCGTAACTGCGATAACTCACGCCGGCAGCTTTGCAATAATCCCAAATATAGCCTTTCGTCGGACGGGCAATTTTTTTGCTACCTTCGTAATCGTATGTGCGTCCGCGACTTGAATAATTTGTCGGCCAGGTTTTCTCAACGTAATCTGTCGCGTATGCCGCATTCGACCAGTTATGACCGTCGGCGGAGACTTCCGCATCCACATAAAAATTATCAAGCAAAACAAATTCACGAGCCAGCGCGTGATGGTTAGGAGTCACATCTTCGCCAAATAAACAAAGGCTGGCATCGCCGTTGCCTTCTTTCATATCACCCAACACCTGATCGTACGTGCGGTTTTCTTTGATGACATAAATCACATGTTTGATGGGCGAAGCTGCGCCGACGCGCGTCGGAATCGCAGTCCCCGTTTTCGGAGCGCGCACCGCTTGCAGCAATTCATCGGTATACGGCGAATTCGCGTATGTTTGTTTCGTCAACTGCGCAAGCTTAGCTTGATTCGGCAAGTCAATGACAGAGATCGTACCTTTCAGCAAACTGCCGATATACTCAATTTTTGTGCTTTCAGCGCGAGATTTTCCGGGCAATGGTTGCGGTCCATTTGGATTCGCGGCGGAAGCCGTCCCTTTGCCATTCGCGACGAAAATCTGCTTGCCATTTTTACTGGCGCGAACCGAAGCCGGATACCATCCGGTCGGGATGAAGCCTTTGATTTTACTGGCTCCGCGCTTACTCACATCTACGATGGCGACATCGTTATTATCGGCATTCGCCACGTACAAAGTTTTCTCATCCGGTGAAAGTGCAACGGCGTTCGGCGTGCTGCCCGCCGGAGATTTCGGATGCAGCACGGTGGAGATGGCTTCGATTTCTTTCATCTTTGCCGTGTCAATCACAGACACCGTATTGCTGTTGGCGTTGGCGACATACAAAATTTTTCCGTTGCGCGAAAGCTCCAAATCATTCGGATGATCGCCTGTTTGAATGTTGCCGATAACCTGATTTGAAGCAGTATCAATCACGCCAACATTTCTTGCGCCCCAATTGCTGACGTACAATTTTTTGCCGTCTTTCGAGATTGTGCAATCATACGGATATTCGCCAACATTGATGCGGTTCACAACTTCATTCGTCGCCAGATCAACGACGGCGATTTTGTTGTTGAGATTTTCAGCCGCGTAAAGTTTTTTACCGTCTGGAGAAATTACGATCCCGGCGGGAAATGAAGTTTCGCCTTTGCCTGCGCTGCGGGCGGAGCTTCTTTGCTTGTAAGGCAGCGCGTGAAAATCTTTCGATTCCAACGCAATTTTTCCGGCTTCGCTGGCTTTGCCATCAGCAAAATTGAAAATCAAAATTTCATTATCGTCTCCGCCGGAAACAAAAAATCGCTTGCCATCAGGAGCAAATGCTAAACCCAACCATGATTTCGGAATTTTGACCGTTTGCAGAATTTGCTGCGAAGCGACATCAATAATATCCACTTCCTGCTCGCCGTTGCCATTCGTCGTCACCAGCAAAAACCTTCCATCGCTGCTGAGTTCCATGTTCATCGGCAAATCGCTGACGGGAATTTGCTTGCCTTCGGGCGTCAACGTCCACCCGTTGGGCAGCAACATTCCAGCAGATTTCTGCCCTGGTAAGGTTCTTGAAGATTGAGCAGGCTGAGCCGATTGCGCAAAGCCTGTGGCGGAAAACATGATGAGCAGTGCGATGGATTTTTTGAAATGCAACACAAGTATATCTCCTGAATTTGTTTGATTCTTCTCGAAGGTGAAGCGGTAATATATCACCTGCACCATCGTTACGATAGTTGATGAGGCTTAAATCCATCTCATTTTTTCGGTGGTGTTGGCTGAATTCTAGCAAGTTTCAAATGTAACGGCAGGAGAGATGATCATCGTTTCAATTCCACAATGGTTCGATAAAAAGATGGTCAGGACGCACGCACAATGGATTATCGCATTTAGTTTCAATTCCACAATGGTTCGATAAAAAGCCAATGTCATGCCAGGCTAACGCCTCCATTGGACGCGTTTCAATTCCACAATGGTTCGATAAAAAGAACCCTGAACACCCATATAATTACTGTCACGCGTTTGTTTCAATTCCACAATGGTTCGATAAAAAGCAATCTCATCATCCTGAAGCAAAACATCAGTGCTGTGTTTCAATTCCACAATGGTTCGATAAAAAGTTCAAGAAGTCCTTCGATTTTGATTAATTCAAATTCGTTTCAATTCCACAATGGTTCGATAAAAAGATTATTGTCCCCTCGCCACTCGTAATGGCCTTAGGTTTCAATTCCACAATGGTTCGATAAAAAGCAACGCTGCCAATCAGTCCGCCAATGGTTTTCAGGTTTCAATTCCACAATGGTTCGATAAAAAGATGCCTGTCGAAAGCAATAGGGATGTATCAAAAGTTTCAATTCCACAATGGTTCGATAAAAAGCCGGAATGCGTCATGGTGAAATTGATTCGCTAAAAGTTTCAATTCCACAATGGTTCGATAAAAAGGTGCAGAGCTACGTTCGCGGTAAAGTTATTGCCGAGTTTCAATTCCACAATGGTTCGATAAAAAGGAAAACCGCTTCCCGACAATGGCAGCGCAGGTGGAAGTTTCAATTCCACAATGGTTCGATAAAAAGTCGGCGTGTCTACAAAGAGCCGTTGGATGTTCGGTTTCAATTCCACAATGGTTCGATAAAAAGTATCCCATCTTTAACAGTACCTAATATTCAGGTATCGTTTCAATTCCACAATGGTTCGATAAAAAGGCCAACGACTCGGGATATTCTTTGTGCCGTACACGCGTTTCAATTCCACAATGGTTCGATAAAAAGCCACCCAAAATTTAAAATGGCGGGATAATGATTGCAAAGATTTACGAGACTTACAAGGGGAATAATTGCGATTGAATATCGTCGGGTAGCAATAGCGTCAAAAACACGGGAGGGCGACGACGGCACTTAGCCTTTTGCAATCACTTCAGTTGCAGTGATACCGCGTTGAAAATGATCGGCTCTGCTTATTTTCCCTCACCAAATTTCAGATGGACGACGATCATGATCGCTTTACGGCTCTGTTGACTATGCCTTTCCCTTGCCGCTCTGCTTGCGCCAGAGCTGGCTGAAAACACCTTTTTTCGCCAGCAATTCGGCATGAGTTCCGGCTTCAACTAATTTGCCGCGATCCAGCACAACGATCTTGTCGGCATCGGCAGTGGAGGCTAAGCGATGCGTGACGGCAATTACGGTTCGCCCAGTTCCGATTTTCCGCAACGTCGCATTAATCGCAGCTTCGGTGGTTTGATCCAGCGCGGAGGTGGCTTCATCCAAAATCAAGATCGCGGGGTTGCGAACGATGGCGCGTGCAATGGCAATGCGTTGGCGTTGACCGCCTGATAACATACTGCCACGCTCTCCGGCGATGGTGTCGTAGCCGAGGGGCAAGCCTTTCACAAATTTATGAATTTCGGCAGCGCGGGCGGCGGCTTCGACTTCTTCGTCGGTCGCGTTCAGATTTCCAAGCCGAATATTTTCGCGGATGCTGATATTGAAAAGGATATTATCCTGAAAAACGACCGCTATTTTTGAGAGCAACGAATCCCGTTTGATGTCGCCCAGTTTAATGCCATCAATCGTGATCGAACCGGAACCCGGTTCATAAAACCTGAGCAATAAATTAATGATCGTACTTTTGCCGGAACCGCTCGGCCCGACAATGGCAACTTTGATGCCTTTGGGAATTGTCAGGCTCAGCTTTTTGAGCTGTTTTTGCTCTCCGGTGTAACTGAAATCTACATTATTAAAAACAATTTCCTGCTCAAAATCTGGTAACTCAATCGCATCGGGCTGGTCCGGCACTTGCGGCTCTTCATCCAGCAAATCATTGATATGCTGAATGCTGCCAGCCGCATGAATTAAGGCTGGAATGTATCCGGTGACGTGTCCGATGTTGTAACTCAGCTCCCAAAATACGCCTTCAAAAGCCACCAGCGAACCAATCGTCAAGCCGCCTTGATGGAAGACCATATTTTGCAACACCAGATACGAACCAAACCCCAAAATAACGAGATGAAGCATCAGTACAGAAACAGTGACGGAGCGTTCAATCATGGCACTGAGAAAGTAAACGCGGCTGGAAGTAGTGACCAAGTTTGAGTTGCGAAGCTGAAACCACATGGAAGAAATGCCGCGCAAACCAAACGCTTTGACGACCGATTGCGCCATCACATTTTCCGAAACGACACTCATGGTTGCGGCTTCCAGCTCTTTTTTCTGATAGCTGGCAACAATGGCTTTCTTGGAAAAAAAGCGTGATCCAATCAAGGTGATGGGAAAAATCAACATGGCGGCGCTGGCCAGTTTCCAATTCAAATAAAAGAGCAACGCCGTTCCGGTTAAAAGTTCGACCAGCGGCAAAGCTCCCCACGAAGTGGCGTGCATAATGGCGTCTTCGACATCCACCATATCCGTCGAAAAACGCGATAAAACTTCGCCAACTTTGGTACGGGAATAAAATTCGGCTGAGAGGGTTTGCGTGTACTCAAAAATTCTTTGTCGAATGTCGCCGATAATCTTCGATCCGACTTTGGCATTCAAATAATCATACGCCACGCTGGCCACTGAAATCAGAATGCCGAGCACGCCTAAAACTCCCAGAATCCATTCCAGCGCTTCGTGATCTTCTTCGTAAAGCGCATCGTCCAGCAGATATTTCAAACAAAACGGGAAAGCAGCATTAAAGGAGGCTTCCAGCAAAACACCGGTCGAAAGCAGGAAAATTTTTGAGCGGTAGGCACTAAAATAGGGACGAATAAAGCTCACTACACTTTTGAAAGCTCCGACGATCTGGGTCGCATCATAATCTTCTATTTCATCGTCGTCGTCATCGTCCTCATCATCAGCTTCGTCGTCAGCTTCAAGACCCTCTTCATCTTCTTCGTCATCACCGTCTTCATCGTCATCCTCTTCTTCAGGGTCTTCGAGGTCTTCTTCGATTTCTTTTTTTGGGGGCATAAGTTTCTTCGTAGAATGTGGAGCGGGTTCTTTACCCGCCAATTTAATGCTGGAAAACAAGAGCGGGTAAAGAACCCGCTCCACAATTTCATTAGAAAGCTTAGAAAATCGGGTTACTCATCCTCTTCTTCTAATTTCGAGAAATAACAATAGCGAATGCTTTCGAGGTCGTTGTACCAGCTTCCATCTCCGTTTCTGGTGCTTGCTTCCAAACGCCAGAGTTTCTTCAAAGTGCGCTCACTATTCACTTCTAAATCAAAGCCATTTGCCAGAAAAAGCTCCGACCATTCCCATAACGTCAATAAAGTTTTGACGCCGTCGAAGAGGCGATATTTTTGCACAACCTGCGGTTTAATGTCAGTCGAAGCCGCCGCAAAAATCACGCCGCGTTTGGTGACCCGATATAATTCTTTAATGGCTTTGATGGCCTCGCGCTCCGATAAATATCCCAGCGTAGTGTCATACACAAAATCAAATTGATTGTTCTTGAAAGGCAATTTTCGGACATCTCCCAAAAGATTTCGTTTGCGAATTTTCTGATCGGTGAGTCCGTGAATATAGCGATTATTTTCAATCCCCCAGGCTTCGATGTCAGTTTTTGCCAGTGCTTCAAGCACCAAACCATTACCTGATCCGGTCACCAGTAATTTGTATTTTTTCTCCGGTTTCCACGCCGTCGCAATAGATTCCTTCACAAATTTCGCATCGAAGAAACGATGATAATGATCTGAATAATTTCCTAGTCCATGATAATTCTCAAAATATTGACGACTGATTTTTCCACCAATAATTCCAGCTTCTTGCACCTTAAAATCTGCCTGCCCCTTCGCCAGAACGGTTTCTTCGTACCACTTCCGCATCATTCCATCCAGCATCATATCAGTCACGAAATCCGCTGAATCCAGTACTCCATTCAGCGTCGAATCAAACAAATAATCGCCGATCACGTACAAGCCGGGATGATCTTTTGGTTCAGGAATATGACGCCGCTTCGGGTTTTTCACCGGAGAGCCGCCGGGCTGCGCATTGACCGAGTAAAGCCAGCGATGCACTTTGCCTTCCACGAATAGTTGGCGCCCTTTTTGCAGGGCTTCGGGTAATGATTGCAGGGCTTTTTCAACCAACTCTTCATCGGTAAAATTCGCCATCGTCAACGCATCGGTTCCCGCGATTAACCATCCGAGCGCACCGTAGCCGTGGCCTTCGAGCCGCGAAGTTTCGTCATACACACAACAGCCGCCAAACGCATCCGACATAAACCATGAGTCGGTAATCAGGTCTTTCCAATATCGCTCTTTGAAAAGAATTGTGACTCGCACGTAATGCGCCGGATAATCATAATAGGCGTGGTGTTGCAGCAAAGCATTCGATAATTTTTCGCCGCCATAATCAATCGTATTCACCCAATTATTGGGTAAGGCAACCGCAACCAAATCAAAATCCTGTGTCTCAATCTGGCGATCACGTTTGATCGTGACGCGATATTTAGCTTCAGGAGTTTTTTCGATTCTTGTCACGGAGCTATTGAGCTTGATGTGACATTCAGGACTCTGATCCAAACGTTCCTGCAATTTCTCAATCAGTAATTCATTCCCCCCAACAATGGAATAAAGTTCAATGTAGCCTTCGACATCCATCAGAAAATTTTTCAGCCCGTTCAGTCCGTTGGTCAGATGCGGTTCGGTCGCTAAATCACTATGCGCGGCAACCTTTAAATATTTTCGCGCCACCGGATCAGAGACATTTTCATCAAGCAAATTTTGGCAGGTACGATCAGCCCAATCGTGATCGTTATCATCCTGCCAATGTCCTTCGTAATATTCTTCCGGCGTGAGCAAAGTCTGGCATTTACGACGAAAATTTCGGATTGATTCTAGCGTCGCCGCACCTAAAAGTTTTTTAATTTCGGATTGATTCCGAAGGATTTTATCGTCCAGTACAACGGTCTCGCCGTCCATTGGAACGATTTGCAATCCGAGCTTATCAACAATCAATTCACGCAACGGATCGGGTCCCGTTTTTGAATATCCATAAAGCTCGGCAACGCCGGCTTCATATTTCACATTAGCCTTATCAAATCGCCGTGTGATAATTTTTCCGCCGACTCTGTCACTGGCTTCAAAAACTGTAATATCACAGGGAGCATCACATTTTTGCTCCAGCAGATGGGCGGCCATTAACCCTCCGGGACCACCGCCGACAATTGCAACTTTAATCATAATTCTTTCAAATAAAAATTAGAGCGAAAGTGAGGTTGCCCAATCTTAGAATCCGATCTATAAAATAATGTCTAAATAAATTTCTTCGCTTCGATAGAATCACAACCATAACCGCGTAACTCATACGTTGCTGATTTGTAAGCCGCTAAGTCTGGCTGATTGCCGGAAAGTAAGCAAGTGCATCAAATTGAAAGACGTAACGACGCTATCTTATTTTTTCATCAATGGAAACCGGAGAATTGTGCATATTCTTAATATTTAACTTCTCCGCTTGTGACATGCAATCCAGTTGCGCTTATAATTGGTAAAACCAAGTGCAACCTGATCTGTTAATTTTTAACCTGATATGCGAAACAAAATACTTTCTTTGACGATTCTTCTGACAATCATTTCTATTGTCGTCGGCTTCAACAAATGGACAGTCGGAGCGCAAGCAAAAGTTGATTTTGTCCGCGACATTCAGCCAATTTTTCAGACTTCATGTTCGCCCTGTCACATGAGCGAAACTCCGAAAGCTGAATTGCGTCTGGATGTCAAAGCTCTGGCATTGAAGGGTGGAATCTCCGGTCAGGTAATTCTTCCCGGCAACAGCAAAGACAGCCGGTTACTGCATCGCGTTTTAGGATTAAACGGCGAAAAGCGGATGCCGCTCGGACGGGAAGCTTTAAGCCCGGCTCAAATTGACCTCATCAAACGCTGGATTGATGAAGGCGCGGTGATGCCCGAAACTCAAAACTCGAAACTCGAAACTAAACCTCATTGGGCTTTTGTGCCGCCTGTTCGCCCCGCGCTCCCAACTGTCAAAACCAAATCTTGGGTACGCAATCCGATAGACAATTTTGTACTCGCCAAATTAGAAAAAGAAAACCTTGCACCTTCACCGGAAGCCGATAAAATCACGCTCCTGCGACGTTTAAGCCTGGACTTGATTGGACTTCCACCGACGCCTGAAGAAGTTGATAATTTTCTCAAAGACACTTCCCCGAAAACTTATGAAAAACAAGTAGATCGTCTTCTCGCTTCACCGCATTACGGCGAAAAATGGGGGCGGCAATGGTTGGACGCGGCGCGGTACGCTGACTCCGATGGATTTGAAAAAGACAAGATGCGCAACGTCTGGTTTTACCGCGATTGGGTTATCAATTCGCTGAATCAGGACAAGCCGTTCGACAAATTTATTATCGAACAAATCGCCGGAGATTTATTGCCGAATCGAACGCAGGACAATTTGATTGCGACCGGTTTTTTGCGCAATTCGATGATTAATGAAGAAGGCGGAGTCGAGCCTGAACAGTTCCGCATGGAAGCGATGTACGACCGCATGGACGCTATCGGCAAAGGCATTCTCGGCGTCACCATCCAATGCGCTCAATGCCACAATCACAAATTCGATCCCATCAAACAGGAAGAGTATTATCGCCTCTTCGCGTTCATCAATAATTCCAACGAAGGCAGCGTCCTTGCCTACACGCCCGAAGAACAGATGAAACGTGCGAACATTCTTTCCGGCACGCGCGAAATCGAAGCCAAATTACAGGAAATTAAATCCGACTGGCTGACAACCATGAACGCCTGGGAAGATTCCATCAAAAATGATCAGCCCGAATGGAAAGTCATTCAGCCCACGGTAGATGACATTTCAAATGGTGGACAAAAGTATGTGCCGCTGCCTGATGGTTCGTTTCTGGCGCAAGGCTACGCGCCGACCAAGCACAAAGTAAAAATGACGATCAAGACGGAAATAAACAATATTTCAGCCTTTCGATTGGAAGTTTTGAACGATCCGAATTTGCCGATGCTGGGGCCAGGGCGTTCGCCGAAAGGAACTTTTGGATTGACTGATGTGTACGTCGAAGCCGCACCTGCCAGCGATGAAAAGAAAATCACGAAAGTTAAAATCGTCAAAGCCACTGCCGATGTGAACCCACCGGAAAAAGAACTGGAGGCGATGTATTACGACAAGAGCAATCGCCGCCGCGTTGAAGGGCCGATTTCATTCGCCATTGACGACAAAGAAGAAACTGCCTGGGGCATAGATGTCGGAGCCGGATTACGCAACGTCCCGCGCAAAGCTGTGTTCAATTTTGCGCAACCCGTCACCAATGAACCCAGTACAATTCTGACGATTTATTTGAGCCAGCGACACGGCGGATGGAACAGCGATGACAACATGAATAACAATCTGGGACGCTTCCGGTTGTCCGTCACAACTGCGACAAATGCCGTCGCTGATCCGGTTCCGGCGAACGTCCGCGAAGTTTTCAAAACGCCCCGCGAGCAACGATCTAAAGCGCAAGTTGAAGCGGTGTTTAGTTATTGGCGAACTACGATGACTGAATTTTCAGACTATAACCAACAGATTGCGACACTGTGGAAGCAGCATCCCGAAGGCACTTCACAGCTTGTTTTGAGTGAACGCAACGAACGCCGAGCGACTAATATTTTGAAGCGCGGAGATTTTCTGCGTCCCGACCGCGAAGTCGCACCCGGCGTTCCGGTGTTCCTCAATCCATTACCTGAAAATGCTCCTGCGAATCGGTTGACGTTTGCCAAATGGTTAGTAGACTCGCAATCGCCCACAACTGCGCGAACGCAAGTTAACCGCCTGTGGCAATCCTATTTTGGGACAGGAATCGTGGCAACCTCAGAAGATTTAGGAAAACAAAGCGAAATCCCTTCGCACCCGGAATTGCTGGATTGGTTGGCGGTAGAATTGATGGAACCAAGTGCGGAATTCGGAATGCGGAATACGGATTTAAAGAAACCAGGTTCCGCCGAAAATCCCCAATCACAAATCCGCAATCCGCAATCCTGGAGTCTGAAAGCTATTCACCGCCTCATCGTTACTTCCGCGACCTATCGCCAATCATCCAAACTAACTCCGCACTCAGCACTCGCCACTCAGCACTCTTTCGATGATCCTTACAATCGCCTGCTCGCCCGTGGCCCGCGCTTTCGCGTTGAAGGTGAAATTGTGCGCGACATTGCCCTGACTGCCAGCGGATTACTAAATCCAAAAGTCGGAGGAGCCAGTGTCTTCCCACCTTCGCCGGAATTTTTGTATCTACCACCTGCGAGCTACGGCCCGAAAAATTGGAATGAAGACAAAGGCGAAAATCGCTATCGACGTGGAATTTATACCTTCCGCTATCGTTCCGTTCCCTTCCCGATGCTGCAAACTTTCGACGTTCCCAACGGAGACATCGCCTGCGTCCGCCGCTCTAAATCAAACACTCCGTTGCAAGCGTTGACGACGCTGAACGAAACGACATTTCTGGAAGCAGCTCGCGCCTTAGCCTTGAAAACAATCAAGGAAGGCGGGGCAACAGACATTGCGAAAGTTGAATACGCTTTCCGCCGCGTCCTCTCGCGCAAACCAACCTTGCAGGAATCAGCGGAATTATTGGCGTTGATGAATAAACAAAAAGAGCGATTCATTTCGGGCGAATTAAACCCCTGGAATTTCGCTACGAATGATCCCGATAAACCGAATGTCCTGCCGAAAGGCGCGACAATGGATCAGCTTGGCGCATGGACTGCGGTAGCGCGGGTGTTGCTGAATTTGGATGAGGCGATTACGAAGGAGTAAAAATGGCACAGACAATCACAATTACAGTTCCAGACAGTTTTATTTTACCATTACAACGTGCAGCCAGAGCAACGCGGCAACCAATGGAAAAACTATTAGCAAATGCGTTACAAGCTTCGTTGCCGTCATTGGAAAGCTTGCCTTTACAAATTAGGCAGGAGCTTGAGAAGCTTGAATTATTGAACGACAGTGCTTTGCGTGAAGCCATCAAAGAATCAGGTTCTCCTGCGCTCCAAACTAAATTGGGTAAGCTCCTGTGTAAGAGTCAGGACAATGAATTATCTCCCACGGATCGCAAGAGGCTAACGACCTTGCAAACTGAAGCGGATTTGTTGATGTTGCGCAAAGCACGAGCCGCTGTTTTGCTTCGCTTTCGCGGTAAGCGAGTTCCGACTTTAGCAGAAATTGAAAAAGCAAAAGGCAGTAGATGAAGCGTCAAAAAATCCCGTTAGCGATTGCCAAACGTGTTCGCAACGAAGCACAGTATCGCTGTGGCTATTGCTTAACGAGTGAAATATTGATTGGAATGGCGATGGAATTCGATCATTTATTACCTCATTCCGGGGGCGGAAAAACAATCGAAGAAAATCTTTGGTTGGCTTGTCGTAGATGCAATGAATTTAAAGCTTCACAAATTACAGCTCTTGATCTAAAAACTGAAAAGATCATCGCATTATTCAATCCACGTTTTCAAACCTGGTCGGATCATTTTAAATGGAATAATGATGGCACAGAAGTTATTGGTATAACTGCCTGCGGCAGAGTTACGGTTCAAGCTCTAAAACTGAATCACGAAATCATTGTTGTAGCCAGAAAAATGTGGGTAAGCGTCGGCTGGTGGCCTCCATTGGATTAGAAAAAATGTAGAAGCAGTTACCTTTTGAAAAATAGACATTCATTATGAAAAACCAGAAGCTATTTAAAGAAAATGAGCACAAAAGCGACATCTCCCGCCGCTGGTTCATCGAACAATGTGGCGTCGGAATGGGTGCGCTGGCACTGAATCAGTTGCTCGCACAAGCAGCAACTCCGCCTTCCGCAATCAACAATCCGAATTTGGATAATCCGCTGGCACCGAAAAAAACGCACCATCCGGCGAAAATCAAAAATGTCATTTATCTCTTTCAAGCTGGTGCGCCCAGCCATCTGGAAATTTTTGATAACAAGCCGCAACTCACCAAATTCAATGGGACATTACCGCCGCCGGAATTACTCAAAGGCTATCGCTCTGCCTTCATCAATCCGAATTCGACGCTGCTTGGGCCTAAATTCAAGTTCGCAAAATACGGGCAATCCGGCGCGGAACTCACCGATCTTGTCCCGCATCTTGCCACCATCGTAGATGACATCTGCATCGTCAAATCAATGACTACAGATGCCTTCAATCATGCTCCGGCGCAGTTGCTGATGAATACGGGTTCGATGATTTTCGGACGCCCGAGTTTCGGCTCATGGACGATTTACGGGATGGGCAGCGAATCGCAGGATTTGCCTGCGTACGTCGTTTTCAGCACGGGCAGCAAAGGAACCAGTGGCGGCAACAGTAACTTTGGCAGCGGTTTTTTGCCAACCGTTTATTCCGGTGTGCAATTCCGCAACGTCGGCGATCCGGTCTTGTATCTTTCCAATCCGCGTGGTGTAGACGACAGGCTCCAGCGCGACACGCTTGATTCAATTAACAAGCTCAATAAAATGCGGTTGGATGTCGTCGGCGATCCCGAAATTGCGACGCGCATTAATTCTTTTGAGACGGCTTTCAAGATGCAAAAAGTTGCACCCGAAGTGATGGATTTAACCAAAGAGCCAAAACATATTCTGGAAATGTACGGCGCCGAACCGGGGAAACCTTCGTACGCAAATTCGGTTTTGATGGCGCGGCGGCTGATTGAAAAAGGCGTGCGGTTCGTACAAATTTTTCACGAAGCGTGGGACCAACATGGCAATTTGACCCGTGACATTACTAAAAATTGTAAGGATACCGATCAAGCCTCCGCCGCTCTGGTCAAAGATTTAAAGCAACGCGGAATGCTCGACGAAACCCTTGTCATCTGGGGCGGAGAATTCGGACGAACGCCGATGGTGCAAGGCGGAGACGACGGACGCGACCATCATCCGAACGCCTTCACAATGTGGTTTGCCGGAGGAGGAATGAAGCGCGGAGCAACTATTGGCGCAACGGATGAATTAGGCTTTAATGTCGTGGAAGATAAAGTTCACGTCCACGATTTGCACGCGACATTGTTGCATCAATTGGGCTTCGATCACGAAAAATTAACCTATCGTTTTCAGGGAAGAGATTTCAGGCTGACGGATGTCAGTGGCTTGGTGCAGAATAAATTGCTGGCGTGAAAGTCTCACCTGCCCTGCACAGATTGGACAGGCGGGAGCCACTACCTCAATTTTTCTATTGCTGCTTCGCTTAAACCAGTTAGCTTTGAAATGACCGGAAGCGGCAATCCTTCCTGCCATGCTTTGAGGGCAATTTCGACAGCTTTTTTGTATTCGCCTTTATTCATCCCTTCTCCAAAGCCTTCTCCAAAGCCCTCTCCAAAGCCCTCTCCAAAAGCCTTCTGCGTGGCAACGCCCACAGCGGCTTCGACGGCAGTTTCTATCGCGTAATCCGTGATGTTTTTCCAATCCCGATAACTCTTCAGACTTTGCTCATACTGGAGTGCCTCTTCGTGCGTGAATTTGGCAATCTGTGCGGACTCGAATAATTTTGTAAATACTTTTTCTTGCAACTTAGCCGGACGTTCTTGAAATTGTGGTAAGTGCTTCAGGACATACATCCATTTATCAAACAACGTATCCAGCTCATCTTCCGTCTTTTTGAATTTCGGCATCTCCAGATAAATGAACGTCAGCTTGTCGTAGAACACTTCGTTGTGCTGGTCTTTCAGCTTGATTTCATGCTTCACGTCGGTGTCGTGTTCACCTTCCACAAAGACGAAATCTACGATGCCGATGAAATACACGGCAGCCAGTTTAAAGTTCCATTCGCCGCGTGGAGCCTGTTCCTGAATCGGAAACGTCGCATAATAAACGCTGCGATCTTTAAAGAAATTCTGTTTGGCTTTTTGCATTTCGACGAGGAATTTTTCGCCTGTCGTACTCGTACAATACAAATCAAAGATAGCTTTGCGGTCGAGTTCGGAGACCCCGAGGAACTCACTTTTCGTATAGGTCAAATCCTGTATCTGATGATGCGCCGGCAGCAATTGATTCAGAAAATCAATCAGCAAATCCTTGTTGATTTCTTCACCAAAGATTTTCTTGAAGCCAAAGTCAGTAAATGGGTTGACGTATTTTTCGGTTAAGTACATAGCAGATAAATTATCGCATGATTGCGGCTTATTCACGAAACGGTCTGAGGCTCTTGTTCACACACGCAGCTTGCGGCATGCTAACCGTGATGCGAATTTTGCAAGCCTGCTCAGCAACTGAAATCGGAGGTGGAGAACGTCACGTCATTGATCTCACCCGCGCCTTAATTGAGCGCGGACACGAACTGCATCTCGCGGTTCGTCCCCAGGCAAAAATAAAATCTGAACTCGCTTCCCTTCCAATTGTCTGGCACGAATTGCCGCTCAGAAATGCGCTTGATATTGTCAGCGCAAAAAAATTAAAGAAGATTATCGTTCAGCAGAACATCGAAATTGTTCATGCGCACGTGGCCCGGGATTACACAATTTGCGGTGCTGCCTGCAAGAAAACTGCGGCGAAGCTTTTTCTGACTCGTCATCATTTTAATCCCATCAAAGCTAATTTTTTGTATCAATGGACGATCAGCCAAACGCAAGGATTCATCGCCGTTTCCAGCGCAGTCAGAGCTGAAATTCAGCAGGCATTTCCAAAACTGACGAAACGAATTTCTGTTATTCCAAATTGGATTGACAGCCAGGTAATCGCTTCAATGCAAAAAGTTGAAGCACGTAATTCACTGAGCCTCACCGGAAAATTTGCGGTCGGAATGATCGGGCAAATTACGCCACTCAAAGGACAAAAATATTTCATACAAGCGGCGCAACAAATCGCCCGAGATGACGTAGATTTTTTAATTATCGGTGCACCACAAACTGACCACGATAAAAAATACTATCAACAGTTGGTGAATGATTACAGGCAATTTATTACGCAGGGAAAGCTCCGCTTCGCAGGAGCCGTACCTGACATCGCAACCCGGCTCGCAGCCTTTGACATCATCGTCGTGCCTTCCATCAACGAAGGATTTTCCCTCGTCGTCATCGAAGCAATGGCAGCGGGATGCGCGATCATCGCTTCTCGTGCCGGAGGAATTACTGACCTCATCGAAAATAGCGTGAGCGGAATTTTGACTTCGCCTGAAAGCTCTGCGCAGATTGCTGAAGCCCTGGCTGAACTACTGACTAACCCTGAATTGCGCCTTCGCCTTGGCGCACAGGCACGAAGCACCGCACGCGCAAAATATTCACGCGAAACGGTCATTGACCAAATCGAAAATCTCTACCGGGAAAAAACTATTGACAGAATACAGATTTAGACTTATTCTAAATGCGTTATGAAAACAGCGGTCATTCAACAATTAGAAGCAGCTGGAATTCAACCTTCAGCACAACGCGTGGCGGTGGCTGAATACGTGCTGGTCACTGATGAACATCCTTCGGCGGATCACGTCTTCTCAACGGTGAGTGAGAGCTTTCCGATGATTTCACGGGCGACGATTTATAATACGCTGCATCTCTTTGTCGAAAAAGGCCTACTTCGTGAATTGCATATTTCGCCCGGCAAAGTCGTCTTCGATCCGGTCATGACCAAACATCATCATTTCATTGACGATGAATCCGGCGCCATCAAAGACATTGAGTGGAAACAATTGAAAGTCTCAAATCTTGAAAAATTAACTGACTTTGAAATCAACGATTATCAGGTAATTCTGCGCGGCAAGGTCAAACAAAAATAGCGGCAACTGTTATTTTTTCGCCCAGTGATTAGACAAAATCTAAAATTAGAATTAATATAATTCAAGGAAAATTACGATGAGTGACGAAACAAGAAATAAACTGAATTCCCTTCCCCGAATCAGCCGCAAGCAGGTTGAAAAAGTTGTGCTGCGTTACGCCAGCAAACATGCTGATTCCGGCATTCTACCGCAGGAACTTGATGCCGTTTACAACGACGTAATCGAAGCGGTAAAGTTGCAATCACACTTCTCCCATCATCAAATCCCTGTCGTCAAAACTTGGGAGCAGGCACAGGTTTATGCACAAATGGTAGCTCCAAAATTTGAGTATTAATCACGAGGAATTATTTCTATGAAAATCAATATTGGGATCAAAGAAAACGACCGTAAAAAAATTGCTGACGGGTTATCGCATCTCTTAGCGGACAGTTACACCTTGTATCTGAAAACGCATAACTATCATTGGAATGTGACGGGGCCGATGTTTCAGACGTTGCATTTGATGTTTGAAGCACAGTACACCGAACTCGCGCTCGCCGTGGATTTAATTGCCGAACGGATTCGCGCCTTAGGGTTTCCAGCTCCCGGTTCCTATCACGAATTTGCGAAATTGACTTCGATCAAAGAAGAAGGCGATGGAGTCCCGAACGCCAACGAAATGATTCGTCGTTTAGTCGAAGGCCAGGAAGCGGTCACGCGAACTGCTCGCTCGTTATTTCCTATTGTAGACAAAGCGAGTGACGAACCAACGGCCGATTTATTGACCCAGCGCATGCAGATTCATGAGAAAAATGCCTGGATGCTGCGGAGCTTGCTGGGATAATTAACCGGTACGCCAGCATCCTTGCTGGCAAACCCGAAATCTTTTTCGTTTTTAAAACTGAACGGACTTTCCGTTCGATCAAAGAAAAGTCAATAAACAACAAGGAGAAGTCAATGAACAAAAAGAAGCCGATGACGTTGCTCGCCGCTGTTGCGGTCACTGCGTTATTGTTGGTGTCAACGCATGAAGTTCAAGCTCAAAACAATCAGTCCTGGTGGCCTGACCAACTCGACCTCACACCACTTCGGCAGAACGAAGCCCAGTCAAACCCGATGGGAGAAAAGTTCGATTACGCCAAAGCATTTGCCAGCCTCGATCTCAATGCCGTCAAGCAGGACATTAAGAAGGCACTGACCACATCACAGCCCTGGTGGCCTGCCGATTACGGAACCTACGGCCCCTTCTTCATCCGCATGGCCTGGCACAGTGCCGGGACATACCGTGTGGCTGACGGGCGCGGCGGTGCTGGTGGCGGTCAACAACGCTTCGAGCCGCTCAATAGTTGGCCGGACAACGCCAACCTTGACAAGGCGCGGCGCCTGCTCTGGCCGGTTAAGCAGAAGTACGGTCAAAAACTTTCCTGGGCTGATCTGATGGTCTTAACCGGAAATGTCTCGCTGGAATCCATGGGCTTCAAAACCTTCGGCTTTGCCGGTGGGCGCAAGGACGAATGGGTGCCGGACGTGGTCTTCTGGGGACCAGAGAAAAAATGGCTTGCCGATGAGCGTTACAGCGGAGACCGCAAACTAGTGAATCCGCTGGCCGCTGTGCAAATGGGATTGATCTACGTGAATCCTGAAGGCCCGAACGGCAATCCTGATCCGCTGGCGGCGGCGAAGGACATCCGCGAAACTTTTGGTCGCATGGCGATGAACGACGAGGAGACAGTTGCGCTCATCGCTGGTGGTCACACTTTCGGCAAAGCGCATGGTGCTTACAATCCGGGCAAGTGCGTAGGTCCCGAACCCGCTGCCGCCGGTATTGAGCAGCAAGGAATGGGCTGGCAAAACAATTGCGGCAAAGGAAACGCGGGCGACACAGTCACCAGCGGTCTGGAAGGTGCCTGGACTTCCAAGCCAAATGCCTGGACATCTGAATACCTCACCAACCTGTTTGCCTTTGACTGGGTGAAGACCAAGAGTCCTGCTGGCGCAACCCAGTGGATTCCCGCCAACGGCAAGGCGGCTAACACCGTCCCCGACGCGCACGATCCGTCAAAGAAACATGCACCGATCATGTTCACGACAGACCTCGCGCTGAAGTTCGACCCGAGCTACAGTAAAATTTCAAAACGCTTTGTGGATAATCCCGAAGAATTCAGGCTCGCGTTTGCCAAAGCGTGGTTCAAGCTGACCCACCGCGACCTCGGCCCGCGTTCCCGCTATGTCGGCGCGGAAGTTCCAAAAGAAGACTTGATTTGGCAGGACCCGCTCCCCGGCGTCAGCTCTAAGCAAATTGATGCCAAGGATGTGGCGATGCTGAAAGCCAGGATTCTTGCATCAGGCCTGACCGCCCCGGAACTGGTCAGGACAGCCTGGGCTTCGGCGGTCACTTTCCGTGGCACAGACATGCGCGGTGGCGCGAACGGCGCACGCCTTCGCCTCGCCCCGCAGAAGGATTGGGAAGTCAACAATCCGACTGAGCTAACCAAGGTGCTGAACAGTCTTGAAGGCATCCAGAAAGGCTTCGGGAAAAAAGTGTCGCTCGCCGACCTGATCGTACTGGGTGGCGGAGCCGCCATTGAGCAAGCCGCGAAAGCTGCTGGTCAAACTGTGGCAGTTCCCTTCACGCCGGGGCGCGTGGACGCTTCGGAAGCGCAAACCGACGTGATGTCCTTTGCTCCGCTTGAACCGACCGCAGATGGTTTCCGCAACTACTTCCACAGCGGTCAGCGTTTGTCACCAGCCGAAATGTTGGTGGATCGGGCGAATCTGCTGACGTTGACGGTTCCTGAAATGACTGTGTTAGTAGGTGGATTGCGAGGTCTTAATGCAAACGCCGGACAAGCTAAACACGGGGTGTTCACTGATAAACCGGGAACCTTGAGTAATGACTTTTTCGTGAACCTGCTCGACATGTCCACCAAGTGGAGCAAGTCCGCTTCATCTGAAGGAATTTACGAAGGACTTGACCGTGCAACGGGCAAGGTCAAGTGGACAGCTACTCCGGTAGATTTGGCGTTTGGTTCGAATTCTGAACTGCGCGCCCTGTCGGAGTTCTATGCGGCAAACGACGGAAAAGAAAAGTTCGTGCAGGACTTTGTGAAGGCGTGGGCGAAGGTGATGAATCTTGACCGCTTTGACTCGCGTTAAGCCAAAAGAATAGACCACGGATAACGCGGATTTAGAGGGTTTTCGCAGGTTTTTCAGATCAGCGAAAATCCGCCTAACCCGCAAAATCCGTGGTCTATTTCAGGATTGAGAAATTTTGCCGATACCAGTCAATCGCTCGCTGCAAACCTTCATTCAAACTGATTTCAGCTTTCCAGCCGAAACGTTCTTCCACTTTCACCGCCGACAAATATTGCGCGTCAATTTCTCCGGCAATTTTCGCTTGCAGCATGACTTTCGGTTCGAGATTGCTGCCGGAAAGCTTGATAATTCGCTGGACTAAATCCAACATCTGCACCTGTTCACCTGTTCCAAAATTGAAGGCTTCACCTTTGGCTTCACTGATTTTTTCGGCTAATAATAAATAGCCGCGTGCCACATCATCCACGTACACGAATTCGCGGACAGGAGTTCCGTCACTGCGAATAATCGGAGCTTCATTTTTCAAAATCGAAAGAATCGTACCGGGAATCACACGCGATAAATTCATATCGCCGGGGCCGTACACATTGGCGAAGCGCGTCACAGCGACAGGCAAATTATAAGCGTGCGCGTAGGAACGCGAGATGACATCCGTACAAACTTTTGAGGCATCGTAAGGGAATAAACCATTGAGCGCATTGTCTTCCGTGTACGGCAAATTTTCGTGCGTGCCATAAGCTTTATCGCTGGACGCCACGACTACGCGCTGAACAGATTTCGTCACGCGGCAGGCTTCCATCAAAAAATATGTACCACGAATATTCGTCTCAAAGGTCGAAAGCGGAGAACGATTCGCCGCACCGACAATGGCTTGTGCTGCCAGATGAAAAACGGCTTCGATTTCGTATTCGTTCAAGATGCGTTCGAGCAGCGTATAATCTTCCAGCGAACCTTGAATGACTGTGCATTGACGACGCAAATCAAAAATATCCAGCGTGTTAGCTTTGATGGCATCACGCTGCAAACAGACAACGCGCGCGCCCTGTTCAATCAGCATGCGCGTAACATATGCGCCGACAAATCCGGTAGCTCCGGTGACAAAAACGTTTCGATGATTCCAAAAACTCATAGATGTAAAATAGGCGTCTCGCCTGTTTGCCTTCTTAACGCTGGCGACAGGCGGGACGCCTATCGTACCTGTGATAAGATTGGTTGTGTAGTCTACTCATTCTGCTTGGCGGATGTCCAACCGACAGAAATTTTTCGGCTTCGGGAATATTCACTCCTCACTTTGGTATTTATTCAGTGTAGTCGCAAAAGCTGATTATCAGCACCGAAAGGAACGTACCACTTTGGCGGAGTTAACAGATTTTGAAGAGCTGGCACTTGGTTATACGGACCAACTGTTCCGCGTGGCTCTGCGTCTGGTGCGCGATCACGAACGTGCTGAAGATTTAGTGCAGGAAGCCTATTTACAGGCGTGGCGATCATTTCATCGTTTTGAAGCCGGGACAAATTTACGCGCCTGGATGTACAAAATCATGTTTAATTTACATTACAGTCAATTGCGGCGCGGCAAACCTGAAGTGCAACCGATTGACGAAATGATTGCGGAAACCATTGCCTACGATCCTCCGACGCCACAGTTTGTGACCGAAGAAGAAGTACAAGCCGCGCTGAATCGAGTCCCGAAAGATTTTCAAATTCCGGTAGTTCTCGCCGATATTGAAGAATTTTCTTACAATGAAATTGCCGAATTATTGCAAATCCCGCGTGGTACGGTGATGTCAAGATTGCATCGCGGACGAAAATTGTTGCGGATGGAATTGGCGAATTATGCCCGAAATGTTGGCTATCAAGTGGCGGAGTAAGTTGTTATGGAATGTCGGAATTTTAAAGAATTATTAGATTCATACCTCAGTGATGAACTGGCGGTGGAATCAAATCACCAGATTATTCGTCATTCAGAAATGTGTCCGAATTGCCGGAATGAAATGGCGGCGCGGCGCAAGATGCGTTCGATGTTGCGCGACAGTGTGAAAGCAACGACGGCTTCGCCTGATTTCAAAAATCGGCTGCAGGCAACCTTACGCGCAGCAGCTAATCCGCAACTCGCTCCGTCAATTGCCGTGAAAGCCAACCTTTGGACACGTTTATTGAGCAGTTTTGCCATGCCGAAATTAGCTTTTGCGTCCGCACTTTTGCTGACCGTTGCGCTTGGAGCATTTTATTTTTCCCCGACCACAAAAGTGCAGGCAGCAGAATTAAGTCAGCAACTTTTAGAACAATCTGCTGGCGATCACGATTATTGTTCAGCCAAATGGTTGCAGTATCAAAGCCCTGTCACCGAAATGTCCGGCACCGACAAGATTGATCCTGAGTTCAAAAATTTGCCGGAACTTTCGCAACATCAAGTTCTCGGCTTAACGCTACATCACGCGCACGTCTGCGCACAGGAGGGGAGGCTCTTCGCGCATCTGGTGTATACACGCGGCAGCGACATGGTTTCGCTTTTGATTACCGAACGGAATTCGGCGGCACTGAAAAATGGTGTAGTCCCGAATGACGATGGATTGAAGGATGGCATCCAAACCGCATTAAGGATCAAAGATAAATACAATATCAGTGCGATTCAGACATCCAAACACATACTTTTGATCGTATCTTCTCTTGACGAAACAAGTAATAAACAACTGGCAGAAAAATTAGCGCAACCAATCAGCCAGCATTTGCGTCAAATCAATAAGTAAGATTTTTAAGGGGAATGTATGAACCAAATAAAATTAGTGAAGCGCGATCAAATTCAGAAAGCTAAACCTGTCGTCAAAAAGATTTCAACCGTTCTGGTAGTCAAAGACTGGATCAATACGCGGCATCAAAGCACGAAGCACAATGCCCGCGAAGCTTTTGATTTACTGTTTTCCACGTCACAAAAACCTTGCACGGAGTGCTAAGCATGAAACCCTGGAACGTTTTATTATTGACTATCGCCGGATTAATTTTACTTTCGATTGCTGTGGTCTGGAGCAATCTGCCCGCTGAAGCGCGAACCGCATCAACGGGAGAACGAATCCCCGTCATCGTCGAATTATTTACTTCCGAAGGATGTTCCAGTTGCCCTCCCGCTGATGCGGTTTTATCTGAACTGGAAAAATCGCAACCTGTCGCCAACGCCCAAATTATTACGCTGGGCGAACATGTAGATTACTGGAATTATCTAGGCTGGTCTGATCCCTTCTCAAATGCAATTTTCAGCGAGCGGCAGCAGGCATATTCACAAAGCTTAGGCTCCAACACCTACACGCCGCAAATCGTCGTCAATGGTCAAGCCGAATTAAACGGCAGTGATACCAGCAAAGCAGTTGCGGCGATTACCCGTGCGCTGCACGAACCAAAAGCAAAACTCAGCTTTACGGCTGGAGAAAATTCAAAAATCGCAGTGACGACAACCGCGATTCCAACCGGAGTTGATACTGCCCGCTTGCAAGTCGTTCTGGCTTTGACGGAAAATAATCTCAGTTCGAATGTTGTGCGTGGAGAAAATGCCGGACGGGTACTGAAACATCGCACCGTCGTGCGCTCACTGAAGGTGATTGGCACACCAGCAAAAGCTGAAGCAAATCTAACTTTTGACAAAAGCTGGAAACGTGAAAATCTGCAAATCGTAGCATTTTTGCAGGATTCCAAAACTCATCGTATTTACGGCGCGACTGTGATGGCTGCGCCACTAACCTGAATAAAATTATGAGAAGACGATTTATTCTTTCTGGACTGGCAGCACTGGCTGGGATTTTTGTCGCCACCAAAGCTGATACTAAAAAACCAACGAGGGCCGACAAAGTGATTAAGACGGAAGAAGAATGGAAGAAGCTATTAACCAAAGATCAATTTTATGTCACCCGTAAAAAGGGTACGGAACGCGCCTTCAGCGGAGCTTTCTGGGATCATCACGAAAAAGGTGTCTACACTTGCTCGTGCTGCGATTTGCCGTTGTTCAGCTCTGACACAAAATTTGATTCCGGCACGGGATGGCCCAGCTATTACCTGCCCATCAGCAAAAAAGATGTGACTGAAATCGTAGACCGGACGCTTGGCATGGTTCGCACTGAAGTTGAATGCGCCCGCTGCGATGCCCATCTCGGACACGTCTTTGATGACGGGCCGAAGCCAACCGGATTGCGCTACTGCATCAATTCTTTATCGTTGAAGTTTGTCAAGAAAAGTTGAAAGATAAAAGTGATGAGTAGAAAGTGATGAGAATCGAGTGTTTTTTTAACTCATCACTCATCACTCATCACTTCCCCCCTCATCACTTTTTTTGCCAGCCACGTCACATAAATCACAACGCCTATTGTCGCCAATAACCCAATAATTCGCATCGCCAATTGCCACGTATTCGCTGCGCTCACTGCCGTATTTGCCAGCGAACCAATGTATACAAATAAAAAGGTAGCAGGTAACATTCCTAACAAATTTGCCGCCATATACGCGCCGGTTTTTACCGAAGTTAAGCCCAGAAAATAATTCAATAACGTGAACGGAAACGCCGGACTCAACCGCGTCAACAGCACCATCTTAAAACCATTCTCACCAATCGCTTTATCAAGCGCGGCAAACTTTGAATTCCCTTCTGTCATCTTCATAAATTTTTCGCGGAGCCTGGTTTTCGCCAATAAATACGCGACTAACGCTCCCAGATTTGATCCGATAACAACGTAAGCGATGCCAAACCACAAGCCAAAAATTGCTCCCGCGATTAAAGTTAAGGCACTGCCCGGAATCATAAAAATTGTGGCGACGATGTAAACCAGCACGAAGACTACGGGAGCCACAATTCCAAATTCTTTGATCCAGTTTTGCAGCTCAAGCCCCCAGGCCTTAACCGGCAAAAACATGAAAGCAACGCCTACCGCAATCAACGCCAGCACGACCAAAACTACTTTGCGGTTATTCATTTTTAGCCGCCTCAAGCTTGCTTGAAAGTGCGTGAATTAATCCCGGCACATCGCCCGCAGCTTTCATTTCTTGAGAGCTGAGAATAGTTCGGATTTCACCATTCTCTTCGGCAAGAATCACAGGCAGTTCGACTTCAATGTCAGGGTACGCCTTACGAAAATCCGGGCGATGAAAAAATTCAATCGGGACATTGAGCCGTTCGATAAATTCTTTCCATTCCTGTCGCATCCCAAACGTATCGTGAGTGATAGCGCAAAGGCTGCATTGATACGTCGCAGGCGAAAATAATTTGTGCATCGAATCCATCACACCATTCAGGAATCCGGCTTCAGCGTTGTAAACCATTAGTAATTTCATTGATTGACCTGAGAAGGTTATGGATACAGGCTTTCGCCTGCGAAATCAGCAAACGAAAGCCTGTCCCCATAACCTTTTTTCTTTAATGATTATGTTTGGTCTCACCGGGAGCCTTAAAATTGTCCATCGAATTTAAGGTCCAATCGTATTCCATCCATTTCAGTTTTGGCTTCCTGTCATTTAAATCCTGAGTGACATCGAAGGGCAGATATTGCTTGGCGACTTCAAACACTTCCGCGCCAGACAGTTCAGCTTTAGCACGGGCGATAGTTGCATCAGATTTCGTAAAATCTCCAGCGTACCACTTAAAAAGTGGCGAGAGTGAAATTTCATTTTTTGCAATGTCGTACTGCATTCCACGCGTTTGATCCGCCAGAAAATCCTGCGCTAACTTGCTTAAAGTTTTATCAAGCGTTGCTCCAGTGAAAGCGGCTCGCTTCAATTTCGGACAACTTGCCGAAGCGCAATTCACGGCAAAATGAATGCGCGGATCATTCAAATCCCGACCGCGCTTTTCGATTTCATCCAGCGTCAATTCTTCACCCGCGATTTTGTGCTTCTTCTCTTTAAAGAAATTCTTATCAATGTCGTGCACACTTTTTACTTTTCCAATGACATCGTCCAGGACTCCGGCTAAGACAAAAGCATTGTATCCATTGATCCAAAATGCCAGCTTCTCAAAAGCGTTTGGCATGGCATTCACATTTGCCGAACCCAGCGAAGTCAGATATGCGTCTAATTTTGTACGATCATTTTTCAGTCCGGCATAATCTACCCAGCCATCATCGTTGACGTGCACTGCTAACAAATCATTCAAAGGCTGATGGTTAAATCCGCTTTTTTCAGGTGCGGCAGAATTCATCATCATCGCATTGTCATCTTTCCTGCACCCCGAAAATAAAATAAAAGTGACAGCTATCAAACAAAATAATTTAGACCAATAATGCATTTCATATTTCTCCTTATCCTGTAAATGTAATCGCGCCACTTGATTATTCCAAGACGTCAGCAAATTATTCTTACCAATGAACCTATCCGTCATCATCCCGACACTCAATGAACGCGAGCAATTACCACTCACGATTGAGCAGTTACGCCACGCCTCATCTGAACTGGAAATCATTGTCGTAGACGCAGGAAGTCTCGATGGAACCCGCGAATGGCTTTCATTGCAACCTGACATCACGGTCATCAATTCCGAACGCGGACGCGGCCAACAACAAAATGCCGGAGCGAAAATTGCTAATGGCGAGGTCTTCCTATTCGTCCACGCTGATTGCCTTCTGCCAATTAATTTTGCTGAACTGATCGAAAAAACGCTAAAAAATCCGGCGGTTTCCGGTGGCGCTTTTCTGATTCATTTTGATACTGACATTTCGCGCTCATTGAAAATTATCGCCAATGGAATTAATGCCCGAACAAGATTTACCAAAACTGCGACCGGAGATCAGGCGATCTTTATTCGGCGTGAAATTTTTGCAGACATCGGAGGATTTCAGGAATGGCTATTATTTGAAGATGTCCGCCTCGTCACCGAAATCAAACAGCGCGGCAAGTTCAAAATTATTGATGAAAAAGTAATAATTGCTGCCCGACGTTACCTGAATTTCGGTCCGTGGCGGACGACGTTTTTGATGTATGCTTTGCGGTTGGGATATTGGCTGGGAGTTCATCCTGATAAGCTTTTTCAATGGTTTCAGGATGTGCGTCCACATCTGAAGTAGCGCAATCCAACAGAAACTAGAAGACGATTAGAAATTCTACGCAGTATTCCCACCAATACGAGTCTTCGCTTGAGCGTGACCTCATGATTCGATTGGATGATGATCTTCGTGTTTGGGAGTACATCGTTGGTCTGTCGAACAGACTTTGTCGTGGTTTGCATCAGTTTCGTCGCATACGCCTCAGAGATGACCGCAGAGCTGGTATTCACGAGGCTTTTGTTTCTCTCGCTTGCAGTCTCATCTGCTTTCGGTTCTTATCATTTTCTTTTTGTTAGACGTTCTAAGAATGACTTCCAACTGAATAATCCACCTGGGTCAAGCTGATTGATCGGATCATTCCCACAATAAGCATACAAATTCAAGCTTTGCGGATCACTTAAACTCGTCGCACCCATGCCAATGGGATCAACCTGTGTGAACCTACCTTGCGCTGATGAATAATGCCTGTTCACTGCGTAATCCAGCTTCGTCGTATCACTGCGATCATAGCTCGTGAATCTCTTCTTCGTCGCACTGCCTGCAAGGTTGAGGGATTCGCCGCTGATCGTGCAGCCGAATGGAAGGCTGATGTTTTCACTGACGATTGCGCCTGTGCTACTCGTCACCAAGCGTGTGCCTAATCTGTCAGGATGCTGATATTTCGTTTCGGTCGTAGAAACTGTCAGCGGTGCTTCCGTTGCTAATAATCTGCCGCCCAGATAAACATAACTTTTCGTCCACGCCATCCCGTTGCTGGCTCCATTGTATTCCGCCATGACGCTCCCGCCTTCCCACGCGTAGAGCGTCGTCAAGCCGCCCTCAATCAATTGCAACCGCTGATTGCTCGCGCCATAACTGTACGTCGCCAGCAAGGTATTGCTGCTGTCCTTGACATCATAGAGCCGTCCCGCCGCGTCATACCGATAATTTCTGATGAAGCCGTTTTCATTGCTCTGCGTTTGATTACCGACTTTGGCGGTTTCTTACCACTACTTCATAAAATATTTAGATACTAGTTTGAAGCTTCTTGAGTCAACAACGTACTTCACGCTCTTACCTAACTTTGTCTTTCCGCCTAACGAATCCGATTCACCTTGCCCACTCTTCGCTGAAAAATAGATATTATAAAAAGTGGATTCTTTGTTGATTGAGATATAGTAATTTTGAATTACTCTTTTTTGCTTCGGTATATCAGTATCGGTACGAAAAGATTCATGGGCAACCAATAAAGCTTGAATTACTTCTCCAGGTACACTTTGCATAATAGAGCTTTCATCATTATTTTTTTTATTTTCCTCCAGTTCTTTATTCATAGGTATAAGTAAATATCTGTCATTTAAGTGATTAGAGAGGGGTGTAATAACGACAAAAATGAAAACAAAGAAAATTATAACGTACATCTTCATCGCGTTCTCTCCTTAAATGTAATAAATCTACCACCATTTATACGTGAAAGACTTGGTCCTTGAACCATGGAACTATTGGGGATATAAACCTTGATTGCTCCCGATGGGGTACCTAAAAATAGAGGGACACTTCTTATTTCTGCCCAATTAATATCATCAACAGGGTTTGGGTTCCCACCAGATACCCCCGAAAAATTCTCGTTATCGTAACCAGGTGTGTTGGCTCCATGTGTGTGCCATTCTCCGATTCTTGCATCACTATTTGGACAGGAGCGTGGCGTAAAGCCAGCTACCGTTCCTCTTCTTGCTGGAGTAGCATAAATTTGTCCGCTAGAATTTCGACAAATTTCACCTCCATACTCCCTTTTTTTAGCGATTGATCTGGCATTATATCTCTGAATAAACGCAAGAGCTAGTCCTCTTATTATACCATAATCTACAGGCAATGGTGGCTTAGGTTGAGTTTGTACAAAACCACTAACAGCACCGATAATTGATCCCGATGCTGCTCCAAAAGTAGGATTCGTTTTTGCCAAGCTTCCTCCTGTAGAAAAGCCAAGATAAACGCCTATTCCGGCACTCACATATTGCAGGAATTTATTACCATTACCCCAGCCATCTATTGCAAATTTGACCGCTCCCAATACCATTTTGAAAATCATCATGGCTCCCGGTGCAGCGGGCCCAGACATAGAGAGTGCAATTATAACGGCTACAACAAGTATTACCGCCGCAACTTTAGCAAAGCCACGATAGATACTTCCAATCAAATTTTTAAAGCTAAACAAACCATCAGGGTCAATTTGGTTAATCGGGTCATTTCCACAATAAGCATAGAGGTTAAGACTCTGCGGATTGCCTAAACTCGTCGCACTCATGCCAATCGGGTCAACCTGCGTGAATCTGCCCTGCGCTGATGAGTAATGCCGATTCAGTGCGTAATCCAGCTTCGTCGTATCGCTGCGGTCATAGCTCGTGAATCTCTTCTTACTCGCTGAGCCTGCGAGGTTGAGAGATTCGCCGCTGATCGTGGCTCCGAAGGGAAGGCTAATGTTTTCACTGACTACTGCGCTTGTGCTGCTCGTCACCAACCTTGTCCCCAGCCGATCAGGATGTTGATATTTGATTTCCGTGGTACTCGTCGTCAGCGGAGCTTCCGTCGCCAGCAATCTGCCGCCGAGATAGATGTAACTCTTCGTCCACGCCATCCCATTGCTGGCTCCATTGTATTCTGCAATAACGCTCCCGCCTTCCCAAGCATAGAGTGTTGTCAAGCCGCTCTCGACCAGCGAATCATTTTTTTACTATTGTAAGACTTTTTACTAATTCCCAAGTCTCCCCTTTATTATTTGTGTGATAAATATTGTTACGATCAAGAATCCACCCTTGATTTACATCGGTAAAGTGTACCCAAGAGCAAATACTATCCCCTTTGCCCACTTGAACCTGCTTCCAGCTTGTACCTCCATCTACCGTATGCAAGACAGCGCCGTGACCCATTCCGCGACCATTCTTTCCCCACTTATTTTGACCAACAGCCCAGCCCTCATTCTCATTAATAAAGTATAGCGAATTTATAGCAACACTTTTTGAAGAAGAGATAAAAGGAAATTGTACCTTCCAATTGGCTCCAGAATTATCTGTTCGGAAAACACCAAGTCCAGGAAACCCGGTAATCCAACCTGTTTTTTCACTGATGAAAAAAACATCATAAATCAAGCCTTCCGCGTTTTGTATTTTCTGAAATGACCATGTTTTTCCTCTATCTTCAGATTTGAGAAGCATTCCCGGCTCTGCCGTTAACCAAATATTGTCACCTATTATTGATATACCGCCAGTTAACGCGCAATGTAGATTTTTAGTCGCATTGAATGGGTGTAGTTCTTGCCAGCTTTTGCCGCCATCTTGAGTCTTCAAAACATAGCCTGGGGTTACTACGATTATCCCTTCCAGCTCATCGGTAAATTTCATCTGTGCGCCGTATTCAATTTCGCCGGGATTCAAAAGAACACTAGAAATTTTCTTCCAAGTCTTCCCTGCATCAATCGTTTTCAGTATTTCCCCTACAGAGTTGAGTGCCAAACCTTCATTATCATTAACAAACATTAAGCACCGAAATCCTTGATAAGCTTTAGTGGAAATTGTACTCCAATCTTTCCCATTATTATTAGTCAAAACTAATTCATCTGTTTGAGTCAATATCCAAGCTGAATTGTTCTTGAAAGCTACATCTCTTGCCCAAGAAATAAAGCCTCTTTTCTCTTCTTTTTCTACTGTTACTGGAGTCATGTTAGCATTATTTTTTATGCCAGTTGAATGCAATTCATTAGTAGAAGTTGTATTGTCTGTAGATATCTGGTTGCGACAAGTACTAAGTGCGGCACACAAAAACACTATAACACTAAGTAACCCAAGGAACTTAGGAAGTTCATTTTCAATCTTTTTCATACATTATCACCTCAGTAGAAGTCCGGCAAATTACGTCACTTAAAACAAGCCTTGGCTACCTTATCGTTTAGCGAACCAGGGGCATTAACACCCATACTAGCATCCGCGTAGAAATCAAAGCCTGGTCTGCCTGGTGTATGTGTGAATTTACCTGTTGCATGGGATAGTTCATGTAATATTGTTATTGCTCCCGCTTGAGTTCGTGTAACATTAAAGGCTGTTGTCTTACCGTTTACAGTTTGATCAGTATAAAAACCATGGCTTAACCCTACTTTTGAAGTCACCCCCGGACCATTAGTTCCTGCAAAGGATCCATCTACAGCTATACTGACATCAAATTTAAATTGCCCCCTATTTAACAAGTCATTAAGTAATTTTGTTGGGTTTTTACCCGATGATCCTGCAATAAGGTTTCGACATTGCGGTCTTTTCAGGGCAATACGTGCGGCGCGGATTGCACCATCATAGTCAATTAATGATGAGGGAGAACTAGCCTGTGGTAAGAAACTATTTATCGCACTTGCACCACTCGCGCCATTGAAAGGCGGAGTCCTAAACCCTCCATAGCCTCCCAAAGTTGGCAGCCCTATGCCTGAAGCTGCTGATAGCCCAATTGTTGCCCACCCCACTAAGGTAAGATGTGTGCCTGCTGTTACTGCAACTGTCGCACTTCCACCAATACTAAATCCCAAATTGGAGATAATAGTTGGTGCTGTCAAAGGTCCTAATAAACCTAAAGAAATTACTGTCAAAGCTGCCAATACAGCAATTCGAACCCATATATTAGAGAAAGCCTTTCTAATCCCGCTAAATAAACTTTTCAAGCTAAACAAACCATCAGGATCAAGCTGATTAATTGGGTCATTCCCGCAATAAGCGTACAGGTTTAGACTCTGCGGGTCACTTAGATTTGTCGCACTCATCCCAATGGGATCAACCTGTGTGAATCGTCCCTGTGCGGAGGAATAATGCCGATTGACGGCGTAATCCAGTTTCGTGGTGTCGCTGCGATCATAGCTCGTGAATCGTTTCTTCGTCGCACTGCCTGCGAGGTTGATGGATTCGCCGCTGATCGTGCAGCCAAATGGCAGGCTGATATTTTCACTCACGACTACACCAGTACTGCTCGTGACTAAGCGTGTCCCCAACCTGTCAGGATGATGGTATTTCGTTTCGGTCGTAAAAACTGACAGCGGTGCTTCCGTCGCCAGCAATCTGCCGCCGAGATAAATGTAACTCTTCGTCCACGCCATCCCGTTATTCGCGCCGTTGTATTCCGCAATGACGCTCCCGCCTTCCCACGCGTACAAGCACGTCAAGCCGCTCTCAATCAACTGTAACCGCTGATTGCTCGCGCCGTAACTGTACGTTGCCAGCAAATTCGTATTGCCAGCATCTTTCACATCATAGAGCCGCCCCGCCGCGTCATACCGATAGTTCCTGATGGAGCCGTTTTCGTTGCTCTGTGTCTGGTTTCCGGCTTCGTCATAAACGAAATTCGCTGTCGTGATCCGATTTGTCGCGGCATTGAACGTCAGACTGGCGATCCCGTCGGAATCAATCGCGCCGCCTCCGGCTGAATTCCCCGTCTTCGCTACACTCGTCCGATTTCCGTATTGGTCGTAAGCGTAGGTCTGGCTCCACAGTGTGCCGCCTGAGCCGCCATTCGCCTGTGTCAGCCGCCCTAACTTGTCATAGGTGTAAGCGCGATTGCGATTCCCACTGGTTCCCTTGTTGTCTTTGATGAAAGCGAGTTGCCCCGTCTTCGCGCCAACATTATTTGTCGCGTTGGCGAGCGTGTAATTGTATTCCAAATCCACATGCGTATTCGCGCCCTGTAAGACTTTTTGCTGCGTTAACAAACCCGTCAGCGGATCAAACGTGTACTGTTCCTGCGTTGTATTCCCTAAGTTCAAACTGGTCGTCTGGCTCGCCGCATTATACACCGCATTCGTCGCCATCGCGGTTCCGTTATAGGTTAACTGCTGTAAGCGGCTGGCAATGTCGTACGTCGGCACAGCCTGCCTGACGGGTGCGCCAACCTGTCCGGTGAGGGCGGGATAATTCGCCTGACTGACACGATCCAGTGTATCAAAAACGTAAGTACTTGTGGCAAAACGGCTGTTACCATAATTCTGTGAAGCGGAACTTAATCGTCCTTCGCTGTCATAAACAAACGATTGATTCCCAAAGCCTGCCAGCAAACCATTGACGGCGGTCAAACTCGTACTCACTAAGCGCGTCTTGTCTTTGCCAGCGGTATTTTCATAGCTATACGTCACCGTTGCCGCATCCAGAATATTGGTGGCATTGGGCGCGGCAGATTTGTCATAGCTCACATTTTGCAGGCGATTGAGCGGATCGCTCGCGTAATTGAAATTGGTTTTGACACGTCGCGCATCAATGCGTTGAATTAAATTTCCTCGATTGTCATATTTGAAATAATCACTCCACGTCGTCCCCGTCGCTCCGCTGTCGTTGAGCGTGGCGGCGCGTTCCGCTAATTTCTGATTCGTTAACCGTCCGAGGGAATCGTATTTGAAACTGCGCGTTTGCGCGCCTTGCGTGACGGTTGTCACATTACCGAGCGGGTTGTAGGCATAATTCGTTTTGAACCCACCGGTCGTCAAAGCACCTGTGCCAGTTGGATTCGGTTCGACGACTTCTACCATGCGCCCCTGTTCATCGCTTCTCGCCCAGCGTTCACGGTTCCACGCATCTTTGACGCGAATGGTGTTTCCCAACGCTCCGGCAGTGGCGACGCCCGGATAAGTGGATTCGTTGTAATAGCGAGAGGTTGTACTGTTATCCGGCGCGACCACACTGGTAATCCGATCCTGCACATCGTAGTTGTAAAAGCTAAACTGCGGCGTTTCATTGACCGACCAATCCGCGTTACGCCGATAAGGTCGGGATTGTTTCAGAATGCGCCCGAAGCGGTCGTACGCGGTATCCACGACATCCATGGCATACCCGACAGTGAAGCCGATTTCCGCTTCGGCGCGACCATAGCCGTCCAGATATTTATCTACGCGATTCGCCCAGTTACCGCCGTTCAGTCCCGCCTCATACACCATATCCACGACGACCATCGCATCATCGTAATATTCGTGATAGGCATAGCCTCCGGTGGGAGAATATTCAAAAACCGGACGCAAGGTTGTCGCGTGATAGACCACGCTGGAAGTCCGGTTATTGGCATCGGTCGCGTTATTCACTAATCCTGTATTGTAATCATAGACCGTGCTGCTGGTGTTTTGCTGCGTCGGATCAGTCGCCGAACCGCGCGTCACCGACGAAGGCCAGGCATACGCCGTCGCGGAAGTGTAATTGAAACTCGTTTGTTCGCAGCACGAAGTAGATGCCACGCGCAGATTTCCGCAAATGTCATAGCTGCGCGTTTCTATCAGCGCATTGGTATCTGTGCTGTAATTCACCGCATCAGCAGAGCGTTTCACATTCGTGACATTGCCGCGATAGTTCGTGCTGGCATCATAGGTATAATACGTGTTACAGATATATTCATACTCACCAGCTTGACCAAGGTTGGGATTCCAGACCCAGTCGCAAGATTGGTATCCCGGATCATACGGATTCGAGGCGTCGCTGTGTCGCACCACACCCGGCGTATCCATTAACGTTTGTCCATCATATTGATATTCCGTGCGCGAAACTCTCGTTGTGTCATCCGGTCCGTAAACATCTACCGCACTGACCAGACTGAAAATATGGCGTCCGCTGTAACTGCTATAGTTGCCATTAGAACCACTGCTCGACGCGCCGATGTAATTGGTCGTGTTGATGTAATCTGTGTGCGTGCGGCGCAGCAATTGATTACTCCAGCCAAGCTCCCTGACATCAGTGACCTGATTAAAGTTTGTTCCGTAAGTATAATTTGTCGTGGTCATCTGATTGCGTTCATCCGTGATTTCCATATGGTTCGGACGCGGCGACCCGTAATTCAAGGTAGAAAATGGAACTTCCCAATACACTTTGGATTTTCTGAGCGGTGTAGTCGAAGTTTTATTCGGGAAGGTTTTGTCTTCCAGTAATAATCCGTACGTCTGCGAAGCTGAGTTATTGTCAGTGATTTGTTCCGTCGTTAGTTCTTCGGTTGCGATATTACTACGCGTGATGCGCGTCACAATCGTACTAGCTCCGGTCACTACCGAATATTCTGTCACGGGTTGGGGAATGCTGGGCTGGCGTCCAGACCAATCTTCCGTCATCCGGTCGTAGGTCGGTACATCTGAGAGTGTTCCGGTAGTTCCGCTGTAACCGGGCAAGGTCGTATGGGAATACACCATTTGACGTGACATCGTGCCTGCGCCTGCCGGGACAATATTAGCTTGCGCCGTGGTATCGTTGGGATTGCTGCACACCATCGCACGGCGTTCGCTGACTTTGCGAATCATTCCATAATTCGAATAGGAATCACTATCGCCAAACCAATATCCGGTATTGGTGGCAGGATAATAAATCGCCTTCATCACCGTAATCAGGCTGTTTTGCACACGCGGCGTGACGCCACTAAACCCGTAGTTGGCTCCGGCGAGAGTTAAATTTCGAGTGTCATACGCATATTGCACGGCCACGCGATCCGCGCCGCCGTTGAAGCCCGGAACTGTGACTGCTACCACGACATCTTTACCATTAAACGGCGCATATTTAAATTTGACCATCCGCCCTAACGTATCTGTAATCGTATCAATGTTCGGACCTTGATTGTTTCGGTAGGTAATCGTCATGACGTTACCGTTGGCATCCGTGATAAGAGTTGGATAGGCAGTCAACTTCGTAGATGCGCCGTAGACAATGGTCGTACCATTTGGCAACCAGGCTCGTGCTTCAAGAATTGTGCTGTTAAATTGCGGCTTGTATCCTTTTGCCCAATAATTAATAAAAGTTCCATCTTTCGTATAGCCGTCAAAGCCTTGCAATGATGTATTCGGTGCTGAGTAATTCCACGTATTTCCGCCATAGCTGTGCCGTGTGCCATCGGCATCAATCAGCATAAAACCAGTGCCTGCGGTGATGATTTTGCCAAAGCCAAATGTCCAGCCGGGAATGTAATCATTATCAATATCGAAGTACATATCCGTGCCGTTTTTATGCCACAGACGCGAGTTGTAATTCATTGCTAAACTCAGATCAATCCCGCGTCCGTCCATCCCGATGATTGGAGCTGAGAATTGAAAGTTGCCACTGCCTGCGCCGCCGTCTACCGCGTGCCCTGCGGGTTGCCCAACTTCGCGCCCCGGATCATCCGCAGTGGTGTAATTGCTGGCATTCCATTGATAATAATCATAATTTCCGCCTTGCACTGCGGCTACGGCAGTGGTGGCAGCACGGGTAGCTTTACCAGTAAGTTTCGCTAATTTGTCAGCTTCGTTTTGACGGAGCGGGGCGGCTTCTTTCGGCACATTCGGCGCGAAATTTCGCAACCCGATTTTGGCTGGCTTAGGATCATCCTGTGAAGACACTGGCTCGCCTGGAAATCCCTTCTCATTGGGGTTAATCTGCTCTCCGACAACATCTACTTTAACGCTGTCTTTTTTGCCGAGAGCCTCCACTGTCACCTTGTAATTACCCGCCACTGGCGAAGAAAATTCCCCGTTCGGGGTTAAGCTCATCTTACGTTTTTTGTTTTCATCGTTGCCATCCCACGTGAATTTCACGCCGGGAATCATGTTGCCGCTTTGGTCGTACGCAATCGCCGAAAAAATGATTTTCTCGCCTGTCTGAATGACGACGTCACGCGGCGAAATCTCAATGCTTTGGACTTTGTAATCGCGGTCACTTTGCTTTTCCTGTTCCTTGGGTTCAGGTGGTGTATTTGGTGGCGCGCCTTTCCCGTCCCAGCCCTTCGTGTCTGCTGGTTTGGTTTGTTGCGGCAACCATTTTGCGGTCTTCGCTGCCCAGCCGCTGTTATGCCACCAGAACGAGGCACCGTAACTCATCTCGTGTCCGAGCAACGTGAATCCTTGTGGAGCTGCCAATAATGGATTTGTAATCAAGGTGATTGCCAGAATCAGGCTGATGAATTGTCGCCCGAAATGGCGCGGTAAGCGGCGATTGATAACAACTTGCAATAATTCTTTCGATGAACGGAAAGTAGGTATTTTCAATGGTTTCTCCAAATTTTGACACACGGAACCACGACACACAAAAAGATTTGTGTGAGTAACTCTGAATGCCGGTTTTATCCGTGACTTGGTACGGAAACAGGACACCTTGCACGGTAAGCGCAAGCGCAGATGAAGGTGACGATGTGTTCGAACGTCCTCACGGAAAGCATCCAGAACTCTTGTTCTGAAAAAATCCCGGCTTGATGAAAAGTAATGAACTCGCCCCAAAACTGGCTTACTGAAAACAATTTCTCTGGCAACAAATTGTTTCTTTTTGCGACGAGGCGCAATCTAGCATACTCCCTATGCAGCGTACAGGGCTGTGCAATATTTTTTATTTTTTTTTAGCAGGTGTAGTGTGAGCTAACAGTTCGCACTACGGTTGATCTCATCATTAAAATATAACAGTTCCGTGACGAATCCTCGTTAAACTTCGTCATTATCGCCCGCGCGGGTTGAAGTGCCTTTCTCCCCTAAATTTCCTGTTGAGTACGAATGATCGCTGAACAAAATAAAAATTATTCTGAACATTACAGGTATCTGATCGCTTTCTTTGGGATTCTGCTGTTCGGGTACGCGGCTTATCGAACCTATTCGAACCAACCAACCTATCATTGGATTGCACTTCTTTCGATTACCCTGCTCTCATCCTGGGCCATTGCCAAAATGGTTCCTTCGTCATTTGGTTATTTCATCACCAGCTCGGATGCCTTTATTTTCCTGGGCTTTTTATTATATGGAACCGAAATTGCTTTATTGATCGCCGCACTGGTTACATATTCAGAGTCCCTGCGCTTCGCCAAAAGACCATTAGTCCGGTTTTCTAATGTCGGATTCACCAGCCTGTCATTTTTTCTGGCTGCGCATCTGATGATCAAGGCCTTCGGACCGCTCTCACAATTAGCCCATCAAAGCCGCACCTTCCTCATCTACAGCTTGGCATTAATCGCGCTATCTTTTTTGCAAGGGATTATCAATCTCCTGCTGCTGTCAATTTTTTTTGCCATTAGAAATGATTCAGGATTTGTCAAAACCTGGCTGGTCAGCAACCTCTGGACTCTGGTTACTTCTCTTTCCGGGGTTGCCATTGCAGCGATTGTCAATACGCTGGTTTTTTATTTTGGATTCTGGATGGTACTGCTAACCATTCCGTTAATTGGCGTAGCTTATGCAGTAGCATCTCCGTATGTAAAAAATATCGAAGAAGCCCGGCGTCATGCGCAGGAAATGGACGACCTGCACGAGCGTACGCTGCAAGCCTTTGCCGCAGCCGTTGATGCCAAAGATAAAATTACCCATGAACACGTCCGTCGCGTGCAAATTTACGCCGAAGAGATCGCCCGCCTGATGCACCTTTCCGAAATGGAAGTCAAAGCCTTACGCGCAGGAGCATTATTACGTGATATTGGAAAGGTTGCTGTCCCGGATTACATCCTGACCAAGCCCAGTAAACTAACTACTTACGAATTCAATCGGATGAAGCAACACACTGTCATTGGGGCACAAATTCTGGAGCAAATAGACTTCCCTTATCCCTTAGTTGAAATCGTCAGGTATCACCATGAACGATGGGATGGAACTGGTTATCCAGAAGGGTTAAAAGGTGAAGAAATCCCTCTGACGGCTCGCATCCTTTCCATTGTTGACTGCTTCGATGCGATGCGCGAAGAGCGGCTTTATCGAAAAGCACTTTCTCGTGAAGCAGCCATTCAGGAATTACGAGTTAACAGAGGATTGCACTACGATCCACAACTGGTAGATTTATTCATCAATAATTTGTCTGTTTGTGAGGAGAAAATTGCCAACCTGAAAATCGAAAACCTGCCTTTCAAGGAAATTGAAGCCCTGGCAGCCGATGCGCTGCAAGTAATGCAAGCTACTTCGAGTAGCGAAATTTCGGCAACTCCATCTTTCGTCCAGGCTATTCAGGAATCGCGCATGTCCAGTCAGGTGAATTACGGCTTGCTGAATCTGGCAGAAAATATCGCCAGTTCGATGAACATCCATGATTACTATCATTTTCTCGCTAATGACTTACACCGCATCATCCCTTTTCAGGAAAAGCTTGATTCGTTCGTCATCTACGAATTGAATGAATATTCCGGCAAGGCTGAAATAGTATTTGCTCACGGCCTGGATGCCACGCATTTCTACGGCTGCAAAATAGAATTGGACGAAGGCGTTACCGGCTACCTTTTGACAAGTAATGAACGGCAGATAAATTGCAACCCTGAAAATGAAATATTTCATCTCTGGCGGCAAAAGGATGAATCCTTCTCCTTTAATAAATATCTGACCATGCAGGCGCTGCCCCTCAAAAAAGGGGAGCATCAGTTTGGAGCGATGGTGGTTTATTCCAAATCACGAAAAGAATTTAACGAGGAACAAATAGATAATTTTAGCCGTCTCGCGTCTCTTTGTTCAGACGCTTTCCTCAATGCCAGACGCTTTGCCGTTGCCAGCGAAGCTTCCCTGCTTGATGTTGTGACCAACTTACCGAATGCCAGATTTCTGCACGAACACTTTTCCCGTGAAGTTGAAATCGCCACCAACGAAGTTAATCCGTTACGGCTTTTGCTGGTAGATTTGCGTGTTTTTCGTCAACTGCTTGAACATATTGAACCGCTTTCGGTTGAAGCGACGACGCGCGATCTGGCTAAAATGTTGAAGAAGCAGATTCGCAAAAATGATAAAATTATTCATTATTGTGGCGATGAGTATGTGGTCTTAATCCACGATGCGCCCGAAGAAATGTCGCTGGATATTGTCGCGCGATTCCAAAGCACAGTCATTGAGTCGCGCCCTCTGCTAATTTCTGCCGAAGATGCTTTGCGTGGCATCAGCATCGGCTCTGCCATCATTGAAGGCGAAAATCTAAAACTCAATAAAGCCCTGGAAACCGCCCAGCTCAGTTTACAAGCCAGCCATGCCACTCGCCTGAGTAGTAGCTCTCAGTTGACCAACTGATTTCTCTTAACTTTTTATCGGTTACGAAAGTAGCAAGACGGTTGCTGATGCCCTGTGTTAGAATCTTCGTTTCGATTTTGCCCACTGGAAATGGAGGTTTCGCGTTTTGGGTTCCGAGGAAGGAAAGATAGCTTAGTTCCCACAAATTATTTGTGAATCAGTGCCTCGAAACACGAGACTCAAAACTCGAAACTAATTTTTTATGATTCAAACCGTCAAAGGCACACGAGATATTTTACCGACAGATATGCCGCTGTGGTTGCGCGTGGAAGCCGTCGCCCGCGAAGCATTTCGCCGCTATGGATTCGATGAAATCCGCACGCCGATTTTTGAGAAAACGGAACTTTTTGCGCGTGGTGTCGGCGAAGCTACCGACATCGTCCATAAAGAAATGTACACGTTTCTTGACAAAGACAGCGACCAGACTTCGTTGACGCTACGCCCTGAAAATACGGCTTCGGTAGTTCGTGCGTACATTCAGCACAAGCTCTACAACGACAAAGCCAGCGGCGAAATGACAAAGCTTTATTACGTCGGGCAAATGTTTCGCCGCGAACGTCCGCAAGCCGGGCGCTTCCGTCAATTTTATCAAATCGGAGCCGAAGTTTTAGGCACGAGTGACGCCCCCGCCATCGAAGCGGAAATCATCGAAATGCTCAGTTGGATGCTGAAGGAATTAGGCATCAACGATACGACCTTGCTGATTAATTCGGTTGGCGACGCCAATTCCCGTCCAGCATATTTGGAAAAATTGCGAGCGGAAATGGCCGGAAAATTGGATCAACTATGCGGAGATTGTCAGCATCGCTTTGAAACCAATGCGCTCAGAATTTTCGATTGCAAAAATCCGAATTGCCAAAAATTAATTGCGGACTTACCAACGATTACTGATTCCTTGGACGAAGCTTCACGTGTGCATTTCGAACAATTCAAAGCGCATCTTGACGCACGCGGCATCGCGTACACAGTGAATCCACGGATGGTGCGCGGACTGGATTATTACACGCGAACCGCCTTTGAAATTATTGGCGGAAGCCTCGGCGCACAAAACACTATCGTCGGTGGAGGTCGCTACGATGGATTGGCAGAAATTCTTGACGGTCCACCCACGAAAGGTTTCGGCTTTGCGTTCGGACTGGATCGAATGGTGTTGTCAATTCCGCCTGACGAAGCGGAGCGCATTCGTAACAGTGCTGCACCTGATATTTTTATCGTATTTTTAGGTGAAGCCGCGCGACAAAAATCATTTATACTCGCCAGTGAATTGCGCCGCGCCGGACTTTCCGTTGCATTGGAATTTGAAGAGCGGAAAATGAAAAAAGCAATGGCACAAGCCAACAAAGCACGCGCAAAATATGCTTTGATTATTGGCGATGATGAAGTCGCAAAAGAATTATACGGCTTGAAAAATTTAACGACCGGTGAACAGGAATCGTTGGATTTAAACTCCATCAAGGCTAAGTTACAGTAGGTGATTATGCCAACAGCAACAATTGATCAACCACAAATGACCGAGGCTGAATTCGAGGAATATTTACTGCGTCAGGAATTACTAGGCAATGTTCCATCACCGATCACAGACTTTACCCGCTACCATAATCGGCAGCCAATTCAAGTCATCGGAAAGCCGTTATCCGAAACAATTATTGAGGATCGGGGAGAGTAGTAATCTTTTTAATTAACTGAATAAAAATTCGTCTTACAGCGGTTTCAATTCGAATGTTCAGAGTGAATTGAATAAATTGCCACTAGCTTCAGCTAGTGGATTGCGATGAAGCAAAACAGAGGCTTTAGCCGAAATGGAAAAACAATTCTTTTCCGCTCAGCTTTAGCTTGTATCTAAAGCCCATTAGAAGGGAGTTATTTCAGAATTTTGGCTAAAGCCTCTGATTTCCCCTTCACCGTTCCACTAGCTGAAGCTAGTGGCAATTTATAACCTTGGACATTCAAGCTAAATTTGCTATAGGTTTACCGATCACCGCCCCCCAACCATCACTATTTATGCTAGATCATTTAGGACAAACAAAACGCACTCATAACTGCGGCGAACTCCGTCAGGAAAACGCCGGGCAAACCGTCACTTTGATGGGCTGGGTCAACAGTTACCGCGATCAGGGACAACTGCTTTTCATCCATCTGCGCGACCGCGAAGGCATTACGCAAATCGTCTTTGACGAAAGCGTCAATGCTGAATTGCTCGCCCAAGCCAAACAGGTACGACGCGAATTCGTGATCTCCATCACAGGCGTCTGCGTCAAACGCGATGAAGCGAATTTCAATGCCGTCATGGCCACTGGTGAAGTCGAGGTCGCTGCCACCGAAATCAAATTTCTCAACGACGCCAGCACGCCTCCGTTTGAATTGGAAAATTGTGTCGCCAGTGAAGAGCTACGCCTGAAATATCGCTACCTTGATTTGCGCCGCGTCGAAATTCAAAAGAATTTTCGCCTCCGCCATAAGCTGGCGTTAGCCGTGCGAAATTATTTAGACACGCGTGGATTCTATGAAATCGAAACACCGATTTTGACAAAATCCACCCCGGAAGGCGCACGTGATTATCTGGTTCCGGCGCGTACCGCCGCAGGCAAATTTTATGCCTTGCCGCAATCGCCGCAGCTCTTCAAACAACTGCTGATGATCGGCGGCTATGACAAATATTTTCAAATTGCACGTTGTTTCCGCGATGAAGATTTGCGTGCCGACCGTCAACCGGAGTTCACCCAAATTGATATGGAAATGAGCTTCGTCCAGCCCGATGATGTTTTTGACATCTTGGAGCCGATGGTTTGCGAATGCTTCAAAGTCGCGGGAATTGCTGAGCCAGCGCGTCCATTTCAACGAATGCCATACAGCGAAGCGATGAACAAATATGGCTCCGACAAACCCGATTTGCGCTTTGGGTTGAAGATGATGGATTTGTCTGAGCAATTTGCCAGCAGCGCCTTTCCGGTCTTCGCCGATGCTGTCAACAAAGGCGGCGCAGTCAAAGCCATCGTCGTGAAAGGCGCGGCTACGTGGTCGCGCAAAACGTATGACGAAATTGGCGAACACGCGAAGCGTCACGGCGCAGGCGGTTTGGCTTACATTCAGGTTTTGGAAAACGAAAATAAATCTGCGCTGACGAAATTCTTAGGTGCAGACGGAATGAATTCTTTAATTCAAATCACAGGCACTCAACCCGGCGATTCAATTTTAATGATCGGTGGCAAATGGGATGTCGCCTGCAATGCGATGGGACAAGTCCGCCTCGAAATCGCACGCCACGAAAATCTCATCAACGAAGCCGAACACAAAATGCTGTGGGTCGTAGATTTCCCGATGTTTGAATTCCATCCCGAAGACAAACGTTACTACGCGATGCACCATCCGTTCACTTCACCGATTGACGAAGACATCAACAACCTCGAAGGCGACCTCGGCAAAGTCCGTGCCAAAGCCTACGATTTAGTCATGAACGGCAGCGAACTTGGCGGCGGTTCCATCCGAATTCACCGCTCCGATATTCAAGCAAAAATTTTCAAAGCATTAGGCTTGAGCGACGAAGAAGCCAAAGAAAAATTCGGATTTTTCCTCGAAGCATTAAGCTACGGCACACCTCCCCACGGCGGTATCGCCCTTGGGCTTGATCGGATGATCATGTTATTCGCCGGAGCGAAATCTTTACGCGACGTGATCGCGTTCCCGAAAGTCGCCAGCGGTTCCGATTTGATGACCGACAGCCCCAGCGAAGTAGATAAGAAGCAGCTTGATGAATTGAAGATCAAGACTGTACAATTTCTGTAAGGAGCGAATATGTCAAGACCTAATGTAGAAGTCAGACTAACAGCAATCGAGACTGAATTAGCTTCACTTAAAAAACAGGTACAACTTAACAAGGAAACTAAACCTGATTGGCTGGATAGTGTTTGGGGATCATTTGCGAATGATCCGATGTATGATGAAGCAATGGAGTTAGGGCGCAAATACCGTGAATCCCTTCGTCCTAAAGAGAAAACAACTCCGAAACTTACGCTTCGTTCCATTAAATAAATTTGCAGCGATTGCCCCGATGTATATTTTAGACACCGATCACATGAGCTTGTTGGAAAGAGCTTCGTCACACGAAGCGCAACGCCTACACTTTCGTCTGAAAAAACTCTTACCTGAAGAAAGATTAACAACCATTATTTCATTTGAAGAGCAAGTTCGTGGATGGATGTCACTGCTGGCCAAAGCTCGTGATCTTGAACAACAAATTTTCGCTTACGAAAAACTCAAACGAACTCTAAAAAATTTCGGTAAATTAGAGGTTCTGGATTTTAATAATTCTGCGGCGGCGCAATTTGAGCAGTTACAAAAACAACGAATTCGAATCGGCACAATGGATTTGAAAATCGCAGCGATAGCGATTGCTAACGATGCCACGTTGCTTTCGCGCAATCTCAAAGACTTCAGCAAAATTCCAAATCTGAAAGTTGAAGATTGGGCGGCTTAGTTTAGAGGTCTAAAAATGACTAAATCATTAACGGAATTTTTACTCACAACAATTTTTCTTTCGCTTATTTTGTGTAGTACTGGTTTAGCTGGGATCTCAAATAGTGATTCAGATGATGATAAGAAAATTGCTATAAAGCTTTTAGACGATGGGAAATATGATGAATCTGTTAAATTGTGGCGCAAATATCTTAATAATTCTAAGAATCAAAGTGATGCCGAAGCTTGGTTATATTATGGAATCGCATTGCACGCTAACAATGAATTAGACGCGGCGAAGAATGCGCTTAAAAAGGCTGTTAACCTAAATCCAAAATCAGATTTGGCGCATTCAAATTATGCGACGGCACTTTACGCTTTAGGGAAAGTAAAAGAAGCTCATCAAGAAATGTTATTAGCTCTTGATATTAATGATCAGAATGCAGGGGCTATTTATCTGAGAGGTATCTTTAATTACCAGAAGGGCGAGTATTCTAATGCTTATAATGATGCTGATAGAGCGTTGCAGCTAAATCCAAAACTTTCTTCTGCCTATACTCTTAAAGCTCAATCTGCGCTCGTTGGTTACTATCGAAAAGACAATTCTTACGAGAAGCCTGTGAATTCCTGGAATAATGCCCTTTCTATTTTTGAAACTGGCATTGAAACATATCTAAAAATTGCTCGACTATCCCCTGAAACAGAATTTTGGCGAGAAAGACTAGCTACAATTACAAAATATAAAACCGACCCATCGTCTGTTAGTTGCTTATCTACGCTCCCAAAAGAAGGAAACGTAGCGCAAATTCAGATTCTACATAAAGAAAAACTCATTATCACAGACGAAGCTCGAAAAAAGATGATTCAAGGAACCATAGTTTTACGCACTATTTTCGATAGTGATGGTCAAGTAAAAAATATTATTCCACTCAGTTATCTTGATGGAGGAATGACAAATCAGGCAATTAAAGCAGCACAAGCAATTCGATTCAAACCTGCAACAGAAAATGGTAAGCCTATTTGCATGGCTCTGATTTTAGAATATTCTTACGGCTTCAATTAATGTCCAAAATTCGCGTTCTACCAGATCAACTTGCCAATCAAATCGCCGCCGGAGAAGTCGTCGAGCGACCCGCCTCCATCGTCAAAGAACTCCTCGAAAATTCCTTAGACGCAGGCGCGACAAACATCCGCGTAAACATTGAGTCTGGCGGGCGTCGCCTCATAAAAATTTCTGATGATGGCGAAGGGATGATCCGTGATGATGCGATCCTCGCTTTTGAACGACACGCGACCAGCAAAATAAAAACCGCTGAAGATTTAGGCGCAATCGTCACGCTCGGTTTTCGCGGCGAAGCTCTCGCGTCAATCGCTTCGGTCAGCAAAGTAAAATTGCTCACGCAAACCAAAGATGATCTCGTCGGCGCACAAGTCGAAATCAATGGCGGAAAATTGCTCAACGTCAAAGAAGTCGCCTTTACTCGCGGGACGGAATTTGAAATTCGCAGTTTATTTTTCAATGTTCCGGCGCGCTTGAAATTTCTCAAATCCGAAGCGACCGAAAGCTTTCACATCGCGAATTTAGTCACGCACTACGCGCTGGCGAATCCGAAAATTGCTTTCACGCTCACCAATAACGGACGCGAAAGCATCAGTGCTTCACCGGTCGAAACTTTGCGCGAACGCGCGTACCAATTATTCGGCGGAGATTTTGTAGATGCGCTGATCGAAGTCTTCGGCGAAGTCGGTTCGATTCGCGTCAGCGGTTTTGTCTCGTCGCCTTCGGTCGTACGGACAACACGCGATTCGCAATATTTTTTCGTCAATGGTCGCTTCGTCCGGGATAAAGTATTAGGGCGAGCCTTAACCGAAGCCTTTCGCGCGATGATGCCCGCAGGAGTTTATCCGTCCGCGATGCTCTTTGTAGAACTGCCGCCTGACGAAGTTGACGTCAATGTTCATCCCGCAAAAACCGAAGTGCGCTTCGTCCGTTCGACGATTGTTCACGACACTGTCCGCGATGCGATCAGAGCTTCCATCGGCGGAGCCAAAGCCGCCGTGACACCGATGGTTCATCTTGAACCTGCCAGCCTGACAATTCCCAAAGTTCACGAAAGACCTGATTTTATTGGTCAAAACAGCATCCCTTCCAGCGGAGCTTATCAACCGCCGCAACTTTCGCGGGAAGAAATGTTGGCGGCACTGAATACGCCGAATCAGTTCGCAGCAGGCAGTTCGCAGCCGGAAGAAGTTACAAAGCCTGAAATTTCATCGGCTCCGCCTCCACTTGAACAGCAGCGAATTAATTTAACGGAAACAGAAATTGCGATGGCTCCGGCGGCGGATGCTGCGCCCATTCGCTACGGCGTACGCATCGGATGTTTAGGTACGAAGGGTTCTGATTTTTCCAATTCTCCGCTCAAGCCCGCGAACGATCTTTCGTTGATTCCTGATGACATCAAACCGCTGGGGCAGATGCACAACAGCTTCATCATCGCCGTTGACCGCGTAGGTTTTATGTTGATAGATCAGCACATCGCGCACGAACGCATTTTATTCGAGCAGCACTGGCGCAATCTCAATCAAAAGCAAATTCAATCGCAGCGTTTATTAATGCCGGAAACGATTGATTTAACTCCGGCGCAGGCTTCGGCATTCGATCAACTTTCGTCAGAATTTGAAGCGAATGGATTTGAAATCGGACAACTTTCAGGACGTACAATTGCGGTCAAATCCATCCCGGCGGCAATTCCGCAAGACGCTGCGAAAGCCTTATTAATTTCCCTGCTCGAAGCGATTGAGCAAGAACGACGCGGATTAACGATGGATGAAATTCGCGCTGAAATCGCGGCGGGCTTAGCCTGTCGCGCCGCCATTAAAATCAATATGAATCTTACGCCGGAAAAAATGCGGTGGTTGATTGATGAATTATTGAAGTGCAATAATCCGGCGACCTGTCCACACGGCAGACCAATTATTTTGCGGATGACAGCCAAAGAAATTGATAAGGCGTTTCAGCGGATTTAGTTTATTTGTGGCAATACAATAACTGTCACAATCCCATTCTCCTCCTTCCAAACTCAGCGTATAGTCAGTCATGATTTGAGGAATATTTTCTATGAATGACGATCCATCGCAACCAACGAACCAACAGTTATGGCAACGGCTGAATTTTATTGAGCAGCATTTGCGCGAACAAACACAGCGCATTTACACCATTGAGGAACGCCTCGGACTCGCACAAAAATATCAAGCTCCCGCTCCGGTTAAGCCTGAACCAGTTGCGGCTCCACCTGAAATTTTATCCGTTCCAGTAATCCGGGAAACACCTCTTCCAAAAGTTGAAGGAATTAGCCCAAGCCCCATAAACATTGAGCCAAATGATTCCTCAATTGAACCGAAAGCTCCGCAATTTCTGCCACAGGAAAAACCTACGTCCAGTCTTAAAGGTGTCAATGTTGAATCATTGATCGGCGCGAATTGGTTCAATCGAATTGGGATTTTGTCCATCGTCATTGGCATTGGATTTTTCTTAAAACTCGCCTTCGAACGCGAATGGATTGGGCCAACCGGACGTGTCGCGCTCGGCGTCTTCATCGGCATTGGCTTTCTGATTGGCGGAGAAAAACTTCGTTCGTTTGATTACAAACATTATGCGCAAGGACTTTCCGGCGGCGGCATTGCGATTTTGTATCTGACATTTTTCGCGGCGTTTGCTCGCTACGGAATCATCGGACAATTCCCTGCTTTCGCTTTGATGGCAATGGTCACGGCGACTTCGGTTTTATTGGCTGCGCGTTACAATGCCATCGCCATTGCGATCCTTGGAATCATCGGCGGGTTCCTCACTCCCGTGATGCTTTCGACCGGCGTAGACAATCAGATTGGATTGTTCAGCTATATCACATTGCTCAATCTTGGCGTGTTGGCTGTCGCGTATTTCAAGCAATGGCGCATCCTGAATTATTTGACGTACGGCGCAACTGTGCTGATGAGTGCGGCGTGGTATCTCGAATGGTACCGACCGGAAAAATTAGGTACGACTATCTTTTTCTTCACGGTACTATTTGTAATTTTCGCACTGCTCGCGGTGTTTCATAACGTTATTCATCGCCGCCCGATTCAGTACCCGGAAATCTCGCTGATTTTCTCGAATGCGTTTATGTATTTCGGTGCGAGTTACGGATTATTATCGCCACAATATCATCCGTATCTTGGCTTGTTCGCGGTAGTTCTCTCCGCCTTTTATCTGGGCTTGGGTTATCTGACTTACAGCCGTGACGGACAAGATAAATTCCTGATCCTGACTTTTCTCGGACTGGCGAGTTTGTTTTTGACCTTAGCGATTCCGATTCAATTCGATCAGCATTGGGTCACAATGGCGTGGGCGATTGAAGGCATAATTCTGACGTGGATCGGGCTGCAAGCCAAAGACCGCACCACGTTTCGTGCCGCACTTCTCATCTTCACCATTGCAGCGGTGCATTGGCTGATGTTTGATGCCAGCGATTTTGGTCATCTTGCTGGAAATAATTTTACGCCGCTGCTCAATCGTCGAGCTTTCTCCGCACTGGCATTGATTATTGCGTTAGTAGCGGCGGCGTGGCTGCATTCCAGAAAAGAAAATGATGAGGCTGAATCTAAAACGCTGCGCTCAATTTTCCTGGCCGCTGCCAATGTTCTGATAATTCTCTTTTTATCAATGGACATTAATGATTTCTTTGAGCAACAGAAGTTAGTTAAGAATTATGACGAACTTACCACGGCAGAATCCTCCCTGACGGAATGGACTCGCATTGATGCCCATAACACTCCGATTGAAGAGTCCAAGCAGTTGGTGCTTTCGTTACTCTTCACGCTTTACGCGGGAGCCGCATTATGTCTTGGTGTGATTCGCAAAAATGCCTGGATGCGCTTTGGCGGATTCGCTTTGCTGACCTTAGCTACCGTCAAATTGATTGCAGTAAACGCGCCGTACTTTAATGACCCAAGCCATACATTATTTTTCAATAAAACATTTTTTGCCTTCGCAGCTCTGGTCGCAGCTCTTTTCATCGGGCGATATTTTTATTCCAGAAAGAGCGATGGACTTGACCCGCAGGAAACGAATGTTGCCTATCACATTCTGACCGTTGGAGCGAATGTTTTTGCGGTGGCGGCACTCACGCTTGAAGCTTCGGGATATTATTCTCCCTCGCGAAATCCGGCGGTTATCGAAGGGATGCGCGATTATATTTTATCGCAGCGGCTGTCGCTTTCGATCATCTGGATGCTTTACGGCGGTGCGATGCTGGTCGCCGGACTCGTTCGATCACGAAAGCTGTTGCGCTTGATGGGTTTGATTTTATTGGCTGTGACGACGCTCAAGGTATTTCTGTTGGATTTATCCTCACTGGATAAAATTTATCGCATCATCTCGTTTATCGTGCTGGGCGCAATTTTATTAGGAGTTTCGTTCCTCTATCAACGCTGGCAGAAAAAGAATGAATCGGTACAGTACGAGGAGCGGTAGCGACTTGGTAACTCGTCGCATTTACCAAGTTGCTACCGCTCCTCGTACTGTACCGCGCCGCGAGGCGGCGAAAATGGATTGAAAGAAATTTATTTTTTTGGTCATGAATAAACGATCACTCATCATCGGAATCATTGGATTCGCTCTTGTATTATGTGGCTTACCATTTTTTGCGGCGGCGGATTTCACGCCCGGAAAATGGGCATATTCGCGTGAAATCATTGTGCCAAATCCAGAAGCTTCAGGCGAATATGCAACCGTTGAATTAGACGGGCAAGTCTATGAACACGCTTCCACTTCTCTCAATGATTTGCGCGTCCTGGATGATCGTGGCATCGAAGTCGCTTCCCTCGTACAGCAAATTTCGTCAGAAGCTCGCACACCAATTCAGGCAAAAATCATCAATCATCAAACCGAAAATGGTCGTTCGATTTACACGGTAGATGCCGGGGAAAATAACAATTACAACGGTCTTCAGATTGCAACGGACTCCAGAAATTTTTCACGGCGCGTCACGGTCGAAGGCAGTAATAACGGGGTCTGGGCGATGTTGCGTGATGACGGCTATGTGATGGATTTCAGCCGCGATGAAATGGCGCAGTCGTTAAAAGTGAACTTCACGGCAAGTTCTTATCGTTATTTGCGCGTTACGATTTTTGATAAAAATGAGACACCGCTGAACATCTCTGCAATCGAATTATTCCCGACGGAACAAGTAACAAATCCCCTTCGCTTATTAACTACTGAAATAATTTCTCAGACGCAGGATGCAAAACTTCGCGCTTCGATTGTCACACTTAAATTCGATCATTTAAAAATCCCAAGTTCTCAAATTGAGATCATTACTGAAAATACAAATTTTCATCGCCGTGTCGAAATCGAGCAATGCATTTCGACACCGGAAAACAAGGACTTGCGCTGTGGCAGTATTGGCTCCAACAACATCTTCGACATCAACATTGATCGCGTCCATGCGCGGAATTTGACGATTGATTATCCCGAAGCGCAAGCTGGTTTCTTGCGGATAAAAATTTATAATTATGACGATCAACCGTTGAAAATCCGGGGCGTTAAAGTCAGCGGCTACCCGCGCCTGTTGCTTTTCAAACGTGAAGCAGGTAGAAGCTACAAGCTGATGTACGGCAACGAAAAAGCGTTGGCTCCGCAGTATGATCTGGCGCAACTTTCGGCGTATTTGAAAACTACCAATCTGACGAAACTCCGGCTTGGCAATGAAACAAAATTGGAGCTAACATCAGAAGTCAAAGCCAGCAACAAGCCGCGAAATCCTCTCTGGTTATGGGTAGTAATTGTCGTCGCTGTCGGATTTCTTGGAACCTTGATTTATCGTCTGGCGAAGATGAATACTAACAACTGATATGCATTTGTATTTATTACGACACGGCATCGCAGCCGATTTCAGCGCAGGAATGACACGCGACGCCGAGCGTCCGTTGACCAAAGAAGGATGGAAAAAGATGCGCGACGAAGCGCGTGGCATGCAAAAGCTCGGCATTGAGTTCGACAAGATTTTTACCAGCCCTTATTTGCGAACGCAGCAAACGGCACAGGCCGTCGCCGAAGTGTACAAATTTGATGCCGACAACATCATCACGATTGAAAATCTTGCAGCCGGAAAACCGTTCGCGCAGCCGCCGTATCGTAAGCCGCAAGTCTTCATTGACATCGGAGCCTACGATTTTGAAAAGGCCTTGATCGTCGGTCACATGCCCGATATGTCAGAAATGGCTTCGATCTTATTGACGGGCGAAATGAATACCCATTTTGAATTTAAAAAAGGTACGCTCTGTTCGATTGAAATAGCTGGCTTGCCGCCCCGTGCAAACGGTATAATGAGGTGGATGATGACGCCGAAACAGTTAATAGAAGTTCGCAGTTGACAGTTCGCGGTTCGCAGTAAAAACAGTTCGCAGCAAGAAAAGTCGTCATCAAGTTACCGCGAACTTCTTTACTGCGAACTGCGAACCTTCTTGAGGAGTAATGAATGAATCCCTGGCACGATGTGGAGCTTGGCAAAGATTGTCCCGAATATTTTAATGCAGTGATCGAAATCCCGATTGGCTCCAACGTCAAATATGAAATGGATAAAGTGACCGGATTGCTGCGCGTAGATCGTGTGCTTTTCAGTGCTGTCCACTATCCCGCGAACTACGGTTTTTTGCCGCGCACCTATTGCGACGATAATGACCCGTTAGACGTGCTGGTTTTAGGACAAACCGAAGTCGTACCGCTCTGCATCATTCGCGCCAAAACTATCGGCGTCATGCAGATGATTGACGAGAACGAAGAAGACGATAAAATTATTGCCGTCCACGCTGACGACCCTGAATACAGGCACTATCGTGATATTTCAGAACTACCGGAACATCGCCTGAAATCCGTGCAACGCTTCTTTGAAGACTACAAGGCACTGGAAAATAAAAAGGTTAAAGTCGAACGATTTATGGGGCGGATTGATGCTTGTAATATTATTGAGCGCAGCATTGAATTGTATAATCAAAAACGTCAGGAATTAGAGATATGAGTACAGTCTTAACACCTAAATCAACGGAACAAGGATGGGTCATTGACATGCCACAGGAAATGGCAGAATCCATTGGCGTCGCAGAAGGCTCAACCTTATTACTCTTTTCGCATGAAGGGGGAATTCGGACAGAAGTACTTCCTCCACTTTCGCCTGAACTGAAAAAAATTTCGGACTACTTACTGAAAAAAAATCGTATCGTCTACGATGAATTGAAACGGCTTGGAGATTAGTTAAATGCGGTATCTCTCGTATTCCGAGGCAGTAGTTCTTCACATTGAATTAATGCGTTCTTACGGAGAAACAAGATTTGGCATAGCCTTTGCTGAATTAATCCATTCAGCACTTGCGCGTCCACTTCAAGCTGAAAATTACGAAAGCGCATCTATCTTTCGACAAGCTGCGACCTTATGTTTCGGGTTGATAAAAAATCACCCTTGGATAGGCGGCAATAAACGCACTGCCATACATCTTACCGGAACTTTTTTACTCATAAACGGCTGGGAAATTAATGCCTCACTTGCAGAAATAATAGAACTGAGTCTTGCAATTGAGGCAGATCAAGCAAATCTTGATGAAATTGAAATGTGGTTTCAGTCCCGCACTTTCCGATCATCGGTACTATCATGAAAACAATTCGCATTGCAGCAGGACAAGGCTTTTGGGGAGATTCGCTTGAAGCTCCCGTCAATCAGGTCAACGGCGGAGACATTGATTATCTCATGCTGGATTACCTCGCGGAAGTCACGATGTCTATTATGCAAAAGCAAAAGGCACGTGATCCGTTGGCAGGTTACGCCCGTGATTTTGTGCCGTTGATGGAGCGCATCCTTCCCGCCTGTGTCGAGCGCAATATCAAAGTCATCGCCAACGCTGGCGGAGTCAATCCACGCGGTTGCGCCGAAGCCGTCATCGCTGTCGCACGCAAATTAAATCTCAACGTCAAAGTAGCCATTGTCGCAGGCGATGACATCATGGATCGGCTGGATGATTTCATCGGACGCGGCATCGAACTCAACAGCATGGATACGGGTGAGCCGCTGTCATCCGTACGACCAAACATTCAAAGTGCCAACATTTATTTTGGAGCCGCGCCCATCGTCGAAGCCCTCAACCAGGGCGCACAAATCATCATCACGGGACGCTGCACAGATACTGGGTTGACGCTCGCTCCGATGATTTATGAATTTGGTTGGAACGTGAACGATTGGGACAAAATCGCGGCGGGAACCATCGCCGGACACACCATCGAATGCGGTGCGCAAAGCTCCGGCGGCAACTGCCAGCTTGATTGGGAAAGCATTCCTGATCTGGCGAATATCGGCTACCCGATTGTCGAAGCGTATGAAGACGGAACCTTCGTCATCACCAAACACGCTAACACTGGAGGACGCATCAACGTGGCCGGAATTAAGGAGCAATTGGTGTACGAAATGGGCGATCCGAAATGTTACATCACACCTGATTGCGTAGCCGATTTCACGACCATTCAACTCGAACAAGACGGCGAAAATCGCGTAAAATTTCATAGCATTAAAGGCTTGCCTGAAACTGAATTTTATAAAGTTTCGATTAGTTATTCTTCCGGTTTCAAAGCCGTCGGATCATTAGTCTATTCCTGGCCTGACGCCTACAAAAAAGCCCAAGCCGCTGATGCAATCATGAGAAAACGGCTGGAAAATTTAGGCTTACACTTTGAAGAAACTCTGACCGAAATCGTCGGCGTCAATGCCTGCCACGGAGCTGCATTATCCGGCGAACCATCTGCCGATTTAGCAGAAGTAGCCTTTAGAATCGGAGTGCGCGGGCAATCCAAAAGCGACATTGAACGCTTCACCAAAGAGCTTGCACCATTGGTTCTGAACGGACCTCCGACAGTCACAGGCTTCGCCGGAGGTCGTCCCAAAGTGGAAGAAATCGTCGCGTATTGGCCCGCCCTGATTCCAAAATCAGAAGTCGCACCTATCGTCGAAGTTATAAGCTCTTGAGAAAACTAAGACGCAGAGCAAAGAAATATCTACCGCTATATGATCCGAAAATTTCGCAACATTACACCAACCATCGCCGAACATTGCTTCATCGCTGACAACGCTACTGTCATTGGCGATGTCACGATTGGCGAACATTCCTCCGTCTGGTTCGGCACCGTCATTCGCGGAGACGCTGACAAGATCACGATTGGTCATCACACCAATATTCAAGACCTCAGCATGGTGCATGTCACAGGCGGATTTGCGACGACTACGATTGGCAATTACGTGACTGTCGGACACAGCGCAGTCATCCACGGCTGCACGATTGAAGACCGTTGTTTGATTGGGATGGGATCAGTAATTTTAGACGGCGCAGTCATCGGAGCCGAATCCATCATCGCCGCCGGAGCCGTCGTTCCGCCCGGAATGAAAGTGCCCCCGCGATCAATGGTAGTAGGCGTTCCCGGCGTCATCAAGAAAACTCTTTCCGACGCCGAAGTGAAACAACTCGACCATTTCTGGCAGGCTTATATTGAACTAAAAGAAGAATATTCTGGACAGGGTTAATCTACCTGAAGTACCAGTTTAAGGGGATGGCGAATACCGCTTATTTTAATTGCATAGATGTAATTCCATGCAGGTTCGGAAGCTGCCACTACAAATGGTCTATGACTATTTGCTACACTGGAAAATCCATCAGCATAGGTTGAATTGTTTATTGCGCTGCTAATCGTTGCCCGCTCATGTACTTCCAAATTCCCCATGCCAGCAACAAACCCACTACGAAATAAAGCGCGGAGGTTGCGCTGATGCACGCGCTCATGCCATAGCTGGCACTGGCAGCGGCAATGGCAACGGGTGCGATGCCGCCGCCCAGCCAGCCGATGGAATTCATAAAGCCTACCGCCGTCGCTCGCCGTTCGGGTCGCACTACGTCATGCAGCGAAGCCCAGATGTTGGCGTCATAAAAGCCTTTGCAATAACCGAAACCCGCCAATGCCAAAATCAGCACCGGCACAGAGAGCGTCCAACCTGCGAGAAAAATAAATGGCACGCCCAACAACAGTCCGATGGTCTGCACACGCATCCGCCCGCCGCGATACATCCGCACAAATTTGTCCGCCAGAAAGCCGCCCGTAATAACGCCCAACACCGATGCGATTTGTAAATAAACCGTCGCATTCAGACCAGCCATCGCCAAGCTCATATTGAATTTGCGGTTGAGAAACGAAGGCATCCAGGTCAGGAAAATGCTTGCTACGAAATTCGCGCCGACGAACACAATAATTAAAACCCGCACCATCGGCGTCGCAAAAATTTCCTTGATGGATTGCCAGACGTTGCCTTGCGTCAAATCCAGCGCGGCGTGCGCGTCTTCGTGCGCTTCGGCTTGTCCGCGCACCGGTTCGCGCAAGCACGCCAGCAATGCCACGCCGAGCAAAACACCCAGCGAACCGAATAAATAAAAACTCGAACGCCAGCCGTAATACTGCCCCATATAACCCGACAAAGCACCGCCCGCAATCGTTCCGGCATAAACGCTGGACTGGTGAAACGACATCGCTTTAGAACGCGTGTCAGTCCCGTGATAATCGCTCAACAGCGACATCGAAGCCGGAAAATAAAACGCCTCGCCAAAACCTTCCAACGCGCGGCACAAAACCAAGTGCGCGTAATTCCGCGAAAGCGCCGTTCCTATCGTCACCAACGACCAGAAAACCAGCCCGCCAATGATGAGCGTTTTACGCTGGAGCCTGTCGCCTACAATGCCTGCGATAGCACCAAAGCCCGCGTAAACCCACATAAAAGCTCCGGCGACGATGCCGAGTTGAATGTCACTCAACCCCATCTCCGACTTCAGCAAAGGGAAGACCGAAGAAATCGCCTGGCGGTCTGCGTAGTTGAAAAAGCAGACGAACCAAAGCATGAAAACTACCCACCATTTGTAATTCTTACCAGTCATAGCGTTCTTTATAACACGAGTGTGTCATTCAATTATTTGCATGAATGCTTCTCGAAAATTCAAACATATCAGTCATCACAATTTCGAGAGCCGAACTATGTGTGCCGCCCATTGCTGTCTTTATTTTTGTTTTAATTGTCGTAGTGCTTCGTACAAGACGATCCCCGTTGAAGTCGCCAGATTTAATGAACGTACGCGATCATTCGGCATGGGAATCGTCAGACAATTTTCCTGATTCGCCTGCAACAAATCTTCCGGTAAGCCCCGCGTCTCACGTCCGAAAACAAATACGTCGCCAGCCACAAATTGAAAATCTGTGTATGATTTTTTCGACTTCGTGGTGAAGTATAAAAACCGTGAACCCGGCAACGTTGCCTGTAGGTTTTCGAGGCTCCGATGATAGTGGATTTCCGTGTCGTACCAGTAATCCAATCCCGCGCGCGTCACCGCCTGTTCATCGGTGCGAAAGCCCAATTTGCCGACCAAATGCAAGGGCGTCAAGGTAGCCAGACACGTCCGCGCGATGTTGCCCGTATTCGGCGGAATTTCCGGCTCAATCAATGCCACATGAAATGGAGAGGGGGTTTCGTAAACAGAATTCATAGTGAAACAATGCACGATGAGTTATGAACGGTGAATAAAAGGTAAAAAATCATTTTTCAAACTTCATCGTTTGTGATGACGACAATTTGCAGCTCGTTTAAGATTTCCAGTAATGCCTGATGCGCCGCGTCTACCTCATTTTCGCGCTTCGATTCCAGGGTGAGCTTCACGCGATATGCAGGCGTGATAAAATTAGGATACGAACCAATCGCAACAGTTGGATGCGCCTCAGCGACAATTCGCAAACGATCAGAAATATCGAATTCGTCTTCGAGCGTGTGAATGACGCGCAAGTGAAACGGCGCGACGCGGAAGCGTTCACGAATCGCCGCGAATTTTTTGCGAAACAATTCCGGGACGCCGGGAAAAATATAAACGTTCGCGCACGCCAGCACCGGATATTTCAAATCTTCGCCGTAAAGCAATTCCGCGCCGTCCGGGACATCCGCCATACTCAACCGCGTCTCATCAATTTGTTCACCAAAATATCTATGTAGTAAATTTTCTAATTCCGGGTGGCGTACGATGGATTTATCAAAGGCGTTGGCAATACTTTTGATCGTCACATCATCGTGCGTCGGGCCGACTCCACCGGAAGTGAAGACATAAGAAAATCGTGCGGATAAATCTTTGACAGCCGCAGCAATGATTTCAGGTTCATCAGGAATCGTCAGAATACATTGCAACGCGACGCCTAATTCGCGCAATTCACCGATCAGAAAACGCGCGTTCTGTTCCTCAACTTTGCCGCTGAGAACTTCGTTTCCGATCACTAAAATGGCAGCCGTTGCAATGTGCATAACGATTGCATCATACAACTTTGGTGAGCGGTTGTCAGTGGTCAGTCGTCGGTTCATTGCCGCTGCCTGGCAGTTATAGTAGGATTTGTTTTTCCTTCATTCATGAAACTAAATTCTGAGGAAAGTAGTATGTCGTCTACAACGATTTCAACGGTTACAAAGATGCTGGAATCATTGCCTGAATTAGCGCAAGACCGCGTCGTTGAGCATTTGCGCGAATATATCGAAAATTTGCGCGATGAAATGAAGTGGGATCAGTCGTTCAAAAAAACATCATCAAAACTCATCGAAGCCGCACAACAGGCGAGACAGGAGATTGCTGAAGGTAAGGCACAGGCGATGGATTTTGAGAGGCGATGAATTCTCAAACCTTACAATCGTTTTGGGACGCTTACCATGAGCTTGACCAATCAATCAAAGACAGAGCGCGAAAAGCATATAAACTCTGGGACATAAACCCATTTCACCCTTCGCTTCGTTTTAAATGTATCAACCAAAAAGAAAGTATTTGGTCAGTAAGAATAACTATTGCTTATCGAGCAGTGGGAGTCTTAGATAACGATACTGTAACTTGGTTTTGGATTGGTAATCACGACGCCTACGAAAAGTATTTTGGATAGACTTGTTTTTATGGACAAACTAAAAATCGCCAACCGCGAATTCAATTCACGCCTCATCATCGGCACGGGGAAATATCGCTCCAACGAAGAAATGATTGATGCGTTCACGCGCAGCGGAGCCGAAATGATTACGGTGGCCGTACGCCGCGTCAACATTACGGATCGTTCGCAAGCTTCGTTGCTGGATCACATTGATCTCAAGAAATTTGCGTTGTTGCCGAACACTGCCGGATGCTACACCGCCGACGAAGCGGTGCGGACGGCAATGCTCGCCCGCGAAGTCGGGATGTCCGATTGGGTCAAAGTCGAAGTCATCGGCGATCAAAAAACGCTCTTCCCTGACAACGAAGCGACGCTGGAGGCGACAAAAATATTAGTCAAAGAAGGCTTCACGGTCTTGCCTTATTTCAGCGATGATTTGATTATGGCTAAGAAGCTGATTGATGCAGGTGCTTCGGCAGTGATGCCGCTCGCCGCGCCGATTGGTTCCGGGCTGGGAATTCAGAATCCTAACAATTTAAGAATCATGCGCGAGCAAATCACCTCCGTCCCGATTATTGTGGACGCGGGAGTCGGCACCGCTTCTGATGCCTGCTTTGCGATGGAGCTTGGGATTGACGGATTGCTGATGAATACAGCGATTGCCGAAGCAAAAAATCCCGGGCTGATGTCGGAGGCGATGAACCTCGCCGTTAAATCAGGAAGAATGTCGTACCTTGCCGGACGGATGCCGATGAAACTTTACGCCAGCGCAAGTAGTCCAATCGAAGGCGTAGTGCGGTAGCGCAAACTTTCCAGTTTGCTTTTACCTACACTTCGAATTTTCAATAAAACGATAACTAACCAATCGTGACAAACTAGAAAATTTGTCCTACATCAAACTATGAACCGAGATACACTGACCCGTGAACTCCTTGCCGAATTCCTCGGCACATTTGTCCTCATCGCTTTTGGTGCAGCCAACGTGACGCAAGTATTAATTGGTCACGATAAAAATGGCGCGTACCTTTCCATCAACATTGCCTGGGGCATTGCCGTGATGATGGGAATCATGGTGGCGGGCGGAGTCTCCGGCGCACACCTGAATCCTGCTGTCACATTTTCCAATGCCGTTCATCGCGGGATGCCGTGGAGCAAAGTTTTGCCTTACTGCGCCGCGCAAGTTGCCGGAGCTTTTTGCGGAGCGGCGACTGCATTTTTTCTTTACCACGAAGCCTTCAATAATTTTGATAAAGGCGTGCGACAAGTCAGTGGAGATTTAGGAACTGCCGGAATTTTTGCAACGTATCCTGCGCCGTATCTTTCGACCTTCGGCGGCTTCGTAGATCAGTTCATCGGCACGGCAATGTTGATGCTGGTGATTTCCGCGATTGGCGATGCGCGTAACAATGCGACGCTCGGCAATCTTGGCCCGGTCATGGTGGGGTTATTAGTGATTGTGATTGGTGCGAGTATGGGCATGAACGCTGGCTATGCGATCAATCCGGCACGAGATTTCGGGCCGCGTTTGTTCACGTTTGTCGCTGGATGGGGATCAGAAGTTTTCCGCGCTGGAAATTATTATTTCTGGGTTCCGATTGTCGCTCCGATTTTAGGCGGCATTGCGGGAACATTTATTTATGATTTGTTTGTTGGCAAGCGTTTCCCTGACGTACGATAAACTTTTAGCTTGTCGTTGCTGCCATCTGAAGCCATCGCAAACTAAAAGTTTACGACACATCCTTAATTTATGCAGCTAAAGGAAATTGGTTAAGGTAAGGCTGGGCGGCTTCGTAAGCGGACAATAGTTCACCTTGCTGTTCACAATATTCTGAACAATACACTTTATAATCTTCGCCAATGCTGGCGCAGGTTTCATCAAATTCTTCGGCGCAATAGGCGCATTCGTTATCAACTCTTCGTGACATTTTCTTCTCGCTCCATTCGTTGGAGTATACTTGATCCATCTTCACCTCGTGTAAAGAAATATTTAAATTAACCTTAATTTCAGAATTCAACTCCAAGGAATCTTCAACATGAAACTAAGAACAACCCTTTTGATGACTGTATTGGCTTTTTCGTTGCAAGTGAGTGCGCAAAATACAACTCCTGCAGCTCCGATTGGTGACTTGCAAGTCCCTGCCGGATTCAAGATTTCCGTCTTTGCGGAGGGATTGTCCACTGCGCGATTAATGACTGTCGCTCCTGATGGAACTTTGTTCGTGGCGCGAATGGGCAAGCCTGATACCGGCGGCGAAGTCGTCGCCTTGCGCGATCTGAACAAAGATGGCAAAGCCGACAAAATCGAAGTCATCGCCACCGGCTTCAATCGCGCCCACAGCGTAGCGTTTCACAAAGGATATTTGTATATCGCTACGATGCCTTCCGTGATGCGCGTGAAGTATGAAAATGGTAAAGCGGGGACGCCGGAAAAATTCATTGATTTACCCGTTTCGACGACTTCGCATTATTCGCGTTCCATCGTCTGGGGCAAAGACAATCGCCTCTATGTTTCGATTGGATCGTCCTGCAATGTTTGCGAAGAAGCGGACGACCGTCGCACTGCAATTATGGTTTACAACGAAGACGGCAGCGGTGGAAAACATTTCGCCAAAGGCTTGCGCAATGCCATCGGCATTGATTTCGACGCGAAGGGCGTTTTGTGGTCAACCGATATGGGTCAGGACAAGCTGGGTGAAGAAATGCCTCCCGATGAAATCAATCGCATCGAAGCAGATAAGAATTTTGGCTTCCCTTATTTCGTTGGAAAAAATATTCCCAACGCCGGACTGGAAAATCCGAAGGGAATGTTGAAGGCTTCGGACGCAACACCACCAGTGTTTGAATTCCCGGCACATTCTTCTCCGATTGATTTGAAATTTTACACGGGTAAGAAATTTCCTGCGGCGTATCGCGGATCAATGCTGGTCACGATTCACGGCTCCAGCGCGACGGGAAGAAAAGTAAAAATCGGGTACAAAGTCGTACGAATTCTGATGAAAGACGGGAAGCCTGTCGGCACTGAGGATTTTGTGACGGGCTGGCTCAAAAATGAGCAATTCTCCGGTCGCCCTGCCGGACTCGCTACCGGAGCCGATGGCGCACTTTATATCTCTGACGACAACAAAGGATTCATTTATCGCGTCAGCTACGGGAAATAGAAAATGGTGGTCAGTGGGTGGTGAGCGGGGGTCGGTTAAAGGCAGCTTCGCGTTACAACCACGACCGTCCGCTACAAAACCGACTACCGACCACTGACCACCAACAAACTTTTATGAAAAACTACATTCTTGCACTCGATCAAGGCACCACTTCTTCCCGCGCTATTTTGTTTGATAAAGCGGGGCAAATCATCGGCGTTGCGCAACAGGAATTTCCACAAATTTTTCCTAAAGCCGGATGGGTCGAACACGACGCGGAAGCCATCTGGCAATCACAAATTCATTGCGCACGTCAGGTACTCACACAAACAAAAATCAAAGCTACAGACATCGCTGCGATTGGGATCACGAATCAACGCGAAACTACTGTCATTTGGGATCGCAAAACCGGAGCCGCGATTCATAACGCGATTGTCTGGCAATGCCGCCGCACGGCTCCGCTGTGTGAAAAACTTAAAGCTGAAAAATTCGATAAAGTCATTCGCAAAAAAACCGGACTCGTCACTGACGCTTATTTTTCAGGTACGAAAGTGGCGTGGTTATTGGACAACGTGAAAGGCGCGCGCAAAAAAGCCGAAGCCGGAGAATTAGCTTTCGGAACAATGGATACCTGGCTCATCAACAAATTGAGCGGCGGAAAAACCCACGTCACCGATGTTTCCAACGCTTCGCGCACGCTGCTTTACAACATCAATTCGCAGAAGTGGGATAAAGAAATTCTCGAAAAACTCAACATCCCTGCTTCACTTTTGCCCGAAGTAAAATCTTCTTCGGAAGTGTACGCAATGACTGATGCTTCGTTATTCGGTGTAGAAATTCCGATTGCGGGCATCGCCGGAGACCAACAATCCGCGCTCTTCGGGCAAGCCTGTTTCAAGCCCGGCATGATGAAAAATACTTACGGCACAGGCTGCTTCATGCTGATGAATACAGGCGAAAAAGCTACGCCGTCAAAAACCGGATTGCTGACAACGATTGCGTGGCGCAAAAATAAAAAGACGGAATACGCGCTGGAAGGCAGCGTCTTCGTCGCCGGAGCCGCGATTCAATGGCTGCGCGATGGACTCGGCATCATCGCCAGTGCGCCCGAAACCGAAGCGTTAGCGATGTCCGTCACTGGCAATGAGGGAGTTTATTTCGTACCTGCATTTGTGGGATTAGGCGCACCGTACTGGGACATGAACGCACGCGGAGCCATCGTCGGACTCACGCGAGGAGCGACCAAAGCGCACATCGCCCGCGCCGCTCTTGAGGCGATGGCGTATCAAACCCGCGATGTCATCGAATGCATGCAAAAAGATTCCGGCATCAAAGCCAAAGAATTACGTGTAGATGGTGGCGCGACTGCGAATAATTTTCTCTGCCAATTCCAGGCTGACATTTTAGGCATCCCCGTAGTGCGTCCGGTTATCACCGAAACCACCGCCCTCGGAGCCGCATATTTAGCGGGCTTGGCAGTAGGCTTCTGGAAAAATGATAAAGAAATTGCGTCGCAATGGCAGCAGGAAAAACGCTTTGAGCCAAGCATGAAAAAAGCTGAGCGTGAAGCTTTGTATGAAGGCTGGCTGCAAGCAGTTAAGCAAACAAGGTTGTAATTGGTACGCCAGCATCTTGCTGGCCAAGGTTTTGCAAGATAGTTCTTCTTCCATCTAAAGCCAGCAAGATGCTGGCGTACCAATTAATTTTTCCATGAATTCTTTACACGTCACCCAACTCGCCCAAATCATCTGGGATTATCATCACCTCAATCACACCCTCGAAAAATCCGATCTCATCCTCGCACTCGGCAGTAACGATATTCGTGTCGCTGAGTACGCCGCTGACCTGTATTTGCAGGGCTTCGCGCCGGTTCTCATGTTTTCAGGAAATGTTGGCGCACTCACGAAAGATCAATTCACGAAACTTGAAGCTGAAGTTTTTGCAGATGTGGCGCGACAAAAAGGCGTCCCGGACTCCGCAATTATTTTAGAACCGGAATCCACGAATACGGGCGAGAATATTGATTTTAGTCGGTGTATTTTGGCTGAGCGCGGGATTGATCCGAGCAGCATTATCCTTGTACAAAAACCGTATATGGAGCGGCGTGCGTTCGCTACGTTTCGGAAGCGTTGGCCGGAGAAAAATCTTATCGTAACTTCTCCGCCGATTCCTTTTTCGGAATATCCCAACGAATTGTTACCGCGCGATAAAGTTATCAATATTATGGTTGGTGATTTACAGCGAATAAAATTTTATCCCGGTTTAGGTTTTCAGATTGAACAGGAAATCCTGGATGAAGTTTGGCAGGCTTATGAAAAGCTGATGGAATTAGGCTACGACAAACACTTATTGAAAAACTAAAGTAGCGGAAACTTTCCAATTTGCGTTGCCTGAGAAGTGAAGTAAATGCTACAAACCAAGTCGCACTGTAAAAGGGTATTCCGTAAAGTAATTGTGAACGAAGAGCGCGAACTGGAAAGTTTACGCTACATTAAAATTCTTTTCTCATCATCCAACTCACTCGAATCATTTTCGCTGCCCCGAAACCCCTCTCGCACATCTTGGATCGTTACAAGCATACTTCACATTATTTACTGAACAAGTGCATCCACCCGGTTCACCTGAATCTGCAGTTCCAGTCGTCGGCGCACTTCCCGGCCCAATCCCGCCTTGCTGCGGATTGGTTGGATTCACAATGCCCGGAATAAATAAGGCTTTGTCGAGGCTCGCAACTTCATAGTAATTTTTGACCATAGACAATTTTGATTTGCTGATGACTCCGACAATCGGCCTGCCATCAAGATCGTCACTCAACTTAAACGCCGGAACCGAAATTGTAGACGACTGCGGACGAACCGGAGTTGGAGATTGCGTCGTCCCATTCGCAGCACTGGCAGTATCATCTTTGGCTGTTTCATCGTCTGATGTTTTGTTGATGTCTACGCCCGAATAAATTGCCGCCTGTCGCAGGAATTCCGCAGATTGCAGAAGCCGTTGCATTTCCATCGCAGCGCCCGGGCCTGAGTTGCCTGAAAGTGCGGCGGCGACTTGTTGGGCTTTCACATAACGATCATACGTGCGATAAAACTCCGCAATTTTAGGATCGCCTAAGCGTACTGGCTGCCAGTCCTGATTGGTGATCGGATCCGTCATCGCGGACTTACGAATCAGATGAACCCTTTGAATTCCACCCTGCGAAGTAGAGTCCTGATATTCCTGCAACAATTCTTCTAATTTCATCGGGCAATTCTGCGGCGAAAATCCACCTTTAAGCTCGGCATACCGCTGAATCGCCTTCGTCACCGATTCCGCCCGATATAGCATTTCTTCTTCATTTTCACGTTGCGATTGAAACCGTGCGGTCGGCTTCGAGAGCTGCGAAACGACGCCGATAGTGATGATCGTCATCGCTGCCAGCAATGCCAGTAACGCATAGCCTGATTCTTTGGATTGTTTTTTTTGTTTCATTTTTCGCCGATCTTCGTTGTTGAGAATTCACAGCTCCCCTCCTGTCCTAGGAGGGGCTAGGGGTGGTCAGGATTTGGAAATTTTACCACCCCGCCTTTCAGGCACCCCTCCTAAGACAGGAGGGGAATTTTTACAATTTCTAACCGCCGCCATCGCCGGTAAATTGAATGCTATGGCTCACACCAATGCGTGTATCCAAAATCTCAATCGTGTTCGGATTGATATTCAAAATTTGCCACGGCCCGATCTTTTGTCCTTTGCGGACGTTCTGCAATTCCGTTTCGTTCTTGTCGCGGATGACGGCGGTGCTGACGCCATTTTTCACGACAATCCCGGTGTAAACATATTCAGGAATCGGAGCCGGATTCACCGTAAAATTCAGCGGATTGGAATACATTTTCACCGGATCACTCGCACTTTTCACTTCCAGGCGAAGGCTGCCGGGATTCGATATTGCGGTCTGCGGCACATTAATTTTCAGTTGCGTATCATTCAAAAAAGTCGTCTGGAACGGGCTGCCATTAATAATCACCTGCGCGTCTGCCGGAAATTTCGCGCCGTAAATCGTCATCTCAAAACCTTTGGTACGCGCCGTGACACTGTTCGGATTCGCTCCGCCTAACGTAATCGGTGGCGGCGGTACTGGAGTCTGGGGAATCGGCGGCTTGGGTGTTTCAGGTGGCTTCGGTGGCGGTGGTGGCGGATAAATAAAAATGTTGCGTCCCATGACCGGAGAAGCACTTCCGCCGAGTCCATCCATATCCAACGGCTGACTCACCATCAAAATTGCTGCCCGCTGCTCCGTAGCATCCTCCGAACCTGTGCTTATAATTGGAGCATTAATTCCGGGAATCGTTTTTTTAGCAGCAGTTCTTTTCGTTGGCGGTGGTGCGCTGCTGGAAAAGAAAAAGCTATACACAATCAAGGTCGCCGCCAGACACGCCAGCACTACGGCAGCCGCTTGTTTTTTTTGGTCTTTATTCAAAGTCATACACGCTTATGCGACAGGCGAGACGCCTCTCGTACCTTTTATTTACTCACTGCCGGAATTGGTTTTGCCAATGTCGTATCAACTGCACCTTCGCGGGCAAAATGGGTTTCCATTTCAATTTTCAACGACACTGTTACTTTGGTCGGAAATGAAGCTGGAGCCGGAACCGCGTTATTCGGTACGCCAGCACGCGCCATTGGTGGTTGACCGGGAATATTTTCAGCTCCTTCAAGAGAGGCTCTTTGCTTATTTTTTTCGTCAATACTTTGCAGCGAAATCGCATTCACGATCACAAAATTACGGCTGCGTTCGAGAGCTGAAATGAAACGTCGCAAATCGTGATAATCGCCTTCTACTGTGGTATCAATACCCAGCCCTTCATAAACATTCGGCAATTTATCGCGTCGCGTAATGGCCGGAGTCGGCGTAGGGACGGCACCTGCCTGACCACTCACCGCCAATTGATCCGCCGAAGCTGTCTGAAATCTGATGTCTCCAGCACGCACGTGATAAGCACGCGCCAACTGATTCACTTCGTTGATGACATCGGGAATTCCCTGCTTGCGATGGCGCAACCGTGCTTCAAAACTTTCCAGACTGTCGAGAATTTTCTGCGCGTTGACACGCTGATTCGTGACTGCCTCATCCTGTTCTTTTTTGGTCGTCGCCTGCGTCGTTAATTGCTTCTTCCGCGTTTCCAGTTCAGTGATTTTATTTTTGATCGGCTGAATGCTATTGAAATAAATCGCGAGGACAATAGCCGCAAAAACCAGCGTCGAGACTAACGCAACGATTTCGAGAAGGCTGAGCCGAAGCCCTTTAAAAGTATTACTAAGATTTGAAAAATCAGGAGTTTTCATTACTGCTTACCTCCATCGGCAACCTGTGTCGCGGGTGCGCTGGCACTGGATAAACTTGAAGCGCGATATTCGACTTCCAGTTGGAACATAACTTCGTTCGTTTCTTCGATAGCTTTTTGCGAAACCGGAGACGCTGTGAAGCGGGCAGAATTATTTAAATCCGCAATCATTTGCGTCACGTCAGTTGCTTGTTTTCCGACCACTTCAAATGAAAGCAAAACAGGTCGGTCAGATAAATCTGAATTTTTATTGCCACCTTTTTTCCCGACTTTATCTACCGCAATGCGCGTCACGCGAACGCTGTGCGGAATGTGCCGTTCCAAATCATTCAGCAATTGCGACCAGGAAAAACTTTTGCGGACAATCAAATCGTCAGCCGCAATGAGCGCGATATTTTGCGTCGAGCTTAACGTTGATCCGTCAAAATCGGGGATGCCCTCAGTCTTCACTTTTTCCTCAAGTTTCTTAACTTGCGGCTCTAGCAAATTCGCTTGCATCTGAAGCTGCGATTTCTGACTGAGTGTATTCAATCCAAAAAGTGCCGTCGCGAAAATTAATCCGGTGATGAGTAACCAGAACAGCCGCCGATTGCGGAACGGTTCGCTGGCTAAATTAAGCAGTGGTTTCATAATGGCTCGAACTTCGGGTTGATGGAAAAAACAGAACAAAAGTATGAAATTCAGGGGCGATAAGCGTGGGGAAGATAGCATATCATCGGTTCCCTTTCCCCAAAAAAGCGAGTGGCAAAAAAAGGAGGCGGCCTTCCTCGGTTTAGAGAGTCCCGACCACCTCACACAAACCACACACATTGTAGACACGTTATATCATAAAAAAGGTTCCACGAATATCATGTTTTTATGGCTGAGATTGAAGCCTCCAACGGCTGTACCGCTCCAAAATTGTAGGCTATTCTTGCCTGTCGTATGAATTATAAAATCACCCTTGCCTACGATGGCAAAAATTATGAAGGATGGCAGATGCAGCGCGAGAAGCCGACGATTCAGTTCGCTTTAACGCAAGCCGCCAGCAAAATTGAAGGTTCTCCGGTAGTCATTCACGCCGCCGGACGAACCGATGCCGGAGTTCACGCTGAAGGTCAGGTTATTTCCTGCCATTTATCCAAATCCTGGGAGCCAGGCAAACTTCGCAATGCTTTGAATGGAAATTTGCCGTTCGACATTCGTGTCACGGAAGCAATTCCCGTAGACGAAGAATTTCATGCCCGATTTTCCGCGCATTCTAAAACCTATCGTTACCAGATTTACAACTCCGAAGTCTGGCATCCATTACTTGAACCGATGACCTGGCATTATCCGTATTCAATCAATCCTGAACAGCTCCAACACGAAGCGCAGGACTTGATCGGAACGCACGATTTTTCAGCGTTTACGGTGAGTTCGTGTATGACCAAAACTCACGTCAGAACCATCACGAGTCTCGAAATAAAATTTGACGGCGCACTCATACAATTATTTTTTAAGGGAAAGGGATTCCTGCGTTATCAGGTGCGAACGATGGTTGCGGCGTTGCTTGAAATCAATCGCGGCAGAATCCAGCTCAGTATGAAACAGTTGATTGAGAGCCAGCAACGAAGCCTGATTCGTGGAACCGCTCCGGCGAAAGGGTTGACGCTGATGTCGGTCGAATATTAGTATGATTTTGAACTGGATAAGATCGGTAGGATTTCGCCACGAATTAACACGAATTTTCACGAATGAAGAATGGCAAGAATCTGACTTTTGACTTGGTAACTTTTCGTGAAAATTCGTGTTAATTCGTGGCGAAAAAATCAGTTAGGTTCTCAGACTCCACGTCATTTATTTGTTTCAATTTCAAGCTTCACCAACTGAGTTCAATGTCTAATTTTGCCAATATCATCAAAGCCGGATCAGAAGAAGCAAACCTGCTGGCGCAGATTGACCTGTCGCGCCTCCCACGTCACGTGGCAATAATTATGGACGGCAATGGACGCTGGGCAAAAAAGCGATTTCTTCCGCGCATCGCCGGACATCGTGCCGGCGTCGAAGCCGTCCGCGACAGCGTAGACACTGCCGCACGACTCGGCATCGAAGCACTGACCTTGTATGCTTTTTCCGTTGAAAACTGGAAGCGCCCTGCTTACGAAATCGAAGCGTTGATGACCTTTTTGAAAGAATATCTGCGCAAAGAAATTGATAATCTGGATCGCAACAATATTCGTTTTCAAACGATTGGACGAACGCACGATCTGGATGAATCTGTACAGGTTGAATTAGCCAGCGCAATTCAGCAAACTGCCGGAAATACCGGAATGGTTCTCAATGTCGCGTTGAATTACGGCGGACGCGTTGAAATCGTTGATGCGGTTCGTTCACTAATCAAAACCGGAACTCCTCCTGAAGAAATTAATGAAGCCGAACTCTCAAAACATTTGTACACACATAATCTGCCCGATCCTGATTTGATGATTCGCACCAGCGGAGAATTTCGGATCAGCAATTTTCTGTTGTGGCAACTGGCGTATTCCGAGATTTATATCACTGATGTTTTCTGGCCGGATTTTCGTCGTCCGAACTTTTTTGCAGCCATCATTGATTATCAAAAACGAGATCGAAGATTCGGAGGAATCAGTAAGAAAGTGCTGAGTGCTGAGTCCTAAATTAAAAACTCAGCACTCGTTGCTCAGCACTCAGCACTTTCTTACTCATCACTTTTTTTCCTATGCGAGTTATTTCCGCAATTATTTTTCTTCCGATTTTACTGCTCATTATCTGGCGCGGCTCGCCGATATACTTTTCAGGATTAATTTTTGTCGCGGCGATTCTTGGGCTTTTTGAATACAAAAATATCGCCGAGCAGGTCGGATTAAAAGCCAGCTCTGCCCCTGTCTTTATTGCCGCTCTTGCCATTTTATCCAGTTTTTATTTTCATCGCCCTGACCTCATCGTAGCTGCTCTCGCCGCTCTCGTCGTCATCGAATTAACGGCACAACTTTTCACTGTTCAGGATTTGACAAAGGCATTAGCCGGAGCAGCCGGAGCAGTTTTCGGTGTCGCTTATGTTGCAATTTTGGGCGGATATTTAATCTGGCTGCGGCAGGTTGACGAGCAAGGAATTCAGCTTTCCGCAAAGTTAATTTCGTTATTTTTCCTGATTGTTTTTGCCGGAGATACGGGAGCCTACTACACCGGACGAACGCTTGGAAAAAACAAACTGGCTCCGCGCATCAGTCCCGGAAAAACGGTGGAAGGTTCGCTCGGCGGATTAGCCGCCAACGTCCTCGCCGTCGTCATTGCCCACTTCACTTTTTTCCCTGAACTAAATTTAGTGACCGCAATTCCGCTGGCACTAATTATGGGATCGCTGGGAATCATTGGGGATTTATGCGAATCCATGCTGAAACGCGGATCGCATGTCAAAGACGCGGCGAACATCATCCCCGGACACGGTGGCATTCTTGATCGGCTGGATAGCATTTTATTCAATGCTCCGGTACTCTATTATTATTATGTCCTGTTTCTGAAATGAGAAGGAAAGTGCTAAGTGCTGAGTAAGAAAGTCCTGAGTAACTGCATGAGAAGCTACTCATAACTCAGCACTCAGCACTTTCTTCTCAGCACTGATATGAAACAAATTTCTATTCTTGGTTCGACTGGTTCGATAGGCTGTAACACGTTGCGTGTCGTAGATTCTTTGCGCGATCAATTCTCCGTCGCGGCACTTGGAGCCGGAACCAATGTCGAATTACTGGCTGAACAAATTCAGCAATTTCATCCGCGTTTAGTCGCCGTCGCCGATGAAGCCCACGCCGAAAAATTACGACAAATTCTGTCCGGCACTAATCTTTCAGAAACGCCTCGAATCACGACAGGCGTCGAAGGATTATGCGAAGTCGCCTTATACGAAGGCGTAGAAATTGTCATCGGTGCAGTCGTCGGCGCACTTGGATTATTGCCCGTTTATCGCGCCCTTGAAGCCGGACGCCGCGTCGCGCTTGCCAACAAAGAAACGCTCGTGATTGCCGGGGAATTGATGACCCGCGCCGCTGAAAAATCCGGGGCTGAATTATTGCCCGTAGATAGTGAGCATAACGCTTTGCATCAATGTTTACGGGGTGAACACGCTGCCGAAGTCAAACGTTTAATCTTAACGGCTTCCGGCGGACCATTCCGCACTGCCAGCCGTGAAGTCATTGAAAAGGCAACGCCCGCACAAGCCTTACAACATCCAACCTGGCGCATGGGAGACAAGATCACCATTGATTCCGCAACAATGATGAACAAAGGTTTGGAAGTCATCGAAGCGCGTTGGCTATTCAATCGCAGCGCGGATGAAATTGACATCATTGTGCATCCGCAATCCGTCGTGCATTCGATGGTGGAATTTGTTGACGGCTCAGTCATTGCACAGCTCGGCGTCACCGATATGCGGCACGCGATTCAGTACGCGCTGACTTATCCGGCACGGCAGGCGGCAGAGCTTCCACCGCTCAATCTTGCGACTTCCGGCAACCTGGAATTTCACGATCCTGATCCTGTCCGCTTCCCTTGCATTGCGTTGGCGTACGATGCTTTGCGCACGGGTGGAACAATGCCAGCGGTGTTGAATGCAGCCAATGAAATTGCAGTCGCGGCTTTCCTCAAAGAACAAATTAAATTCGGACAAATCCCGGAATTGATTCGCGCCGCGTGTGAAGCTCACGACGCACAACCCGTCAATGATCTTGAGACCGTCTTGCAGGCCGATGAATGGGCGAGGCAATGGGTCAGCCGCAAAATCAATCAATTCACTGCTTAGTCGTGTTAAGCACAGTTTGCGATGTGACGAGCGTAATGTTATTATTTTAAATTAATTGCAGTATTTTTTGAATAAGATTTCAGAGAAAGCAAAGCATGAGATTATAAGCACACCGGCCTTCCCGCTTCGCTTAAGGAGGAGAAAAAACAGTGAATTTTAATATTGGTGATAAAGTGGTTTACCCCAATCACGGCATCGCAGTCATCGAACAACTTTCTCATCATCAGATCAATGGTGAAAGTAATGAGTTCTATTTGTTACGGTTGGCCTCAACCAATTCCACCGTGATGGTTCCTGTCCGTAATGCTCTGGAAGTGGGCTTACGCTCTCCCATTGCCAATAAGCAATGCAATGAATTGCTCAAGGTTCTGGCCGAAGATTTACTGATGCCGGACATGGATTGGAAAAATCGCTTCAAGGATTTTTCGGATCGGATGCGCAGTGGTGATTTATTTTTAATTGCCGAAGTCTTAAAAACTTTGACGTATTTGAATCAGCAAAAACCGCTTTCTTTCCGGGAAAAGCGCATGCTTGAAAAGTCCCGACAATTAATTATCAGTGAACTCGCTTCGGTCGGCGGAGTTCCCGAAACCAAAGTTGAACCCAAAGTGGACGCCGCTCTGGATGGTGCTTGCAATAAGCATCGCGCCGCCTTCGCTACGGCAGGCCATTGATATTTTAGCGAATCATTAAGCAACGAGGATTCTTTGCCGGAGTCCTCGTCTTCAGTCCAGTTTCTCAGCAACCGATTAAGCCATAAACCGTTACGCTTTCCCCACAACACTTACAACATCTTCTCCCCAAAATCCTATAGCACTTTAGAAAGTGCAACATCTGTCCATCAGCTCAGGCATTGCTTGCAGTAAAACTGCTTTGCGATGGCGGTAAATCATCGCCGATTTCGCATATAGCAGTAGAACAAGCATTTTTATGTTCTACCTCAATCAATCAAGAGTTTAGTTTCAGCCCGTTCTCTTCACCGAATTGGTTTGATGGAGAAAGTTCATGAAAGTCTCAGCTTTACGTTTCGTTCTTTTTTTGACCCTGACGCTAACAACAATTAATCCTGCCGTGCGAGCACAATCAACTTCAGTGACACGCGCAGATCGTTTCGGAATTTACAACTGGGGAGCCGATGACGCCGCTTTTCCAGCCAATGCCAGTGACCGTTTGAACTGGGCTGCCGACAAAGTTGCCGGACTTGGCAGCCGCACTATTCGCGTCGCCATGCCCGGCGAAGCCTACCAAATCTTAACACCTGAAGGGGCAGATTTAGCACAGGTTGCGGCACTTCCGGCTTATGCTACATTGTTCAGTGATCCTCGCTTTCAGACTTATCTGCTGACCGCGTATTCGCCTAACGATTTTCGCGATACGTGGACTGATGGTTTCACTGCCGCCGAAGCCCAAGCCGTACGCGAAGAATTCGCTCAGCTCGGAGAGCACTTGCTTCAGAATCCGAATTACAGCGGAAAAACCTTTGTGATTCTGAATTGGGAAGGCGATAACGCGATGGCTCCGTTCGCTGATAAACAATCCATCTGGGATTCGTACATTCGCTGGATTCAAGCCCGCGCCGACGGCATCAAAGCCGCCCGCGCACACTATCCAAACAGCACTGTCAAATTATTTTCCGGCTTGGAATTTAATCTGGTACGCACCAGAGAAGGCGTGGCTTGCGGGACGCCTGTGGCGGATCGGACAGTCAGTGATCCCCTCAAAAATCGTTGCGTGATTGATTACGTCGCACCCCGGGTAGACGTGGATTATTTTTCCTATTCAGCGTGGCAAACTGTCAACGAAGCCGCCGCCCAACAACGCAGCTTAAAAACAGCTCTCAAGCAGGATTTGAACTTTGCGTTGCAATCCGTTCGGCTCAGAAAACTGACGCTCAAAGAAAAGAATTTCATCATCGGAGAGTACGGATTTCCGCGTACGGTCTGGGGCGAAAATGCTGCCGCAAACCTGGTCAACGAAATGTTCGAGGCGGTCGAAGCTCCTGATGCTTTTCAGGTTTCTTATGCCATCTTTTGGCAAATTATTGACAATGCACCCAGTTACGTTACTTCACAAGATAGCTTCGGGCTATATCGTTCGCGGCATCGTGAATTCAAGCTTTCGCGCTCCGGCGAAGTCTTTCAGCAACGCCTGCAAGGGAAAACCGTCACGCCATTTGATAAAAATTTGAAGATTCGCTTGCCTGTCGAGAAATTCGCAGCCAGCGAAGAAGTTACTGCACCTTCTGCCGGAGTGTTTTCTCAAATGAATAGTACCGGTAAGACTTCGGCTGAAGTTCGTCCACAATATGAACTAGCTGCCAACAATTATTTGATCGTGGAACCCGAATCTATCCATTCGAAATTCTCTGCGCGGGAAAATGAGATTCGGTTCGAACAGGGTTTGCAGCACTTAACCCTGCCGCGAGATTTCGCCGCCGGATTTTCAGAATCACCTTCGTTGATTTCCACCGGATTGCCCGGAAACATTCGTCCCGGTGAAGCTTTAATCTATGTCAGTGATGACGAAAAAACTGAATCCAATGCCCAACTCATCCGTTTTGTTTGTGCGGAATGCCCACTTCTTCATCACGTCGAAGACACCGCCTATAATATTGGCGAGCTTCATCCGGGAAGCGTCATGACGTTATTTGGAAGTAATTTTTCAGCCGCTGGAAATTCAGTACTCGTGGAGCAGCAAGACGCCAACCATCAATCACATCGGTATCTTTTGACCCTTGAAAATACGACTACCAATTCAATCACAGTCACCTTGCCGCCAGTGCTGGAAACATCAAAGCAGGCCGCTATAACGATCATCAATGCCAACAATAAAGCCTCGAATGAATCTGTGGTGTGGATTTCAAAAAAGTGTGAGGGGTGCGCACCAACCTTCAGAACAAAGGCGGCGATTCTGAATAGCAATTCCAATGATGAATGTTTTTACCCCCGGGCGGAACTGACTATTCGTGGAGACAGATTTTCAGCACAAGGTAATCGGCTCATCATCGAACAAGGTCCGCAAAAATTTGAAGCCCTGCTCAGAGCTGAAAATACAAATCTGATGCAAGTTCAGTTGCCTGCTGCACTTCAGGCAGGGTATGCGATAGCTTACGTCGTCAACGTGCAGGGACAGGAAAGCCGTGCGCAAGCTCTTAACATTCTTCGTCAAACGGAGCGAATTGTGAAGGATCGTTAACCGTTGAACGAGGTGTTCGGGGTGTTGTAATACCCCTTGTCCATTTTGGATCGTAGGGGCAATGACGACAGCCAGAGCCGCAGCATTCCCCTTTACGCAAATGATAAAGGGCCGTAAAAACCAGGTACGGCCCTTCCCAATAAAATTCTTCGTTTTCCACTATTTCATTCATTTTCTGTACAACCAAAAGAATTCTGAGACGTTATACTATTACCCCTTTCACTGTGCAATTCACCATTCAATTGGTCATGAGATGTAAATATGAAAAAGAAAATGATTGTCTCCTTATGCTTGTTGGCGCTGCTGTCTTCACTCCTGCCAGCACAATCTACCCCTTCAAAGCCCGTGATAATTCCAGAAGGAACTGTTATCCAACTGAAAATTCACGAACCAATCAGCTCTAAACTTAGTGACGTTGGCGATGAAGTCATCACGACCATCAGAAAAGATGTCGAAGTAGATGGGACGATTCTTCTGCCCGCCGGAACCGAAGTCATTGGTCGCATTACCGCCGCGAAAGGTGCGAAACGTCCATTCAAGAGCGGGCAGCTCCACATCAGCTTTGACCGCGTCCGCCTGGATAACGGCATCAGCAAAAAGATTTCCGCTATCGTACAATCCGCCACCGACTTTGCCCATGATGAAAAAATCAAAACGAATAGCGAAGGAACATTGAAAGGAACCAAAAGCGGTGGTGACGTTTTACGCGGTGCCAGCACTGCGATTGGCATCAGCAGCACCGCCGCGATGATTATTATTCTCGCCGGACGCGATAGCGGCTCTTCCGGTTTTGGCAATGGAATTCGTGGAGGCAACGCCGCCGCTGCCGCCGGAGTTCTGGGTGGGGGCATCATCACCGGAGTCCTGCTGACCAAAGGCAAAGAAGTTCGCCTGGATTCAGGTACGATTGTTAGATTGCGGTTAGAAAGACCTTTGTCAGTAGAGTAATACTTTTCCGAGCCTCGCCATCCACAGAACCCGAACCGCGCCGTTGGAGGACGCCTACTGCGGATCGCCCACGTCGTAGGCGTCACTGACGCGCAGTTTCACCCGAAAGCTGCCGATGTTGTTCTGCCAATGCCCGTTGTCATTCACGGCAAGGTAGAGGCGGCCTTCTCCTAAGCCGGTTTTGTCCAGATGACGCCCCACGATGAACCGTACCCCGGAGACGCCAACCTTGCCCACCAAAGCCCCAAAAGGAAACCCATCAACCAGATTTGTCTTGTAGTTCGGCCCCGGCACTTTTAATCCGTCTGGATCGGAGGCCCAGCCATCCATGGCGAAGGAGAGTCGCACATACCCGGCGGCTGTCACCTCCACACGCGATTGGGGGCCAATCACTACGCCAGTATCGAGGAATTCGATCTGAGTGCAATGCCTGAGCGCATGCACGTCAAAGCTCTTCTCGATCACACCCTGTCGTACCGCCAGCGAACGAATCGAAGTGAGAGAAACTTTAACCGCAGTCCCGCCGAGCGGCTGGATCGTAAGCGATTCTCCTCCCATTCGTCCGCGAATAGCGTCCCCATTCTTCAGCCGGATGAGGTCGAGCAAGCGGTCAGCAGCATCGGCAGCGCCGGGCATCAAGCGACCGAAAAGGCGGTAAAGGGAGTCCGGTTCGCGCAGGTCTCGATCTTTGTAGGTGTTAAGAACCGGCGTGAGCGCTGGCAGCCCGATGTCCGTCAATTCCGCCACCGCTGTGTCACGAGCCACCCGGTCGGCGCCCTGCACGGCAGCGAGATCAGCGGTAATCCGCTCTGCTTCACGAGGGTTTGCCTCCGCAGCCAGATTGATGGAAATGATGGAAAGCAGCGTCTCACTCACAGAGCGGGAAGGGGTTCCGTTCACTGTGAAACCGCCTGCGGAGAGGCGACCTTCCAACACCTTGCCGTCGCGTGTCAACAGACGAACAGTGCGGACTCCCTGCGCCTTCTGCGCTTGCACCACTCCTGTGGCGACCGTCCCGCAGATAAGAGCTAAAAGTATGAGGGTGCGGGCTGGACTGGAGTTGACGAGATGACGCAGCATGGGAAGCTTCCTTATATCTACTAGATTAATCATTGGTAGTACTGATCGTGGAGTGCCTGACGACCGCCATAGCCATTAAGAAACAGTTGCAATAAATGTTGGGTGTCTTTTGGCGATTAATGTAGGAGAGAAAATAAAGCTTTGGTGCCGATTTTCCTGTCCGACACTGTCTGATGGTAGCCCTGTTATTTTGTATCCAGTCCTTACTCCGATGGAGCCGATTCTACTTCGACCAGGCCGGGTGGCAACGTCTTCGGGCCAACCATGCCTTGCTGAACCACATGGGTCAGTTCGTGAGCAATCAATTGTCGCCCCGCGTTATCGCCGGGCTGATACTCTCCGGGCGCGAAGTGAATATTCTGGCCCTGCGTATAGGCACGGGCACCGACATGTACGGCCTCGTGGCCTACGTGGACGCGCACACTCGAAAAGTCCGCCTCGAGGGAGGCCTCCATTTGATGCAATAGTGATGCTGGCAAAGGAGTTCCTGATCGCGCTGGAGCGCCGGACGATGGTGGAGCGAGCTTGATCTCAGCCATGTGATTATCCTCCTGAAACGATGGTTCATAAACAGCCTGACGGCAACTTGGCTGACAGTATCTGATAAGCCAATCTAGTGTCAATGGCTGGAAGAACGACAAGTTAACCGTGCCGCGCCTGTAGCTTTATTAGTCAAGCACAACCCTCGTTGGCGCGGCTACGGTTGAACAGATGTTCGGTGCGGCATAATCATTTGTATTTGTATTCGCTGAAATTAAAGGCTGAACAACTTTCGCAGTCTATTTTCAATACATCCGATTGTTAAGACAGTATAATTTTACCGTAAAACGATAACAACATATTGACAAACAATAAATATCCTATTAGGATATGATAATCTATTACTGAGTGAGGTGTTATTTATGAAGCGAAGTTCAACAAAATTTCTTCAGGTAGTCATTATGCTCATCGGCATCGGCGCTCTTGCTATCCTGCTTGGGGAACCTCACGTCGAGGGCAGAAACGCGCACGCCACGCTTTTCCAAATATACTTCAACGATCCTTTTTTGGCGTATGCGTATGTAGCCTCCATTCCGTTTTTCGTGGCACTCTATCAGGCGTTTAAGGTCTTGGGATATGCCGGACAAAATAACGTATTCACGCCAGCAGCCGTGAAAGCTCTGCGGACGATAAAATATTGTGCGATAGCCATTATCGGCTTTGTCGCCGGAGCAGAAATCATCATCCTGCTTAGCAACGAAGAAGATAAACCGGGAGGCATTGTTATCGGCATCCTCATCACCTTCGGTTCGATTGTGATTGCCACCGCAGCGGCGATGTTTGAACGGATTTTGCAGAATGCCGTGGAGATAAAATCCGAGCATGATTTAACCGTGTAACGAGACCAATATGGCAATCATTATTAACATCGACGTCATGTTGGCGAAGCGGAAAATGAGCGTCACCGAGCTGGCGGAGAAAGTCGGCATTACGATGGCTAATCTTTCCATCCTAAAAAACGAAAAAGCAAAAGCCATTCGTTTATCAACTTTGGATGCGATTTGTAGCGCTTTAGATTGTCAGCCTGGAGACATTCTGGAATATAAAAAATAACGCACCCGCTTATCAATCTCTCTCCAAAAATAGTTGTAAAACCTAACCTGACGATTTCGTAGGCGATAAAAAACAGAAAAATTTACTAGGCAGGTTCCTCTGACATTATGTTCTTTTCCTGCCCCAATTGATTCAAATTCATAGGACAATTGCCCAACACAAAATTAACCGTGCCGCCCCTTTACCTTCAAACCACTCGACTACGGAAAGCGGCTACGGTTGAATGGATGTTAGGCGTGATTTCGAGGAATCGAATGTCGTATTAGGCTGTCATCTGCCGAAGCCTGGACATCACCCGTGCCACGCTTGGCAGCTTCTCGCTGTGACGCTTCGCGCTGGCAATCCATAGTTGAGTTACTAACTCAAGCTCCTCCAAGCACTCTAGCATCGTCTCGCCCTGCGCCAAACAACCTTTCAAAGCGGGAACTTCCGCTACATAGCCACCTTCTTCGCAAGGGTAAACCACTACGGGGTATTTGATATTTCTCTTCATTCTTCTTCTCCTTGAGCTTGCTCGATCAATTCGATCACTCGTTTGACATACACGGTTTTGACGCGATTGTTATGGACTGGAATGACAAATGTCACCGCCTCGCTTTTGAAAATGTGGTGGCTTCCAGTGACACGATCCAGTGCGAAGCCTTCCTGAAGTAGCAACTTGCGTATAGCAGCAAAAGTAGCTCCGCTAGGGCTGGCTTTTAGGCGCTCAAATAGCTTGCTTTTTTTGCTCATCAATTATTATCTGCCTTAGCGCGACCTTTTCGCCATTATGCGCCGAATGGTGGAGTTGAGCCGCACGCTTTACAGCGACGGCTAACCGAACGCTTTAAGCGGGTCGGCTCCAACGACATGTTGGTGTTTTTGCGGAGACTACGAATTTTGCAACTGAAAAGTTCTCTCCGCAAAACACCAACATGTAATTAGACTGCAACCCAAGATTTCTACTATAAGAAACAAGTTTCTCATACCAGAAACTTGTTTCTTATAGTAGAAATCTGGAAGTTTCTATTACAAGAAATATTTCTTGCCTAGTTTTTATCGTATCCTCAATAACTGATTGGCTTGGCTGAAAAAAGATAGTCAAACCCAATAATGTACTTTCTCTGGCTGTTTATAAGTTACTTCTTTCGCACTTAACATCCGTTTTCGGTGAAGCGAACCGGAGGACTTGATTACTACGGCTTTTACAGTGAAACGGGGCGGACTATAG
>JAYVZE010000206.1:0-7538 GCA_043783625.1 Blastocatellia bacterium | reverse complement strand
GCAGAAGCTCGCACGAAGTAAGGGCGCCCTTACTTCGTGCGAGCTTCTGCCTTTATTTGATTCGTTTCAGCTTCACCAAACGTCCAAATAAATTCCATTCGCCAACATATAAATCACCATTCGGAGCCCAGCTTAGCCCATGCGTGGCGATGAATTGTCCGTCTACCCATTGCTCTGGTGGAATTTTATTCGTCGCGCGTTTTTTGGGATCGGGGCCGTCGCCGAGGTGCGTGATGAGCTTGTTATCTTTGTCGAGAATCGTGACCCGTCCAGCTAAATCGCCTATCGCTAAATCTGTACCGAGAATGCTCAACACAGACGGACGCCGCAGAAAATCGTTTTCGGTTCCGTCTACGGTTTTGATGTGTTTGCCGTCCAGTGTGAACCATTGCAACCGATGATTTTCACGGTCGGTCACGAGGACAGTCGGTTCTGCGCCACGCTTATCAATCAGGACTTTGTGCGGTGTTTTGAACTTCCCGTCTTCTTTGGCATCGGTACTTTTGCCGCCCCACGAACTGACGTATTCGCCTTTTGCATCGTAACGATGGACGTAGTTCGCGCCGTATCCATCGGTCACATAAAATTCGCCGTTCGGCGCAACAGTGATTCCAGTGGGTTTGAATTCACTTTTGTTTTTGTAAACGCCGGATTTTTCGGGATGTCCTTTGACCCAGACGACTTCACCAGTGGTGGTGATCTTGGCAAATTTATTACGGAAAAGGCTGACCAGATAAATAAATTCCTGGTTGCCTTCCTTGTTAATTTGGATGTCGTGTGTGCCGCTACCGTCTTCGTAAGGCTTCCACTCCATGCCGATGCCGCGAATAAATTTTCCACTCGGATCAAAGACCATAATGGATTTTTCACCATCGGTGCTGAAGTAAATTTGGTTTTTGGAATCAACGACGACACCGCCGTGCGTACTGCCGATTTTGACACCGGGAGGCAATTTTGCCCAATCCCTGACCCATTCATATTTGTGATTGCCTGCACCGAGCATAAGCGGATCAGCGGCGAAGCTAAAGCGTGGGGCGATAGAAGCGGCAGTCATTGCCATGCCGAAACCGCCAAGAAAATTTCTGCGAGAAAATGCTGAAGTGGACATGCGTGTTCTCCGTGATGAAGTTAGTTTTGAAGATTGCGATCAGAAGTAAAGATTATCGTAACGAGCGGACAGAATAGCAAGCAATGTCATTCAGTTTTCCGAAGGTAGACCACAGACAAAGCGGATCAAGCAGATTTTCGCGGGTCTGATCGGCGTGAATCCGCTGAATCCGTATGATCGGCGGTCTATTGCGCTTTGACTTCGACTACAATTCGCTCCTACAATTTAGCTTGCAACTTCACAGCAAACAAATTCGTTTATCCGAGTAGTAAAATTTCAGGCTGCCAGTGTCGGCAAAACTGATTTCTTCAAGGAGGCTATTATGTCTATTGGATTGATTTTAGGAATGGGAATTATTGGAACCATCATCGTCGGATTAATTATCGGAGTCATCGCCAAAGTCATTATGCCCGGCAAAGACCCCGGCGGATTTATCGTGACTACATTGATTGGAATTGGCGGTTCAGTACTGGGTTCTTTCGTTGGACAAATGTTTTTCAGTAAATACTACTATGCCGGATGGATTATGTCTGTGCTGGGTGCGATAGCAATTCTGGCGGTTTATAGAATGGTGACAGGGCAAAGAATGTCAGGGAATTAACGTTCAGAGTGACGCATTTATGTGTGTAATCGCAACGCGCCGCACGCATAAATGCGTCACTCTAAACTTAAGCAGGCAATAACCCTTTAATCTCGCGCACAATCTTCTGCACTTCTTCCTGATCTGCGAGCGCAATCATAAAAAATTTGTAGCCTTCGCTGATACAGACAACTCCATTGGCAAAGAACCACACGCCATTCAATAAAGGGTTTCCACCAAAAATTAACGTGAGTGGAAGGCTGGTGACAGTTGCGCCGGACAAGGCTCCGGCGATCATCGTTGCGCCTGCCGCCATGCTGAAGGCTCCGAGCAAAGGTGCGCCAACGTACTTCGTCATATCGCGCTGAAATTCAATGTTGACGCGTTCGGCTTCATCAATTTCGCCTTTGGCTAAACAGGCTTCCTGCTCCTTCAAATATGCATCGTATTTCTCAGTCAGCTTTCGCAAACCAATCACTGGCATCGCGCTATTAAAAAATAAATCATTGACCACGCCCGCACCGACAATCGTCGCTCCGAGCGCAGGCAAGGCTGAACCGACACGAATTCCCGCGACTACGGAAAGCGTTACAACGGCGGTTTTGCCGGGATTTTCCTTGACCCAGTGACGCGCTTTATCGAAGCCGGAAACAGCAGCATCGGCGACGCGAGCACTGCCGGTTCCAACGTTATAGGCCTGCTCAGCGCGCTTATAATATTGCTCAGCACCACCAAAAACATCACGCGCCGTCTGTTCCGCATTTTTGGCAAAATCGGTCACGGCAGTTTGTACGGTTTCGACACTGGCTTTGGCGGTGGGATTTTCCGTTGCTCCCTTAAATTTTTCACTGACGCCAAGCTGATCGTCAATTTTCTGCGCCTGTTCGCGGGCTGTATTGACGGCATCGCCGACGGCTTCGACACCTTTGCGGGCAGCTTCAGAAGCGGCTTTGACACCATCTTCCAGCTTGTCTTTCAAATTAAATTTTTCGTCTAATTCCTGCGTTTTCTTACGTGCAGCTTCAAATAAATCGTTGAGTGCGGACATAGAATTTTCCTCGTCATTTTCATCCTCGAACCTGATGCAAAGTTTTACGCTTTTGAAGTTAATGAAGTTCGATTTGTTTTTTTAATCAATCGGCATTGACAATTTTCCTTCAATCCATCAATAAAACATTATGGAATCAAAGAACACCGACACGATGAATGTTCGCGCAGGCGAAGAACTTGACAGAGTAGCGTTGCTCCGGTACTTGCAAACGAATCTGCCGGACAACCTGAAATCAGATCAAAACATTACCATTACACAATTTCCCGGTGGTCATTCAAACCTGACGTATCTTATCACGGTTGGCGAAAACGAATTCGTGCTGCGGCGTCCACCCGTCGGGCCGGTAGCTCCAACTGCGCATGACATGCCGCGCGAATTCAGAATGCTGTCGGCAATTCACCCGGTCTTCGCACTTGCTCCGAAGCCTTATCTTTTATGCGAGGACAACGCAGTTATTGGTGTCCCGTTTTATTTAATGGAGCGAAGAAAAGGAATCGTCATTCGCCGTGATCTTCCGCCGGAATTCGATCAGGACTTAGGTCTGCGTCGTCGCGTCAGTGAAAACCTGGTGGATGCACTTGCTGATTTACACAGCATCAATTTAGAGCAAAATAACCTCACCCATCTGGGCAAGCCCGTCGGTTTTATAGCGCGTCAGGTCAAAGGATGGTCAGAACGATGGCTGCGCTCGAAGACGACAGAAGTCCCCGAAATGGATAGCTTGGTGGAATGGCTCAACGCAAAAATGCCGTCAGAACCTCCGCGTCATTCGATGCTGCACAATGATTATAAATTGGACAACGTGATGCTCAGTGATGACGATCCTGCAAGGCTGGTAGCGATTCTGGATTGGGAAATGTGCGCGCTCGGTGATCCGTTAGTTGATCTTGGAATTTTGCTGGGCTACTGGTCACAGAAAGGAGATTCCGAAGCGCGTTGCGAAACGATCAGCTCTATCACGACGCAAGCGGGATGGATGAGCCGCGCCGAAATCGTCGAGCGTTACGCCGCGCGGACGGGATTTGATGTGACGAACATCGCGTATTACGAGGTTCTCGCGCTCTTCAAGTTAACTGTTGTCTGTCAGCAAATTTATTTTCGCTATCATAACGGGCAAACCAGCGATGAGCGTTTTGCGGCGTTTGGAACACGCACCGTCGGATTAGCACAAACAGCGTGGGCCTTAACGCAAAGTGGTTCGACGGCTGATTATTTAGGATTGAATCTCGCCGGCAGAAGGCAGGATTTCGCGTGATCGTACAACGGGCGGCTCGCCCGTTAAAATAAAGCTAAATGCAGGAAACCTCAGCACAAAAAGCCCCGACAACATCTACAAAGATTCTCAAAGCTCTGCTTGCCAAAGCTGGGATTGAAATTTTTGTGATGATGGCTGCGATTTCATTCGCCGCGTATTCTCACCTCAATCCGCCGATTCGTGGAGCCATTGATGTTGCCGATTCGACGCGGATTGCAGGCTGGGCGTACGATCCTCGCGTCCCTGAAGATCACTTGCAAGTGCAGTTATTTGTTGATGGAAAATTTGCCGCCATGAAGCTGGCAGATGAGCTGCGCGATGATTTAGTCACCGCCGGAGCCGCTGCAAATTCTCCGCATGGGTTTTCGTTTACAGTGCCTGAATTAAAGCTGATGAATGGCGTTCACAGCATTAATGTTTACGCTTTGCGATCAGGTGGAGGCGTGAATAAATCGTTGTTGTCAATTACGAAAAAACCGCAGCAGATTGAGGTCAAATAATTTCAGTTCATCGCCTTCCACTGCCCATCCTGTTTGATGAAAAGGCGCGGCGGAGTCAGTTGAAATCCTTCTTTAAAATTCGGGTATTTCTTGAGAAAATATTTCTGCGAAACGCTGTCTGATGTAGCAACTTTCCAACTCCCATTTTCCTTAAAAAGATATTGCTGGACGGCGAACTTTCCTTCACCAGGAGCCGCCGCCGGAGCTTTATTAATCGGCTTCATCAACTTGCCGATGATGGTGGTATCTACGACTGCGAAATCACCTTTTTGCTGAACGCGCCCGATGTCCATGCGCTGGATGGAGATGAAACTGCTCAACCGCTTCAATGAATTCGTCATCTGTTCGCGGGAAGTTTTTTGTTGAATTTCGACCGGCAGAAAATCATAAAGCGCGGCGTATTTCTGCCCTTTCAATAATGTGAAGAACGTTTGGACGGCGGCTTTGGGATCAGCACTTTTAGCGACCTGCGCCGAAGCGGAAGTCACGGCAACTGTGCAAAAGATTGTGAGGAAAATAAATTTTTGAATCATAAAATAAAATGCAGAAGCCCGCACGCAGTAAGGGGGCTTTTACATTAACAGAAAACGCCCTTACTGCGTGTGGGCTTCTGCATTACCAGAGCCGAATAGACTACGAAATTTATTCATCATCCGTTTGATCGCACGATAAATTTTGGGGACTAACCAGATCATCAAAATGAGGAAAATCACGATGACGACTAACATCACTACCGGATGAAAAGCCAATAATGCCGCGCCTGCGAACGTGAAAATATCTTCGCCTAAACTCAGCGCAATATTGGAAACAGGTTCGGGGCTGGTGTTTGCCGCAAGTCGTGTAGTCGCCTTCAATCCGTGTGATCCCAGCGCAATGCTGCCGCCGACTAACATCGCAATTGTTTTCACCGTCGGATCGAAATCCGCAAAAGACGCCGCCGCCATAATCGCTCCGGCTGGGACGCGGATAAACGTGTGAATGGCATCCCACGCGGAATCTACGGCAGGGATTTTGTCGGCGAAAAATTCAACGGCGTACATTGCACCCGCGACGCCGAGTACCCAGCCATTACTGAGCAGGCTCATCTCGCCGGGCAATTTTACAAACGTGAATTTTTGCAATAGTCCCAGCGTAACGACGGTGGCATATAAATTAATTCCTGAAAACCAGGCTGATCCCATTGCAATCCCAAGTGTAGTCAAATCCATGTCTTTCCCTCCTGTAATCCTGACGCGCGATTAGATGCGTTTTGTGAATGAGTAGTTGGTTTTTCTAAGTGCGAGCGCGCTGTTTTTGCGTTTCCGCATACAAGCGTAAAACTGCATTCATTTTGCTCTGATAGCCTTTGCCCTGCTGCTTGAACCAATACAAAACATCAGGATCAATTCTGATGGTAATTGTTGTTTTGGTTTCAGGCAGGCGCAGCTTGGCATCGGCGAAGAACGATTTATCTAACGGCGCAATATCGGATGTATCAATATCTTTGTCGTCGAGCGAATCAAGTAAGTCCAAGTTCGTCTTTGAGATTTTTTTCATAGTCTTTCCGTTCATAAGTCAGGGCTTTTCTAACCGAAATGATTCGTATCATTCCAGCCTGAGGTTCCGTAAAAACAACGACTACAATCCGCCCACGAAAATCTCCAACTCCGATCCAACGGTCTTCACCATAATCTTCTCGCGTGTCAGCTCTGACGAGCATTGGTGCCACAAAAATTTCGTGCGCATCCTCAAAATCAAAACCATGCTTGCGAATATTGATCAGATTTTTCTGTTCGTCCCAGTCGTATTCCACAGGTTAATTGTAAAGACTAAATGTAAATACGTCAATTAAGACTTAAAGAAGTGATACGCTAAAATATCAAGTCACTTTTTTAGCTTGAATCGTTCTGTTAATATGTGAAAGACGCAACCCAAACCTATGCTGAAAACCAGCCAAATGAAAAGATTAGCGAAAATCCCAAACCAGAAAGCTTTGAATATGCCAGCTAAGCCATCTCTGTCGAACATTGTGTAAGGGAAACCAAGTCTAACAACACAGTCAATGCAACCGACAGAATCGTTGCTTGCAACCTTCATTCTTATATCGAACAAATTAGCTCCGATGACGAGAATAACTCCACAGATGAAGCCAATGATTGATGATTTAGAATTTTTAGCGATCACTTCAATACAAGAATCCTTTAGTGGACATTTTAGATTAAATTAAAGCTTCTCTCTTTTATAAAATCTCCAAAAATCAATTTCGATAGTTGTTAATTCGAGAATCATTTCTTCAGCCGTCATTTTCTTTTTTTTCATTTGCTTTAATACGCCTCTAGGCGTTAATTGCCACCCACGATTGTTCAGAATAATTTCTTGAATTGCTAATACGCTTGGTATTTGAAGATTAAATATTGCATAAGCAGCACGGGAAAACCCAACGAGAAAATGTTCAGCAATTTCCGGTTTATTTTCACCAATGTACAGCAAAGGTCTTTTTTGAAAAAATTCAAGAATACTTATCAGCCTTGTAAGAGATTCCCTTTGGTTCATAGATTCATTCACAATTTACAAATTCCCGCGCCTCATCTCCGCCGCCAAATGATCGCACGACCTCCAAGCCAGAGCCATGATCGTCCACGTTGGATTCTGATTCGCTGCGCTGACGTGGCTGCTGCCGTCTACGACGAAGAGGTTTTTTACGTCGTGCGATTGCTGGTACTGATTCAGCACCGAAGTCTTGACATCATTGCCCATCCGCGCCGTCCCCATTTCGTGAATTGACCATCCTTCGGTCAACGGGTTTGCGTTCGTGCTGACGATTTCGAGCTTGGCGGCTTCGAACATTTCTTTCGCGCTTTCCGCCATATCTGCACACATTTTCTTTTCGTTATCGCCGAATTTGTAATTAAATTTCAGCACCGGAATGCCCCATTTATCTTTCACCTGCGGATCAAGTTCGACGAAATTTTCATAGCGCGCCAGCACTTCTCCGAAGCCGCTCATGCTGATGTATGCGCCGCCGTAATCGCGGACTTTTTTCTTGTAGGCTTTCCCGAATCCCG
>JAYVZE010000205.1:0-4143 GCA_043783625.1 Blastocatellia bacterium | reverse complement strand
GGAGTGCGGTCGGCGTGCCACCGCTTTCTGTTCGTTATCGAACTATTTTGGTTTCAGCAAGTGTCTCACGCTATGAACGAAAAGCGGTGGCAAGCCGACCGCACTCCATATCATTTCAGTTTCTCGTATTCCTTCTTCGCCTCAATCAACACCGGCAAATCGGCGTCGGCATCTTTCCACAACGCGAAGAAATCCTGATACGACTGACGCGCTTTCGTCGTGTCGCCTTGCAACATTGCCGCGCGTGCCAATCCGAGATGTGCCAGCGGCCATAGTGCCGAAGTCATATCCCAGCCACGATGATCAATAATCTTCTGATACTCGGCAGCCGCTTCCGCCCCTTGATTGAGTTTCAAGTAGGCTTCACCTCGTAGCCACGGAACCCAGAAAAGACTTGCGCTTTCGTACTGGCTGACTGGTTGCAGAAGCTGAATTGCTCGGGCGTAATCGCCACGCGCCATTGCGATTCGTGCATGCGCCACCGGCAACCAGATAACTTTAACCAAAGTGTTTTTGGGATTCTGCTTTGCCAACTCATCCGTGAGCGATTGCGCCTGACTGATGTCGCCACAGCGAGTTAGAATGCCAGCTCCTCTGGTCAAAGAATTCCAGGTCCGTGAAAGGGCGAGCGCCTTGGAAGTATCTGCGCTTACCCGCTGGCATTTACCAGTTACCGATTCCCACAAAGCATTCTCTAATACTGCTTCTGCTGCTGCTTCCAAGTTGCGACTTAGCGTTAAGTCAAAGGCTTGGTTGAAAAATTGCTTCGCTTGGCGCATCTGTCCTGAAAACGCGGCTGTCCGCGCCTGCCAACTGAGGGTTTGATACTCTCTTGAATTTCCTTTCATCCAGTCAATCTGCCGTTGCATGGCTTCATGGTCGCCTTGGACAAAAGCAATCCTGAAAACATTGTAACGCGCGTTCGATGGTTCTTGGTTTCGCGCAAACGCCTGCTCGTAGGTATCCTTGGCTTCCTTGAACCGATTAAGATTGATAAGAGCGGCACCCATAAGCTGATAATTGTTGGCATAGTTTGGGTAGAGACGAATCGCCTCGTTGGCCTCCTGAAGGGCCTTTTCGCCTTGTCCTATTTCCAGGTAACGAAATCCCAGGTTCAGGTGTGGGAAATAATCGCGGGGGTAGTTACGCTTCCAAAGTTCCAGCACTTCAATCGCCTGGTCAATCTCTAAAGTTATGGTGCTGTAGTAGCTAGTATTGATATGGAACTGTTCACGCTCACTCACTCGTTCCCTCATTGCCATTGCCTTTTCCGCGAATTCTTTAGCAAGACTTCCTTGCCCGGAATTATAGTAGCTCAACCCCAATTTTGCGTAGGCAAGAGCGAAATTCGGGTCCAGTTCAATGGCACGCTTATAAAACGGAATTGATTTCAGGAACTGCCCCAAGTCGCGTTGTTCGTTTCCAAGCGCGAAAGTTTTGAGCGCATCCAGCGACGAAGTGGTAGCTTGTTCAAGTGGCGCATCGAATTTCTGAATCGAACTGAGCGATTCGCCCAGCTTCTCGCGCAATCGCGTCGCCGCTTCGCCTAGCGTCCGCAGCACCTGTTCCTTGCCCTCGGCTTCGCCTTGTTCGCGCGCCAGCACGTCGCCCGTTTGCCCGTTGACCGCTTCGAGGTTGATCACGTAATTGCGCCCCAGACTCGCTATCGTACCCGTCAACAATGCTTTCAAGCCCTGCCGCTGACAGATTTCACGGCCTACGGTTGGGGTGATTCGTTCGTCCGGCGATTTATTCATCAGGCGCAAGGTCTCGCGCACGCGTTCGTCGGCGAAGAGATTCAGAAACGGCGATTGCCCCAAATGCACCGCCAGCGCCTGTTTGAGCGTGCCGTCAAACACGCTGTCGCCCGTCGTGTTGGTGAAATCCGCCAGCAGGATCGTATCTTTATCAGTCAGGGCAGCGGTTTTGTTGCGAGTGTAAAAGAATGCGCCAACAGCAATCAGGGCAAGTGCGAGCAGCGCCATCACCGGGAGCGCACGCATCTTGCCTGCCGCGAGCGCGTGCAACGCCGCTCGCTTATTTGGCGAGGAGATCGTTTCCTCTTCAGGGTTTCCACTCGCCACGGAGGTTGGCATTGCTTCGCTCGCCAACGGCAGGCGAGACGCCTGCGCTCCCAGTGCGCGGGCTTGATACGCCAATTCCTCTTTCAATTCTTTCAAATCCCGCACCAGTTCTTGCGTGGTTTGATAACGATGGTCACGATCTTTTTGCAGTGCTTTCGTGACGATGCGGTTTACTTCGTCAGGCGCATCCGGCAATGGCGCAGGCGTTTCATGCATAATCGCGCCCAGCACATCAATCATATTCACGCCGTCAAATGGACGCTTGCCTGCCAGCATTTCAGAAAGAACTACGCCAAGCGAAAAAATGTCCGTACGCGCATCTACCCGTTGCCCGCGTGCCTGTTCGGGCGACATGTAACTCGCCGTCCCCATCACTGTGCCGAGTTCGGTGGAATGCGACGCAACGGCAGGTGGCGCAAGTGCGAGTGTCGGATCATCTTCGCCTAGTTTCTCTCTTTCGCTTTTTCCCTCAATCAACTTTGCCAATCCAAAATCCAACACCTTCACGATGCCGTCACCGCGCAGCATCACGTTTTCCGGCTTGATGTCGCGGTGAATGATCTGGGCTTCGTGGGCGGCAGCGAGCGCGTTCGCAATTTGCAAGGCGATGTCGAGCGATTCATTAAGTGACAAAGGTTGCCGCAGGCGGTCACGCAAGGTTTTGCCTTCGATAAATTCGGTCGCAATGAAATGTGTGTTGTGTGCCTGCCCGATGTCGTAAATCGTGATGATGTTTGGATGATTGAGACCTGAAGCAGTTTTAGCCTCTAATTCAAACCGCCGCAACCGTTCGGAATCCTGAGTAAATTCGGAAGGCAAGAGCTTGAGGGCGACTTTGCGGTTCAGACGTGTATCTTCGGCTAAACAAACTTCGCCCATTCCGCCCTTGCCCAGCGGAGCCGTAACTTCGTACTGCCCATACTTCGTTCCGGTTTTAATTGTCATGGTAAAAATGTACCGCAAACTGTTAGGTTGCGAAATGTGCTATGGTCGCCGTAAACTGAATTTTTTTGTATGTTCGCCGATTTTCTCAAGCGTTTCAAGTGCCAGTGCCAAAGCCTTGCGTCCATCCTGTCCTGTGACAACTGGCTGCGTTTTTTGCTGGATAGATTGAACAAAAGATTCCAGCTCGGCTAACAACGGTTCGCGTTTTTCGATCTCAACTTTACCCGCCTGAATCTCCGGGATAAAGCTGCCCGGCGCGGGCGGAGACAATTTTCCCATACTCAATTCCTGCTCGCCAAAATCCAAGGAGTAATATTCGTTCGGTTGAAAAATCCTGAACTTCCGCATCTTCTCACCCGACACGCGGCTGGCGGTAAGATTAGCGATGCAACCGTTCGCAAATTCAATTCGCGCATTCGCCAAATCCACTTTCGGAGTTAGAATCGGAATCCCAACCGCGTCGAGTTTGACGACTTCGGAATCCACCAGCGAAGCAATTAAATCAAGCTCATGCACCATTAAATCCATCACGACATCAATGTCCAGCGAACGCATCGTGAAAATTCCGAGGCGGTGCGCTTCAAAAAAATACGGCTGATGAATTTTGTCTTTGATCGCCAGAAATGCCGGGTTGAATCGTTCGACATGTCCGATTTGTAGCACCGCATTTTTTTCCGCCGCGAGAGCAATCATGGCATCGGCTTCGATCAAGTTTTTCGCAATCGGTTTTTCGACTAAACAATGAATTCCGCGCCGCAAAAATTCATGCGCAACTTCACCGTGACTGACCGTCGGAGTCGCAATGCTCACCGCTTCTACGTCATCCAGAATTTGCGTATAGTCATTAATGAAAACCGAATTGAATTGCTCTGCGATTGCCTTTCCTTTGGCAGCATTTGAATCGCAAACCGCGACTAATTTGACCGACGGCAAGCCCGCGTAAATCCGGGCGTGATGCTGACCTAAATGCCCTGCGCCAATGACGGCAACCTTCAATATTTCTGACATCGTGTGATAACCTTCAGATTAATGTAATTTGAAGCATGGAGTACAAGCTTTAGCTTGGCTTTACTTCTCATCACTGTAAAGCCAAGCTAAAGCTTGTACTCCATGC
>JAYVZE010000204.1:0-25278 GCA_043783625.1 Blastocatellia bacterium | reverse complement strand
AGCGTATACAGGTGAATGAGTTGGAGGGTATTTTTCACAGAACAATTCTACTCGTTCCCCCCGCTTGCCTGTCTATTCAACCCCTGATTCACATTTATGGTTTTTTTATTTCTTCGTCCGAAATTCCAAAAAAACCTGTCCGCGAGCGGACGCGAAGCTTTGGATTTTTCACCAGCACTTGCAGCTTATGAAATGTCCTGCGACCAAGTTCATTGAACGTCGAATCATCCGGCACATAACCGATCAAGTAATATCCGCGTTGATCGTCAACGACTCTTTGAATTCCCTGCGCAATATTGTTGTTATCGTGAAAGAAAAATCCACCGGTTTGCCGCGCCAAATAATTCAACCCATCCTGAGCGCGAAAATTTTCCTGCGCCAGTTGATTCCTGCGATTCACAATCGTTCCTGAAGCCGCTGCCGCTTGTCCGCCTCCGGCTTGTAGCATTTCAAAAGTTGTCTGCGTATCGTCGCTCGCATTAATACCCAATGTTTGCAACCCGCGCGTGTCCATTGTGTAAATCACCACCGAAGCGCGATTCGCCATTTCGGTTAAATTTCGGAGTGCATTAAAAATGTCGCGGCTGCTGTTGTCTACCGTGGTACGGTTGCCCATAATCCCGCCAACGCTGGGGAAAATCGGGATTCCGTCGGAAAGCAAGACAACCGATTTTCTTCCCGGTAATTCGCGCAATCCATCCACGACATAGCGAATGGCTCCGATGGTTCCCACCGAAGAAATTTGCTCACGAGAATTTGCGAACTCGCCGTCTACCCGAACGCTGACACCTCCGCCAAAAGGTGTAGTATTCGCGGCTGTTGCTTTCACAGCATCCATCGTACTGCGCCCACCCATTGATTCGAATGCGCCGATTTTGCTGCGTCCAAAGGGATACCACTGAATGCGATCAATCGCAGCGTGCAATAGCCGTTTGTCATTGGTGAATTGTTGTAAGGCTCCATTGCCAGCGCTGCTGCGGATGATGGCGACTAAATCGCCAGGCTGCATTTGTTCATCTACAAATTTTTTCAGAGCATTGCGTGTGAATACCATGCTTTCAAAAGATAATCCCAAATCATCCGCGATCAAAGCGATGGTGCGCCTGACCTGTTCGGGCTTAATCTGCGCAGGTGGAACCGGAGGAGCTGCAATTTTCGAGACCGCCGCTTTCGGCTCAACTTTGACCAAAGTTTTTGGCGTTTCAGGTTGTAATGAAATGTAAGAAAAATTCGTAATGGTTTGTTCTTTGCCGTCTTCTAAAATTTTGAAATCTTCGGTCTTGAGATCAGTCACCTGCTTGCCATCTTTGTCTACCGCGACAGCATCAATCTGAATCAGGCGCGTCGAGATGCGGACGACTTCTTCAGGTGCTGGCGGCTCCGACTTCGGTTGCGGTTTTTGTTGGGAATCCACCGGAACAGGCAGCGTTTGTGCAAAGCTTAGCGGAGAAAAAACTAACGATCCAATGAGAACAAAAGTTTGAACTGGAAGAAGTGACTTTCGCATAGTGAAGACCTCGAATAAAAAATTTCAGGAAAATAGCAGTGGCTGAAAACAGGTTGCCCAAACGCAGCTAAATTATAGCAATTAATTCAACTGTCGGATAGAAAATAGTCAGTGCAGGTGCGTTACTTGACAGCCATGCTAATATTTTGCCGAGCCTATTTTTAGTCTGGAGAATCAGCCGTCCATGAAAAAATTCTTTTCCTCATCTTTGCTTTATTTTTTATTAACTCAACTGATTTTGCCCAGAATGCAACCTTGGCTCCGAACGGAAATCTAGCCGGAGTTGATTACCCGGATGGCGGTGCGCCCATCACTTCGCGGTGGGATTTTAAACCGAAAATAATACATCGCGCTCCTGCCAGATACACGGATGAAGCACTCGAAAAAGCCGTTTCCGGTCGGGTGATTCTCAAAGCTGTTTTCAGTGCCGAAGGCAAAGTCAAAGATATTAACGTCATCAAAGGACTGCCTGATGGATTGACAGAATCCGCGATTCAGTCCGCTAAAAAAATAAAATTCGAGCCTGCAATCAAAGGCACGAAACCAATTTCAATCAACGTCAGATTAGAATACAGCTTTCGGCATTCCGGGCTGGACAGCAAAAGAATTAAAGGATATTTGTCGCAAGAGCAGCCGTGGTTGAGCAACGATGCGTTGATTTATCTTGCGAATCAACTGTCTCAGGTCAGCGGAATCAGCTCGTACGAAGTCGTGCGATTTGCCCCGGAATTTATCAAGCCCGGATTGGCTTTATTATCGGCGGCGGAGCGGCAGGAATATCTGGAATTGCTAGCGATGATGACGCAATCCTTGTCGGCTACGGAGCAGGAAGTTTTGCGGCAATTCCCGTTTTTATCAGGGAAAGAAGTTGCTTTTGAAGATCGTCAGAAGAGTGATGCAGCCTTTCGCAAAGGGTGGGGGAGTTTATCAAATCAACAGCAAAAGCACTGGCAGGAATTACATGATGTCGTAGTGGAATTAGCCTTATTCCGAAGACGAGTGATTAAAAAGTAAAGCTGTAAAAATAAGAGGTTGTGCAGTAAAAAGGCGCGAGTAAAAAAACTCGCGCCTTTTCTAGTTACTGCCAGGATGATGGTGGCGGAGGCGGTTCATATCCTCCGTAATTTGGCGGCGGCGGTGGCGCATAGGAATCAGGAGTATTCGTGTTCTGATTCATAAAGCAATCTCGATAAGCGCAACCAACCGTAGTAAGCAAAATTGGGGTAGTAAAAATCACTCCAATGCAGCAAAAGATCACACCGATGCCTCCGATCAAATGAACGACGATACCAAATAAAATGAACATGAAAGCATTCTGTTTCGTAAAGTCGAAACTGGCTTTCACGGCATCAATGGTTCCCATCCCTTGATCCACAATTAAGGGATACGCAAACATGATCAAACCCAGCGTCGCAAGCTGAAATATTGATCCTAAGCAACAAAATAAATTTCCAATAAAAGTAATAGCAGTCATCAGAGCCGTGATCCCGAAGATCGGGAGAAAGTGTTGCATGCCACCGAAAAAATCACCTATCGAAATTTGCGCACCACGTAATTGCTTAATCACGACATTGTAATATCCGCTATAGGCAAAGGCTGTTATGACTGATGTGACAACGCTGAGTATAAGAGTTGAAATAATATTCAACCCGCCTTTTTGCAGAGCTTGGGCAATATCCTGTGGATCTGAATTCGATCCCAATCCCAGGGCGGCAAAAATAAAAATGTAAATTGGAATAATGGGAATTAATGAGATCAAAAACACGACTAATGAAATGAGGAGCCAGCTTCCCATTTGTTTGGAATACATTTCCCACCCTTCACCAATCCATTCCCAACGGACATCGGCTCTGCTTGGTTGTTGTTGCATACGGGTATCTCCTTAATTAATTTCAGTTGATATTACTGCCACGAGGAAGGCGGTGGCGGTGGATTATAATCACCATAATTCGGCGGCGGCGGCGGGCTATAACTGGTCGGGCTACTCATTCCATCAAGCCCGAAAACCTGACGATAGGCGACTGCTGTGATGAGAAAATACAAAGGATAGGAGGCTAATAAGCCAACATAACATAAGATTGCACCAGCGCCAGCGATGAGGCTCACCACAAAAGCAAAGAGGGTGTACATCAACCAGTCTTTCTTGGTAGCCTCAAGACTTGCCTGAATGGCGGCGATTGGCCCCAATTTTTTATCAACCGCTAAGGGAATAGCGAAGAAGCACAAGCCCTGAACAATAAAGGCAGGGATAATACAAAGCAAAGCACCAATCAGGCTAAGAATGGCAACGATCAGCATCGTGCCTGCTACTCTCAGAAAGCAATCGCCGCCAGAAAATAAATCTCCCAGACTAACAGGTTCGCCGCGCAACTGTTTGAAGGCAGTTTTGTAAAAGCCACCCATTAGATAAGAAGCAACTAAAAAAATAATCGGGTAAAGCACTATCATCGCCAGGAAAATAAGCGGAGACGGTGTTGGTGGGGCTTCGCCCTGTGATGGTACTGAGAACATCCCGCCAAGACCTAGCAGGATAAAAAAGGGACACATCGAAACAAGCATGACGAGGAATGAAACGAGTGAGTGGACGACCCACATTCCCCATTTTGCGGCAAATACTCGCCATCCTTCACCAATCCACTCCCATCGCACACTTGAAATTGTTGGTTGTTCCATAATTCGTTTTTCTCCAGATTTGAAAGACCTTACTTAGAAGGTATGGTTAGTCGGATCACCTTAGGCATAATTGGTTTCATTGCTTTCCAATTGTGGATTCAGTTGATGGTTTCGGGGGAGTCTCACTTAAATATTCACGAATCGTTTTCGCGTAATGCGGAAAAGCGATTTCAGGTTCTTCCAATTCGGGATGCCAGCGTTTTTCCCATTCCAGACAATAATAGCCTTTATAGTTATTCGCTTTCAGCACCTGCACCGTTTCTTTTACGGGAACTTCGCCGGTTCCGGTCAACACATAACGCCGTTCTTTTTCTCCGGCGATGGGGGCGCGTGAATCCTTCAAATGTGTATGCCGCACATATTTGCCCAACATTTTGAAAGTGTCTTCAGGCTTTTCTTTGCTCAGCGCAAACGTGTGATGCGCGTCCCACAAAAAACCAGTCGAAGTCATTTGCGAGCCTTTCAGGATTTGCAAAAGTGTTGGCGAATCGGTGAAATCTCCGTGCGATTCAAGGATGACAGCGACGCCGCTGCCACGCGCATATTTGCCCAATTCGAGCATTCCGTCAATGATTCTTTCGACGGTAATGCGACGCTCTTCTCCAGTGACTAAGCTATTGGGAAACACGCGGACGTATTTAACTTCCATGCGATGGGCCAAATCAATAAAACGTTTCGCTTCGTCCATGTGTTTGGTGCGCTTCGTGGCGTCAGGTTCGTGCAACATTGCCGAAGAGCCGAGATCAGAAACTTTCAGTCCTAACGCCTGCAAATCCTTGATGCTGGTTTTGACATTTTCGCCAACAAATTCCGGGCATTTCGGCAAATCCATTTGATCCAGAATGCCGCGCAGCTCAAGTGCTTCGTAGCCCTGTTCGGCAGCATTTCGCAGGATGGTTTTCCAATCCCACTTCGGGCAGCCGAGCGTCGAAAAAGCAATTGGAGCGCGTGGTGCTTTGCCTGCTGCCCAAATTTGCGATCCGATAATCGCCGGAGCTGCAATCGTGGCCGCCAGGGAAGTAATAAATTTTCTACGAGTCGGTTGCTTCATATTTTTTATTGGGCACGAATCACGAAGGGGAAACGGGTTCGTGTGGATGTGAGATGATGAGCAGGTTCTAAACTAAATTCCTGAATTTTACCCAGGAAGGATTTTTTTTAAGTCTGCGGCAACCTGCTACGTTTGTTATTCTGACCGAGAACACCTGACGGCTGCAAGCCTTCCGCCGTATTTTTTGGTGCGCCAGCATCCTGCTGGCAATTAATTGAATTTTCAGATCATCAAACATTGACATCTATTCGTCTTCAGCAAATTATACTGCTCAGGATTGACAGTAAATAAAAGCGCCAGTTCACAAAATAATAATAACGGTTAGAACCGTTCAATTCGTGTCCCCAATTTGAGTTTTTTTTCAATATGCAAAAATACGATTTAATTGTGATTGGCTCTGGCCCCGGCGGACAACGCGCGGCCATTCAAGGTGCGAAGCTCGGCAAGCGCGTTGCGGTCATTGAGAAAAGAGAAGTGGTCGGTGGTGCGTGCATCAACACGGGAACGATTCCCAGCAAAACAATGCGCGAAGCCGTGCTGCATCTGTCGGGCTATCAATATCAAAATGTTTACGGGATGAATTATCGTGTCAAAGATAAGATTTCGATTGCGGATTTATCCTTTCGAGTGCAACACGTTATCAAAACAGAGTGCGATGTTACGCAGGCACAAATGACGCGCAACGGCATTGATTTAATTACCGGAGCTGCCAGCTTTATTAATGCCAATCAACTTAAAATTGAGAGTCAGCAACGTGGCACCTCTGAGCTTGAAGCTGATTTTGTCGTGATTGCTACGGGCACGCGTCCGGCGGTTTCGGCGACGGTTCCAATCAATAACCGGACGATCATTAACAGCGATCAGATTTTTCAGTTGGAAGCGATTCCAAAAACCTTGATCGTCGTCGGTGGAGGCGTCATCGGCATTGAATACGCTTCGATGTTTGCGGCGTTGGGTGTCAGAGTAATTCTAATTGAGAAGCGTCCGCGATTGTTGGAATTTGCCGATGACGAAATTATTGAAGCGCTCTCTTATCACCTCCGCGATCATCGCGTCACGATGCGTTTGGGCGAAGAAGTGACAGGCGTTGAAGAAATGCCGGATGGCGCGGTGATTGCCAATCTGGGGAGCAAAAAGAAAATCGTGGGCGACGCACTTTTGTATTCAATCGGGCGGCAGGGCAACGTAGATAAATTGAATTTAGCCGGAGCCGGACTCGAAGCCGACGAACGCGGTCGCATTACCGTTGACGGCGAATACCGGACAACGCAACCAAATATTTTTGCCGTTGGTGATGTCATTGGTTTTCCCAGTCTGGCTTCCGTTTCGATGGAACAGGGACGACTTGCCGCCTGTCATGCATTTGGCATTCCGGCGCATTCTGATTCCGGCAGTTATCCTTACGGCATTTATACGATCCCGGAAATTTCCTTTGTCGGCAAAACCGAAGAGCAGTTGACGGATGAAGATGTACCTTACGAAGTCGGTGTTGCCTACTACCGCGAAATCGCGCGTGGTCAGATTCGTGGCGATACGACGGGGCGCTTGAAGCTGATTTTTAATCGTGATACCAAAGAAATTCTGGGAGTTCACATCATTGGCGAAGGCGCATCGGAATTGGTTCATATCGGGCAGGCGGTCTTGACCCTTAAAGGAACCATCGAATATTTCATCAACACCGTTTTCAATTATCCAACGCTGGCCGAATGCTATAAAGCCGCAGCCTTTAATGGACTGAACAAGCTCTCGCGTTTTTGAGCTAAGGAACGGATAAAACGTAAAAACTCCCCTCCTGTCTGAGGAGGGGTGCCTGAAAGGCGGGGTGGTCAGTCTTGGAAGTTCACCACCCCAACCCCTCCTCAGACAGGAGGGGAGCTTTGGATAACTTATTTTCAAAATAATTCGAGTCACCAAATATGCTTACCATCGGAGTCTTAGCCGCAGAACATATCGCCGTCGGGCTGGTTAATAATCATCAACTGGTTGGTTCACTGCGCGTGTTTCCACCCGTTGGCAGTGACTCGGATTTTCTGATTGAGTTGCCACCGGATGAGATTGCGCGTCGCATCACGGAACAACTGGAAGCAGTTGCTGACGGTCAGGAAATCGCTGCCATCGGGCTGGGCTTTCCCGGCATTATTCGTGACGGGTTAATTGAAGATTCGCCTAATTTGCCGCAAATGAAAGGGCAGCATCTGGCACAGCAATTGTCATCATTGCTGACGCCGCATGGAATTACCGCGCCTGTTTATATCCTGAACGATGCCGATGCAATGGCGGCGGGAGTGGCTGCCACACACGGCTATCTGGATCAGAAAATTCGTGTCTGGTGGCTCGGCAATGGCATCGGCTTCGGCGTATATCCGCCGATTCCCGGAGCGGGAGAAGGCGGACATCTCACGGTCACGCTTGATTCAAAAGAAGAATTTTGTCGCTGTGGCGGACGTGGACATTTAGAAGGAATTATGGGACATCGCGCCATGCGGATGCGCTTTCTCGACCTTGAACCTGAAGAAGTTTTTGCCGAAGCAAAAGAAGGCGATCAGCGTTGCGGTGAATTCGTCAAATTATGGCATCGGGCTTTGGCGGCGGGGACAGCCAACAGCATTCATCTGAACGGTCCCGGCAAATTTTATATTTCGGGCCCGAATGCCAAGTTCGTACAAATCGGATTGCTGGATTTATACCTGCACGAAATGGTCAAGATGAGTCCGTTGCAAGGTAGCTCAATGGAGGTCATTACCACCAGTGACGATCTTGCAGTCATTGGCGCAGCGATTAGTGCCGAACAAAATGCCGGATGAAAGTTAGAGTGCTAATTTAAAATCGAGAGAAAAAATGTTCACCAATCGTTCTTCTGTTCACCGCCTACAATGGCTATTGATAGTTCTCCTCTCCTTGAGCGCAATTGGTTCTATTGCGCAACAAGTCAATCCAAATCTTTATCAAAATATCCGCTGGCGCAGTATCGGCCCGTTTCGTGCTGGTCGAACGGTTGGCGCAGTTGGCATTCCGAATCAACCGAATACATTTTTCATCGGCGTCAACAATGGCGGAGTCTGGAAAACTACCGATGCGGGAAGAACATGGAAGCCGATTTTTGATGAAGCTCCCACAGGTTCTGTTGGCGATGTAGCGATTTGTGAATCGCAACCTGATGTCATTTATGTTGGCAGCGGCGAAGGCTTGCAGCGACCTGATCTTTCGACGGGCGACGGTATTTATAAATCTGTAGATGGTGGAAAATCCTGGCGCAACATGGGACTTCGTGATGCGCAACAAATCGGCGGATTGGTCGTTGATCCGAAAGACCCGAACAGAGTTTTTGTGGCTGCGCTCGGACATCCTTACGGAGCCAATGACGAGCGCGGAATTTATCGTTCGTTAGACGGCGGCACGACGTGGCAGCGTGTGTTATTCAAAGACGAAAATACAGGTGCAGTGCAGGTTGAATTTGATCCGACGAATTCGCAAATTCTTTACGCAGATTTGTGGCAAGCGAGACAAGGTCCGTGGGAAAACGGCGCGTGGCAGGGCGCAGGCAGCGGCTTGTATAAATCTGTAGATGGCGGCACGACGTGGAAGCAATTGACGAAAGGATTGCCAACCATTGAGCAAGGATTAGGGCGCATCGGATTTGGAATTTCACGCAGCAATTCAAAAATTATTTACGCAACAGTAGACGCGAATCCAAATCTGGCTGGCATTTATCGCAGCGACAATGCAGGAGAAAGCTGGACGCGCTTGAGCGGTGACACGCGCTTGTGGGGGCGCGGTTCCGACTTCGCAGAAATCAGACCGCATCCTAAAAATCCTGATATTGTTTTTGTTGCTAATACAGGTTCATACAAATCTATTGACGGCGGAAAAACCTGGACAGCTTTCAAGGGTGCTCCAGGCGGAGACGATTATCATCGCATCTGGATTAATCCTGAACAGCCTGACGTGATGATTTTCGCAGCCGATCAAGGCGCAGTCGTCACCGTCAACGGCGGCGAGAGTTGGAGCAGTTGGTACAATCAGGCGACCGCGCAATTTTATCACGTCAGTACTGATAATCGCTGGCCGTATTGGGTCTACGGCGGACAGCAGGAAAGTGGCTCCGCTGCGGTGGCGAGTCGCGGCGATTACGGCGCGATTACATGGCGCGATTGGCGCACAGTCGGAGTTGAAGAATACGGCTATGTCGCACCTGATCCGCTGAATCCTGACATCACGTACGGCGGAAAAATTACGCGCTTTGACTGGAAAACCGGACAGGTACAAAACATCGCACCGGAAGCCATTCGCAGCGGAAACTATCGCTTTCTGCGGACGGCTCCGGTGTTGTTTTCTCCGGTAGATAACAAAACACTTTTTTATGCGGGCAATGTTCTTTTCAAAACTACGAGCGGAGGCAATAGCTGGGAAATTATCAGTCCCGACCTCAGCCGCGAAACGTGGGAGGTGCCTGCCAACGTTGGTGTGTATCGCACAGAGCAAATGAAAACGATGCCGCGTCGCGGTGTGATTTATACAGTTGCGCCGTCATACAAAGACCTCAATACAATTTGGGCGGGGACGGATGACGGGCTGATTCACCTCACGCGAGATGGCGGGAAAAACTGGAAAAATGTGACGCCGCCGGAATTGAAATCATGGGCAAAAGTTTCGTTGTTGGACGCTTCACATTTTGACAACGAGACGGCTTACGCAGCGGTGAATACTTTACGGCTGGACGATTTGCGTCCGCACATTTATCGTACGCACGACGGCGGAAAAACGTGGAAGCACATCACGAATGGAATCCCCGACGGCGGTGTCGTGAATGCTGTCCGCGAAGACCCGATCCGCCCAGGATTGCTTTACGCGGGTACGGAGCAGGCGGTTTATTTTTCCATTGACGATGGTGAGCATTGGCAATCGTTGCGGCTGAATATGCCCGCCACCTCAATCCGTGATTTGGTGGTCAAAAATGATGATATCGTAGTCGGTACGCACGGACGATCTTTCTGGATTTTGGACGACATCACGCCACTGCGCCAAATCACCAATGAAATTGCGGCGGCGGGCGCGCATCTCTTCGCTCCGCAAATGGCGTATCGCGTGCGTCGCAGTTTGAATACGGATACGCCGATTCCGCCTGAAGAACCGATGGGACAAAATCCGCCTGACGGTGCAGTGATAAATTATTTTTTAAAATCCGACGCCAGCGAAGTCACGTTGGAAATTTTTGACCAATCCAATAAATTAATTCGTCGCTATTCAAGCAATGATAAGCCCGAAATCATTGATGAAAAAACACAGGCGTATCCAACCTACTGGTTCAGACCGGCGCGTGTGTTACCTGCCAAAGCAGGGATGCAACGTTGGGCGTGGGATTTGAAATACGCGCCACCGGAAGGATTTCCACGTTCGTATCCGATGACGGCGATATTAAATGACACGCCGAGTCAGCCAGTTGGGGCTACAGTTTTACCTGGAGAATACAAAATAAAATTAACCGCGAATGGCAAAAGCTTTTCGCAATCGCTCACTGTGAAAATGGATCCGCGTGTGACGACTCCGGCGGCAGGACTCGCCAAAATGTTTGAAGTTTCATACAGCAGCTATGAGGGCATTACGAAAATTCGTGCGGCGCAAAATGAAATTAAAAATTTGCGCGAGCAGGTGAAATCATTACCTCCCACGATGTCTGCCGAAGTTGCGGTGCTGGAAAAAAAATTAACCGCATTAGACGGGCGTTCGTCAGGAATTGATGCCTTTGGTGGCAGTAGCCGTGAACCGGGATTCGCGGGACTCAGCACAAATTTTCTCGGCTTGATGAATTTAGTCGAAGGCGCAGATGTAGCTCCCACGACACAGGCGATAGTGGCTTCTGGCGAATTGCAGAAATCTTTGAGTGCCTTGCTGGTGCGTTGGGATGAACTCAAAACAAACGATGTGAAAACGCTCAACGACGGATTGCGCAAGGCAGGGAAGCCCATCATTTCCATTGCGCGTTAATCTGCTTAAAAGTGGTTTTACTTTGCCATCGTGACAGCCTATTATTAGAGACTAATTTATGTACACAGTCTCCCGATTCCGGCGTATTGTCATGGCGTTTATTCCTTCAAAAATCTTTTTTTTCGCACTCATTTTTCTTGTTCTGAGTTGTGGCTCATCTGTGATTTTCGCGCAGGATGCTCAGCCGACTCTTGAATCTATCCTGGCGATTGCCGAACCTCCGGCACGGATCGAAGCCTTACAAAAATTTATTCAGGTGCATCGTGACGATCCGCAGGCAGAAACAGCGCGAGCCGAATTGACGCGCACGTTTGCTATGGTTGGAGAATCGCAACTCGCCGAAAAAAATATTGACGCCGGATTACAAAGCTTCAAACAAGCGATTGCTTCATTACCGAAAAAAGTAGACGACCAGTTTTTTGAAGATACCGCCGGACGCATTCCGTTTGCCGTTTCCACTCGTGGCTATCGCACCGAAGCAATTCTTTTAGCCCGCGAACTCGAAGCACGATTTGTGAACGAAGGGGGTCGCTTAGCCGGAATCGGAGAATTTTATTTAAGCGTTGAAGCTCCAATTGAAGCTTTGCGTGCGCTGAACGCTGCGGTAAAACTTACTCCGAATGATGCCCGGATTTATCGTACGCTCGGCGGCGCATATCGCCAGAATCTTGATCTCGATCAGGCGACGACGCAATATCAGAATGCCATCAAAGCTGATCCTAACAATCGTCGTGCTTATTTTGAATTGGCGAATTTGCAACGGGCGCGAAATAATTTTGAAGCCGCCGTTAACCTCTACAAACAACAACTCACGATTGATCCACAGCACGTAGCTTCGTTCAAGGGACTGGCACTCGCCTATATCGCGCTTAACAAGGAAGCCTTAGCCGACGACGCTCTGGCACAGACCGCGAAACTTTCCAAAACTGATTTGGCGCAGGACAATTATTTGCAAACGCAGTTAGCCTTGGTTTATCTGGCGCGAGGCAATGTGAAAAGTGCGCGACGGGCGGCAGACGCGGCGATTCTTGTGGAGCCGCGTTTTAGCTGGGCGCGCATTGCAGCAGCAGAAGTGGATTTAGCCGAAGGAAAATATTTCGACGCCGAACGACATATTCTGGCGGCGATGCGCTTTTCAGATTTCCCGACACTTTATTTCACGCTTGGGAAAATTTATCTGGCGGTCGAAGACTTCGACGGAGCCATTGAGCAATTAAATAAAGCTTACACCTTAAAAGCCGGAAAATTTCAAACGAAGCTTGGCGGAGTTTTAGAGTTGAAAGCTGACAGCATTCCTGAATTATTAGCGCGGGAACGACAGGCATCGTTGTTTCAATCCGATGGAATCACAACGAGCGTTGAATATAAATTAGCTGAAAATCTGACCAAATTTGATGATGCTTTGCGCTCCAGCAAACGCCCTGCTTCTTCGACGATTAGCTCAATGGTACTCAGTCAGGCGTCGAATAAATTAGCGGCAGCGACGCTGGAAAAAGCTGCCAATGAATTTGCCGAAACAGAAGGTTCGCGCAAACCGTTTCGCTGGCTGTATGCCGCAGATCGTTTATTGCAAACCGGACAATCGGCGGAGGCTTCCTTCAAGATTTCAGAACAAGCATTAGATTCAGCGGAAAGTGCCACGGCTCCCGATCATTCATTGCAGGATTTTCCGAACTATGACCGCGATGGACGTCTGCGAATATTTCGCGGTCGCGCTTTGACTCTGCGTGGTCGTTCGTTGTTGCGAATGGCACGCAAAGACGAAGCTGTTAAGACTTTGGAAGAAGCGGTGGATGCCTACGGGTTATTGCCTGAACGCAAAAAAGCACAGTGGCAATTGGCGACTGCCAAAGAAAGTTCAGGGCAAACGAAAGAGGCGTTGGATTTATACATCACGGCTTACGAGGCTCCTGACAAAGCGGCTGGTGTGACTGATTTTAATCGGGCGGTGATTGAATCTGTCTATCGCAAAGTGAACGGCTCATTAACCGGATTAGATGAGCGAATCGGCAGAGCACGTGAGGCAAACGCCGCATTACTCGCCAAAAAATCATTACCATCCGTGCCTGCGTCGCAACCCGTGACGACTGTGGAAGCTCCGGCGACTGCTGCACCGATTGCAACTCCTCCTCCGGTTGAAGTTGCTGCCAAAGTTGAACTAGCGGAAACAAAAACTGCTGAACCACTTGCCGCTCAACCTGCTGAGCCGATCAAAACTGAAGCGGAAAAAATAATACCGGAACCGAAAGCCGTAGCCCTGGAACCAGTACCTATTTTGCCTACGTTGAAAGCTGTCGCCTTGGCGATTAATGCGGAGGAAGCCGGACGCACTGATTTGATTCAGGAACTTATTTTTGAAGATGAAGACGTTCCGCTGCCTAATTTGGTTAAAGTAGAAACGCCACCTCCGGCAAAGGTTGAAGAGTCTGCGAAGACGGAGGAAAAAGTTGCAGCAGTAATTCCACCGCCTGCACCAAAAGCCGAAGACCCTGGCAAGGTGGAAGAAAAAATAATCGAAGCACCACCTGCCGCAAAGGTTGAAGAGCCGATCAAAGCTGAAGAAAAAGTAGCAGCAAGTGAGACACCATCGGTCAAAATTGAAGACCCTAAGCCAAATTCTGAGCCAGTCAAAACTGCGCCAGCCGAAGTCGTAACAGCTCCCGAAGCACCCGTAGCTGTTTTGCCAAAGGCTCCAACTGTTCCTTATCTGGCACTTCCTTCATTGGAAGCATCTGTCGTACGAAAACTGAATTTTGAATTGATAGCAGAAGAAGACGCGCCGTTACCTGTCAAAGCCGAAGTGGTAGAGGCTCCGAAACCTGAAATAGTTATCGTCAAAAAAGAAGCCGACCCGATCAAAGCAACTGAGCCTGTTGCAGTCAAAGTCGCGCCGTCCACTGAATCGGCAACTGCGCTTTCAGATGCACGCGCCTCCGAAATTGAACAAGCTATCGAAGCCTCCAAAATTGCCGCAGGCGGGAAAAAAGGAGACATCACCAGTGCTGTCAACGATTCAATCAGCGGACACAGCGAAGGTGACAGTTTACCGGTTCGTGCCAGTGCAAACCCCGTTGTGGCAATGCCAAAAACAGCGATTGGCGAAAGCGGGCATTCTGAAACGCAGCATAAAATTGTTCCAAAACCAGAAGTCGAATTGCAGCCCGGAGAACTTGAAAGGCGTGCCAGCGACATGGGCAAAACTGCGGGTAAATTAAGTGTTGAAGCTGCCAATGAAATTGACATTCCTGACAAACCTGTTGGCGTTGGCAGAAAAGGAAACACCGAAAATGTCGAACCCGATCCGCCCGTCAAAGAAGAGAAAAAATCTGGAACCCGTCCGCGTCGCGTGAAAGAAAATTAGTAAAATTTTGTGGCGTAAATTTTTAGTTTACGCAGTTTTCATCACGGAATGAGTTCGGTTTTACTGTGAGTTCGTAGCACGCGAAGAGTGCCACAAACTAAAAGTTTATGGTACTAAAATTCATGAACGCCAGAAAATTTCATCGTGCGCTTGGCATCATTTTGGTGCTGCCATTTTTCGGCTGGGCACTGACAGGACTGATCTTTTTTCTCAAGCCCGGATATAAAGACGCCTACGAAACGCTTGCGCTGAAAACCTACCCCCTCGAACAAAAATATACGTTTGCGCCTGATCCGTCGTGGCTGGAAGTTCGTTATCTGCGCACGGTGCTGGGCGAACATTTGTTAGTGCGCACAAAGGCGGGATGGTTGCACCTTGATCCGCAAACAATGCAGCCACAAGTAATGCCTTCCGACGATAAAATCAAAACATTATTACTGGATGCTTTTGCCGTACATCCAGAGCGTTACGGCCAAATCGTCAACATTACCGATAACATTGCCAAAACGGACACCGGAGTAGAAATTACGCTCGACTGGAAACGCCTCAGCTTACAGCAAAAGGGCAAAGACACCGACCGCATAGATTGGTTCTACCGCATCCATTATTTGCAATGGACAGGCATCAGCAACATTGATAAACCGCTCGGATTTATTGGGATTTTGTTGGTGATGATTTTGACGATGCTGGGGATTCGGCTGGCGTTCCGGCGTGCCGCTTAAATGATTACTTTATTTGCGGGTAGATAATGTCTTCGAGGCTTTCGTCACCATACGCATCTGAATTTGTATCGTGACCATCGTATGGTCCAATCTTATTTATTGTAAGTCCATTCTTAAAGACGATTTGCAATCCGTGTTCTACTTCCCAATCACAGTTGCATTCAAGTGAAAGATAAATCCCTTGATCGCCGCTACTACGCCGCGAAACGATAGGTTCGGAACCAAACCGAACATGTTGCCAGACTTCCCCAGGAGATTCGATAGAGATAAATTGCTCACTATTTCCAGCCCAATATCTCTTGTAATCTTGGTAGTATTGAAAGACGTGCGGTTCAGCATCATGCAGCACGGATTGGTTAATGGAGAGAAAATTTTTGATCGCCGCGTGGAAGTCATCTTTGTTCGCGTCATCGTCGTAGCCTTCGACCACGATGCGACACATCTGTCCGCCAAGTACTTGTACGGGAATTGGCTCGCTGTAGTACCAATCGAGTTCTTCATCTTTTGTGACGATGCCAAGAATAGGAATTTCCATAAGAGGAAAATGCTTCAGCCCGCGAAGTCAGGCGACCATTGTATAAAGCGTCGCGCCATAGGATTTAATGATAGAACGAACGAGAGGGATTCCGTATGAGCAGCAAAGGCTAGTCATACAAATCAAATTGAGAAGACCATTCTAAAAATGACGCTATGCCTATCGCACTTACAATAGGAATAGTGCGAATAAATTCTGTGTTTAGCAATTTACCAAGATCACTTGGTAAATTTTCAAGTGGTGACGATGAATGTTTTATCCCCGGTGACTGGTGATATTGATACATCAGCCAATCCTTTTCTGCGAAAACTGAATTCGACAAATCAACTTTACCATTTTCGAGCTGTGCAGTAGAAAGCTCAACATCAGATAACCAGAGATGAGCTGTTGTAAAAATAACTGGCAGAAAATAGGCACCTTTTGCTTTATCGCCGACCCAATCGCTCAGCATATAATTCTTCGATTTTGCTAACATATCAATCATGCCATTCAATCCGCGTAGAACCTGCGTTGAGGCATCTTCGATTGCTTTTCCTGATTCACCTCCTGAGTCACCTTGTTGGGTAGATCGAACTTCTAACCCGAGATGGCAAGGGTTAACAGAAGAGTATTTCTCTTTTGAAAAAGCCTGAACAACTCCCCCATGCTTTGTTTCTGCATATTCAAGAACCACAGGCTCAGAATTGCGATTATGTTTTCTGTGCACGTAAGGCACTCGCGCGAAACACCAATTCGATAAGGCAGGATTAGCACGTTTGCATTCAGCTAATAGAAAAAATGGATCGCTATTTCGTCTCAAAACAAAGTCTATACGAGTACCATACCCTTTGACATCTACGGGAAACTCGGAAGCTAAGAATTCCCAAGTAGATTTATTTTTTTTGAAAAGATCATCCGCCTCCTTGAGAACTCGATATTGAAAGCCGTACCCGTGTCTATCAAGAACTTTAGAATATGACTGTCTAACGTCAGTGACTCGTTTTTCTTCTTCAGTCATAACCTATTTTCCTTAAATGTGTTGTTTACAATTCCAACGTCTTCAAATACGCCCGAAACTCTTTCCCTAAATCTTCACGTTTCAACGCAAAGTCTACCGTAGCTTCTAAAAATCCTTGTTTGTCGCCTGCGTCGTGGCGTTTGCCTTTGAATTTTAATCCGTAAAATGGGCGTTGTTGGGCGAGTTTGCGTAAGGCATCGGTGATTTGGATTTCGCCTCCGACGCCGCGTGGCGTTTGTTCGATTAATCCAAAAACTTCGGGCGGCAACAGGTAGCGTCCGATGATGGCGAGATTTGACGGAGCGACTTCAAAGCGCGGTTTTTCTACCATGTTATTGATGCGGAAAACGCCGGGCTCGACTTCTTCGCCAGCGATTACGCCGAAGCGCGAAATCGCTTCGCCTTCGACTTCCTGCAAGGCAATGACGGGCGCACCGTCGTACTTCTCGTACACGTCTACCATTTGCTGCAAACACGGCGGATCGGCATCAATCACGTCGTCGCTGAGGATGACAGCGAACGGTTCGTTGCCGACTAAATTTCGCGCCATCAAAACGGCGTGACCTAAGCCGAGTGGTTGTTTTTGGCGGACATACGCGATGTCAGCCATGTTGGAGACGTACCGCGCCTGTTCCAGCAAATCGTCTTTGCCGCGTTCTTCGAGCTGTTTTTCCAATTCGTACGAAATATCGAAATGGTCTTCGATGGAATATTTGCCGCGTCCGGTGATGATGATGATTTGTCCCATCCCCGAAGCGATAGCTTCTTCAACGCCGTACTGAATTAGTGGTTTGTCTACCAGCGTCAGCATTTCTTTGGGCTGCGCTTTCGTGGCGGGAAGAAACCGCGTGCCTAAGCCGGCGGCGGGGAAAACTGCTTTGCGAATTTTTTGTGTCATAAAAATGAGAAGAAAGTTCTGAGTGCTGAGAGGAAAGTACTGAGTGGCGAGACTGCATCTTTTCTTTTACTTAGCACTCAGCACTTTCTTCTCAGCACTATCAGCTAGTTAATAACGTCTGTTCCCAAATACGGAACCAGCACTTCTGGAACGCGCACGGAGCCGTCAGCTTGTTGATAATTTTCGATAATTGCCAGCCACGTGCGCCCGACGGCTAAGCCGGAGCCGTTCAGCGTGTGAACCAATTCCGTTTTATTTTTGCCATCGCGCTTGAAGCGGATTTGCGCACGCCGTGCCTGAAAATCTCCGCAATTGGAACACGAAGAAATTTCGCGGAAAGTGTTCGCACTTGGCAACCAGACTTCGATGTCGTAGGTTTTCGTCGCCGAAAATCCCATGTCTCCGGTCGAAAGAGTCATCACGCGAAAGGGAAGTCCAAGCAGTTGCAAAACTTTTTCGGCGTGTCCGGTTAATTGCTCCAACGCTTCAAACGAATCTTCGGGCTTCGTGAATTTTACGAGTTCGACTTTATCGAATTGATGCTGGCGGATCAGCCCGCGTGTGTCGCGTCCGTAGCTGCCTGCTTCCGAACGAAAACACGGCGTGTACGCCGTATAGCTGAGCGGCAATTCTGCGTCCGTCAAAATTTCATCGCGGTGCATATTCGTCAGCGGAACTTCGGCAGTCGGGATCAAATAATAATCGCGCTCAAATCGCACCTTGAATAAATCTTCCTCAAATTTTGGCAATTGTCCGGTTCCGAACAGCGTCGCTTCGTTGACCATCAACGGCGGCAAAAATTCGCGGTAGCCGTGTTCGTTCGTGTGCAAATCCAACATGAAATTAATCAGCGAACGTTCAAGCTTCGCGCCTAAACCGGACAGCACATTGAAACGCGCTCCCGTAATTTTGGTGGCGCGTTCAAGGTCAAGAATTCCCAGTGCAGTGGCGAGGTCGACGTGATCTTTCGGATCGAATCCTTCCGCCGCAAAATCACGCGCTTGGCCCCAGCTTCGGACTTCGATATTTTCTGTTTCGCCTTTGCCGGCGGGAACGGATTCATGCGGCAAATTCGGGACGCGCGTCAGGATCGTATGCAGTTCGGCTTCGATGACGCTCAGGCGCGATTCGATTTCTTTGGAGCGTTCGGAAGCCTGTTTTGATTGGGCTTTCATCGCTTCAGCTTCGTCGCGTTTGCCTTCGCGCATGAGATTGCCGATTTCCTTGCTGACGCGATTGGTGGTCGCGTTCAGCTCATCGCGCTCACGGACTAAGCCGCGCCGTTCGGTGTCGAGTTCGGCGAAGGGATCAAGCAACGCGACATCAAAATTTCGAGTCGCTAATTTGGCTCGCACGAGATCGAAATTCTCGCGCACGAAATGAACATCCAACATAAAAATCCTTTATTTTCAAACCTGCTTCAGAGTAAGTCGTACAAAGTACGCATTGCGTGAAAAACTGTCAAGAAATGAATTTTACCGGGAGCGTCAGCATCCTGCTGGCCGCGTTTGCCAGCGTCAGCGAAGCAAACGCGTCGTGGCGAGAAAATATTCTAAAGATAAAATGATCCGCTCGCCACGTTACGCGAGCGGCGTTGCACGCGCTCGCGGAGCAAGGCGGAGCAAGCAAGATGCTTGCGCACCCAGTCATTGCAACCAATCCGCCATCAACCGATACACTTCCGCACTGAAAACTAAACCTGAATGTGTGCCTTTGACTTCGTGATTGGTTTTGTCGCCGACGCAGGCGTTCCAGTCAACTACGCCGTCGGTTTTGGTGTAGATCGCGCAATGCCTGACTTCGGGCGGGAGCGTGGTGCGCAGGGCGGCTACGGAGGGGCATTCGCAAAATCCGGTGAAGCAATGCGGTTGATCGGATTGAATTTTGCTGCGGGCTTTGTCGCTCAGTCGTAAAATGAATGAGTGGGCGCGAATCCCGCGAAACGGTGAGCCGAGCGTAACAATCGAAGCAATTTTCTCAGGATGATTAGTGGCGGCGATGCGAGCTAAGACTCCGCCGAGGCTGTGACCGATGAGGTGAACTTTGCCATCCGTTTCAGCGTACGCATTTTCGATGGTGGTCAGCAATCGTTGCAAAGCGCGTTCAATGCAATCGTTGTTTTGTTCGATGCCGGAAGGAAAGGCGCGGTAGCCGATTTGACTCAACCATTTCGTCAAATACGCCGTGTAATTATCGCTGCACAAAAAGCCGGGAATGGTGATGACGGCGGCACCGTTGCCGCGTGGAATTCCGATGCCACGAAAGGCCGGATCAGAGCGCAATTTTGTCAATTCACGCAGCAGTAGAATTTCGCGCCAGAGCGGAATTTTGACGGCAATTTGTTCGGGATGAAATGCTGATTGGAAAGCGCTCATATTTGTTTGTTTGACACTCACTTCGTGGGTGACTACACTGGTTTTTGTCGAGACTTTTTCAGTGTACTCGAAGAGCCGACAAGGAGTAATAAATAATGATGAATTTATTGTTAGCAGTACCAGGATTTACGATTGAAGGAATATTAGTTTTTTTATTAGTTCTTTGTGTGATGGTGACGATCCACGAATTCGGTCATTTCATCGTCGCCAAATGGTTGGGCATTCCGGCTGAGGTTTTTTCCGTCGGATTCGGTAAGCGATTATTCGGATTTGATTGGGGCGGAACTGATTTTCGCATCAGCCTGTTGCCGCTGGGTGGCTACGTTAAATTTCGCGGCGAAAATTTAGAAATGATTCAGGGGAAGAGCGAAGGCTCCGTAGATGAATTTCTGGCGCACGCCGGATGGAAGCGGTTTCTGGTCGCGCTCGCGGGACCTGTTTTTAATATCGTCACGGCCATTTTGATTCCGACGATTAGCATCATGATCGGATTCAATACGCGTCCGGTGAGTACTCAGGAAACGATTGTTGCCTCTGTGGTCGCGGGACTTCCTGCTGAAAAAGCCGGCTTACAGCCCGGTGATAAAGTGCTGAGCGTGAACGGCGTAAAAAATCCAACGTTTGATGATTTCAAAATGGAAGTCAGCTTGCGTCCGGGCGAAGAAATTCCTTTGACCATTGAGCGCGGCGGACAGCAACTTCAAAAAATTGTAGTTCCTGTGGCAGAAGGCGATCAAAAAGAAGGACGTATCGGCGTCGTTCCTGATATGGCGATCAAGGATTTGAAAGTTGTCAAAGTGAATCCTGATTCGGTTGCGGCTAAAGCCGGGCTTCAGGTGAATGATCGTCTGGTTTCGATTAACGATCAGCCGCTGGTGGCGCAGAGCCGCTTCTTGCAAACACTCAAAGAAATTAATGACAAAGAAGTTACTTTGGGCATAGACCGCGCCGGACAGCCAGTACAAATCAAGGCGACTCCACACGCGACGAAAGAAGACCCGTTTGGATTTGGAGCCGATTTGACAGACGCAGTTTTTACACAGGAAAAAAATCCTCTCTCAGCGTTAGCATTCGGTTGGAATTTTAATATGAAATTCTTTAATGCGAACGTCGTAGCCTTCAAGCAAATTTTTACGGGCAAGCGTTCGGCGCGTGAATCACTGGCGGGGCCAATCGGAATGGCGCAACTGACTTCAGGTGTCTTCAAGGACGGAGGCTGGACGGGAGTTCTTCAGATGATGGGCTTTTTAAGTTTGAGCTTAGGCGTAATGAATTTGTTACCAATTCCGGTGCTGGATGGTGGCATGATTTTGATGATTTTTATTGAAGGATTATTAGGATTGGTCGGGAAAACAGTTTCCATGAATATGCGGGAACGCTATCAACAAGTAGGATTCGTCGCCTTGATGTTATTGATGGGATTTGTGTTTTTCAATGACTTCGCACGGATTTTACCTTTTGGAAAATCAAGTGAGCCAGTGCCAGCAGTACAGGCCTCTCCAGCTCCACAACCGGGAAAATGATAAAAAAATATGGCTACAGAAAATAACGACTCGCCATTTGTGCGAGGGCTGGGGCTGTTAGATTCCACAATGATTGTTGCCGGATCCATGATTGGATCCGGCATTTTTATTGTCTCCGCTGACATCGCTCGACAGGTTGGTTCGCCCGGATGGCTCATCGTCGTTTGGCTCATCACCGGCGTTCTGACATTAATCGGCGCACTCAGTTATGGCGAACTCGCCGCGATGATGCCGAAGGCTGGCGGGCAGTATGTTTACCTGCGTGAAGCCTTTTCGCCGCTCTGGGGATTTCTCTACGGCTGGACATTTTTCTTTGTGATTCAGACCGGAACAATCGCCGCAGTAGCCGTAGGTTTTGCGCGTTATTTAGGCGTCTTGGTTCCCGGCATTTCAGAAACGAATTATTTAATTCCGCCGATTCATTTAGGCTCAAGTTATGCAGTTTCACTTTCGACGGCGCAGTTGGTCGGAATAATTTTGATTGCGCTGCTGACGTGGATCAATACGCGTGGGCTGAAAATCGGCAAGCTCATTCAGAATGTTTTCACCTTTGCCAAAACCGGAGCGTTGATTGCGCTGATTGTTTTAGGTTTTGTGATTGGCTGGAAGGCGAATGCGGTGAGTTTAAATTTTGGAGATTTCTGGACGGTGCGTGGATCATTGCAGGATGTCGGACATGGATTATTGGCTTCGTTGCCGCTTGGGTTATTTGTCGGCATTTGCGTAGCCCAAACCAATTCGCTGTTTTCTGCTGACGCCTGGAACAGCATTACGTTTACTGCTGGCGAAGTCATCAATCCAAAACGCAACATTCCGTTGTCGTTAGCGCTCGGAACAATCCTCGTGATTGGGTTGTATTTATTGGCGAATTTTGCTTATTTGGTGACGTTACTGTTTGAGACAATTCAAGGCGTGCCTAGTGATCGCGTCGCGTCAGCCACTGCTGAGGTTATTTTCCCCGGCGTCGGAGCTACGTTAATGGCAGCGGCAATTATGGTTTCGACGTTCGGATGCAATAACGGATTGATCCTGTCAGGAGCACGCGCCTATTACGCGATGGCGAAAGACGGGTTATTTTTTAAGGCAGCGGGAGAACTGAATAAAAATGCGGTTCCAGCGTGGGGCTTAATGATTCAAGGATTGTGGGCGGCGTTTTATGTATTGCCACGTACGATTAAAACTGCGGCAGACGGCAAAATTAGTTATGGAAATTTATACGGAGATTTGCTGACGTACGTGATTTCTGCGGCGTTGATTTTTTACATTTTGACGATAGCGGGAATTTTTGTTTTGCGGAGCAAGCAACCGAATGCCGAACGTCCGTATAAAGCGTTTGGCTATCCCGTCGTGCCTGCGCTGTATATCGTTGGAGCCACGATTATTTTAGTAGTTCTGTTCACCTATCAAACGGCTGCGACGTGGCCTGGATTATTGATTATTGCAACGGGTTTTCCGGTTTATTATTTTTGGCGTGCCTCTGCCAAAAAACGTAGACTTTCATAAGATCAGTCAATTGGCGATTGAGGCGGCACAGGCATTGACCGCTTCACAGCTTACGTTTAGAGTAATCTCCACCTGATTGCGAAGGAACCATCCAAAAACGCAATCACCAATTCTGATTCCGCATAAAAAATATTACGAGCCTTACCTTATGTAGAAAGGTTCTTCAGGAGGATTCAATGTCACTATTTGCGACCAAACCCATTGATAAAATTATTGCTGAGGCGGAGGAGACGGGCGGGCACACCCTGAAAAAAACGCTCAGTGCGATGGACCTGACCCTGCTTGGCGTGGGAGCCATTATCGGCACAGGGATCTTCGTCCTGACCGGACAGGCAGCCGGAAAACACGCCGGGCCAGCGGTTGTTATTTCGATGATTATTGCCGGAGTTGTTAGTACTTTTGCAGCTCTTTGTTATTCAGAATTCGCCGCGAGCGTCCCGATCTCCGGTTCAGCCTATGCCTACGGATATGGCACGCTCGGCGAATTTGTGGCGTGGATTATCGGCTGGGATTTGATTCTTGAATATGCTTTTGGCGCAGCCACGGTCGCGGTTGGGTGGTCGGGCTATGTCAACAGTCTGCTCAAAGACATCAGCGGGTGGGTGGGGTTTTCGGTAAATCTTCCGGCAATTTTAACCGCCGGGCCCTGGGATAAGGTAAAGCTTGCCGATGGAAGCGAAATTTCAGGACTAATTAATTTGCCTGGACTTTTAATTGCAGTTGGCGTGACCTGGCTGCTGATTAAGGGTATCAAAGAATCGGCAAGTTTTAATTCGGTTATTGTCATCATCAAGGTTTTGGTTGTTATCCTCTTTATTGTTGCTGGCATTGGCTACGTTAATCCACATAATTTAGGGATGGGTTGTGCGTCGGGAACTCCGGGCTGTGCAGAATTTATGCCTTTTGGCTTTGGTGGCGTGATTACTGGAGCGGCGGTAATTTTCTTTGCTTATATTGGTTTTGACGCAGTTTCAACTGCTGCGCAGGAAGCCAAAAATCCCCAGCGCGACATGCCAATGGGGATTCTTGGGTCGCTGGCAATTTGTACGGTGCTTTATATTTTGGTAGCAGGAATTATGGTCGGACTGGTTGATTATAAGATGCTGACCAATGCGGCGGCTCCGATTGCTGTCGCCATTGATGCCGCTTTACAACAGGCACAAGGCACGACAATGGGAAAAATCCTGGCGGTCTTCCCAACCATTATTAAGGTTGGAGCTGTGTTGGGATTAAGCTCAACGATGGTGGTGATGGTCATGGGACAACCGCGCGTTTTTTATTCAATGTCCAAAGATGGATTGCTCCCAAGCTGGGCTGCAAAAATTCATCCGAAATATCAGACACCGCACATCACTACGGCGATTACGGGTATTATTGTTGCGATTCTTTCCGGCTTTGTTCCGATCAGGCTTTTAGGTGAACTCGTTAGTATTGGAACCTTGTTTGCCTTCGTGATTGTAGGTACGGGAATTATTATTTTGCGCCGGACGAATCCCGAAATGAAGCGTCCTTTTAAAGTACCTTTTTCACCAGTGATTCCGATCTTAACGGTTCTTTCAGCCGCCTATCTGATGAACAGCTTGCCGTTGGATACCTGGATTCGACTGATTGACTGGATGTCTATCGGGATGGTTGTGTACTTTGCTTACAGCTATTCACATAGCAAGCTACGGACGGAAAATGAGGCGAGGACAGCTCCCGCGATTGTTCCAAGTTACAACCCGCCTGTTGCTGCCATTGTGGCAATTGTCGCTACTATTCTCCTGACTACGTGGCAGGTGAATAAGTACATTCCCAACGCAACGGGGATTGATTACGGAATTCGACTTTTCTTCTGGATTGTTGTCGGACTTCTGGTTGCAATGTTGATGTATGGCAAAAACGATACCAGCAGCGAAGGCAGTTCGCAGACCAAAACTCTTGGACTGGCTGTGTCCGGGGTGAATCTGATTGCGTGGATCGGAATTACCTATTGGTTTTTTGTTCATTACTCTGAGTTACACATCAAATAATCGTTTCTATTTGATTGTAATCTTTGTTGTTGGTTAGTAACAATACTGTGTACACTTTTTTCAGGAAGCAGCGTCAACAGAATCAACAACTTGGCTTTTTGACAATGAATTAAATCAAAGTAAGCTCATGCGGTTA
>JAYVZE010000203.1:0-5048 GCA_043783625.1 Blastocatellia bacterium | reverse complement strand
CGTATGAATCATCGCCGCGATGCCTTTGCTTTTGTTGCCGACGCCTAAAAAATAAAAGAAGCCGGGGATCACTTTTTGATAGAGCGAAAAATCTTCGGCTCCCATTTGCGGCAGTGGCGTTTTGATGTTCGCTTCGCCGATGAGATGTTTGATCGTAGGCAGAGTCGCTTCGACTAATTTCGGATCGTTGTAAGTCACCGGGTTATTTCGGCCCCACGTCAATTCAAATTTTGCTCCGTACGCCGAAGTAATTCCCGCCAAAGTTTGATTCATCATCGCCATCGCGTTCGTCCGAACTTCTTCATTCAGCGTGCGCATTGTGCCTTCCATTTTCACTTCGTCGGTCATGATGTTGAAGCGGTTGCCGCCTTGAAAACTGCCTATCGTAATGACGAGTGGTTCCTGCGTATTGATGCGGCGGCTGCGAATGGTTTGCAGTGCCATCACGCATTCAGACGCAACTACGATGGTATCAATGCCGTCGTGTGGGTACGCGCCGTGAACTTTTTTGCCGCGAATCGTAATCATAAATTTATCCGATGAAGCCATCGCCGCACCTGAATTCACGCCGATTTCTCCGACCTGAATATTCGGCATGACATGCAATCCGAAAATCGCGGAAGGCTTCGGATTTTCCAGTGCGCCTTCTTCGATCATGAATTTCGCGCCACCTTGTTCACCTTCGGGCGGACCTTCTTCGGCAGGCTGAAAAATAAATTTAATGGTTCCGTTGAAGAGGTTGCGGTTTTTGCTGAGGATTTCAGCGACCCCCAACTGAATGGTCATGTGCAAATCATGTCCGCACGCATGCTTGACGCCGGGGTTCTGAGATTTGTACGGAATATCAAGCGTTTCCAGAATCGGCAGCGCATCCATGTCAGCACGGACTGCTACAATTCCACCGGGCTTCGCACCTTTCAAAATTCCGACGACACCGTATTTTCCAACCTGCGTTTTGACTTCATCCAGCCCAAATGAGCGCAGCTTTTCGGCGATATACTGCGAAGTCTTTTCTTCGCGGTTGGAAAGCTCAGGATGCTGATGCAAGTAGCGGCGCGTTTCAATTAATTTGGTGCGCAAGGTTTCAGCAGCTTTGGCAATTTCTGCCTCGTATAATCCCTTGGGTTGCGCCAGCGCGACCACGCTTAATAAACAAATGGCGAGAACAATTCGTAGCATTTAATTTTCCTCTGACGCGACTCCTGCGCGTTTTAATTCGTCGTTAATTTTGCCCGTCAGCATGCAATACCACATTTTCCAATCTCCCATCAACGACCACAGCGGATAGCTGAAGCTGGCGGGTTTATTATTCTCAATGCAGAAATGCCCGACCCAGGCGAAGCCGTAACCACATAGGAATCCTAACGGGATATACCAGGGATTCAGCGTATACAAAAACATCACGAACGTCGCTAAGCCCAGACTAGAGCCAATGAAATGTAACAGCCGATTCGTTTCGTCACGATGTTCGTTCAGATAAAAAGGCCAGAATTCTTCAAAGCTGGTGAGGCGATTGTTAGAAGTCATCGCAGTGCTCCTTTAGTTACTAAATTATTTTCACGAGGGAGTGTAAACAATCGGGGCAAACCTATTGTCTACAATAATCTCAAATTGACAAAGGCTACCTTGCACCTTACCCTTAACTTTTATTGAATTACTAACTTTGCCCACGTGAATAAAGGCTGTCACCAACGTATGACTGGAAACGAAATCAGAACCATTTTCTTAAATTACTTCGCTAAAAACGGACACAAGATTGTCAGCTCATCACCGCTGCTTCCGGCGAACGATCCGACGCTGATGTTTGCGAATGCGGGGATGAATCAATTCAAAGATGTTTTTATCGGCGCGGAAAAGCGTGATTATAATCGGGCTACGACATCGCAGAAATGTGTTCGTGCGGGTGGCAAACATAACGATCTTGACGAAGTTGGCAAGACAGCGCGGCATCATACGTTTTTTGAAATGCTCGGCAATTTTTCCTTCGGCGATTATTTCAAAGAAGACGCGATTAAATTTGCGTGGGAACTGCTGGTAGACGAATTGAAAATTGATCCCAGGCGTTTATGGTTTTCGATTTATGAAGGTGATGCAGAAGTCGGCGCGGATGAAGAAGCTGACCAGCTCTGGCAAAAAGTTGGTGCTCCGGCGGAACGGATTTTGCGCTTCGGTCGCAAAGATAATTTCTGGCAAATGGGCGAAACGGGGCCGTGCGGGCCTTGCTCCGAAATTCATTATTACATGGGCGAAAACCCTGATGATCCGAATTTCAATAAACCTGAATTCGTGAACGGCGAAGGCGATGACACGGTAGAAATTTGGAATCTTGTGTTCATGCAATACAACCGCACGGAGGTTGAAAAAGGCGTCTTCAAACTTGATCTATTACCTGCGCCTTCGGTGGATACGGGCGGAGGATTAGAGCGATGGGCGGCAGTGTTGCAAGGCGTGAAGACGAATTACGATACGGATTTGATTAAGCCGATTATTGATTTTACGGCGGAGCTTTCGGGCGTCGCTTATGAATACAATTCGCAAGAAGGCTTTGCGATGCGCGTCATTGCTGACCACGCACGCGCCGCTTCGTTTTTGATTGCGGATGGGATTGTCCCCGGCAATGAAGGTCGTAATTATGTCCTGCGGAAAATCATGCGCCGTGCGATTTACAACGGACGCGAGAATCTAAAATTCAACGGATTGTTTTTCTCGAAGGTTTGCGAATTCGTAATTGATTTTATGAAGGATGCGTATCCCGAATTGGAAGCGCAACGTGGATATATTGAGAAGATGGTGCGGATGGAGGAAGAGCGTTTTGGGACAACGATGACGGTCGGATTGAAAAAACTTGATGAACTGATTCAGTCTCGTACAGGTAATGACACGGTAATTCTCCCTATTATCGAACTTGCAAGACTATATGATACTTTTGGTACACCTGTAGATTTGATGTATGTAGTGCTTACTCAAAGAAGTTGTCAAATTTCTAATAAAATAGAGGATATTGGTGGTGGGATGACTTTTATGTCTGAAGTTACTGCCGTCAATGCACTATCAGAAGATACATTCAGAGAGTTAATTGAAGAGAAAATAAAAGAACTTCAGCAACAGAAGGCTACAACTCATACAACCGATAATAAGCAAATCAAACCTGCATATACTGCTTTACAACGCCGCCACGATACAAAAACAGAATTCAAAGGATACGAATCAACTCGTGATGACGACGCAAAAATCATCGCTCTCATCAAAGGCGATGAAAGCGTCAATGCCTTGAATGCAGGCGATGAAGGCGAAGTTGTGTTAGATCAAACCCCGTTCTATGCCGAGAGCGGCGGACAGGTTGGCGATGTTGGAGTTTTAAGTACTGGACGGGGAACACCACCCGCTACCGCAGGTGGTACTGACACGTTGGCTACCGTCACGAATACCATTTCTCCCGTGCAGGATTTGCGCATCCACAAAGTCAAAGTTGAAAAGGGAAGCCTCAAAGTTGGCGACACGATCACTGCGCAAGTGGATATTGAGAAGCGTGATGCGACGCGGCGCAATCATACGGCTACGCATTTGATGCACGCGGCATTGCGCGAAGTTCTCGGCACACACGTCAAGCAAGCTGGCTCCGTAGTCGAACCCAATTATCTGCGCTTCGACTTCGCGCATTATCAACCGCTGACGAAAACTGAAATTGAAGAAATCGAAAAGCTTGTCAACTTTCATGTGCTGCGCAATGAGGCAGTACAAACCGAAGTGCTGGCAATTGAAGATGCGATGCGTTCCGGCGCGATGGCTTTATTTGGTGAAAAATACGGCGATAAAGTTCGCGTCTTAACCGTGAATGGAACGGAAGATGTTTTCTCGAAAGAATTCTGCGGCGGCACACACGTTCGCGCTACGGGTGACATTGGATTATTCAAAATTGTCAGCGATGAAGCGGTTGCGTCAGGCGTTCGCCGCATTCGCGCAGTCACAGGTCGCGGCGCATTTGAGCGTTTTCAGGCTTCAGAAAATTTGATTGCGGAAACGGCTTCGCGGCTCAATGCGCAACCGAAGCAATTGCCCGAAACCGTAGACCGTTTGCAGGATCAAATTCGTCAACAACAAAAAGAAATCGAACGCCTGAAATTAAAGCTCGCGCAAGGCGGCGGCGGTGCTGAAGATCAAATCACCGAAATCAACGGCCTCAAATTATTGGTGCGCAAAGTCGAAGATTTAGGCAAAGAAGGCAGGCGGCAATTAGGCGATTCATTAACCAGAAAAATCGCTCCCGGCGTAGTCATTATCGCCGATGTTGCAGACGGCAAAGCTTCGTTGTTAGTAATGGTTTCGGACGACGCTACGGCGCGGATTCAAGCCGGAAAAATCATCCAAGCAATCCCCGGAGCACGCGGCGGCGGGAAGTCGGATTTGGCGGAAGGCGGCGTGGAGCTTGATGGATTGGATGCGGCTTTACAGGCGGTGGCAGGTGTGATGGAGAAATTGATAAACTGAGATCGTGTAAAGGTGTAAATGGATATTGTAAGTCAGGAGAGACGAAGTGAGTTGATGTCTAGCGTTAAGACTGAGAACACTAGACCAGAGATAATGACACGTCGTTTATTGCATTCGCTTGGCTTCCGCTTTCGATTACATCTAAAACATTTACCAGGTAAGCCGGATATTGTATTGCCAAAATATAATTTGGTGGTATTTATTCATGGATGCTTTTGGCACCATCATACGAAATGCCCTAAGTCGAAACTGCCTGTATCAAACGCAAAATTTTGGGAAGAAAAAATCATGTCAAATGTTGCAAGAGACAAAAGAAATATTGCCAATTTGAAGGAAATGGGATGGAAATCCCTTGTCATTTGGGAGTGTGAAACGAAAAATAGAAGTTTTAAGGAAGAGCTTGGAAAGATTCTGAAGAAAGCAATCTGTTAAGAAGTAACCGAATAGTGTAACCGACGAACTCTATAGAACCTGTTTGCAGTTTAAGGGGAAATCGTTTTTACTGGGAAAAGGGGAGATACAACTGATTTAACAGTACCGCAATTCGAGCTGTTGGAGCA
>JAYVZE010000202.1:0-46534 GCA_043783625.1 Blastocatellia bacterium | reverse complement strand
GTCTTTCAGGCGGGCATTGCTCGCCGGAGTGAAGACGACGTGCCGATAAGTCTCGACCAGATATTTTTCGCCGTCATACAAGGCACTAATCGGGACATAGCGCAGGACGCCATCCAGTGACCACATCAGCGTCGTAGCTTTCATGGCTTGCAAGTCTTTGGCGACAGGCGCGAAGACAATCCGGTAGAGTTCCTGCGCCGCAGGACGGGGATCAAGCCTGGGATTTTGCAGGGCTTCGCGCAGAGCCAGAATCTTGCGATTCAACTCGGCTTCGCCAATCGGATATTCGTACGCTTTTTGCACGTCGGCAGTCGTCAGGATGATACGGAATTTGGAGGCTCCGACGAGCGTATAGAGTGCGACCGTACCTTTGCCAAGTTCGCGCAAATCCTCCATCAGTCCTTGCGATTCACGCACCTGAAACATGCGATTCTGGTTATCACTCTTTTGCGCGAATTCAGTGCTGAGTCCATCAAGGAATTTCTGGAAGGTTTGCCCCGCGACGAGGAGGTCGGCTTCCAGTTGCACGAGCTGTTTTTCTTCTTCCGGGGTGCGCGTATTCTTTTCCAATAAAGCCGCACGTTGAGTGCCAATTTCTGTTAACTTATCGGCAATCTCGCGGTAGCGTTTTTCCACGGCTGCTTCTTCCGGCGTCAGTGTAGTCTGTTCGGCTTTAGCGGCATTCTTCACATCGCGGCGGACATACTCGAAATACTCTTCTTCCTTGAGCACCCGAATGACCTGCTCCGCTTCCGGCAAACGACCTTGTGCAATCAACAAATCAGCTAATTCACGATAGGTTGGTTCTTTTGATTGCAGAAACCCCTGTTGGAATTCTTTGTCCAATACCTGCAATCCGCTACGCATTTGCTGATACAAATTGACAGCTTGTTTGCCGAATAAAATCGCCAGTTGGGGTTGGTTACGGGCTTTCCAGTCTAGTAATAAACCATTAAGGCTGGAGGCTTCGTTATCCATTGCTTTTATTTCGCGGGCGATTTGTAAGGCTTGTAAATTCGAGATGGTAGCTTTTTCTAATTGACCAAGTGCGCGTAGCGTCTCTGCCAAACCATTCAGCGCGATGACTTCGTTATCACGGCTTCTGGCTTCACGAGTCAATAGTAATGACTGTTCGTAATATTCTACAGCTTTTTCATACATCTTTTGCTTAAAAAAATTAGCTCCCAGAATGCTGAGTGCAATGGCTTCATTCCGGCGATTTCTTGCGCTACGATGCAAAACTAGGGACTGTTCGAGATACTCGCTTGATTTGGCATAATTTCCCACTCTGTTATGTGCCTCGCCGAGGTTGTTTAATCCTTCAGCTTCGTATTGGCGAACTTTACCTTCACGGAAAATGGTCAGGGCTTGTTCGTAGTATTCAATCGCCTTTTCAGGGCGGTTAAGTGCAAGATAATTATTACCAATGTTTCCAAGTGCGCCACCGACCGACGATTGAAGATTAAGACTACGCCAGATCGTTAGTGCCTTTTCCTGATAGGCAAGTGATTTCTCATATTGCCCCAGAGAATCATAAGTATTTGAAATCTCACGATAAGTCTCTGCTTCTCCTACACGGTTTTTATACTCCAGAAAAATAGCCAAAGCAGCGTCGTACATTGCTAGAGCCTGGTCGTAATGACTAGCCTGATAATTCGCAAATCCTAATCTATACAAAGTCTGTGCTTCGTCTGGCCGATTTTTGTATTCGCGGTCAAGGCGTAGTATTTGCACGTAACATTCGATTACTTTTTCGTGGAGGTTCTGTGTGCGGTAGTACGCGGCGAGGGATTGTAAGGTGTATCGCTCAAGCCCCCGATGTTTAATTTCGCGGCTAACAATGAGTGCCTGTTCGTAATAATCGCCGGCTTGGTACAAAAGGTTCTGTGCCATTTCTATGCCAGGTTTTGAAGTCCTATATTTGATGTGTGCGAACGCCCCCAGTGAGATGAGGGTCGTAATTTTGCCAAGTTGATCCCGGGTTTCATTTTGGATCGCTAAGGCTTGCTTGAGATTTTCATTAGCCTGATCAAATTTATTTTCAAAACTATACGTTCTACCAATGAGCTGAAGTGTCACGGCTTCCCAGTATTTATCATTCAACTCACGCCAGCTTTGTAACGCCTGTTGTAACTTCTCCAGTTTTTGTTCCACTGGCGGTGACTTTGGACCGACACGTAAACCTTCAAAGAGTAAAACTTCGGCGGTCATTCGTTGCTTGTCCTGCGAAGAGGTAGCATCCTTGACGACAAGCTTGATCTGATAGTTTGCCTCCGAACTAATGGACGTGGTTGTGCGGATAATGACCTTGTACACACCACTTGTGGTTATTTCGTGTGAGAGTGATTCTTGCCCGAAATAGTCCTTAATATTGACTACTTTCAACGATTGATTGTTAGTATCAACAAGTTCTACTGTTACATCCACTTCGTTTTTCTCGACTAGGACACGGATAAATTGCCCGGCAGCCAGCGTCACTTGATAAGTGTCTGTTTGTCTGGATTTGGTGCTGCGAGTGATTGATTTGCCCGGCTCTAAGATCGTGACTTCCTGACCGTAAACAAAGGTCTGAGTAAGAAAAACTACTAATAAAGTAGTTAGTATCTTCACGTTGGCAAGCAGTTTTATTGAACGCGGGTTTGACATAATTTCACCTCAATAGTTAAAGCGTATTACGAGTCCATTTTCCCTCAACAGCAGGAAGAAAAATGATGCAACAGTGGATGCGCTTTTTACTGGATTCGCATCATCGCAATCACTTGGCTAATTTAAAACTGGTAATTCTGATGGCCGTAGCAGAACTCATCCTATCCGGTTTTCCGTTTAAAAGAAAGAAACGAAAATTTTTTTCTCACAGGTGAGGGAAACTGACGTGTGAATACGCTCTCTCTAGTGTAAGCGAGGAAAATGAAATGTTTTCAGGTCTGACGCTTATGAGGGTGTAAACGACAACCAAAGGAGAAAATCGAAATGACTAACCAATCAATGATTCGCACCATCAGTATTTCAATGGCTTTGATATGCCTGTTTTGCTACGGCGCAATGGCGCAACGGGTCATTACTTCTAAATCGGAGTTGGCAGTAAAGTTACGGGAGCGCATCACGCAAAACAAAACTGAACACCAGCAACGTGAACGTTTCTCAAGTCCGTATCGGCAACAGAATTCTAAAACAGGAAATCCCCAATACTATGAAGCAGGAGAAAAACCGTTCGGCGTTCGTTACGAGGATTGGAGTGCGCAGTGGTGGCAATGGGCAACCTCAATTCCGGCTTCGGTCAACCCATTATTGGATGCGACAGGTGCGCACGTAGCGGTTGGGCAACGCGGAAACGTCTGGTTTTTAGCGGAAAATGTGGGCGGCGTCAACGAGCGTGAAACCACTATTCCGTCGAATGTATCGCTGTTTTTTCCAGTTTTTAATGCGATCTATTTTCAAGACGCTTCGGAAGAACCTGTGCCAGAGGCAGAAATCCGCGCCTTGTTGACGGAATTTCTCTCGACCACATCAACGCTGGAAGTTTCGCTGGATCATCAGCCGTTGCCGCGTGAAGCGATCCAACATATTCAGTCTGATCTTTTCACGACTCTGTTTCCTGAAAATAATATTTTCTCAGAATTTGATGTGCATAAAGGGTTTTACAATCCCAGTATGGATGAGGGTTTTTATGTCATGCTGAAACCGCTCTCGCCAGGCACACACGTCCTAAAAATCAGAGGTGGTGACGATACTTTTTCGACCTATGTTGAATACTATATTTGTGTTCGTCCAGTGATAGAGTCAAAAGCTCCGGCGGCAGAGGGGTTCAAAAAGCAACCATAATTTTGCAAAGCATCAATAGCCGGGCACAGGAAAAATGTCGGGCTATTGATGCTTTAATCGTACGAGTTGAGCAATAACAGAGCCGCCCCGGACTTGAACTTTTTCCTGTTCGTCATTTGTTAGTAATTCTGAACCCGGTGCAGCCTGTTGCAGAATTTTTAGAATGGCTTCTCTTTGGGTGGCATCTTTGATTTCGGGGTTAGCATTTGTTTTGGCGGCTTCGATTTCCTTGAGCGGTTCCTGCCCCCATACAATCCAGAATTGTTCTGTCCCTTCATTCTCGTCGAAGTAAATGTTTCCGGTTTCGACCACCTGATTCGCGGTAATGGCTGCGTCCCGATTGTTATTTTTAGGGGTTGGGTATAACAAATTCAGGCTTTTTACTTGTCCTGTCGTGAGACCTTCGTTGAGCAAATACAGGTATCCGTTCGACAATCCTGATAAATAAAATTTTAATTGCGATCCATTTGGAAACCAATCGCGTCCATTGGACTGAATAGGCTTTCCGATGAGCCGCCCGTTTTGTCTACGCTGTACCTGGAGCCACCACGTGAGTGAATAGGTCGCTGGCGGAGCGATTGCCATTGGTGCAACAGGCTGTGTAATGATCGGCGCATTTGTCGGGGCGTGTGTCGCTGGTCGCCAGAACATCCATCCACCGAGGCTCAAAATTCCCAGACAACCAGCCACGAGCAACGGTTTCAACCACGGAGAGTGGGAAGCACCAGCTGCGGTTAACTTTGACTTTGGTTGGAGTGTCGGGGAGAGGATGACAGATTCAAGTGCGGTATCGCCCAGTATTCCTTTCAGCAATAATTGCACACTCAAATCGGAGTGGGATTTGGGCTTCACCAGTTGAATATGATTGCCGGGAATGACCGCGCGTAAATCGGATGGAAACAAAGTGAATGACGAACTCGCCGGAACGAATTCATCCCGATCTCCGGCAATGCTGATAAAATAAAAGGGTGGACGTTCGCCAAATTTTGCTGTCCATTCCTGACGCAGCGTTTTGATAAAACTACTGTCAGAAGCTAAATCACGAACTTGTCTTTTGAGTAGTGAAAAGAGCGAGGCTTTTTCTAATCCGGCGCTGGGTGTCGCATACAAAAATAAATGACTGACGCGATTGGTCAGCGTCCTCTCGTTCAGCAAAGCACGCTGTACCACCAATCCGCCCATGCTGTGTGCGACGAGGACGATTTGCGCGTAATTACCGAGCGGATAATTGGCGAGTGCCGTCTGAAAAAACTCCGAGAGTAAATCAATTTGAGGATCAGCCGCCCATATTCCGCCCACATCGAAAGACAAATTGGAGGCATAGCCAAGGCTGAAAATATCCCATTCTGCCAGTCGGGCGTCGCGTAATAAAAATTGCGGAAATTCGCCCCAGGTCTTGCCGGCTTTTCCGCCGAATCCATGGACGAAAATAATCGCCAGTTTTTTTTCAGAACGACGATGTGTGATGAGATGTGGGGCTTTATTTTTGGAGTCCGGCTGTTTTGCCTGCGCCGCAGGCAGAACACTTGACGGGGCTAAATTTTCGAGCGGTTGCGTGGCTTCATTTTGAAGTAGTTGCGTGGCTTGTTCCGCTGTCATCAGCATCGTCGGAAACGTTGTCGTTTCAGAGTTATCAAGCACGTTTTGTTGCCGGAGCGTTTTCAAGTTTTGCAGAAGTTCAGTGGGGGAATCAGAACGGCTCTCAGGAACCTTCGCTAACAATCTGGTCACGATCTGATGCAATTCGGCCGGAATGTGTGCGGGTAACGGAGGCGGTTCCCGTTCAAGGATTGAGACCAGTAACTCCGCCTGTGACTTACCCTCAAAAGGACGCTGACCTGCAAGTAATTCATAACTGATAACTCCCAGGCTCCACAGGTCAGCGCGAAAATCAACCCGTTCTCCGCGCGCTTGTTCAGGCGACATATAGGCAGGCGTCCCCATGATAGTTCCTGTTTGCGTAGTGTTTTCAGCTGGTGGCTGCGAAGAATTCTCCGCTAATTTTGCGAGACCGAAGTCCAGCACTTTTACATACCCGTCCGGTCGGATCATGATATTTTCGGGCTTAATATCCCGATGAATAATGCCTGCCTCGTGGGCTGCCGCCAGAGCGGCGGCAATTTGTGTCATGATTTCGAGCACTTCAGAAAGCGGCATCATTCCGCCCTTGATTCGTTGTCGTAAAGTTTCCCCGCTAATAAATTCGGTGACAATGAAGTGAAAATTTTCAGTTTGCCCGATTTCATAAACCGTTAAAATATTCGGGTGATTCAAGGCTGAGACGGCTTTGGCTTCGCGCTCAAACCGAAGCACCAGATCAGGATTGGCCGTGAATTTTTCCGGCAGGATTTTTAAGGCGACAGGACGATCCAGTTTAGTATCCGCTGCCAGATAGACTTCACCCATGCCGCCTTTACCAAGCAAAGAAATGATCTGGAACTGCTGAATTGTTTGAGGGGGAACAGGTGGCAGACTCGCTGGCGGATTGTCCGGTGTCGGGGTAACCAGAGAATTGTCAGGTGAATCGTGTGCTGCCAGCAAAGAATTAACTTCCCGCAACAATCCCTGATCTACTCCGCAGCTTTGTGCTAAAAATTCGGCACGATCTGCCCGGGATAGTTGCAGAGCTGAATGAAAGAGGTCTTCAATTTGCTGTAACCGATCAGGGATTATCATACTTTGGTCATCTCTTTTTTTAGCCAGGCTTTGGCAAATGTCCAGCTCCGTTCGATGGTAGCAGGCGAAAGTTTGAGGGCATTTGCCGTTTCTTCAATTGTTAAGCCACCAAAAAAACGTAATTCAATGACACGTGCATGCACAGGTTTGAGGTTGGCTAACTCAGTCAACGCATCGTCTAACGCAAGGAGATTAATATCCGCTTGCGGAGCAAATTCATCGGCTGCGCTGAGTGAAAGCAGGAATTCTCCACTCCCTCGTTTTTCTGCCCGCCGGTGTCGTGCCGCGTCGACTAGAATGTTTCGCATAACTTTTGCCGCGAAGCCAAAAAACTGAATCCGGTTTTCCCAGTTGACATCCTGTTGCTGAATTAACCGGAGATAGGCTTCGTTCACCAGTGCCGTTGGTTGCAGGGTGATATTTTTTGGTTCATGGCTTAAATAAGATTTGGCTAAGCGCCGCAACTCGTCATACACCATTGGCATTAACTTATTAAGGGCTTCCTGCTTTCCCTCATTCCAGGCAATCAAAAGTTGTGAGATATTTGTATCCATGCTTGTATTCATGCGAGAGCTTGTATTCATGCGAAGAACACTCAATTTTGTAGAGCTGGCAAATAATCCTGATTTTGCAATTTTCACTATTGTGAAAAACAATCATCGTTTCGGCAAGCCCTGACAACTGTATGAGCGAAAAATATGAAAACCCGTGGCAGACATTGGCTTCACAGTTGATCTATGAAAATCCGTGGATTCGCGTCCGTGAAGATCAAGTCATTCGACCGGACGGGAAGCCGGGAATTTATGGCGTGGTGGAATATAATCCGTGCGTTGGCGTTCTGCCGCTTGATGCGCAGGGGAATGTTCATCTGGTGGGACAGCATCGCTACGCGCTGGATATTTATTCTTGGGAAATTCCTGAAGGTGCGTGCAATGTTGGTGAAGAGCCTGAAGCGGCGGCGCGGCGTGAATTGAAAGAAGAATTAGGGCTGAAAACTCGCAAGCTGGAAAAGCTCATCACTTCGCATTTATCAAATTCTGTGAGTAATGAAGAAGCGCATATTTTTCTGGCGACGGAGCTGACACAACACGAAGCAGCGCCGGAAGGAACGGAAGAACTGGAGCGTAGAATTGTGAGTTTTGCGACTGCGCTGGAAATGGTTCGCACGGGAGAAATTACGGATTCGATGAGCCAGCTTGCGATTTTGCATTACGCGGCGTTTAGAAAATAATTACGATGTCAAATCCTGAGGCAGCAACGATTGATGAACCGGAACCACGCTGGCATGCTTTGGTAGCAGTGCTCGCGGTCGCAGGATTATACACAGCTTTGCCCTCTTATCTAACCATGGGGCCGCGTTGGTTGTTTATCGGATTGGTCATACTGCTCCTGATTCCAACCGTTATTTCACATCAGAGAGGTCATCATGGAATTAATAGGTTTTTCGGATTTGTCGTTGTCATTGTATTGACGTTGGGAATGATTTTTTCTCTGATACTGCTCATTAAAGATTTGCCTGGACACCGGGAAACGCCCCGCGATTTATTGATTTCCGCCGGGTCTTTATGGATCACCAACATTTTAGTTTTTGCGTTATGGTACTGGAAAATTGATGCTGGCGGGCCGCATGGACGAGATCAGAAAATCGGGCATTCTGACGGTGCATTTTTATTTCCACAAATGACAATGGATACTAAGCGAGTAAAAAACTGGTCTCCAAATTTTATCGATTATTTATTCCTGTCTTTTAATACCAGTACCGCTTTTTCTCCGACGGATGCGCCGATCCTCGCACGTTGGGCCAAGCTGCTGCTGATGCTGCAATCATTTATCTCGCTGACCGTGGTGGCCTTGCTGGCTGGACGTGCAGTTAATATTTTATGAACTATTTTTTTGGGAGGAACGTGAATATGTTTAAGTTCAACTTCATTTTGACCGGAGCGATTTTGTCTTTTTTTATGCTCAATCCATCAGTCACAGCACAAAATCTCTTGTATCCAAAGACAGCCAAAATAGACCACAACGATACTTATCACGGCACGGTCATTGCCGATCCGTATCGTTGGCTGGAGGATGATAATTCCAAAGATACTGCGGCGTGGGTCGAGGCGCAGAATAAGGTCACGTTTGATTATTTGAAGACGATTCCGTACCGCGCAAAAATCAAAGTGCGCCTGGAGCAGCTTTTTAATTATCCGAAAATTTCCGCTCCGTTTCGACGCGGCGAAAATTATTTTTTCTCGAAGAACGACGGACTGCAAAATCAGAGCGTTTACTACATGCAAAAAGGCTTAACCGGAAAGCCTGAAGTGTTGATTGATCCGAATAAATTTGCCGCTGACGGGACGACGCGGCTGGTGGCGTTTTCGCTTTCCAGAGACGGGAAATATTTAGGCTACGGACTTTCGCAAGGCGGCTCTGATTGGCAGGAATATCACGTGATGGAAGTCGCTACGCGCAAGACTTTGGACGACACAGTGAAGTGGGTCAAGGTGTCGGGATTGTCGTGGGGCGCGAATGGATTTTTCTACAGCCGTTATCCCGAACCGGAAAAAGGTCACGAACTCTCGACGAAAAATGAGAATCATCAAGTCTGGTTTCATAAGGTTGGAACAACGCAGGCGCAGGATGAATTAGTGTATGAAGACAAAGCGAATCCGCAAAGATTTCACGGCGTGAGCGTTACCGAAGATCAACGATTCGCGCTGCTGAATATTTCTGATCGCGGCAAAGGCAAAAAAGGCAATGCGATTTTCTTCCGTGATTTGTCAAAAGGTGAAAAGAATTTCACTCCCATCATCGGTGAAGTCGGTGATGATAATTTTAGTGTGATTGACAATATCGGAGACAAATTTTTGATTGAAACTGATAAGAACGCTCCAAACGGAAAAGTCGTTCTTTACGATCCGAAAACAAAAAGCTGGAAAGATGTGCTGCCGGAAAAACCTGAACCTTGCAAAGTGCAGGAACAGCCGGAGGCAAGCTTTTTGTCAGCTATTCCAAGGATGTCACAACGCGGGCTTATGTCTATAGTTTGAGCGGCAAACTTGAAAACGAAGTCGTGCTGCCAGGCATTGGAACGGCGGGCGGTTTTGGCGCAAACATGGATGACAAATTTGTTTTCTATAGTTTCACTTCGATGAATTATCCACCGACAACGTTTCGCTATGACGTTGCGACGAAAAAATCTTCGGTCTTTCGCACGATTGAAATTGCCGGATTCAAGGCCGATGATTACGAAACAAAACAGATTTTTTATCCGAGCAAAGATGGCACGAAAATTCCGATGTTTCTCGTGTATAAAAAAGGATTGAAGCTGGATGGCACAAATCCGACGGTGCTGTATGGCTACGGCGGATTTAATATTACGACTTTACCGACGTTCAGTCCTTTGCGGATTGCCTTGCTGGAACAGGGCTTTGTGTATGCTTCAGCCAACATTCGTGGCGGTGCAGAATACGGCGAAAAATGGCACGAAGCCGGAACCAAACTCAAAAAACAAAATGTGTTTGATGACTTCATTGCAGCGGCGGAATGGTTGATCGCCAGCAAATATACTTCGAGTGAAAAACTCGCGTTGCAAGGCGGATCGAACGGAGGATTATTAGTTGGTGCGGTGATGAATCAGCGTCCCGAATTATTCAAAATTGCGTTGCCAGCGGTTGGAGTAATGGACATGCTGCGCTTCCATAAATTTACGATTGGCTGGAACTGGATTGCTGATTACGGCTCATCGGATAACGCAGAAGAATTCAAAGCCATTCGCGCCTATTCGCCGCTGCACAACATCAAAGAAGGTGTGAAATATCCGGCGACGTTGGTGACTACGGCGGATCACGATGATCGTGTAGTCCCTGCGCATTCGTTCAAATATATGGCGACCTTGCAAGAAAAAGCGGCGGCGAGTACGACGAATCCATTGCTGATTCGCATTGATACAAAATCGGGGCATGGCGCAAGTAATACCGCGAAAGCGCTCGAAAGTACGGCGGATGTGTATGCGTTTTTGATTCACAATTTAGGAGTGAAAACGAGTTATTAAAAATCAAAAATCAAAAGGCAAAAATTACAAGTCAAAAGGGCGGCACTTGATTTAAGAAATTCAGAAAAAGGCTTTGCTTCCGAATCCCACTTTTGCCTTTTAATTTTTGATTTTTGCCTTTTGATTTCATTTAAAACTTATGCGCTACGAAAATAAAGTCACCATTATCACCGGCGGTACGAAAGGCATTGGCGAAGGCTGCGTGCGCGTCTTCGTCGAAGCCGGAGCCACAGTAGTTTTTTGCGCTCGCAATGAAGCGCAGGGCAGAGCGCTCGAAGCTGAAATGAATGCGCTCAACAAAGGCGAAGCATATTTTATCAAGTGCGATGTTTCCAAAGTGGAAGACGTTGAAAATCTTATCACTGCGACGGTAGAAAAATATGGACGGATTGATTGTCTGATTAATAATGCCGGATGGCATCCGCCGCATAAACCGATTGATGATTTTTCGGCGCAGGATTTTCGAGACATTCTTGACCTGAATCTGGTCAGCATTTTTGCAGCCTGTAAATTCGCTCTGCCGCACATCCGCCAGACACGCGGGAATATTATCAATATGTCTAGTCTGACCGGATCAATGGGACAGCTTTACGCGACAACGTATGCTGCAACAAAAGGCGGAATTACCGCCTTTACCAAAGCCCTCGCTGTAGATGAAGCCGCGTTTGGCGTGCGCGTCAACAGTGTCTCTCCGGGCAATATTTATACCCCGCTCTGGCAGGAAGCGATTAATGCGTCGCCTGATCCGGCGCGGACACGCAAAGACGGCGATCAGGCGCAGTTACTTGGCAGAATGGGGACGATAGAAGAGGCTGGAAAAATGTGTTTATATCTGGCGGCAGAAGCGACATTTTCGACGGGGACAGATTTTCTGATTACAGGCGGAGCGGAACTGGCTTATGGAAAGAAGAGTCGGATTGAGTAAGAACCGTTCAAAGTCCACGCTTCAGCGTGCGAACGCCAGCGAAGCGCGGCATTTGGCAAACTAAAGTTCGTACTCTGAACGACTAATGACGAGCTGATTTAGTGCAAAAATTGGTTGGTTCACGACCGATTTTGAAACGACGCATGGCGGTCTTCGAGCAAGATTCAGTGGGTAATAAACCAGTTACGACACAAACCTCAAACGTTAAATAATTACTATCCGCCAGATTTTTGCGCGGTGGTTGATCGGACAAAATTGAAGTCGCTTTTTGTGCGGCTGGTGCTTTGGGTTTTTCGAGTTCAGGTAGCGTTTCTTTGCTGTCAGGAGCTGGTTCATACTGGTCATCCTGAGGATTTCCTTCGACGGGGATTGCTCCTGTCGGCTCAGTTCCATTAACAAACAATTCAATTCTTCCGGCATTATTTTTCGCGGTCAACCCCGTTGCTGGATCAATCATCGTTTGAATGATCCCATCAGGAACTTCAAAATCTCCGCCGAGTTCAGGGCGAATCGCCAACGCCCGCATCATAAAATCAGCCCAGATCGGAGCGGCGGTATTGCCCCCGGTCATTCCTAAATCTGACGAATCATCGAAGCCGACATACACCGCACAGACTAAATTCGGCGTGTAGCCGACAAACCATCCATCGCGTGAACTGCCGGTTTTTCCGGCGGCGGGTGCGCGAAATCCCATCTGCCGCACCCGCGCTCCGGTTCCACGATTCAGCACATCTTTCATCATCGAAGTCATGATGTAGGCGACCTGCGAAGAGACGACCTGCTTCGATTCTTTCGACGGCATTTCTAACGCTGAACCTTTGGCGTCAGTGATGCGGCGAAAAACTGTGGGAGCCGTGCGTTTGCCTTTGTTCGCAAACATTGTGTAGGCCGAAGCCATTTGCAAGGGCGTCGCTTCGGCGACTCCGAGTGCCATCGAAGGATACGTTGGCGGTTTGGGCAATCCGGCTTTTTCCGCTAATCGCGCGATTTCGTTGAAGCCGACCCGTTCCGCTAATTCTACCGTGACGACATTTTTGGAATTGACCAGCGCATCGCGCAGCGTGATGTTTTTATTACTGAAAGTGTCGCCGTAATTGTTCGGTTTGTATTCTTCGTTGAAACCATAACGGAATGTTTTCGCCGAATCCATGAACATCGTTGCAGGGGTAAAAGTATCGCCGCCGTATTCAGCCGTATTAATCGCCGCCGTATAAACAAAGGGTTTGAAGACTGATCCCGGTTGACGCTTGGCATCGGTGGCGCGATTGAATTGCGAAGTTGCATAATCCTTGCCACCGATCATTGCCACAACTTCTCCGGTTTTAGGATTCATCGCTACGAGGGCGGCTTGTAAGCCTTCGACTCCGCCCTTGCGTCTGGCGAAACCGCGTTCGAGAGCGTGAATATTTTTCGTGACGGCTTGATAAGCGGCGCGTTGCAAATCTAAATCTATCGTTGAGTAAATGCGCAGGGAGCGTGCCGAACCGCTGCCATCATCCAGATGTTTTTCGACTTGTTTAGTTAGATAATCAATGAAATACGGAGCTTCTGAAATATCCAGACGACCCGTTCCATTGCCTTTAATTCCGAGTGGTAATTGCTTGGCGCGGTTTGCTTCCGCTTCAGAAATTTTGCCTTGATTGGCTAACTCATTAAGGACAAAATCGCGGCGTTCTCTGGTGCGATCAGGGTATTTGGTCGGAGCATATAAATGATTCGGGCTACGAATAATGCCCGCTAACATGGAGGCTTCGGCGACATTAATTTGCGAAATATCTTTATCGAAATACGCCCGTGCGGCTTCGCTAAAACCCTTGATCTGGAATCCGGCGCGTTGACCGAGATAGGCTTCATTGCAGTACATCGCAAAGATTTGTTCTTTGTTCAGCCGCTGTTCGAGGATGATTGAAATGAAGGCTTCTTTCAGTTTGCGCGTGTAGGTTTGTTCGGTCGTCAGAAAAAGATTTTTGACTAACTGCTGGGTAATCGAACTGCCGCCGCCAGTGATGCGACCTTCTTCCGTATTGCGAATGAAAGCACGCAAAATCCCGCGCCAGTCAACGCCATAGTGTTCGAAAAAATATCTGTCTTCAATCGTGGTGATAGCGTCTACGAGAATTTGAGGAACGTCTCTGTATTCGATGTTCTTGCGTTTTTCGCGCTCTGGGTTCTGGAGCGAAGAAATTAACTCCGGTTCGATTTCAGCAGCTTGCAGTGATTCGCCCGTATTTGTATCGTTGAGCGATTGAATGCCGCTGGCTCCGAAGCCGACTTTCAAGGTACGGAAATTCTTAATACCGTTAATGATCGCATCATCACCGGGGAAAATATCTACGACATTTCCACGCGATGCAAAGACACTACGTTTTTCATTTTTGGTCGAGCCACGCTCTAAATATCCATTGTGTTTGAGCTGTGAAATCAGGTCAGCAGGCTTCATGGAACTGCCGACACGCAACTGCTTGGGAGCCGCATAAATCCCTTGTGAGCGCATAAAAACATCGCCGCTCAAGGCCGTATCCAGCATGACGGAATATTCCTGATAGTAATAATAAACGACACCCGCCGCGATTAATCCAAGAATGAAAAGAGGAACAATAATGAGCCGCGAAAAGACGATTCCGAAGAAACTTCGCAGGAGGGAAGGGGAAGATTTTTTTTTCTTGCGTGCGCTTGAAGAGGAGCGACGTTGAGACATAATACAATTCCTTGATGGCAATGCTTCAAGATTCTGAATTCAACTGTATGCCGAACCTGTGGCAGTAGTCAAACAAGGGAAGTTGGGAGATACTATTGCGCGTAACAATTGGTACGGTACGAGGAGCGGTAGCGACTTGGTAACTCTCCGCATTTACCAAGTCGCTACCGCTCCTTGTACTGAAAAAAATTATGGATCCGCTCGAAACTCAAATTGGAATTATCGCCTTCGCCGTCTTCATTCTTAGCACCGTGCTGGAATGGTGGTACTGGCGGAGCCGCGATCCGGGCAAGTATTTCATCAAAGATACGATGGCGAATTATGCCTTGGTTTTAATGCAAGTCGTGCTCGACGGAATCGCCAAAGCCTTATTTGTCTTTTTTATTTTGAACTGGATTCGCAGTCACGGATTTAACTTAATTTCTGAGGTGCAGCAGTTTCAATGGTGGAGTATTGCGCTTTGTTTTGTGGGCGTAGATTTTTGTTATTACTGGTTTCATCGCGCCAGCCATCGTGTGCGAGCTTTGTGGGCAATTCACGTCACGCATCATTCATCAGAGTTGATGAATTTCTCGACCGCTTTGCGCCAACCAGTGCTGGAACATTTGATTGATTGGTTGTGGTTTATTCCGCTGGCGTGGATTGGATTTTCTGCGCAACTGGTTTTGTTGTGCTACGGCTTTAATTTGATCTACCAGTTTTTTGTCCATACGGAAGTGGTGTATAAATTTCCGCGCTGGATTGAATTGGTAATGAATACGCCGTCACATCATCGCGTCCATCACGGGACGAATGATGAGTACATTGATAAAAACTACGCCGGAGTTTTTATTTTCTGGGATCGCATGTTTGGATCATTTGTGGAAGAAAAAGCCAAAGTGAAATATGGAATTTTGCATCCGGTACATTCGTATAATCCCTTGTATCTGGCGTTTCATTTATGGGCGGATATTTGGCGCGATGTGCTGCAACCATCGTCGTTACGGGTGAAATTGAAAATGATTTTTGCACCGCCGGGTTGGGCGGATGAAAACTGAACGAAAAACTTAGCCGCGAATTAACGCGAATTTTTTAGGAAGTTATCAACCACAAGAAGCTCAAAAGACACAAAAGAATTTTCCTGACTTTTGTGCATTCTGCGCCTTTTGTGGTGAATAAAAATTCTATGATTACTTGTGAACTTGAATTTAATGCGCAAGCTCAACTCGGCGAAGGTCCGTGCTGGGATGCGCACAAACAATTATTACACTGGGTAGACATCGAACGCTTTGAGCTGCACACCTACAATCCGGCGACCAAATCAGATCGTGTCATCAAGGTCGGACAGCACATCGGAGCCGCCGTAGTCCGAAAATCCGGCGGCTTCGTCGTCGCACTCCGCGATGGAATTTATCATCTGGATGAAGCGACGGAAGCGTTGACGAAGCTGGCTGATCCTGAACCGGACAGCCCTGAAAACCGCTTCAATGACGGCAAATGCGATCCGGCAGGAAGATTCTGGGCAGGCACTTTATTTATCCCTGAAACAGAACTGTATCGCGGTAATTTGTATCGCATGGAAACTGATCTAACGGTTTCACGACAAGTGGCGAGCGTTTCGATTTCTAATGGCTTGGCGTGGAGTCCTGACGAAAAAATAATGTATTTTATTGATTCTCCAACACGCCAATGTGTTGCATTTGATTACGATAAAGCGACAGGCGGAATCAGTAATCGCCGCGTTGCCGTGACGATCCCCGAAGGCGAAGGCTGGCCTGACGGAATGAACATTGATGCCGAAGGCATGCTCTGGATTGCGTTATGGGATGGCTGGGCGGTGCGCCGCTATAATCCTCATAATGGCGCGTTGTTGGACGAAATAAAATTGCCTGTCGCGCGTCCGACTTCGTGTGTTTTTGGCGGAGAAGATTTACGGACGTTGTATATCACTTCTGCCAGTACACGGCTGGCTGCTGAAGCATTAGCAAAACAGCCATTCGCCGGAGGAATTTTTAAAGCGTTTCCGGGCGTGCAAGGAACTGCGACGATGGAATTTGTGGGATGAGCGATACGGTACGAGGAGCGATAGCGACTTGGTAACTCGTCGCATTTACCAAGTCGCTATCGCTCCTCGTACCGTACCAGATTTTTTATGACTGAAGAATTAATCCGATTATCAAAACTCATGGCGCAGCGCGGCCTTTGTTCACGGCGCGAAGCTGATGTCTTCATCGAAAACGGCGCAGTCGTCGTTGACGGCGAAGTCATCAATACGCTCGGCACAAAAGTTCATCCAAATTCGAAAATTACACTGACGCGGCAGGCGCGCCAGCATCAGGATTCATTGGTGACGATCATCATGAATAAACCGATTGGATTCGTCTCCGCGCAACCGGAGCCGAGTTGTATTCCGGCGATTACGTTGTTGACGAACGAAAACCAGTTTGGTGAAGGCACGCTCCGCCGTGAACATTTTCGTGGTCTCGCCGTCGCCGGGCGCCTGGACATTGAATCGCAAGGGCTATTAGTTTTCACGCAGGATGGACGCATTGCGAAACAGTTGATTGGCGAAAACAGTCCAATTGAGAAAGAGTATTTAGTCCGTGTCTGGGGGCCGTTGGACGATGAAGGCATGCGATTGCTGCATCACGGATTGGAGCTGGACGGGAAACCTCTCAAGCCTGCCAAAGTTGAATGGCTCAATAGTGAACAATTACGCTTTGTCTTACGCGAAGGTCGCAAACGCCAGATTCGTCGGATGTGCGAAGAAGTAGGATTGCGGGTCATGGGATTGAAAAGAGTCAGGGTCGGGAAGCTGATGTTGGGAAACTTACCCGAAGGCAAGTGGCGTTTCATGCGCGAAGAGGAAACGATACTTTAGAAATTTCGAGTCTCCCGTCCGATTATCTGAAACTCCAGGCTGAACGACTCAGCACCCAGCACCCGATACTTCTACTTTGCAATATAAAGTACTTGACAAAAAAATAAAAATAACTATACTTACGAACTATGAGCAATGTTCATCCCATTCGCCCGTTACCTGAGGAGCCGCCCGCGCTGCATGATCGCGCGATGGATAATCTGCGCTTTATTCGGGACACGATGGAGCGGGCTTCGGCGTTCACTGCCGTACCGGGATGGGGATTGGTGGTGGTCGGGATGATGGCGATGTTTGCGGCTTTGTTTTCGACGGCGAACACGCATCATAAGAATTGGTTGATGACGTGGTTGGGCGTGGCACTGGCTTCGCTGGTGATTTCAGTGATCGCCATGAATCGCAAAGCCAGAGCCGCTGATTCGTCTTTGCTGTCGGCTCCGGCACGTAAGTTTATGTTGAGTTTGACGCCGCCACTGATTGCCGGAGGGTTGCTCACCATCGTCGTCTGGCAAATAGACCGCCCGGATTTATTGCCTGGGATGTGGCTCCTGCTGTATGGCACTGGTGTCGTCACAGGTGGTGCATTTTCGGTCAAAGTTGTTCCAGTTTTAGGAATCTGTTTTATGGTGCTGGGGGCGATGACATTATTTTGTCCGGTGGGCTGGGGAAATTATTTGATGGCGCTTGGCTTTGGAGGATTTCATATCATTTTCGGAATTATTATTGCGAGGAAATACGGTGGCTAAACGCAATCTGGCAATTCAATCTGACCAAGCAGAAGTTGCGAAACCGCGCAAACCGGTAATCGTCAGCGCATCGGATCGTGCCGGGCAAACGGCAGATTTAGATCGGTTGATTCACGAACGAACACGGCTGGCAATTATCAGTGCGCTGGCGGTCAACGAAGTCATGACGTTCAATGATTTAAAGGCTTTGTTGAATACGACGGACGGAAATTTAAGCGTTCACGCCCGTAAGCTGGAAGAAGGGGATTACCTTGTTTGTACCAAAACTTTTGATGGGCGAATTCCGAAAACGGAGTACAGTTTAACGAAGGCCGGGAAGCAGGCGTTGGAACGATATTTAGGGCACATGGAAGCGTTGATAAAAGCAACACGTCAGAAGTAGGAAATTTTTTTGCTTGGAGACTTTATGAAACAAAGTAGTTTGTATTTAATCGAAAAGCAGTCGCCATCAGGTTTACATGTGGCGATCATTATGGATGGCAATGGACGATGGGCGCAGGCGCGCGGAATGCAGCGCACGGACGGGCATCGTGCCGGAGCAGAGGCCTTGCGTCGTACGATTGAAGCAGCTCCAGGCTGTGGCGTAACGACTTTGACGGTGTACGCATTTTCTTCTGACAACTGGAAACGTCCCGAATCTGAGATCAGTGAATTAATGAAATTGTTTCGTTTGCATTTGCTGAAAGCGGCGCATCGTGGCGTCAGTGAAGGCGTCAAAGTCAGTGTGATTGGACGGCGTGATCGTTTGCCGGGAGCCGTTCAAATGGCGATAGCTACAGCAGAAGGAATTACCAGCAAAGGCGAAAATCTGCACTTGAGAATTGCGGTTGATTATTCATCCAGAGATGCGCTGATAAAGGCGATGAACAAGCTCCGGCATCAGGAAATTACCCGCGACAATTTGGCTGAAAAGCTCAATGAAGATGCGCCTGCGCCGGAGGTAGATTTATTAATTCGTACGAGTGGTGAGCAGCGGCTGAGCGATTTTCTGTTATGGGAATGCGCTTATTCCGAGCTGCATTTTACGAAAGTTTTATGGCCCGATTTCGGGTCGAGAGATTTGACGGAAGCAGTCAATTCGTTTCAGTCCCGCGACCGCCGTTTCGGTGGAATCGAAGCAGTCAAAGCGGGGTGATGGTTGCAGCAGCGATTCCGGCGGGCTGCGGTTGTGGGGGGAGATAACAGGACTGCCACATCAAGTCCAATCGCAATGGCAATCAGCTCATCGGCTGGCGAGTGTTCGTCTGATTCGCGTTTAATTCGTCAGCCGCTGGGCAAATTTAGAAGTTCGCAGTATTTAGTTCGCGGTTCGCAGTAAAAACAGTTCAGAGCAAGACTGCGAACCGTCTTCGCTGCGAACTGCGAACTTCTCTTCAATATGAAATTTCCTGACTTTAAATTTATCAATTTTCTTTATTACTGTGCCTCGCTCGCGCTTGGGTTACTGATTGGATATTTGGATTTTTTCACCACGGAAGTGCAAGGCGCAGTATTGTTATTATTGGTTGCAACAGCGATGCTCGGCTACACGCATCCTGATGGTGCGTGGCGTTGGGCAACGCTCACAGCCTTTGGAATTCCCGTGATTCATTTGCTGGCATTACATCTGGGAGTGCGTCCTGCCTATCCGGTTAGCAGCCAGTTGAGTGTCGTTTTATTGCCGCAAATCCCGGCCTTTATTGGCGTCTATTCCGGCGTAGTTTTGCGCTGGGTTCTGAGTAAATACTAAATTTTCGGAGACAAATTTATGTTGCTTTCATATCCGGTTACCTCAATCCGGTCAGTCGAAGTGTGTCAGCGCACGCTACGTTTACATACCGATGAATGTTTACAATTCATTGATTTGACTGATCGTGTCAAAGCCTTCGTGAACAATGCAAACCTCGTTGCAGGCTTCGTCAACATTCAGACGAAGCATACGACGACGGCAATAATCATCAATGAAAATGAGCCGTTGCTGTTGTCTGATCTCAAAGACTCATTGGAGCGGATGGCTCCACGGACGATTGCGTATCAGCACGATAATTTTGATATTCGGACGGAAAACATGACGCCCGAAGAGAAGCCAAACGGACACGCGCATTGCAAAGCCTTATTTTTGCGCAGCTCAGAATGCCTGAACGTCATGAACGGGAAATTAGATTTAGGTCGCTGGCAGCGCATCTTTTTTATTGAACTGGATTGCGCCCGCGAACGCTCAATTTCATTAACTGCTATGGGGACGATGACGAAATAAAAATGCAGAAGCCCGCACGCAGTAAGGGCGCCTTCTCACAATGCAAAAACGCCCTTACTGCGTGCGGGTTTCTGCAATTCGGAGATATTTATGCAAATTATCCACGACAATTCTTATCAATCAGGGCTTGTCCCGGAAGAGCTACCCTACGATTTTCAGCAACAACAAACTGAAAAAAATGAAACGCCTCCAGTGCGAATGAGCGAGGCGACGAAGTTCGGACTTGGGTTATTGATCGTTGCCTTAATCGCAGGTGCGACGGGCGACGGATTGCTGCGGGTTAGTTTGTGGGGCGCAAATTTCGGCATCTGGATCACACTCGGCGTAGTCGCCATGATTGGCTTAGCGCGAATGAAAAGCCCGGATTTATTGGGCAAAGCGGAATGGTTGGCGGTTCCCGCCTTATTTTTTGCATGGAGCTGGGCGTGGCGCGATTCGAATACACTGAATATGTTGTCATTGCTCGCGTTGGTTTTAATCGCCGCGATGGTGGCAACGAAAACACGGCAGGGAAAATTGCTCGAAGCTAGTGTGACCGGAATCTTACAACAATTAATTTTGGGAATGGTCACGATACTTTTTGGCCCACTCCTGCTAATTTTCGGCGAAATTAAATGGTCGGAATTGCCGCGTGACGGGTGGAGTAAAAACGCGCTGGCAATTGCTCGCGGGTTGGCAATCGCCGCGCCATTATTGCTTATCTTTGGTGGTTTATTCGTCGCCGCCGATGCCGTCTTTGAAAATATTGTTAACCGAACCTTCAATTTTGACGGGCTGATTTTGTTCTCTCATTTCGCTCTGGGAGGGTTGTTCAGTTGGCTCACCGCCGGATTCCTTCGCTTCATTTTTATGACCAGCGAAACCGCTGCTGATGTGCTGAGCGATTTTCCAATCAAGCTTGGCGTCACGGAAGTTGCCACCGTCCTCAGCCTTTTGGATGGATTGTTTTTATCTTTCGTACTCGTGCAGTTCCGCTATTTCTTCGGAGGCAAAGCCAATATCCCCACCGGACGCGGCGTTGAGTACGCCGAATATGCGCGGCACGGATTTTTTGAATTGGTCTGGGTTTCGGTGTTAGTCCTGCCGTTATTGCTCGGCATACATTTCCTGCTGAACAAAGAAAATCCAAAGCACGAAAAAATCTTTCGCGTCTTAGCCGGAATCAAATTGTCATTGCTGTTCGTGATTATGCTTTCCGCGATGCAGCGAATGCGGCTCTACCAACTTGAATGCGGACTGACCGAACTGCGCGTTTATACGATGGCATTTATGATTTGGCTGGCAATTGTTTTTGCATGGTTTGCGTTGACAGTGCTGCGCGGCAAACGTGAACGATTTGCATTTGGAGCAATGATGACAGGGCTGGTTATGATTGCCGCCTTACATTTTATTAATCCCGATCATCTCATTGCGTCGGTGAATTTGCAGCGTGCGAGAGAAGGAAAGAATTTTGATCCGGGCTATAACGCTTCGCTCAGTGCGGATGCTGTTCCAGCTTTGCTGTCAGGAAAGGAAACGCTTGTGCCCGAAATGCGTAAGACAGTAGAGACCGAGTTTGAGCATCGCTGGCAATATTATTCATTGGGAGATTGGCGGAGCTGGAATTATTCGCGCCAGATTTTGCGAAAACAGTTGAACGCAGAGGCTAAATAATCAGGTGGTAATAAGTTGGTTGCTGGCGGCGTGGGCAGCGCGAGCTAACAGTTCATGCCACTTGATCTAAAAATATATTTGATTATTTCCTTTACAGCCATTTACGATTAGATAGTGGGTATGCTATGTTCCCGCCGTCTCAAGAAAACAATCTATAGCCGAAGAGTTTGAAGCCAGTTTTGAGGCTCGTTCATTAAATTCAATTCTAGTACAGAAAGTTTTTCCAGTCAGACGCAGTGTGTTTGCTTGCGCCGCTGTCAATGAATTCAGGAGATCATTATGCCATTTTCACTACTTAAATTAACCAAATTGCAATTGTTGTCTATCTGCTTCGTAGTTGTCAGTGCGCTCACGGTTCTTGGAGTCAACCGGAGATTGCAGGCAACGAAAACAATTGCTACAGATTCTCCCTCTGCCTTAACAAACCTTGCTCCTGTGCCTGTCATGCAAAAAGAAGTTCCTGCTGAAAAGGTAGATGTTGAGCGGGTATCCTTGACGGAAAGAGGATTTGCACCAAGAGAGATTAACCGCGTGAAAGGTAAATTTCTTTTTGTTGTTGATGCTCGGACAGGCTCAAGTACTCCTATCACTTTTGGTCTCAGCGAAGACAAGGGGAAGCGACTCAAAGAAGCTAAATCTAATGGTAACCAAAAAGGGTGGAGAGATTTTCTTGATCTTGACGCGGGCAAATACCTTGTCACTGTTGCAGAAAACCCTGATTGGATTTGTGTAATCAACGTTACTTCAAAATAACTAACCCGACCGCTACAAGCATTTTTCATTGTTGGAAATTAGGAAACTTTATGGTGAACCGCAACCTCTCATTCCGTGCAATTTTTTTACTCTTCAATCTTCGTAAGATTGCAATTATTACTTTATTAAGTGCTTCTCCTTTGATCGCGTTGGCGCAAAGTTCATCTGAGGGTACTACGCCTGCTGGATTGGCTCCCGGTTCTCCTGCCGGATCGTTTGCGTTAAGTGGATTTGACACGGTTAGCCCATTTAGTGGAAAGATAAATTTCAAGCTCCCGCTCTTACAAATCGGTGGTCGCGGCAAAGCGGGCTATACGATGACGTACGACTACAATCAAATCTGGCAAGTAGATCGAATGACGCCTGAGAATTCTTCCTACACATATCAATGGGCATCGCCGGACGGTTGGACAAGTACAGCGGGATTAGGACCAGGTTTTATGGCAGTAAGAACCCAAGCTGCTCAGAAGGTGACTTGTCCTTTAGGTACTCCGCAGATGGAAAAATGGTCTCAATCGCAAACCCGCCTAACCTTCACCTCATCCGATGGAACGGAATATGAATTTCTTGATGCTTTAAATAGCGGGTCAATTTTAACTAATGACATCTGCAACCCTTATCAGAATTATAATCATCGAGGCAAGCTCTGGATTACAAAAGATGGTTCATCGGCAACATTTATTACCGATAGTGACATTTATGATAATCAGAGCAACCCGAATGCGGGGCAAATGGCAACACAAACTACTATGTATGCTCCAGTCTCAGGGATGATGATTTTACGGGATGGTACGAAATACCGGATTGATAATGGAAATGTTTCCTGGATTCGAGATACGAATGGCAATAAAGTTACATTTACCTCGACTGCGTCCGAATTTATTGTCACAGATTCACTGGGACGGCAAGTATCAGTTACTAAAGGAGTAGAACCGACAGTCATCAATTATAAAGGTGTTGGCGGAGCGCCTCGGCAAATCAAAATATACCATAACTCCTTAGAGCAGCTTCTCCGTGCAGACTTTTCACTGCCTCTCAAAACAACGCAGCAATTGTTCCCAAATTTGCTTGGGAGTCCCACGCCTCACAATCCCTCTTTAGTTTCCTATATTGAACTCCCTGATGAGCGAAAATATTATTTCAAGTACAACTATTATGCTGAACTTGCTCGCGTAGAATTACCCACGGGCGGGGCGTATGAATACGATTGGGGCGGCGGGCCGGGAGCAACCGCCGAGGGAACCATTTACGAAGGCTATTATCCCGGACTCTACAACATTCAGGAAATTTATCGCCGCGTCAGTCAACGACGAGTTTATAAAGAGGGAAATGTTTTAGAAGGTAAAATGGTCTTTACAGCGGCGCATTCCCATTACAATGACCCGCGCCCATGGACAACGAACGTCAAAGTGGAAGAGCAGAACGCTGGTGGCACGTCCTTGTCTGCCAGTAAGCATTATTATTACGGCAGCCCCAGTGCTTCCATGATTAAACATACGTTTGATTTTTCGGAATGGAATGAGGGGAAGGAATACCAAACGGAAGCACTTGCTTCAGATAGTTTGACGGTCTTGCGTCGGACGAATATGACTTGGCAGCAACGTGCGGTTGGCCCCACTTACTTCGACTCCATTATTTTGGAAGGGGCGAACGATCCTCGGATGGTTGAATCCACCACAGCACTGACGGATGTCAGCCCTAATTTAGTTTCTAAACAAACGCATAAAAATCCATCAACGAATGCTATCGGTTATGACCAATATAATAATCTGACTGATACATGGGAATATGATTTTGGATCGGGGTCGCCGGGATCGTTTATTCGTTATTCTCATACAGACTATTTGACTTCTGGTTATGACACGATAGTGGGAGGAATCAGCGTACCTGATCCGAATGCAACGGTTCACCTGCGAAGTTTGCCATCGGGTCAAAAAATTTATGCGGACACGGCAGGAACTGTTAAGAAATCCGAATCTCTGTATGAGTATGATAACTATTCAGCCGCAACGAATTACGCGCCACTCGTTAATCGCACCAATATTTCTGGCTTAGACCCGGTTTCAACCACCAGCCTCACGATGCGAGGCAACGTGACGAAAGTTAGCAGTTGGCGCAATACAGACAATGCGTACCTGAATGCGTATTCGCAATATGACATTGCTGGAAATGTCGTGAAGACGATTGACGCCAATAATAATGCGACGACGCTGGATTATGATGACCGATTCGGTTCGCCTAACGGTGAAGCGCAATCCAATACCGCACCGTCTATGTGGCTGAACGGGCAAACAACTTTTGCGTTTCCATCCAAAGTTACGAACGCTGCCGGACATATTGCCTACACGCAGTTTGATTATTATTTGGGCAAAGCTGTAGATACCGAAGACCCGAACAACGTCAAATCCAGTATGTACTATGACAATGATGCGCTGGATCGCCCGACCAAAGGAATTACAGCCGTCGGGACTGCCGTTCAAAAACAAACGCTGATTCGTTACAACGATACGAACGCAACAAATGGTTCCGGCGATCCGGCGCGTTCGGTGACGACGATCAGCGATAAAGATACTTATCTGGAAAGCAACAGCGGCAACGGATTGAAAGCAACTGCGCTGTATGACGGATTGGGGCGAACCTGGCGCAAAGCTGCTTACGAAACCACGAATCAATGGGTCGTTTCTGAAACACAATTCGATGCGCTGGGACGCGGCTGGCGCGGGAGTAATCCGTTCCGGGTGGCTTCCATCACGGCGGCATTACCCGCTGATCCACAATGGACATTTTCAACCTTTGATGCGCTGGGACGCGTCACGAAAGTGACTTCACCGGATACGGCATTTGTGGAGACGCGCTACAGCGGAAATATTGTAACGGTCATAGATCAAGCGAAAAAAGTCAGACGAAGTATCACAGATGGTTTGGGTCGCCTTCTTCGTGTAGACGAACCGAACCGCGATTTTACGGCGGCGGAACTGGCACAAAATCCGATTAACCCTGATTTGTTGCTGGGAGCGGTTGGCTCACCTGTTCAGTCCACGTCTTATTCTTACGACACGCTGGATAATTTAACGACGGTCAATCAAGGCGTGCAGACGCGGAGCTTTGTTTATGATTCGCTGAAGCGATTAACTTCTGCCACGAATCCCGAAAGCGGTGCGACGAGTTACGTGTATGATGCGAATGGAAATTTAAAACAAAAAACGGATGCGCTGGGTAAGTGGTTGTTCTACAACTACGACAGCCTGAACCGCAACGTGGAAGTGATTTCCAATAATGCACAAACGTCCTATATCACCCGGACGTATGACACCGCCACCAATGGGAAAGGGCGGTTGGGTTATACCTTCACTAATTCGTGGTACTACGGCGGTCCGGCGGGACAATATTTAGATCATTCTGCGATTGACAGCTATGATGCGCTGGGACGACCGTTAGTCCAACGCCAGCACTTCCGCATCAACAATGATACAGCGTGGAGCGCAGCGTATCAGACTTCACAGACGTACGATTTAGCCGGAAATCTCAAGAGTAAAACCTCTCCGTCAGGCAGAGTTGCGAATTACAATTACAACACAGCGGGTCAGATGACGACGTTCACGGGAAATCTGGGCGATGGCACGACGCGCAATTACGCGACGGGGATGACCTACACTCCGGCGGGACAATTGACGCAGGAGAATTTCGGCGTGAATGTCTCGGCGAATGTGCCGAACGGCATCTGGCATAACACGCACTACAACAATCGCCTGCAAATGACGGATACACGCATCGGCACAGGGATCAATGACGGACAAGGACAGGAATGGACGTGGAATCGTGGCGCGATTCGGATGTTTTATGCGGCGAACAACAACGGAAATATTACGCGGATGGATCATTACGTTCCAACGAATGAAGCCGCAAGCACTTACGCGATGAGTCTGGATTATTACGGCTATGACCATCTGAACCGGATCACGGGAATTTGGGAAAATCAACAAGCGCATAATCTGGGCGAAACGACGACGAATCTGACGCAGCAATATACCTATGATCGTTATGGCAACCGATTAATCAATAATGCGGTGTCCACTTTCCCTGTGCAGAATTCGCCCTACACGGTCAACACGGCAAATAATCGCCTGCAAAGCGCGGGTAATTGTATGACATTCGATGCCGTGGGAAATCTGACGAATGATTGTGGACGCACGAGAGTTTATGACGGCAATAACAAAATGGTCAGCGCGTATGATGCGGGAGTGGCGACTGGTTATCGCTACAATGCGGATGGACAGCGTGTTATCAAAACGATTGGCACGGTCAGCACGTGGTATATTTACGGGATGGGTGAAGAATTAATCGCAGAATATCCAGCCAATGGCGCGGTAGGATCACCGCAAAAAGAATACGGCTATCGTGGTGGACAGATGCTGATGGTTTATGACAGCACGGAGACAGGTACGAAGCAGTTTCAATGGTTAGTGCAGGATCATCTGGGTTCAACGCGGATGGTGGTGGATTTGAGCGGCACATTGGCAGGAATGAAGCGGCATGACTTCTTGCCGTTCGGCGAAGAGATACCCGTCTCAGGAATCAGAACGACTGCGCAAGGCTATCCGCCGCCGGATGATAAGGTCAAGCAGAAGTTTACGGGTTATGAGAAAGATACGGAGACGGGCTTGGATTATGCGCAGGCACGGTATTATTCTAATGTTCAGGGAAGATTTACAGGGGTTGATCCGTTTAGCCCAATATTAGAATACAAACTTACCCAAAACCAAGTAAGCGAGTCTAAAGATGAAAAGGAGAAGAAGGGGCGACTCTTTTTATCTTATCTTGGTCAGCCTCAAAATTGGAATCGCTACCAGTATGTATGGGGCAATCCCTTGAAGCAAATAGACCCTTCCGGTGAAGATGTCTATATTATCATTTACACTACTACAAATGCTGCTGACTCAGAGGAGCATATAAGAGCAGTTGCACAAAAACTAGCGGAGGATCTAAGAAAATCGGTAAAACCTGGCGATTATGTTTATATCCAAGGCGTAAGCAGCCAGAAAGAATTCAAAGATGCACTTGATTCAGCTATGTTTTATAACAAGATTTTTGGTGATACTGCAAGTTTTACTTATGTTGGGCATGGCTATGTTGAAGGAACCGGGCCTGCTTTGCTAGAGAATCTAAGGATAGCCGATTGGTCTGATTTGAAACCAGAAGACATTAAAATCAACTGGACAAAAAGTGGTGAAGCCTGTTTTTTGATGTGTGACGGTGCCCGACCAGATAATAATTATGCTGCTCACTTTGCCAATGTGCATGGTGTCCCGACAACTTCATTTGATTACGAAATAATATGGAAGTTAGACGGAACTTATGGGCCTGGAAAAGCATATCCTGGTAAATCTAAGCCAAAACAAGTGACGGCATATCCATTACAACGGAGATCTTCTAAATGATAAAAATTGTTGTAGGTGTAATTGTATTATGTATTATAAGTATCTACATTGTATTTAACCAAAATTTCTTCTCATCGGAAAGATTAATAGATAAATCAGAGGTATCACCAAATGTTGCCGAAACTCAGCAATCTGGTATTGCTAATTTAAGTGAAAAGGTACAGCCCAAGCTTCAAGGAAGTATTTCTAATAGCTTTATCTTAAATGCAAATGCGTTCGAGATACTAGCCATTGACTACCATCCCAAAGAAGACTCTGATAAGAAAAATTTTCTCGGGAAGACTGTAATCGGTAGCTGTAAGATTAATAATAAACAGACAAGGCTAAGTATAATTAAATCTCTGAAAATCTTTTTCAAAGAACAGGATGGTGCTTCAGGATGTGCCTCCAAGAAGGGCTATGGAATTAGGATAATTTCAAATAGAAAAGTACTTAATTTACTATTTACATTTTACCCTTGCCGCGCCCACGGTTTTGAATATGATGAGGGGAATCCTAATCTTCTTTTACGAAAAGGAGAAACTGAAATCTCTTATGACGGTAAAAAAATCTTTGAAAAAGAATTGAAGAAGTGCGGGATTCAACCATTTAAGGACTGAAACAGTTAAAAGCGAGTTGTAAGTTTTGATTAAATCCATTGAATGTGACGGCTGAATCGGCTGTCATTGTCTGACCTTTTTGAGATGGATATTCGCCTGATTCAGCAAGGTTTTGTCTTGTCTCACCTCATCCGTAATCTTCCCCACTTCACAATATAAAACAACCTGCATTACAACAAACGGCAGCAGTTGTATGACATTCGCCTCGGCTCGAATACGGACGGGATGGGAACGGAATGGACGTGGAATCGCGGGGCGTTGCGGATGTTCTATAATAGTGACATGAGCGATTACGGGACTCCCAGCGGAGCCAATAACAACGGTAATCTTTATCGTGTAGATACCTTTGTTCCAACCACGGATAATGCTACGCAATGGGCGATGAGCATTGATTATTACGGCTACGATCATCTGAACCGGATCACGGGCATCTGGGAAAATAAAGCGGCGCACAATTTAGGCGAAACAGGAACGGGATTGACGCAGCAATATACCTTTGATCGTTACGGCAACAGAACGGTGAACAATCCAGTCTCGACTTTCCCGGTGGAGAATTCACCGTACACCGTGACGACGGCATCCAATCGCTTGCAAAAGACTGGCAATTGTATGATCTACGATTTAGCCGGAAATTTAACCGATGATTGCGGACGCACGAGAGCCTATGACGGGAATAACAAAATGATTAGTGCGTACGATGTGGGAATAGCGACGAGCTACCGCTACAACGCCGATGGGCAGCGTGTTATCAAAACTGTTGGCACGGTGAGTACGTGGTATATTTATGGGATGGGCGGAGAATTGATTGCCGAATATCCAGCGAATGGTGCAACGAATATGCCGCAGATGGAATACGGTTATCGCGGAGGAGAATTGCTGATTGAAGGCGGCTGCGATGTCGTGAGATGGAAAGTCTCCGATCATCTTGGCAGTACCAGAATGTCAATAGGAACTACAGGCACATTAGCCAGTGTCAAGCGGACGGATTATTTACCATTTGGGGAAGAAATCGGCGCGACGGTAGGCATTCGGACAGCGTTGCAGGGCTACAGTCAGGTGGATTGCTGGAAACAGAAATTCACGGGTTATGAGAAGGATACGGAGACGGGGTTGGATTATGCGCAGGCTCGATATTATTCAAATGTGCAGGGAAGATTTACGAGTCCTGATCCATTATTGAGCAGCGGAAAAATCGGGACTCCTCAAAGTTGGAATCGCTATAGTTACTCGTATAATAATCCTTTAAAATATACTGATCCGAGTGGTTTTGACCCTGATGACGAAAAAGAAAAGAAAGCTAGTTTTTCGGATAGATTTAAAAGAGCAGTTCGGCAGATTTTGAATGCTTTTGGTTTACCTAAAACTCCTGAAGACCCTGATGTCACGGATGAAGATGTGACGGGGGCTAACAATACCGGTAATCCTAATGTTAGTGTTAATGGGGCAGTTGCGGGTAATATTGCGACACTAGCTCACGCGGGAGAATACCTCCATTCAATGGCCAAAATAGCTGATCCTAGTGGAGGAATTATTGTTACGGCTGCTGGAGCAGCAGGCGGAATAGATTCTGGAGGTGAGCTTGCCGTAGTGCTTATTACTGGACCAATTTTTGAGCTTTTACCTGGGACACAGGCTGGAACAAACGCACTGAAAGAATTAGCAATATTTAGATCAGAACTAGGGTTGCCAGCTGTTGGGATAAAATTTTTAAATAAAGAAGTAGTGCTATCCAAATTAGAAATAGGAGGTAGTACTTTTTTTGGTATTAGTGGTCATGGTCAAAATGTCACATTGAAAGTTAATGCTGTAACAGCGAAACATGCGGAGGGAGATGCTTTTCAACAAGCATTTAATGCTGGGGCAAGATCTGATGTTGCTCGTCTTGTTGTCGATAAAGCACTCTGTGGTTTTTGTGGAGCTAATGGAGGAGTTAAGTCGATGGCGCGGCAGTTAGGGGTACAGAAACTAGAAGTAGTGACACCAAAAGGGACCAAAATTATGAAAATTAATTAAGGATTACTAAAGCTTGTCATAGGTGAAATAAATTATGTTAATAACAAATCTATATTGTGATAACTGGATAGGTGTGGATGATAATGAATTGAGGATATTAAACCCAAGTTGGGATGATATACATGATGTAGTTCGTAGCTTGGATGGTGAAAATAAGACAATGGCTAAAGCAGAAATAGATGAAGAGAAATATGTAATGGTTGGAGGAGGTAGTAACAATAAGTATATTGTAATTATTTCATTAAATGAGGACGAGTCATATCATATTAGTAATATTAACGACTTGACCCAAATGGAATTATTAACAATTGGTGGACAGACTGGTGAGTATAGTGTCGGCATGATTGTTAGTATAGATACAGCACTAAAAGCAGTTCGATTTTTTGCAAAAAACGGAAATATAGACCCGTCAATTAATTGGTTTAGAGAGTATTAAGCTTGGAAATAGGGATGCTATCAAGGGTTGAGAGATGTCAGAAGAGAGGGTCAAAAATTTTGTGTAAGTGAATTATGGATAGTTAAGCGACCGTCAAAGAGGATCGCCAATTGATTGAGAGCACGAGCCCAATCCTGAATGGGCATCGTCCGTTTTTCTCAATATTTTGCAAGGCTAAGTAGAGCAATTTATACGCCGCTTCCTCGCTGGGGAACGCGGCTCTATTTTTGATGATAGTTTGCAGCGACACGGCGACTTGATTGCATTCGTTTCGGAAAATAATCCTCAGTCAGCGCGGCAACTTCCTCGAACGCCTTTCCTCTGCCGGATGCTCGCTTCACGAATTACAATTACAATACTACCGGACAGATGACGACCTTCACGGGAACTCTGGGGCACTATAACAATCGCCTGCAATCGGTACGGGCATCAATGATGGACAGGGGCAGGAATGGACGTGGAATCGCGGGGCGATTCAGGTATTCTATGGACAGAAGAAATTTATTTGTTGAATTTTTGTTAATGGCGAATGTAACAAAAAATGATATTTTGATAATAGTCTAATGACTATAAACTACTGATAATATTGAAATTAAACAAAATATGATAAATTTAAATCAATTTGAATAATTTAACTTGCTTTAATCGGTCAGGCTGCTTATACTGCGCTTGCTTTTTCGGTAGTAGTTATTGGTCAAGCGAAAAACATTGTGAAGTCAACGGGGCGACCGATCAGTGTTTTTCGCTTGTTTGTTTTTTATCTAACAACTCAATTATCCGAAAATATAAAAGGAGAGCTGAACAAGCTCTCCTTTTTCTTTTTTATTTGAAAAATGGTCTTGGGATTTTGGGCTTGGGGCTTTGTCAGGGTGGCGACAAGAATGAGGTCGTCTCAACGTAAAAGCACTGCCCAATGGTATTGAATTAACAGTTATTTTCCATTTGTCATTTGTTATTTTTTAGTTGTCATTGGCAAAGACTACGTTTATGCGTAGTTCTCCAGCGGGCAAGAATGAAAAATGAGAAATGGAAAATGACAAATAGAAAATTGTTGGCGACGAAACAATTCCTTAATTCTCGCCGTTCACTAATCGCTTTCTGATAACAGATTGTTTACTGATGACCAGAACTCCGCCTGAGAATGATCCTGCACAGACGGTGCTCGCATCGAATGGATCAGCACTGAGTGACAAAAAACGATTGCTTGGCAGTTTTACGGTTTCTATCAATTCCCAGGATTTTCCCTTGTTGGTGGAGTGGAACAATCCGCCGATCCCCTGATCTCCGACGTAGAGTTCATCCGGGTTCGTAGGATTAATGACTACGGCTCGCGCGGCAATTTGTGTCCGTAATCCGTTGCTGCGCTGCTCCCAGGTTTGTCCGCCATCGGTTGTGATGAAGAATCCGCTGCTGGTTCCGACGTAAATGGTGGAGGCTTCGCGCGGGTCAAAGGTGATGTTCTGGACGCGCTTGGCTTCGGTGGCGAAAGGCACAGGCGCAAAGCTGTCTCCGTTATCACGTGAAACAAAGATGCCGACCTCAGTCCCGACGAGGATTAGGCCGGGAACAGCAGGATTCGTGACAACAGTATTGAAAAACGGGTACGAAGTGTTCTCAAATTTGATTTGTTTCCAGCCTTTTTTCTCGTCGCGGTTGATGAATAATCCATCCCAGGTGGTAGCGATTAATCCGCCGGATTCTTCGCTGGAGCGTGGGAATAATTGTGCGATAGCGAAGATTTGTTTTTGTAAATCTACCGTGTCGTCTTTGGGTGCAATGACTTTTGGTTTGGCAGCCGGACGCTTTTGCACAGGCTTGGCTACTGGCTTTTTCTGCACGACATTACGAACTGTTGGAGCCGGATTGTTAGTAGAAGTTTGTGGCTGCTCATTTGGCTTTGGAGCGATTACTTTTTCCTTGAGAACTTTCGCCCAGCTAAGCCCGCGATCCTCAGAGCGGTACAGTCCCTGATTGGTTCCGGCATAAATTGTTTCAGGGCGATCCTGAGGCTGGTAAATAGAGTAAATATCACTGGCCCCCATCCCGCGTGAAGATTGCTCCCACGTCAGACCGCCGTCGTTACTGACGAAAAAACCACCGGCGGCTTTGTCAAAAATTATTCCAGCGTAAACACGTCCACGCTCGGTTCGGTCATGTGTAACGACGCGAACGTGACGGTTGACGAAGCCGAGATTGCTGGGTTCAAAATTTTCACCACCATCAATACTGACTTGAATGCCGTCATTTTCTGTCCCGATATACACGCGATCCGGTTGTTCAGGATTTACGCTGACGGCATTGATGACCTGACGACGCGAAGTCACTGCCGCCCAATTCTGTCCATCATCAATCGTGCGCCATAATCCTTCCGTCGTGCCCGCGAAGATTACTTCGGGGCGGCTGGGATGACGATAAATCGTATGTGTGCGGCGGCTTTCAAACGGCATTCCCTGAATCTTCGTCCATTTTTCGCCGGCGTTGAGTGTGCGGTAAATCCCACTACAGGCACTGAGCAGGACGGTCTCAGGATTCTCTTCGCTGATGCGGATCGAAAAAATATCGGAATCGTCAATGAGGCCGCTTTCTTTATTCCCAGCTAATTTCCAGGTTAATCCGCCGTCCAGCGTTTTCCAGGGCAGATGCGAAGTGCCGACATAAATAATATTCACATCGCGCGGGTCTACGGCGACGGAATGAAACGCTTTCAGCTCAGGATCGCTTTCAGGCGTGATGCGCTCCCAATTTTGACCACGATCTTTCGTCCGATAAATTCCGTCACGCGAAGCGATCAATAAAACACTGGGATCAATTGATGATTGCACCATCCCGCGAATGGAGCGTCCACGCAGCGGTGCGATCTCACGCCATGACTCGCCGTTATTTTCGGAGACAAAAAGTGCTCCACCGGTGGCGTCATCTACCGCGTCTTTGATTTGATTACAGCCAACATAAATGATTCCGGCTTTTTCGCGGTCAAATAAAATTGTTTTGATGGAAAAGCCGTGGGCGTTGAGTCCCGGTTTTAGACGCTTCCAGGTAATTCCGTCATCGTTGGAGCGAAACAATTGACCGTCATTGGTTCCGGTTAAGATGTGATGAGCGTCACGCGGATCCACTGCCAGCATTGCGACATCGCCGCCGAACGGACCGGTCATTTTGAAAACTCGCTCCTGACCTAAAGTGACAGTGCTGGAATTTTCAAGCGAAAAATTAATTGGCGGAGCCGCTTTGACAGCTTCTTCAGAAACCGCAGTAGAAGTTAACGATGCTTGATTTTGTGCGGATAATGAAAGCGGAAAGAGAATACAAAAGAATACAGCCGGAAGCAGAATTCGGTGAGTTAATTGCAACCAATTGCCAAAGCCCATGTTCTTCAACTCCTGAAAAAATCTAAAAAAATAAAAACTGACTGAAAGCTTGGAGTTATTCACCAGCTAAAAGGTTGTCTTTCGGTGGGGCAAGAGCAACAACGAATAGATTATCCCGACTTCAACACGAATTTGCAATAAAAGTGTTGGTTACACTTTTTTTCGAGGCGTGTTAGATTGACCACGCTCCTACTTGAATAGCCCATCTTTTCATTGCTCCGGCAATTTTATCAAAACAGGAAATAATGGCAAATATTGATGAATTATTGAAAGTTGCAGTTCACGAAGGCGCCTCTGATTTACATCTTAAAGCGGGATGCCTTCCCGCCATTCGCGTCAACGGCGAAATTCGTCCGGTTAGAAATTGGGCGCGCTTAGCACAGGAAGATACCTTGACGATTGCCTTCGCCGTGATGAATAACAAGCAGAAGGAACGCTTTAAGGAAGAAGCCGAAATTGATGTTGCCTACAGTGTTCAAGGCTTGGGAAGATTTCGCTGCAATATTCATCAACAGCGGGGAACCGTCGGATTGGTCTTTCGCATTATTGCGACCGGATTGAAAACGCTCAGCGAAATAAATATGCCAAAAGTGCTGGAAAGCATTGCCGAGGAACGCCGGGGATTAATTCTGGTGACGGGGGCGACAGGTTCGGGAAAGTCTACGACTTTGGCGGCGCTGATTGATCAAATTAATTCGACGCGCAGTACGCATATTATTACCATTGAAGACCCGATTGAATTTCTGCACCGCGACAAAAAATCTTTTATTATCCAGCGCGAAATTGATGTGGATGCCGTCAGTTTTCAATCCGCTTTGCGTGGTGCTTTGCGGCAAGACCCGGACGTGATTTTAGTCGGAGAAATGCGCGACCTTGAAACGATTGAAACGGCCATGACAGCCGCTGAAACCGGGCATCTGGTGCTATCAACTTTGCATACCGTGGACGCAACAGAAACCATTCAACGAATCCTGAGCGTTTTCCCTCCGCATCAGCAACAGAACGTTCGATTACAGTTGGCGAGCGTTTTGCGAGCTGTCATTTCAATGCGATTGGTGCGTTCTTCGGATGGAAAATCCAGAGTTCCGGCAGTCGAGATTTTAAGAATGACCGAGATGATTCGGGAATGCATTTTAAACCCTGAAAAAACACGATTGATTCGCACCGCGATTGCGCAGGGACGTTCGCAGTACGGGATGCAAACCTTCGATCAGTCACTTTTTGATTTGTATAAACAAGGGTTGATTGCCTTTGATGAAGCAATGCACGGCGCGAGTAATCCTGATGATTTTAATCTGCAAGTGAAAGGCGTTTCGTCAACTTCGTGAAAATAAAAGTAAAAAGCGCTGAGTGAGAAGTGCTGAGTAATAAAGTCTAGCAAGTTTCTTCACTCAGCACTTTTTTCTCAGCACTTTTTTACCCCCACCAAAAGGCTGCTGCGATAATGCAATAGAGTCCAACCAAGGCTAATCCTTCCAGCCAGATAGATTCGCCGTCATAGACCACGAAGGCTGTGACGACGGCGGTGAGTGCTAAGGCTGCAACCAATAGTGGTGGTAGGACTAACGTGAGGATTGAGCCTCCCAGCACAAATGACAGCAGGATTAAAATCGGGATTAACCCCAAAGCGACTTGCAGGGAACTATTCAGAATGACGCTGACGGCATAATCTGCCTGATTGCGCCACGCGAGCTGAATCCCAATCAGGTTTTCAATCGCGTTTCCGGCAATCGCAACGATGACCAATCCCGCAAACGTATCGTTGATGCCGAGGATTTTCATCGCCGGTTGCAGCCCTTCGACAAACCAATCTGACACAAAAGCGGCAGCGACGCCGGCTAAAGCGAGGATTCCAATGGTTAATCCCATACTCCATTCAGGGTGTCCCATTTCGCTTTCAGTAGGAGCAATGGCTTTGTCGCCTTTCACTGAAAAATAAATACTGGCAGCGAGCAGAACCAATAAAACTATCGCACAGGCGATGCTCAGTGTGCCGATATGTTGTTCGGCTGGCGTGTGTAATTCTTTGGCTAACGTTGGAATAATCAACGCCGCCACTGCCAGCAGCATCAAGGTCGCAATCATTTTCGGTGGTTCAGATTTGAACCGCTGCGTCCCGTTTTTTAATCCACCCAAAAACAGCGCGAGTCCAAAAACTAATAAGGAATTCCCCAGGATTGATCCGACTAATGCCGCCTGAACGACTGTCGCCAGACCGGCCTTGAGTGCAAAAATACAGACGAAAAGTTCCGGGAGATTGCCCAAGCCGGATTGTAAAATCCCCGTTGCTCCCGGCCCTAAACGGCTGCCCAGTTGTTCGGTGGCGTCTCCGACAATCATGGCGACTAAAGCCAGTGCCGCCGCCGTGACAGCAAACCCTAAGACAGCGTTGGCGTGAGCATAATGTAAAATTCCAGATAGTGCCGTCGCCAGCAGAGCCAGACCAATTACGATTTTTTCTTTCTTTTCCATAATCTTAAAAGTACTTGAAGATTCGAGAATTTTTGAGCTTATCAATTTGAAAATGGTTCACGTACCTTACAACAATCATCCTGATCGGGACAATCCTGCCGACAATTTTACGGGGTCTCCGGTCACCGTGATTGAATTTCTGGAGTCTTCGCATTTTTTGACTGCAAAAAATGATTTTTGCGTTATAATTCCGTCGCAGAAGGATTGAGTCCTGCCCGGGACAGCGTTTTTCTTTTCGCTCCGCCCACGAACATCCCGCCGCGCTCAAGTCTCACACTGACTACAGCCAGGTTTCTTTTTAGTCCCAGCACCGCTTTATCAGGAGAACGTTCATGTACTCAGTTCCTCATCTTATTTGTCAGCTCAGACTCTGTTTGGTTACAATTATCTTACTCAGTGTGACTGCTGCAAACGTATTAGCGCAAACAAAAAATACCTCTATTCAGATCGCCGCTTATGTTACTTCCGGCGAAGCGCAGGACGAAGTCAATCGCCTGAAATCAAAAGGGATGGACGCTTTTTTTGTGAAAGCGGAAATCCCTAAAATCGGGACTCGTTACCGGGTCAGAATCGGGAAGTATCCTGATGATTCAGCGGCTCTGTTAGGAGCTGCGAAGGCTTGTGGCAGCGGCTCTTTCTCGCAATTTCTGGTCGTGACAGGCGATGTCATCAGCTCACCCAAAACCTGTTACGCTGCAATCAGCTTTGCCAGAAATAATCGTGTTAAGGAAACGGCTCCACAGGTCGCGGTTGTGCCAATTCCCAAGCCCGTCGTAACGAAAGCACCTGAAGCCAAAATTGTTGCTAGTACGCCAAAGCCTGTGGCTCCCCCAGTCGAAGTCAAAATTGTGCCACCTGTTCAGATCGCCGAAGTGAAGCCGGAGCCGAAGGCTAAACCCGAAGCCGCGATGAACAAAGAAGAGCGTCCCAAAATAATTGTCAGAACTCAAAATAAGTCGGTTGCAGCGAATGTGGCGATTCCGGTTACGCCACAGAAAGAAACGAAACCTGTTGCCGGAGTCGGATTTGTGCAGGCGCATACGCCTAGCGAGATTGTCACCAGTGCCTATCAATACGCGGTTTCAGTGATTCCTAAGCCGATTTCATTACTAAATAAAAAGAATGAACTTGCTCCGAATAAGGTCGCGGCTTCCGGCGGAGTTGTCGCGCCTGTCTTGAATACTGAGCTGACCGTCAATAATGTTCGCTGGCAACAGTCAGGCACTAAAGACAGCGAAAAAAATTTGCGCGCGGTTTATTTCAGTGACGCCTGGAATGGATGGGCGGCGGGTGATGGTGGAATCTTGCTGCACACCATTGACGGCGGCAAGGAGTGGAATTCTTTGCGCGGTGGTGTCGGCAAGAATTATGATGCACAGCGCATTTTTTTTATGAACGAAAATCGCGGCTGGATGTTAGGTGAGATGCGCGAAAAGTCCAGTAATGAAGCGTCCTCCGTGCTGATGGCAACGGAGGACGGAGGGCAAATCTGGCAACATATCGCCCTGCCGAATGTGACCAGTTTTTTTTTCGTCAATGAGAAAAATGGTTTTGCCGTAGGCCGGAAAGCTACGCTGCTGAAAAGCAATGATGGCGGCTTACAATGGAAAACAGTTGAAAATCTGACGCCCTTAATTAGTGCTGGCTCTGAATCTGATTCGCTGTCTTTCGGGTTCAGTGATGTCTATTTCATGAACACTGAAATCGGATGGGCGATAGGGAATTATAACGGACGAAATACTTCTATTGTCGGAGCCTTATTGATGACCACCGACAGCGGAGAAAATTGGCAGCGCATCCCCTTGAGTTTTCAAAACAAGAATAAAAGTACCGGAATGGTCAAAGGGGCGCTGCGCTCGGTGCGGTTTAATGATGTGAATAACGGAATCGTGACCGGAGAAATTGAAGAAGGCGGGGAAAATTATTTCATCACTTTGAAAACTCGTGACGGCGGTGAAACCTGGGAACAGATGCGCGTGCCTGCGGTGGGGGCGCATCACTCGCAATTCGTAGATGCGGCACGCGGGTGGACCGCCGCCACCACTGTGCGCGAAAGCTCGGCAGATGCTAAAATTTACGATACAATTTTGTTAAGAACAGAAAACGGCGGCAAATCGTGGGAAACTGATTTTGTTGCCAGGGGAAAACAGGTTCGCAGCATGTTTTTCATCTCGCCGAATCGCGGTTGGGCGGTCGGAGATCAGGGGATGATTCTGCGCTACGAATCTCAATAAAGAAGCGTAAAAACGCTTTGGTCTTGCAGCCATTATGAAGCCATCCAAACCGATTCGATTCGTTGTTTTATTTGCCTTTTTATTCAATTCTCTCCTGCCCGCGTTCGCGCAAACTCAGCCCGACAAGCCAGCCGCCAAAGACGAAGTTGTCAACGTCACTTCGATTGAAGAATTGTTGCCGGCGGCGGAAACCGTCATGCTGGCCATCACGTCAGACCTGAGCGGACTGATTACCAGTTTTCATAATCTGGACGGATTGCAGGCTCTCAGGAAACGGGAAGCCGTGAATGATAATAAGAAAAATGTCATTGCTGAACGCTTGAACGAAGCGGAATTATTTTTGTCTTCCGGCATCAAAGATTCAAAAGTGATTGACTCTGCCAGAATTGGCGTCGCTTTTCTGATGCCGCCCTTGCCGAAAGATTTAGAAAATCTGGACGAGAAAACGAAAGCTGAAAAAATCAAAGCGGTGGACATTTCAAATATCGCTCCGATTATATTAATTGAAACGCCAAACATTGATTTTGCGCGTCAGGCGCGTCAGGAATTCATCGAATTTCATCAAGAATATTTTGCCGAATTGAAGCAAACCGAAACCGACAAAAATTTGAACATCAAAATTGATCAGTTTGCGAATGGCAATACCGGAGCGTTATTAGGAACGACCTACGCGCTTTGTGAACCTGCTTCGATGCAGATTCTCCTCAACAATTATCGCAATCGAACCATCGAAAAACTGGCCGATGATGTGCAGTATAATCAGGCGAAACAGGGAGGCGCACCAGCTTCCGGTTTGTTCGTGTATGTGAATGGAAAAGTGATTTCTTCGGCACTGGCAAAGATTACTGACCTTGGAATTGGCGGAGGTCTTTCAAATTTCCTCTTGCCAACTTTGGGCGTGATTAAAACCGCAACCTTGAGTTCAACGTTTGAGTCCAACGGCGTCATTGATAAATTGAATTTCGTGATGTCAGATTCTGAAGACAATGTTTTTGAAGGAATCATGGGCGGCCCGCGCCTTGATTTTAAATCTCCTCGTTATCTGCCAAAAGGTGCGAACGTGTATTTTTCGCACAGCCTGGAGTGGGGAAACTTCCTCGATAAAATTGTCTTTCCGACGATGACGAGCTTTGGAATAATACGCGAAAACGAAGCGAAGAGACGAGCCAAAAGACAGGAAAGTCCTGCTAAAAAAGATGCTAGTAAAGAAGAGCAGTCAGAAGCCGAACTTGCCTTGATTAAGCAGGAGCAAAAAGAAACTGAGGAGGAAATGCTAAGCTTCAAAGGTGCCAAGCTGGACGCGCAAAAGAAAAAATATGCGGCGCAACTGGATCGGGAACTAGGCATCAATCTGCGTGAAGAATTAACCCGCGTGGCAGGCAATGAAATTGCGGTTGCGTTTGATTTTATCAAAAAAACAGAGGCGGCGGATAATCTGCGAGATAATCAAAAAGATGATGATAGTGAAGCTCTGTCACAGCGTGGATTTATCAATTCTTCGTTAGCCGCAATGATCGCCGTCAAAGATAAAAACGGTGCGAAAGCCTTATTACTCAAGCTGGTGGCTTATCTCTCCGGGAGCATGGGCGCAATGTTTGGTGTGAAACCGGATGCGGGTTTGGTGCAGATTCCCACCGAAGAAAAATCTGATGAGCAATTAAAGCAGGAACGCGAACAGCGTGAAGCCGGGATCAATCTGGCTTACAGCATGCTGCCGAAAGAGACCTACAAAAATACAGAACTGTTGAGCATCGGGCCGTTTTGTATCGGCTTGAATGATGATTTTTTATTTTTGAGTGAGAGCAAAGCGACTGTCAAAAAAATGATTGAGACGCGAGAATCGGATGAATCAATGGTAACGGATTCAGATTTTAATGCCGCGATGACGCGCGTTTCCAGTGCCGGATTGACACGGCTTTACGTTTCTAAAGGATATTTTGAGACGATTGGTTCGACCATTTTAAGCGATTATTTTAGGGCGACGGATTTACTTCCACTGGAGAAAGATCAGCCTTCGCCGTACAACTTTCCCGCGACGATTGCTGCGAATGCTGAGCTGGACAAGAAAAAAATTAAGCTTGAGATGTTCACTCCCATCGGCATCGGAGGCGCGATTTTATTGGGTTATTTCGGAAACACCATCAAAGGCAAAGCCGAAGCCAACGAAGATAATGCACGGATGATTTTGCGTGCGCTCGCCAAAGCTGAAAAGGCGCATGCGAAAAAATACAACACCGGGTATGCTGAAGCTGCTGTGGTTTTGAAAAATAAACGCGCCGGAATCGGCCCCGAAATCTTTACACAGGAAAAAGAAAACTACCGTTTTAAATTTTCTTTGAAGCCGAACAAAAAAGGCTACGAAGCAATTGCGACTCCTGTCAAATATGGTCGGAATGGGCGTCAATCATTTTTCATAGATGAATCCGGCGAATTACGCGCTGTAGATAAAAAAGGTGAAACGGCAACGGCGGCTGATCCGTTAGATGAGGAGTTGGAGGCAGCGGACGCAGTGAATGCCGCTGTCACAGCGGTTGCAGTTGCCGCAAGTGATGCAGCGACGACAGCTCCGAAACCTCGATCCAAACGAAGAAAAAAATAAAATCCAGAAGGAGAACTTCTCAATTGAAAACGAAACTACTACACGCCCTGACTTTGATGCTGTTGCTGTCCTTCACTTGTGCGGCTCAAAAAGCTGACCCGGCTGATCCTGCCAATGCCGACAAAGGGAGGAAGATTTTACAGCAGGTCATTGAAGCACGTGGCGGAGCGAAATTTTTAAGTTACAAAACGATTCAGTCTTCGGGGCAGTGGTCGCCGTTTCACGAAGGGCTTTCGTCTGATCCGGTTCCATTTGTTGATTACCTGATTTTCCCCGATAAGGAGCGCACCGAATTCGGCAAAGGGAAAAAGAAAAAAGATCGAAGACTCAATGTGAATATCGGCGATACGGGGTGGGTCTACGACGGCGAAGCTGAAACTTTAAAAGAGCAAACAGCCATCCAGATTACTGAATTCAAAGAAAGTCGTGAAAGCGATCTGGACGCTTTATTAAAAGCGGCAGGGACGGGCAGGGATGTGACCGTAAATTTTTACGGACGCGAAGAAACCAAGCCCGGTGAACGCGCGGATGTGATTACCCTAAAAGTAAAATCAGGACGTGAATTCTTCCTGCTCATTGATCCGCTGACGAAGCTGCCCATGACTCTGAGTTATGAAAAACCGGGCGGCGAAAAGGGAACTGAAAAATACGAATTTCGCTTTAATCAATACGTGGAATATGACGGTGTGAAATTCCCGAATATCGTAGATTTATACAAAGGTCGCATTCAGATCAGCCGCGTCAATAACACGAGTATTAAGCTTGACGTAGCGATTTCTGAGACACTGTTTGTAAAACCTGCGAGCGCGAAGGATGTGAAGTAAGAATTATTTTTGCAAGAATTTGTTGCGCCTCCGTTCAGTGAGTAATGGAGGAAAATTTATGTCTCAACGATTCTTGAAAATCACAATTCTTTTGTCTGTAATTGCCATCGCGGCAATGCAAACCTACATCCAAATTTTCGTTGTGAAGGCACAGGAAAAAAAGAAACCAGTCATTGCAGATTGCTTCACACCCAATCCGATTGACGAATTGAATGAAGCAGTCTTGAAGCGGTTTCTTGATTTCAGGAATGGCTTCGGGTACTCGCGAGTGATTCAACTCAGGGCTGTTAACTCGCCAAGACACTTCGATGTTTTTCGTGCTGAAAATGATGAAGAACATCTGCTCGTCAATAATCTCAAGATCAATAATTTGAACCTGAATTTATTTCTGGCCGGACGCGGAATTTTGCAGGATGTACCGCAACCCGCGAAGGATACTATATTTTTAAATTTCCCGATTCGTGGACCGGTAATGGTGACGGAAGCAGAGCCTGATAAAAATCTTCCGAACCCTACCTCTGAAGAATTCATCAAGCAGACCAGAAAAGCGTTGAAGAGTTTCGACAAGGGCAACGAATACCAATTTACGTCAGGAAAATGGATGATTGCTGCGCGCCCGGTTCGTGCCAGTGAAAATTCTTGTGTAGAATGTCATCAAGCGAGAATAAAATCTGAGCTTGGTGCGAACGCCGACCAAAAGGAAATCAAAATCAGCGATCCACTGGGCGTTTTGCTTTACGCCTACAAAGAGAAAAAATCTAAGGAAAAATCATGAATGACCAGCTAATCGAAACCTGGCAAATCCACAATCGAATCAACCTGTATTTACTCGACGCGATTAAGCCGGAAGCCTTATCCGGCATCGCATCATCCAAAGGGCGCACCATAGCCGAACAGTTCGCCCACGTGCATAACGTCCGTCTGATGTGGTTAAAATCGGCTGCCCCTGAATTGCTGGATTCTGTCACAAAAATTGAAAAAGAAGCCGCGAACGATCACGAATTGCTGCGACAATCATTGGTAGATTCAGGCGATGCGATGACGAAATTATTGACGAATAGCATTGAAAACGGCGGACGCGTCAAAGGATTTAAGCCGCACGTTGTAGGATTTCTCGGCTACATTATTTCCCATGAATCCCACCATCGCGGACAGATCGCGCTGACGCTAAAACAGAGCGGGAATCCTCTGGATAAAAAGACTTCGTTTGGGCTTTGGGAATGGGGAACGCGCTAAAATGTAGCACAAACTGTTAGTTTGTGCCGTTTCCATCAGAAAAGCTTCCATCGAAAATTACAGTTTTTCATCAGGATTTTAGCGATGAAAGCAGCACAAACTAACAGTTTATGCTACAGGTTACTTTCTCAGAACTTCTGACCTCCGTACCACGTATGGCAAAATGAGGTTGATTGACAAGAAAGCGGACTATGTAAGCCTCAATAGTTAACGCTTTCGAAAGGTTCATTACTACTAGGAAACTTATGGGAGCCACCCCGATTCTAATGTTGACTGATGCTGAGTTGGTTCGTCGTTGCCGGGCGGGAGATAGTGCGGCGTGGGAACAAATTGTTCACCTGTTTTCGCGGCGTGTTTACAATCTGGCGTACCGCTTCACGAATCGTCACGAAGCGGCAGAGGATTTAACTCAGGAAGTTTTTGTGCGTGTCTACCGTTCGTTGGATCAATATGATCCGGCGGCGGGCGATCTTTCCAATTGGTTGATGCGACTTGCTCGAAATCTGGTCATTGATGACTATCGCAAACGTGTTCGGACTCCGACCGACGTAGGCGAGGATTTAACTGACCACGAATTTCATTTGCGAAGCTCATCCGATAGCCCTGATCGTCGTGTTGAACGTGATGAACGCGCTTCTCAGGTGCATGCGGCAATTGCAAAATTGCAGGCGGATTTGCGGGAATGCGTGATTCTGCGTGACATCGAAGAGCTGAGTTATCAGGAAATTGTCGATATTCTGGAAATTCCGCTTGGTACGGTGAAGTCGCGCATCAATCGCGGGCGCATTGAACTGGCAAAAACTCTGCGACGAATGAAAGTCGTTGAGTATCTTTGAAGGGAGTGGTTAGTGATTAGCTGTTAGCTTTTAGCCAGAAATGATTGGCTAACCGCTAAAGGCTAACAGCTAACACCTTAATACATGAATTGCAATAATTTTGAAGACAACATTTCAACTTATCTTGACGGCGAATTGCGCGGGACAGAGAAAGCTTCGTTTGCGGCGCACCGGTTAAGTTGTCTGGTTTGCCGCCAGCTTTTCAGCGATGTCCGCGAAGTCATGACCGATGTGAACGATTACGCGAGCATTGAGTTGCACAACTCGGTAGAAACGCTGGAAGCTCGCATTATGGATGCCACCAGCGCGGGCGAAATGTTGAGTTGTACCGAATTCGACAAGATGATTGAGAAGTATTTTGACGGCGTGATTCTGGCTCCGACGTTTCAGAATTTCCAGGCGCATTTTGAAGGCTGCTGGAAGTGTCGCCGCTTGTTGAAAGGGATCGAAGAAGCCAAAGAAATGATGCGCGAAGCCAAAGAAGTTGAAATGGAAGTTCCGCATCGGCTCAAGCGAAAAATCATGGCCGCGACGGTCGGCAATCATTCCAATACATTTTTTGACAAGCTGTCACATTCGTTAAAAGTCGGGCAGTGGGTTGCAACGTTTTTAATTTTCTCGGCACTTGGAATGTTCATCAATTGGCGCTACGGCAGCGTCGAACAGATGGCCGCGCAAACCGGAGAAAAAGCCGAACGTGTAGTCTTGGAAAAGCAAGACATGTTCAATCAATTCGGGGCAGTCGCGCTAGTGGGAGCGAAAATCGTCAAAGCCAAATTTGAGGAATCTTCAAGCAGAAAAAAAGCAGAACCCGCTTCGACCGACCACCGACCACCGACTACCGATCACCACTAATTATGAACTGTTCCTACCATCAAATTACATTGGCTACGACGCGCTGTCATCAATGCGCCCGCCCACTGTGTCCGGGTTGCGATCATCGCGTCAAAGGCTTCACGTATTGTCAGGAATGTATTGTGGCAGGGATTGAGCGATTGCAGGGGATTCATCAGGCGGCGACCTATTCGCCAGTGGCAACTACAGAAAAATCCCCGGCTTTAGCGGTCTTGCTGGGCTTAGTTCCAGGGCTGGGGATGGTCTACAACGGATTGATTGTTCGCGCTCTGGTGCATTTTGTCGTCACGGCAGGTTTGTGGACTTTGGCTGATATTTTTCATTTTAGCTTGTTCAATGTGGCGGGTTTTGGCTATTGGATTTTTTCAATGATTGATTCCTGTCGCGTCGCCCAACGGTTGAATCGCGGTGAAGACCTCAGTGCGGAAGAAGCCAAATTAAAACAAACGTTGCAGGAGAAAACAAAAATTTGGGGAGCCGCATTAATCGGGCTGGGAATTCTGATGACGCTGCATCTCGCGTTTTCTACAAGATTTATGAATTTGGTTCTCCCTTTGCTGCTCATCGGCTTTGGAATTGCGCTCTGGAAATGGTCTCAAACTCCCAATAAATCAGGGAAGACAGCTCCAATCACCAAAGAATTCCCCTCACAAATTCCACCTCCACCGGTATTTTTTGACCCGACGGCGCAGGATTATTCTTCGGTTGAGACACGCAGATTTGATGTGGGTTAGTTGGGGTAGTTTCCATACCAAATTTACCTGCGCTTATGTTTACGAATAGCCTTTGTCGGCGTTGGTTTAGGTAAAGCTGTGACCACTGCTCGCAATACCGAATTGACAGATTCCGGGGTTTTGAAAACCTGCGATACTTCAGGATCAAGTAATACAACTAAACGTTCCTGACTCACTTTTCCAGCAAAGCGATTGGTTCGCGCTTGACTGTAATCAATTCTGTATTCAGGCAGCATTTCGGGTTCGGTGGATTTAGAGAGAGAGGTTTTTTCATAATCCTATTTTAATACGAATTCGACATGATTTTTCTAATAGCCCAGCCCGTTTACGGCTGGGGAACGTTGAGGCAACCACATCCAGTCCGGTTCACCGGACTTCTCAGGTGCTTGAGATACTGTCTTGAAAGTCAACGTGAAAAAGCCAAATTTGAATCAAATGGGATTTTATGTTTCAAGACGCCAAAGGCAATGTGCAACAATTTT
>JAYVZE010000201.1:0-14111 GCA_043783625.1 Blastocatellia bacterium | reverse complement strand
CCGGTACGGTTCGCTCTGACAATGCTCTCAAAGTCCATTGCTGGGGCAAGCTCTCCGTCGCTTATCTTATTTTACTTTTTAACCCCTGATTCACATATAAGAAATAAGTTTCCCATATAAGAAATTACTTTCTCATACCAGAAACTTTTAGGTTTCTTAAATGAGAAACTGTTAGCGGCTCTCTATGCAGTCGGTTACGTTCAGTCTGACCGCATGGTCATACTGTAATTCCCACATACGTCGTGCAGGATTCCACTTCCCACCAGCTTGTCGCACCTTTTAATGCAGGCAAGCTGCACGCCGAATTCAGAGTAAAACTTTTGCGTGAAAATTTATTCGGCTTTGTTGAATGGCACTACGAATTATATTCCCCTGTGCCTCTGCAAGCAAATAAAGTACGGTCAGCCCAGCCCTTTACGCTACCGCTTCTCGTATGGTTCCGCGCCCTGCGGCGCAATTATCATTACCTTGTTGGAGGCACTATCCAGACCCCACCAATGCTGGTCACGAATTCCCGTCCCTTTCCGATCCGGGAAAACTCATGTTCGTTTTCCCACGTTTCAACGCGTTCCCACTTTTCGCCGTTAATTTCACGATTCCAGATTTTTATTCGCTTTCTTGCGGAAAGAGATGGACTGGTTGGATTGGTTTCAATTCTTACTTCATTCGGCTTACTGTTTTTCGTATCAATTCCGATCAACGATAAACCTTCCTCAAGAGTCATCGGAATTATTTTATTGTTGAAGCCGACCTTGATTTTAGTATTTTCGCGGAAGCTTGCTTGAAAAAGGATTGGCTGATCTTGATAAAACCAGACGCCCAAAAATACGTTAGCAATTTTATAACTACGAAAATGGTCGGGAGCTTTTTCAGTCGTGACGGGTAATCGTGCATTGCTTACTACGTCAACACGTTTCGGTTTCCCCAAAATCGCATCTATTTCGGCTGAAGTTTTCCCTACCAGATCAGCCAGATGGATTACTGGCTTTGGCCTCACTTGTGCCTGAACATTAGCGATAAATGCAACTGCAAGGATCAAAAAAGTAACGACAAAATTTCTCCTTCTCATTATTCACACCTCCGCTCACGAGTATTGGTTAGCTCTTCTTCTCAAATTTCTTATCTTTGATATTTTCGTTAAGTTTAATCTTGCTGATTTTTAGTTCTTCCAGCATTTGATTGTTGGCGATTTTGCGGACGACGTGCGGGAAATAGACATTTCCGACCTGCTTGTATTCATCAAAGAACACCTGCACCACCATGGATTTCGGCTCGGACTCGGCAGCGTCCGTAATATCAGGACGTCCTAGAGCTTGAGTCTGATATGAATATCCAACCAGCCGATGCGATTTCTGGTCTACAAAAACCCAGACGATAAAATCTTCCTGCCCGGTGACGCGAATAATATCGGCTTTACCGTCTTTCGCTGGAATTTCACTCTCAAAACTGTAGGACAATTTTTGATTGATCGGCTCTAGCAGGAAAAATGAAATCATCAAATGAGAATAATCCTGCCTGATAGTTTTCAGCATGCCGGGATTATTTCCAAAACCGCCACCACCGCTCGGTCGTCCTCCGCCAGGAGGCATTCCGCCGCCGCCACCGCGATTTCGACCTCCGCCTCCACCGCCTCCGCCGCCTCCACCGCCAAATCCTCCACCAGCTCCGCCCCTTCCACCGCCGCCACTGCCATCAGCACCGCCAACTCCACCGAATCCGCCACCTGCTCCCCCGCCCTCAGCTCCGCCGCCGCCCATCCCTAATTCATTTCGCTTAAAATTCGACCAGACATCGCCTTCGTTGACACATTGCAATAAATCGCCCAACATCGTGGAAGAAGTCCGCAGATATTTTCCCGGCAAGACCATCTCGATTTTTAAGTCGCCCTGCGTCGGACGACCCATCATTGCAGCAGTAAATTTCCCTTGAACGGTCAGGCTCTGGATGGTTTTGAGATTCGCTTCGCCGCCTAAGGCCTCGCGTGCCTGTTTGATAATATTTTGTGCTTTGCTCTCATTTGCAGCCTGCGCGAAGGCAGGCAACGACAAGCATAAACAACCAATGAAGAAAAGAAATCGCTTCATAAATTCTCCTTACTTGAAATTAATTCGGTCTTCGTAGTTCTACTTTCAGCACGCCCTCAATCTGGCTCAGCTCACGAATTAACTCGGATTGCAGGTCGAGACTGTGCAATCGAATGTGATAAATGTATTCCATCGCATTTCCCTGCTTCGCCATTGAAGTACCAAAAAGTTGATAACTTTCCAGATAATTTTCAAGCACTGAAGGGAGTATCTGCTCCGGTTTGAGACCTAAACCCAAATTGACCGCCAGAATAAAAGACAATTCTGAGACACCTCGTGATGAAGATCGCGTTTGCATCACGAACGCCGCCACACACGTCACGATGGAACCAACGACGGCGACACTCAGATGCCCGGCTCCAATCGCCATGCCCACCACTACCGTAAAAATAACAAAGGCGGTATCTCTGGTGTCCTGCACGACCGTCCGAAAGCGAACAATTGACAACGCCCCCACTAAACTAAAAGCACGGGCAACGTTGTTACCAATAACCTGCGTACTCATCGCAATCACAATCGTCAGCAATACCAAAGTCGCCATAAAACTTTGCGCCGGAAATTCGTCACGGCGATGCGTCCAGCGATAAATCCCGGCGACGATCATCCCGAAAACAAACGCCATCACCAGTCGCAGAGCTAACAAAGTCAACGGGACATCACCGCCGTTCTCAACGACGCCTTGCAGCCAGGAATCCATTAATCATTCTCCTTTGGTTTCGGAGCCGAGTTCGGAACATCCTGAAACTGGCGAGGCGCACGCATTGGTTGCGGCGGCGGCATTAATTTACCAACTCCTTCAGTAAGTTCTTTTTCACTGAGAATCGAATTTTTATCCTGATCGGAATCAGTGAAAATTTTCCGGGTGAAGTTCAAAAATTCATCTTTGGAAACGGCTCCATCAGAATCAGAATCTGCCTGCCGAAACAAATTCATTCCCAGAAAATTCCCCGGCCCGAACGCGACTCCACCAGCCGGAATTGGCGGCATGCCCGGCGGTGGCGGGATAATTCGATTTAATTCGGAGACCACTTCTTCCTGATTCAGTTTTCCGTTTTTGTCCTTATCTGCATTGGAGAAAAAGAGCTGCGAAGATTTTTCAAATTCAGCTTTTGAAATTGATTTATTCGTATCTTCGTCCATCACCTTCATCAGTTCGGGAGCCAGTACCGCTCCCATATTCATCATCATTCCACCACCACCACCCATCATTCGGTTTTGTGGAATGTAGCCTTCCTTCTTACCTGCCAATTGCAGCTCAATATTTTCAGCGCGTTTGACCACAAAATCTTTCAGCGAAGGAGCATTCATCCCCATTCCGCCGCCGCGTCCACCACCACCTCCGCCACCACGAAAACCCATATTTCTGGCGTCATCCGGCTCACTGGCAATCGCTTCCGCCGTGACTTTTTCAAAGGCGGTAATCTGCGCCTGAAGCTTTTCAGGATTCATCGCCTCTTTCACAAGCTGCTGCAAGTAACCACGATATTTCTGCTTATATTCTTCAATTTCAAGAATCTTTTCGATCAATTTATTGCTGCCGGAATGTGGATGCATCAGGCTTAAATTCGTTTGCTGTTCTCCGCCACCGGCCATGCCAAAACCGCCCATCGCCATATTCAAATCCCACGGGATAAAATTAATCTTACTGGTCGCTGGATTCAGGTACAGATAAAAATTGTGACCCATGCTCAGGAAGCTATCGAGATTGGAAAGCGCAGCATTCCCGGCTAAAAACCGTAAGAATTCGTCTACGTCTAAATATGATTCAATTCCCTTTTTGAATTCCGCGCCTTCGACCTGATTAAAGAATTTCACAAAAGCGATCATCTGCTTTTTCGCTTTCTCACCTTCGACGCCTTTATGTCCCGATTTTGGATCGTAACGATCTTTATACGCCGCCCAATCATCGCCGAGATAAGGCAAGCCATTGGAGCCTTCAGGTTTCACCAACAGCCCGCTATCATTGCCAAAGTGTCGTTGTAAAAAATTCCTGTCTACCTGTTCGACCATCGTATACAAACCGATGTATTGCTTGTCATATTTACCTGGAATGGTCAAAAATAATTTCACGAAAGCCGTCCGCGCATAAGGCACATTGAGCTGCCGGAAAATATCGTAGGAAAGGGCTTCGCGGATCTGCGAGGAATCAGCAAAATTGTTGCTGAAATTTAGCGTCGTCTGCCCGAACAATTGACCGTCTTTGACATAACGATCAAAGTCAAATTTAAAGGGACGCTTCAATGAATTCTGCGATGAGGCATAGGAAGAATTTCCTTTGTAACGGATGCCTGCGTCTTTGAAACTTTTCCCGTCAATTTCGACATCGCCGTGAACATATTCAAATTCAAATCCGAATTTGCCGGGCTGACCGGGGCCGCCTCCCATTCGCTGAATCACCACGCCACCACCCGCCGACGGTTGATTTCCGCCGGGAGGTGGCATCATCATCGGCCCGCCCTGTCGTGCGGGTGGCTGCGCCTTGTCCCAATTCTCCTGCGTCATTTTCAGGTGAACATTCAGAACGCGGTCAAAGCCGAATAACGATCCGGCCTCATTCGTTTGCGCCTGTGCTGAGCCGAGGGAAATCAACCCGAAAACTAGAAATAAGAGTGATTTATTCCATTGATACGAATACATGAGCATTTTCCTTTTTGATGATGAACGAGGCAGTTCGCCTTTTTACGGACAGAATCATTAAGACGGGCAGGAAGAGAAATCAGATACGATAAAATTATGAAATCGAACGCTTTTTGGCTTTGACGGCAACCGCTTTTTTTGGTTTGGTCGGCTTTGAGATCAGTCGAGGGTTAGCGCCGTTGGATTTGTGATATTGCTCAACTCTTTTGCTGAGTGTATTGCGATGAATTCCCAGCGCAATCGCGGCTTTGGAAAGATTATTATTATGGCGATCCAGCATCTTCAGGATGAAGCGTTTTTCAAATTCCTGCATTGCTTCATCAAACAAAATTCCGCCATTAATTAACTTCGCGATTAACTGCTCCATTTCCTGATTCATATCTTCTCATCCCCACAGTTCAATTTTTAAATTATTGCCCGTTAATAATTGGTACGCTTCAAAATATTTTTCGCTCGTCGCCTGCACGATTTCGGCTGGTAATTCAGGTGCCGGCGGAGTCTTATCCCAATCCAGTGTTTCTAAATAATCCCTGACAAATTGCTTATCAAACGAGGCCTGCGACTGGCCGGGATCGTACGTCGCTTCGGCCCAAAAGCGTGAAGAATCCGGCGAGAGAGCTTCGTCAATCCAGATAATTTCGCCGTTTTTCAAACCGAATTCAAATTTTGTGTCGCAGATGATAATCCCACGAGTGGCAGCGTATTCCGAGGCCTTCTGATAAATTTCCAGGCTGATCGCTTCCAGCTTATCGGTCAACGATTGCCCCAAAGTCGCTGCCATTTCCGTTTTGGAAACATTTATGTCGTGCCCCTGTTCAGATTTTGTCGCCGGAGTGAAAATCGGTTCCGGTAATTTTGCAGACTCCACCAGACCGTCCGGCAATTTGTGACCGCAAACCATTCCTGTCTGTAGATAATCTTTCCAACCGGAGCCAGCCAGATAACCGCGCACGACACATTCAAACGGAACGACCTCCGCCTCAACCGTGAACATGGCTCGCCCGTGCAGTTGCGCTTTGCTCGCTTCGGACAAGATGGCTTTCAATGCTGCCGGAAATTCTTCGACGCGGCTGGAAAGTAAATGATTCGGAACCAAATCAGCAAATTTTGTAAACCAGAATTTTGAGATGTTGGTCAGCACGGCTCCCTTGCCGGGAATCGCATTCGGTAAAATACAGTCAAACGCAGAAATCCGGTCAGAAGCGACGATCAACAACTGCTCGTCGTTGACGCGATAAACGTCACGAACCTTGCCTTTGCGCTCCAGTTTCAGCTCAGGAATGCTCGAATTCGTAATTGCTGGAATGGTATTTGACAAAACAACCCTTTCAATCAAGTGAATGCCACTGCCTTCGATCATGAATTATTGCCGTGAATCGAAAATATAGTGTTTGGATACTTATGAAGTTTCCGCATTATTTGCCCGACGCTGAAGCTTGTCAAGGCGGCAGGGGAAGGGGTGGTCGGTGTCCGGTGTCCGGTGGGCGGCAGAAGGCAGTTTTGATAACACTTCTGACCACTGACCACTGACCACTGACCACCCTCTTAAAGATACTTCTTGCTCTTGTGGTTGTTAATCATTTATTATCCAGATGTTTGCTGGCTTCTCAGGCTCAAAGAAGTCGTTTTGCTGATTATTTTTTTGTTAGCCAAGAGGTCAAAATGCCAAGTACTGAACTTCAATTGGATCCCATGTCAGAACCATTAATTTCTGCTACGCCGTCTGCGTTAATTGCGCCAATTCCTCAGGGAAAATTGCTAGTCGTTGAAGACGATCAGAATATTCAACGAATGATTGCCGATTATTTCAAGCACGTTGGCTTTGACGTAGTCACCGCCAACGATGGAGAAGCCGGGATCAAAGCTGCGCTTGATGAAAAGCCGGACGCTTTAATTCTGGATGTGATGCTGCCGAAAACCGATGGCTTCAGTGTCTGCCGCCATATTCGGGAACGCAATCCTTCGCTGCCGATCCTGATTCTGACCGCCAAAGACGATGTCGTAGACAAAGTGCTGGGCTTGGAAATGGGAGCCGATGATTACATCACCAAACCTTTCAGTCTGCGCGAACTCGAAGCCCGCCTGAAAAGCGTCCTGCGCCGCATGCGTGCCAAATCAAAGGACGAGGACGAAGGCGATCAATCTCCGATTTTACGTGGCGACCTCAAAATCATCCCCGGTCGCCGCGAAGTCACCATCAAGGGCAAATTTGTAGATTTAACGCCCAAAGAATTTGAATTGCTGCAACTTTTCGCGTCACATCCGGGGCGTGTCTATTCCAGAAAATATTTGCTCGAAAATATTTGGGATTACACCTACGGCGGCTACGACCGGACGATTGACTCCCATATCAACCGCCTCCGCGCGAAAATCGAGGAAGATGCGGAAAATCCCAAAATGATTATGACAGTTTGGGGCGTCGGCTATAAATTTGCGGACGAGAATGAACCGCAGGATTAAAGAAGTTGGTTTACAGAAAATAAAAAGGGCTGCTTCGGCAGCCTTTTTTATTACTTAGGAAAGATTTCGATGCTCCATAGCTGCCTTCTCTATAACGGTTTACAGTTCTGCGACTGATGGTCGGGCGAAGGCAGTTTTGGGAATTCTGCCGACCACTGACCACCAGCGTTCGCACGCTTTAGATGAGCTGCTCGAAAATTTTTGATTGACGATTTGGATTTCAAAGAGTATACCTTTTTTGTTCTCTCCCCATATTTATAACTTGATCGTTGAGATCACGCTATCATTCTCCCCAATTAACATTGAGTGCGCTCGGAACAGCGCCAGCTCTGATTATTTTGTTTTCTCATCAGGGCTATTAAAAGTTTGTTATGTTTTGTTCCTATCCCTCATATATGCATGAGGCTAGTTAACATAGCAACAACTCTCCCCTTCAAGACAGATTCAGCCGCGAGGCTTCGCCATTGTTTTATCGCTCTTCGTCCTTGCCAAATCATAACCGATTTGTCTTGGTGGTTAATGGCGTAAGCTCAATCAGACTAATCCAAACAGAGTGAAGCTGTTTCAAACCAAAAAGGAAATATCAGGATGTGCGATAAAAAATTAGAGTTCATCTTAATCAAGGGGACTTACCATGTGGTCGGGTCCTCGCCGGACGGAGATACCCTCAAGTTCAAAGCTAATAATAAAAACAACTGGAAGAAAATTATCGGGACGCCGAAATTTAATACCAAAGACCAGACCCCGTTGCGCATCGAAGGGATTGACGCATTGGAAACGCACTACACTCCCACGCTCAAAGGCAAGAAAGCGACGGAAACCCATCAGCCTCTAGCTCTGGCCAATTCAGCCAAAGACTTTCTATTGAAGACGCTGGGTATTAAGAACGTGGTGTGGAATAAAACCGGTAGCACCGTGGTGTCGGCAAATGACGGCATAGCCGGGTATATTCTGACCCAGGGGGTAGACAACAATCGGTTTCGGCGCCCCGTAGCGTTTGCCTTTGCGGGCAGCACTGCCAAAACGGACGGCTCAACGGTTTGCTTGACCATCAATGAGCTAAAGAATTCCGCGAACTACAAATCGCTGGAGGCAGGTCAATCCTATCCGACGTATTACAAAACTCTGGCCGCCAACATACGGGATGAAATGACCAAAGCAGTCCTGAAGGCACGGGCTGCCAAGCTGGGAATTTGGGGTAAAGATAAATCCCCGCAATTCACGTTCAATAATCTTCAGACGCTCACCGACGATGTCGTGATTTTCCCTAAATTATTTCGTCGTTTGGTCGAATTTATAGAAGGCGGCGGCAAGATTGCGGCGTTCGGCGCTTTTCTCCAAAGCAAAAAAGATGGAGTACTTGTGATGCCACAAGCCGACCATAAAACTTCCCTTGATGGCGTCATCACCGTGAGTGGAAAGATCGTCAAGATGCACGTCTTGCCAGAGAATGTAATTTTCGATCCACAAGTATAAATGATCTCAATCTCGAAAGGAGTGTTAGGTCTTCGTGATCTAGCAAACGCAAACAACCCAGCAGTACAAACAATAAGGAGACCCCGATGAACAGAAAACTAATCGTGCTAGTCATCAGCCTAATCGCTTTGACCTTGACACTCGCTTCTCTTTCCGCTGGCAATGCCGCCCCGAATCAAAAAGCCTTTGTTGGCACTTGGGAAAGAATCTCACTCAAAGATACTGAAGGGAAGGCAGCGGAAGAGCGATTTGTGCGCTCATTTCTGATCTTTACCGCAGATGGTCACTACTCCCAGAACGCGTTTCCTGCGGGTCGGGACAAAAGCAGTAAGTCACTGAAAGACATAACCAAAGAAGAATTGCTGAAGGGGTTAGAGGGTGCCATGGCGGTTTATGGTACCTACACGATTGCCGGAAACAAGCTGACCCGAAAGACTATTATCAACATTGACCCAAACAGAGAGGGGACAGAATTGGCACAGATGTTCCGCTTCGAAGGCGATGTGCTAATTTTGACTTCGGCAACAGGGACTAAAGCTGAAGCACGATTCCGGCGGGTCAAATAAACCAAGATGCCGACCTAACATCTGTTCAACCGTAGCCGCGCCAACGGTGGTCGTGCTTGATACCAAAACTACAGGCGCGGCACGGTTAACTTGTCGTTCGATGCTAAAATTGTTACAGCTTAGGAAAGCATAATCCCAAACAGCAAGGAGAGTACATATGGATGAAAATACAAAATACATCATTGCTAGTAATCTCGTTCTGGCTTATTACACAGGTCGTTTAACTGGACGGCTGCCAGAAGAACATCTGGTAACGATAGAAAGCGTTTTCCAGCTTTATCAATTATTTTTGAAAGAGCTTGAGAAAAATAGAGGGTCATAGGGGGTAGTTTTAAGCAGTGCTCCAATATTACAGAGTACGTTAGAATCCATAGACACCCATTCCTAGGAATGGTGTCAAATACTTTCGTCTGCAAGAAGCAACCGGAGTTTTTTGAGGAAACAATAAACTATCAATTTAGTCTACCGGAGTAAGAACTACAACGAGAGTGTTAATTGGCTGAATACTCATTAGTAGCAAAATACGAAATGTCGCTAGATAAAACTCGCATCGAACATCCATCTGAGGTGTACAAGTCAAGAGATATTTACTTTTTTCCCACTTGGTAGTGCTTCAATCAGTGCAATTAAAGGGGAGCTATTTCTGACGCTGTCTCAGATTCTGACCAGCGAAGAAACGCTGAACAAACCGTTAGCCGAAGCCTATCTGCTCCGGCTCAAAACCAGGAACCTAACTCACAATGCAGAATATACTCACCAAATTTGCCAGCCTTACGGCGAATCCGTACCTCGCCTTCGAGGTGAAACGACGCATTCTCGAATCCAAAGTTGCAGACAAGAAAGATTTACCGCTCATCGGCCCCAACAACCAACCAGTCACAAGTTGGTGAACAAGACCCTACATCATAAGGAGTACGTTATGGCATCCAAAAAATCTTCCCCAACAGTAAAGAAAGCGACACAAACGAAGACAGCTTCAGCTCAAAAGAAAAGCGCTAAGGCGAAGAAAAAAGCTGCCGCACCAAGCAAGCAAAAGGCGTCGCCTGAACAGCCACTCATAGCGAATATGGCGATGGCAGCCGCGCCGGAGTTCGCTTTAGCCGTTGCCCCGCCCACAGCACCTGCCCCTGCACCAGCGGCAGCCACGCTTGTCCCCGGCACACCGGCAGAGTGCCTGATCTGGATCGGGCAAAGTTTTCATATTCGCGTGTTACTGGCGATCTCCGATTGGTCACTGGAGCCTGTCACCACCCTGACAGCCACAATGACGTTGGGAGCGTTAGCCAAAGGCACTCCCTGGGGTGCTGGTCAACAAGCACGATTAGTTAATGCTACAAATGGTCGAGTCGTCTTCTTTCCGTTTGCCTCAACGATGCTTCCGCCCGGTGTGCTATTGCCCGCCACCACTACGGTTGCACAGTGGGAAAAAGTTGTCTTCCGACAGCAAGACCCCAAGACCCCTTGTTTCGTTTTTGGTGGATAAGCCAATTGAGAGGTTAGTATATGGACAAGAAAAAGCTTCAATTTTTACTGCTGCTGGCAGGTTTTGCCGTCGTCTTTTCCAGCGCGAGCCTGGCGCAAGGCGTAGTCAATCCTGTATTCGATAACAATCAAAATAAAATTGTGATTTCGATTGCGGACAATATCAAGTCTATTGACTCGACGATTCTGGCCAATTCCTACATTTTTTTTGAGGATAGTAATTTTACTCCGGTAAAAATTTGGGCGGACGCAACAGCACTTGATTCGCTGGGAGTTCCATCGGGGGTAGTGCTAAATAATTTTCGGAGCGGGAAAGACCTCACCAGCGAAAAGGTAAATCTGGCCACAGGTGGGGGCGGCATTTCCGCAATCCCGGCAGGAAAATCTCGTACCTACCAAATCGTTTTGAAAGGTGTGCAGTTAGGCACTGATAATAAAATGCGCGATAAGCAGCTTGCCGCTGAGGTTGTTTCACCTGATAAGCCGCTGGCGCAACTCATTCTTGCGCCAATCTCCAATGTACAAACCCTTGAATATAACCGACGAGCGTTAATAGTGGGGTCTTTTGATTTTAAACTTGAGACATTGCTGAGTAAACTTCAGACCAATCCCAGTCAAATTAAAATCGCCTACAAATTTCATCCCAATGATCCGGTTCTGGATTATGCAACCACAGCCACCAAGATTACCCAGGATGGCGCGACCTTGAATATTACGCCGCAACGCGCTTTACCGCGACGTCCCGAAAAGTATCAGGTCAAATTATCTTTTCCGATTCAAATCGCCAAAGATTCATTAGTTGGAAACCTGACGGTGCCGACTGATAGTCCAACTTTTGATGTCACAGGTGTAGCGGATTTAGTGCCTGGCAAGACAGATCGTGCCACGTCAAAGTTTTATTTTGAGACGACCTTTACCTCGACGGTTGATGCGGCGACACGCAAACGTGCCAACGTTGGTATTTTTGGGGTTCACCTCAAACCGACACTCAACATGTTGACTTACAACGTCAATGGAGAACAGGAAAACAAACCTGTTTGGATGGCGTTGCGCCCGTTACTCGAAGCCGACTTCGATACTCGTTCTCCGGCCAAATCGAAATCTCCGAATCGCATTCTTTTTGGGATGGATTATGAATTAGGGCGGGATGCGAATTCCGGCACGAATCCTTTGCAACAGATGATTTGGATTAACGGATTGCGTTACGATTCGGATCGGGATTTCAAACTGCAAACCATATATTGGCATACGGAATTCAGTCCTCGTTTTCTGGACTTCGAGCAAACCAGAGAACAGCGTCTCTATCAGTTTCGTAAATCACTGGCCACGCTAAAAGATGTGCAGCGCAAGGAACCGCTTATTTCCGCTTACCGGTTTTTACCTTCGATGGGGTACGATCTGGGCGGCATTACCAAACGCGACATGCGAAAGATAAATTTCCCTACTGAACATATTTCACGCCTCTTAGTTGGCTTGGACATGGGCGTTGAATTCAAGCGCTTAGCTTCTTTTAGTGTCAATAACACTTATTATTTTTTAGAGAATGCACCGCGACGACGGCATCGAAATTATTTGGAAGCGCGCTTTGACATCAATACAGGTAGCCTGTTCAATCTCGACTTAGGGGGGCTACAAAATGCCATCACTTTTAAATTTCAAAGAGGTGACCAGCCTCCTGTATTCGGGCCGGTAAATGCATTTTCGGCAGGGTTTAAGATATTTCGATAAATTTTATCGTTTCTGTTTCGGATCAAGCCATTCGCGCAAGCCATCGCCGACGAAATTAAAAGCCAGGACTGTCAGCATCACGGCAATCCCTGGAAAAATTAACAGATGTGGAGCATCACGAAGAAAAGGACGTGCATCATTGAGCATTGATCCCCAGCTTGGCGTCGGAGGCGGTACGCCTAAACCCAGAAAACTGAGACTCGCTTCGGAAAGGACTGCACCTGCCATTCCGAGGCTGGCTTGCACGATCAGCGGCTGAATCGCATTCGGTAAAATATGTCGGAGCAAAATTCTAAAATCACTCGTCCCGACAGCTCGTGCGGCAGTCACAAAATCGTACTCCCGAACTTTCAAAACCTGTCCGCGAATCAATCGGGCGTAGCCGACCCAGCCAATAATCGAAAGGGCAAAAATTAAATTTCGCAGGCTCGGCCCCAAAAAGGCTACCATCGCAATCGCCAGCAAAAGACTGGGAAAAGCCAGGAAAACATTAAAAAGAAAACCTGAGAAGAAACGATCTATCCAGCCGCCGTAATATCCCGACACTGCGCCGATCATCATTCCCAGAAAGGCGGAAATCATGACAACCATCACGCCGACTTCCATCGAAACGCGTGCGCCGTGCATCACGCGGGAAAGAATATCTCGCCCTAAATCATCCTGTCCCAGCCAATGATCGCTCGCAGGTTTCATGCGGTCTTCACGCGATTGCCCCGGCTTCGCAGGATTTTGCAGGCGTGGATCGTACGGCGCGATCAACGGCGCAAACAGCGCGATAATAAAAAAAAGCGCAATGACAACAAGTCCAAATTTTCCTAATCTATTCATAGGAGGAGCGGTTAGCGATTAGCTTTTAGCTTTTAGCCAGAAAGGATTGGCTAACGCCTAACTGCTAATCGCTAACTCCTTTTACTCAACTTTAATTCGCGGATCAAGCAGCCGATACGCAAAATCCGTTAGGACATTGGCGACGATATACGTTAAGGCAATCATCAAAATACAGCCTTGCACTAACGGATAATCGCGTGAATTGATGGAATCAACGGTCAGGCGTCCAAGTCCGGGCCAGCTAAAAATAGTTTCGGTGATGATTGCTCCCGCCAATAAAACACCGAATTGTAAACCGAGAACAGTCACGACGGGTATTAATCCGTTTTTCAAGACATGTTTGTAAATTACCTGTGTTTCGCTCAAGCCTTTGGCGCGTGCGGCTCGCACGTAATCCTCACCTAATTCTTCGATCACACTGGAGCGAACCATCCGCGTCAGAATCGCCGCCAATGCCGCTCCCATTGTCACCGCCGGAAGCACCAGATATTCCGGCCCGCCGCGTCCGGCAACGGGAAACCAATTCAGCTTGATCGCAAAAACGTAGATCATCAAAGGCCCGATCACAAAGCCCGGCGCACTGATTCCTAACAATGAAATCACGGAAGCAAGGTTATCAATAATTTTTCCTTGATTGCTTCCGGCAGTCACTCCCAATGGAATCGCAATCAGAATGGCTACCAATAATCCCGCCAATGCCAATTGAATCGTCGCCGGATAACGGCTGATAATTTTTTCAAGAACCGGCTCATTCGTAACTAAGCTTGTGCCCAGATCGCCTTTGAATAAACCTTTCCAGTAATGAACATATTGCTGTGTTAACGGCAGATCAAGTCCCAGTTTATGTTTC
>JAYVZE010000200.1:0-105576 GCA_043783625.1 Blastocatellia bacterium | reverse complement strand
CCGGTACAAACGGCATAATTGCAGGCTTATCTTCATCTGAAGTTCCTGTCGCGCCCGGTGCGCCATTCGGCCAAAGCTCAATCGTTTTCAGTTTCGGCTGTTGCGCAGAAACTGACATTGAGACGGCAACCATCAAGGCAGCGAAAGCGAAAGCAGACCGGATATTTTTTGCTGAGAAGTGATTCATAATTTTCCTCTGCGAATTAAAGCGAACGATGTGCGAATGGATACTTGTCAGATACTGAGATAGTCAGCTTTCCCTGTGCTATCACCCAGCTTTTCAGTTGGCACGCCCAGCTTATCCAGCAACGTCAAGAACAAATTGGTCATTGGTGTTTCAGGATACACAATATGACGCCCCGGAGTTAGTGCGCCATTGCCGCGCCCTAATAAAACCACTGGTAAATTAATGTGCGAATGTTGATTGCCATCGCTGATGCTGCTGCCATACACGACCATGCTGTGATCCAGCAATGATCCATCGCCATCCTGCGTAGCTTTCATTTTATTGACGAAATAAGCAAATTGTTCCAGGTGGAAGCTATTAATTTTGGTGACTTTTTCAATCAGGTCAGGCAGGTAACGATGATGCGTGATGGGATGATGTCCATCCGTAAAGCCCAGCTCAGGATAAGCGCGATTGCTGCCTTCGCGGCTGTAAAGCATCGTCGAAACCCGCGTCAAATCAGATTGCAACGCGACAATTAATAAATCGTGCATCAGCCTTACGTGTTCGGCAAAATTGGTTGGAATACCAGTGGGCTTGGGAATTTCGGGAGTGCTGTGCTGATTGTCTTTTTCGACGCGGTTGATGCGTTTTTCGATCTCACGAATCGCGGTCAGGTATTCATCCATCTTGCGGCGATCTGTCGCGCCCAACGTCCCTACTAATTTGCGCGTGCGTTCGTTCACATAATCCAACACGCTCTTGCGATCATCGTTAAGCGCGGCTTGCACTTTAGCGTCCTGACTGGATTCGAGACTGCCATACAATCTTTCAAATACAGAGCGCGGATTAATTTCCGGCGGCATCGGCGTATTCGGCGTGCGCCAGGCCAGACTGTTTTGATAAGCGCAGCTATAACCCGCATCACAACTGCCAACCATCCGCGTGGCTTCGCAGCCAAGTTCGAGCGAAGCCAGCCGCGTGTGTTCGCCTAAAATTTTAGCGGCAACCTGATCTACTGACACGCCTACTTCGATGTCAGCTCCGGTGGTGCGTTTGGGATGCACGCCTGTTAAATATGTGCCGCCCGCCCGCGCGTGATCGCCAGCTTCGCGCGAAGCTCCGGTGCGATGTGCTAAGCCTGTCAGCACTAACATTTCTTCGCGCAAGGATTCCAACGGTTTCAGAATGCGTGTGAATTCAAAATCTTTGCCGACACCTTTGGGCGTCCAGGCTTTCATTTCGATGCCGTTTGGAACATAGCCGAAAACAAGGCGTGTGGGTGCTTTCACTTTTTCTGCCGCAGTTGCCAGCGCAGGCGTCATGGCATCAAGCATTGGCAATGCCAGCGTTATGCCCATTCCTCTGAGCAAGGTGCGCCGCGATAAATGTTTTTTGGTAATAATCATGAGGAACTTTCTCCTTTTCGCATTTGAAAGGGCAGGCTTTTGACAATTTCCAGCACCAAACCGGAAAAATGATATTGTTGCGCCGCGACAGAGGTCGCAATTTTTTTGACGGTTTTTCGATCAGCCCGTGCAACGCCGCGCCCTAGTGCATACGTTAACATTTTTTCGGTGAGCGCTTCCGTAAAAGCTCCGCGCTGATGTTTGAGTTCATCAATTAAATCGAAGGCACCGGCAATGGCGCGTCCGTTTGGTAGCGCGCCCGAAGTATCAATCGGAAATTTACCATCCATTGTTCGCCACGCACCAACAGCATCATAATTCTCCAGCGCAAATCCGAGCGGATCCATTTTCGCGTGGCACGAAGCGCAAACCGGATTTTTTCGATGCTGCTCCATTTGCGCACGCAACGAAGCCGACGAGCCGATAGATTTATCATCCAGCGGCGGCGGCAGCGGATTCGGTGGTGGTGGTGGCGGCGTATTCAACAAATTTTCCAGAATCCATTTACCGCGCAACACCGCCGAGGTCCGATTTCCATACGAAGAAACTGTTAAGACGCTCGCGTGTGTGAGGATGCCGTTGCGATTACTGCCCGCCAAGTCGGTTTTGCGAAAAGCCGCTCCGGTGATTCCTTTGATGCCGTAATGACGCGCGAGTCGTTCATTTAAAAATGTATATTTGCCATCTATCAAATCTAAAATGCTCAAATCATTTTGCAGCAAATTCTGGAAAAATAGTTCTGTTTCCCGGCGCATTGATTGCCGCAAATAATCATCGAAATCAGGGAAGCGGTCACGATCCGGCTGCACCGATTCAAGCCGCCGAATCTCTAACCATTGCCCCGTAAAATTCTCAACCAGTGCATACGCTTTTTCGCTTTTCAGCATGCGACGAACTTGCGCAGTCAACACCGCCGAATTGCGCAACGTACCGCGATCTGCGGCGCGTAACAATTCATCGTCCGGCATGCTGCTCCAAAGAAAATACGAGAGGCGCGTCGCCAATTCATGCGGCGTGATTTGCACAGAATTATCGGCACTTTTGCTGTCACGATTTTTTTCAATGCGGAACAAAAAGTCCGGCGCGACCAGGATTGTTTGCAACGCCAACGCCAGCCCTTGCTCAAAGCTGCGCCCTCGTTGTTGCGCGTTGGTGATGATGGCTGTTAGCCCGTTTAATTCGTCAGGCTCGACAATTCGGCGAAAAGCGCGATGCGCTAAATTAGCGACAATTTTGCGCCCACATCCGGCGGAGTGCTGCCCGGCTTGATGACCACAAACATACAATTTGCGTGTGGCTTCCGGCGCAGGGGCTTTGACATAATTGTGCGGCCCGATAATTTCCAGTTCCGCAATTGCCATCCCGTCAAAACTTGGTTTACGGGAGCGGAAACGCTCAACCGCAGCTTTGCGTTGCGTGACTTGCGCCGGAGTTGCATCGGCTTTCAAGGGCGGAAAAAACTTGTCAGGATCAGGTGGGGGAGGTTGCGGTAACTGTGAAGGATTCGGCCCATTGAACGAAGGCGGCAACCCATCAAACAACCGTGGAAAGGCGGCGATGAGTTGGTGCGCTCCGGCAGTCACCGGCAAGCGCACTTCCATAAACACCGGCAATCTTTCGTTAGTTGCCGTGACTTTGTTCGGCACTTCAAAGCTCTGCACAATTTTTCCGTCCAGCCATAAATCCAGTTTTTGCGGTTGAGAACCGGCAGGTTTGGCTCCATCAGCACGAACCCGAAAGACATATTCGCCCGTCGCCGGAAAGCGATGCGTCAAATGATAAGCACCGGGTTGCGCCACGCCAGTCACGTCATAATCCTGCATGGAATAGAAGAGCGGCTGTTCAATTTTGACAGGATTAATTTCCAGACGACGCGGTCTCGTCGGTTCGGTGCGCACACTGAGCGGTTGTAAGTCAGCCCCGAAAACAGCCAGCCTGGAAATCTTTTCGGCGGCAGCCAGGTATTTTTCCATCAACGTCGGCGATAATGAAAGCGCATCTGCAATATTGTCAAACCCGAAAGCTGAATCGTCTTGTGGAAAATCATTGGCAGGCTCAATGTCTACGCCAAGCAAATCGCGCACCGTATTATTGTATTCAGTCCGATTCAATCGTCGTGCTGTAACGCGCCCCGGATCAGGTTTGACAGTCAGATCAGCGCGCGCAAATTCTTTCTCCAACCACAATATCACCGTTTCTAACTCGGCTTTGTGCGGGCGCGGCATGTCTTTCGGGGGCATTTCACCGGCCTGCATACGCTGCAAAATATGTTCCCATGCTTCACGATTGTTTAGCACGGAATCGGCTGTCTTGTAGTTCTCTAAATCCAACCCGCCCGCTGGAGATTTTGCGTTGTGGCAGCCGACACAATTCTCCGCCAAAAACGGTACAATTGTTTTTTCAAATGCGTCAGGCGCAGTCGGTTTCTGCGCCTGACTGGTTTGCATAAAATGTGCCATCACAGTGAAAAATGTTATTGCTAATAAAAGAATTTTGAATGAACGCACGCGTTACCTCAGCCTCTTAATTTAACGTCTTACCAGACGATAACTCACAAACGATAATTGTTTGCTATCGGGTGACCATGAAGGCACATTCATTGTCCCTTGCCCGCCAAAGAGTTTCGCTAATACTTGAATTTCTCCGCCGCCTACAGGCATGAGCCGCAGCATGACATCTTTGTTCGCGGGATGTCCGACGACATCTTTTTCAAAGGTTACAAAAGCCAGCCATTTTCCATCCGGTGAAGGATGCGCAAACCAGTTGTTATGTTCATCGTTGGTGATTTGCGTTTGTTCGCTGCCATCCGGTTTCATACGCCAGATTTGCATTAATCCAGTGCGCACCGAATTGAAATAAATGTATTTTCCATCCGGCGAATATTCGGGGCCATCGTCCAATCCATCAGCCGTCGTCAGGCGCGTTTCTTCGCCGCCTTCAACGGGAATTGTGTAGACATCAAAGTTGCCGTTGCGGTCTGCGCAGTAAGTTAACGTTTTTCCATCGGGCGACCATCCGTGCCAGTACGAAGGCGCGAGTTTCGTAATTTTTTTCGGAGTGCCACCTGTAATCGGCAGCGTATAAATTTGCGATTGTCTAAGTTGTTTTTCTGGATTACTAATCTGCGATTGATCACTGATGACGAGTTGCGTGCCATCGGGTGAAATGCCGTGATCGTTGTTGGCACGAATCGCAAAACCTGACTCAATGATTTCCATTGCGCCGCCAGTCACAGGCATTTTGACCATTCTACCGTTGCGATTGAAGAGAAAATATTTCCCATCGCGCGACCAGTTCGGCGCTTCAAAATGTTCGTTCGCGGTGTAGACAACTTTGCGGTCTTTGGAAGAAATCGCAATTGTCTCCAAAGTACTTTCGAGCGTTTTTGTGTTCAGCAATTCGACGTCTGAGAACACTGCTTTTTCCAGCGCATTGTTGTTGTGAGCGCACACGCCGAGACCGATGTAATACGGCTCCGTTAATTTAATTCTGAACGATCCACCCGCAGAATGAAGTTGTTCACCTGCGCCAGCCACGGACATAAAAACATAGTCGCCTTCTTTTTCGAGACGAACGCGCACAGGCTTTTTGACATTGGATTGCACCTCACGCGTTGGTCCACCTTTGACTTCGCGGTACTGCAATGAAGTCAATCCATCCGCGTGTACCGCTGCGTCCGCGTAGGGCGAATCGGCATCCAAAGTTTGCCGAATCATCAGCACACCTTTTTTATGCGGGTCGCCGCCTTCGCCTAAAATTTTTATCGCGGCTGAAAAAGAAACGTCGCCCGACATCCGCTTCCATACGAAATGAAATCCATCCGCAGTCGCCCACATATTTTCGCCGCCACCTGCAACAGTGTAACTTTTTGTCGCGGCGTCGAATTCGGCTGCCCCTTTATTTTTGACAGCTCCAACATCGGCATGATTGTCGAAAATGCCGATGGCTGTTGATTGTGCAGAAGTTGAAGAGAGCGGCAATAATAAAGCTGCCATTAAAATTATTCGTCTTAGTTTCATAAAAGTTGTTCAGAAGAGAAAGGCAAATTTTTTTGACAGAATTAACAAGATTGACAAGAGTAAGATAAACAAGAAAAATCAAAGAAAAAAATCTTGTTCATCCTGTCAATCCTGTCTAATTTTTTAGAACTTCAACTGTTCCAGCCAGCGCATACTCACCGGAATTTGCTCAATCGAAACAGGTGATTCGTCTTCGATGAAATACCATTTGATGCCAGCCTTCTGCGCAGCTTTCATGATCTCAGGCCATTTCATGATGCCTGTGCCGAACGCTACGTCGTTGGTGATGTCTGATTTTCCGGTCAATAATCCCACAGGAGTGCCTTTGCGCATATCTTTGACGTGCATCAGCTCGAAGCGGTTTCCATATTTCTCGAGCAGCTTCACCGGGTCTTGTCCGGGATGCACGATCCAAAATATATCCATCTCGTAGCGCACGAATTCCGGCTTGGTTTCCTTCATCATCAAGTCAAACAAAGTCCCATCACCATAAGGTTGAAATTCGTAGCCGTGCGTGTGATAGAAAAAATTTAGACCGTGTTTTGCCAATGCTTCGCCAGCACGATTGAAAACGGCAATCGCGCCGCGCATGTCCGCTTCGTTGAAAGAGCCTGTTTTATGAGCAATCCACGCGCAGCCGACATATTGCAAGCCTAACGTTTTCGCTTCGCGGGCGACGCCTTCTACATCATCGCGGAACCGCGCGTAGTCAAACAAACCGCTGATTGGTTTCAGGCCTTTTGCATCCAATTGTTTTTTGAATTCTTCCGGCGTGAGCTTATAAGTGCTGGCGACCTCGACATATTGAATTCCTAAATCGCGCACACGATCAAGCGTACTCGGTACGTCTTTCGCAAATTGTTCACGCAATGAATAAAGCTCCAAACCAATCGGGCCTTTGAAACTTAATCCTGTCCCCGTCGCAGGTTTCAGCATGCCTAAATCCGCGAGCCATTCTTCAAAGCGTTTCGGCCATGTGCCAAAGGGGATTCCGTCGCGTGTCTTGATGCCCCCGGCGTGCCCGCCGTGCGAGTAAATATGTAAATCCGTTTGCACGCCAGCCTTAAAAAGTGAGTCATGAAATTCTACGGTTTGCCTCGCATGAAATGCGTCATCCAAACCTGCGCTCGTCAAAAATGCCGGAGCTGAATCAGGACGAGCAGTGATGTCCATCGGCGACCAGCCGGGATACACCAGTCCCACAAAATCAGGGCGACAGCTTTGTCGCTCAATCGGATCAACCGCATCGGCTTTGCCGCGATCAAAGCGAATATCTGCCAGCGCCGTTAATGCGCCTCCGGCTGAAAATCCTAACAGACCAACACGGCTGGGATTAATGTTCCATTCACGCGCTCGTTGTCGAACAATACGAATGGCACGTTGCGTGTCTTGCAGTGCTTCGCCTTCGACGGTGTATTTGTAATTTGGTGTTTGCGCCAAACGATATTTCAGCACAACTAACGTCACGCCGAGACCGTGCAACCATTCTTTTAAATCGTATCCTTCTGTGCCGGTATTCAATTCACGATGTCCGCCGCCTGCTGCCACGATCAACGCTGTACCAGTCGCTTTATCAGCCGGAGCGGGGAAAACTTCCAGCATTGGATTATGAATATTTTTGAATTGGCGAATGACTTGTCCTGGTTGTGGATTCGGCGGGTTGGTAATTTCTTTTTCGTTCGCACCTTGCAATGTCGGATGCCCACTCGGCCACAGATAGACAACTTGCGGCGTTGATTGCGCGACACAGGTGACAACTAAAGATAGAAACACGCAACAGAGCGGCAAGCGATGAAACATCTTGTAAAACATTTGAATTGTTTTCCTTTCCAAAGAGAACTGATTCGGGGTTAGTGAAAAATTTATTGTCTGGTCAGACCGGATTCATTTGAACATACGCCCCGAAAATTTGGAATGCTGTTGGGTAGTTGCTGATGAAGCAGGCTGGGTTCCTGACAGCCTGCTTCATCAGTTCGTCCGATAAGATTACAGAAATGCTTACGGATCGAAATTAGAAGACCAGTTTGAGCGCCAATTGAATTTGGCGTGGGCCGTTGCCCTGGCCTCCGACTGTTCCGAATGCGCCGTTGTCAACCTGTCCATTCGGGCCTGCGAACCTCACCCGATTGAAGGCATTGAACATTTCGACGCGGAACTGAGCGTTCCATTTGCCTTCGTTAAAGTAGTTATTCTTGAACAAAGACAAATCGAAGTTTTTCTCACCATCCTGCCGCAGATTCGGCATCACGCGTGGTGCATTGCCAAAAGTGAAGGCTGGGGTGAGAACGAAATCACTGGTATCGAACCATTTCACCAGCTTATCGGTTTTGCTGGCGACCAGGTTTGAATCACTGCCATTCCACGTGGGGCGCTGTGAAGGATTGAAAAGGCCGACGTTATTAGCACCTTGTGAAATGATAATCGGCGTCCCGCTTTGGAAAGTGGCGATGCCGTTGAATTGCCATCCGCCCACTACCCAATTCGCAACCGGATGCCAGTTATTACCAAACCGTTTATTTTTTCCTACCGGCAGGTCATACACAAAGCTGGTCACGAAGCGATGACGAATGTCCTGCGAACTGATGGAACGTTCCGCTGCACTGTCATAGACATTCTGACGCGCACTGGCTTGTCCCAGAAAGCCAACCGTAGTTGATACGTCATCAATTAATTTGCTCCAGGTATAAGCGAAGAGGAAGCTCATCCCGTTCGAGAAACGCTTGTCCGCTTTCAATGTCCCCGCGTGATAGATTGAAGAACCTAAAGGAACACGGAAGGCATTGACGTTTCCGTATTGCGGGAAAGGGCGTAGTAATTGTTTGCGTTGTACTGTGGCAAATCGCAAGTTTGAAGTTGGATTCGTGAAGATTCCGAAGAATGGATTTGCGACTTGAGCATTTAGTTGGGCATCAAGATTAGCAAAACCGGATTGCAACGTCAGAAGAGAGGCTGGCAACTGATTCAGGTTCAGACCGCTCTCACCTGCCAACAGACGCGTACCTTTGCTGCCGAGGTACGCGGCTTCAAATAAAATGCCACCTGGCAGTTCACGCTGCACATTGAAATTCCATTGCTGAATGTACGGGCTGTGCGTATCAGGGAAAACGCCACCGTCTCCGCCACCCACATCCAAACCGAGGCGCGTTGATGCGCCTAATGTAGAGCCAGTTGGCAGGTTGAATCCGCTTGGAAACGGATTGTCGAGGAAAGTCACAGGCACACGACCATCTAAACTAACCACCATTGAGCTGGCAGTACGGAACCCGATCATACCTGACGAACCAGTGTGACCAGCAGCCTGATAAGCCGATGGCGAATAGGAAATTCCGTACGCCCCGCGAATGACGGTTTTCGGTGTGATGTTGTAAGCAAAGCCGATGCGAGGGCCGAAATTGTTTTTATCAATCGGAACCTGACGACGGTTGTCGGCAGTGACAAAGTTCACCGCTCCCTTTAAATCGTTAGAATTAAAGAATGCATTCACTGGAACTTTGCCTACGAGTGGCGAGGACGCGGTCGGATTAAAGACACCGTAGCGATTAAATCGTTCAGTGCGAGGGATGTCGAGTTCATAACGTAGCCCTAACGTTAACGTCAGTTTTTGTGAGAATTTCCAAGAATCTTCGGCATAAAATCCCCAATAAGGACTGGAGGAAGCCGGAGTCGGGTCGTGGCTTAAAGTACCACCACCTGCGGTCGCGCTATTACTGCTGCCGGGGACGCCAAGCAAAAATGTTGCCATGCCAAATCCGGCGGTGCCGCTGCCTGAATTAAAAACGCGTTGCGTCCATGATTGGTTGAAACTGTATTGCCCCGCAGGTTGACTTAATTGCAGGAAGTTCAGCATCAATAAACGATAATCCGCGCCGAACTTCCAGGTGTGACGCGCAAACGTTTTGGTGACGCCTAAGACGACGCTGTGAGTGGTTGGCGCGATGATTAAATCGTTGAATGTTTCCTGCCCTAATGAAGACACTCCGTTGATGTCAAAGCGCGGGAATTCGAGCGCGTCTGCTACTGTTTTAAGTGACGAAGGAAATCCTAATTGTGTGAAATCAAAGCCCGTCGAAAAAGGCGTCCGCTTGGAAGTGCGACGGCTCAGTCCGTATCGTAAACTCATCACGAGCGTCGGACTGAATGTATAAGAATGATCCATGGAAATGCTGGTTGCCGTGCTGTCATTCGGGCCGGCATTATTGGGTGTTGCCAGATTCTGGTAATGATTGTAGGGGCGGCTCTCATTTTTGAACATTCGTGAGAACCGGAGGAAGGAGCGGAAACTTTCATTCCAGTTGTGATCTACGCGGGAATCAATCTGGTTACTTTTATTGATGTTTGTACCCTGTGCAAAGAAGTTATTTTGCTGTGTATTTATATTGCTTGGCGTCGTGTTAGGAGCGGGCCAATATTTAATCAAATTGCGCGCCACCGAACTCTGACGGTTAGCGCAGATGACGTTGAGTACGCCATTGCAGGAAATTTGATCGCGTGTTCCATCCGCTTTAGTCGTCAGCGGATCATAAATGAGAATGTCCGCCCCGGCAGAATTTTTTAAGCCGCGAAAATCTCCATCGCGCCAGGCCTGAAGCGGTACGGTAAAACTGGCAGCGGACGCCGAGCCTTGACGGTTGCCTTCAAAGTTGAAGAAGTAAAAAGTTTTATCTTTAATGATCGCGCCACCGACATTGCCGCCAAATTGGTTACGCTTGAAGCTTCCTTTCTTTTGCCCGGCACGATTACTGAAGAAATTGTTGGCGTCTAACGCACTATTACGATGAAATTCAAAGAGTGTCCAATGAAAATTATTTGATCCGCTCTTGGTCACAAGGTTGATGACACCACCGCCAGTCCGCCCGAATTCGGCACTGAAGGCATTGGTCTGGACGCTGAATTCCTGCACCGCGTCTACCGAAGGCGTATAGGCAAGATCAAGAATTGAGACGTTATTTTCAGCACCGACATTGGTGATACCGTCAATCGCGACTTCGCTGGTGGCGTTACGCCCGCCGCTGATGGATGGCGAAGAGCCTCCGGTCGAAGCCAGTACGCCAGGGCTCAGCGATGCTAAGGCAAATGGATTACGTCCGTTGAGCGGCAAATCCACGATGCGCTTATTTTCAATACTTTGACTGACAGTTGAACTGGTGGTTTCAATGGTGGCCGCGCCTGTGGCTGTCACTGAGACGGTTTCAGAGGTTGCTCCAATGGCAAGCGCGACATCCACTTCACGTACTTGCTGTACGTCAACCTTGACATTGTCTACTTCAGCGGCTTTGAAGCCGGATTTTCTGACTGTTATCTTGTAGAGTCCCGGCTTGAGTTGCGGAACGACGTAAGTTCCATTGTCTTCGGTCACAGCGTTGCGGGTTTCGTTCGTGGCGATGTTCTTAATTGCTACTTCGGCACCAACTACGATGGCTCCGGTCGAATCTTGAACGGTTCCACGCATCGTGCCGGTGAATTGTTGGGCGAAAATTGAGCTGGAAAAAATAATTAGCATCAGGCTCATGAAACTGATGCAATTTATCCTTCTTCTGGATAAAGGTCTGGACATATAGATTCTCCTTAGGGTACAAGGTTTGTTTTTACGATAGTCGGGTTGGTGCTGTGACTTACATTGAGTCGTGACTCACAGCCTTACTGACAATGAAAAGCACGTACTGTTACTGGTCGGCCAAAAAAATATCTTAGCTGTCCAGTTGAACCAGTCCGGTTTCCATTATCAGAACCTGACATTGATTACTGCTTCCAATCTGGTCTAATATTGACCTGTCTTAATTTTTCTTATTTTTCTATACTTTCCCAGCTAACGAACCTTTTACCCTGAAGGCGGCATGAAATCCTTTAGGGCGGGTAAATTTTCAATAAAGGAGCAGGTAAAGTTCTTCTAAAGATGTCATTTATGACCATTAGCGACCAGATTACGAAAAATATTTATGAATTTGGCCCGTTTCGGTTGATTCCTAACGAGCATCGTATCTACCGTTTGGATGAGCAGGTGTTGCTCCCTCCGAAGGAATTTGATTTGCTTTTATTACTGGTCAAAAACCAGGGGCAAATCATGCCGCGCGAAGCACTGATAAAAGCACTTTGGCCTAACACCATCGTCGAGGAAGCAAATCTTAATGTTCATATTTCGGCGTTGCGTAAGATGTTGGCTGAGGGGCAATCCGATCCTCACTACATCGAAACCCTGCCTCGTCTGGGGTATCGTTTTATTGCTCCGGTTATCGCACATACAGGAGAAGATGCTGCATCGCCTCAGGTAACTGAAATCACGCCCGTCTTGCCAGAACTGATAGCCAAACAGGAAATACCAGTTAAACACAATAGCTATCGCTGGGCGCAGCTCTCGTTACCATTGTGGTTAATTGCTATCGGATTGCTTGGCTTGGCAGGGATTTGGTTATTTAAGGAAAAATTGTGGTCAAAGACTAAAATATCCAATGATGCCGTGAACGCTGCATCCAATATTATTCCTTTGACGAGCTATCCGGGGCAGGAAATGCAAGCGGCTTTTTCACCGGACGGTAATCAAATCGCCTTTGTCTGGCGTGGAGATAAAGAAAATAATACTGATATTTTTGTACGTTTGGTGGAAGGGGGAAACCGTGTTCAGATCACCCGTAATTCCGGCGATAATGTGAACCCTGTCTGGTCGCCCGATGGTCGTTCACTGGCATTTTATCGAAGCACGTCAGCCGGGGATGGCATTTTCCTGACTACGGCACTGGGCGGATCGGAACGGAAGTTAATCAGTGTTTGGGCGAATCGTTTCAGCTTTGGAATTCATACCTGGTTGCACTGGTCACCGGATGGAAAATCGTTAGTTGTTAGCGATAAAGAAGCTGCGACTGAACCGTTTAGTTTGTTTATCGTGAATGCTGAAACAGGTGAAAAACAGCGGTTAACGACACCTCCTAATGCTACGATTGGCGATTGCAGTCCCGCCTTTTCGCCCGATGGAAAAACAATTGCTTTTGTGCGCGTCGTGAGTGCTGTTGTGGGTGAAGTACACTTACTTCCGGTTCAAGGTGGAACGCCTCGACAAATTACTTTCGATGGGGCAGGAGCCAGCAACCTGACGTGGACTAAAAATGGTCAGGAAATTCTTTTCTCATCGCGGTACGGTGGTAAAAGTCGGTTGTATAAAATTAGTGTCGAGGGAGGCACCCCTGAATGGTTAGTCGCGAGTGGTAATAATGCGCAATATCCATCGTATTCTTCCACTGGCAACCGTCTGGCCTGGACGCAGAACAGTGACAATTCCGACATTTACCGCGTGAGCTTAAATGAAGACCGAATGGTTAGCGTATCTTCTGCACTGGCAACTTCGACGACCATGGAAACCAGTCCCCGCTATGCGCCCGATGGTAAACGAATTGCCTTTGTCTCCAATCGTTCCGGCAGCGATGAAATCTGGATTTCTGACAGTGAAGGAGAAAATCTCATCCGACTGACTTCATTTCGTGGGCCTTTAGGAGGATCGCCTGGTTGGTCGCCGGATGGAAAATTCATTGCATTTGATGCGCGCCCTGACGGGAATGCGGATATTTTTATTGTTAGTTGCGAGGGCGGACAGCCGCGTCGTCTGACCGATGATGCCGCCGAAGACATCGTGCCGGGTTGGTCTGGTGATGGACAATGGATTTATTTCAGTTCAAATCGCAGCGGCAGTCTGCAAATTTGGAAAACATCAGTAGCTGGAAAACAAACTATTCAGGTCACGAAGGATGGCGGCTTTGATCCTTTTGAATCGCCGGATGGACAATGGTTATATTTCACCAAAGACCGGGGATCGGCGGCTATTTGGCGGATGCCGGTTGGTGGTGGGGCAGCAACCCTGGTACTGGATTTTCAGCAAAAAAATTATAGCCGCATGTGGGCAATTACCGATGACGGAATTTATTTTGTGTCCACTGATACGCAGGGAAGAACCCTCATTAATCATTTTAGCTTTGAGACGCAAACCACGAAACCTGTCGCGCAAATCAATGAATTATTACGCAAAGGCATCTCTGGACTCTCCATTTCTGCGGACAGAAAATCTCTCCTGCTGCCACTTATTACCCAACGCAGCAGCGATATAATGATGATTGAAAATTTCCATTAACCGTTTTCTACTTGAAAGAGAAGCGGGTCAGGTGCTAAATAGTTTGAGTGCCGAACTATTTAGCACCTGATTCAACTCAAAGCACTGTCGCAGTCAAACGGAGGTTCCCTCAAACCACCAACAGCGAAACTTGAATTTGTCGCCAACCCTGAAAGGAACCATGATTATGAAACAACGTTCGTTGATTATTGTAATGTTTTCACTGCTGCTGTGTGCGAGTGCCGCCCTGCTCGCGCAACAGCAACGACAGCTCACGCCGGAACAACAGGCGGCCCAGCAGGTGCAACAAGCTGCCACCAAGGCCGATCATCAATTGATGATGGATCAGTTGAAAATCACTTCGCTGCGCAGCGGAGCCAACGGCAGCAATCCGCAAGCACCAAATTACGCAAATTATGACGAAGCAAAAGTGATGTCATATTCAGCCTTGCCGAATCCGCTAGTCTTAAAAAACGGCAAGAAAGTTACGTCGGCGAAAGTGTGGTGGAATCAACGTCGTGCCGAAATTATCGAAGACTTTGACCGCGAAATGTATGGTCGTGCGCCGAAAGTTACACCCAAAGTAAAGTGGGAAGTGACCAGCACTGTCAACGAAGAAAAATACGGCAAACCTGTCATTACCAAACAGCTCGTTGGTCACGTCGATAATTCTTCTTATCCCGCTGTTACCGTAGATATTCGTTTGACCTTAACAACTCCGGCGAATGCAAAAACGGGCGTTCCGGTCATGATGGAATTTGGATTTGGACAGTTGCCGCTACGTCCCGCGAATGCTACACCGCCACCGAATGCGCCACCGCCAGGTACGCCGTGGCAACAACAGGTATTGGAAAAAGGTTGGGGCTATGCGGTACTCGTACCGAACAGTATTCAAGCAGATAACGGCGCAGGTCTGACACAGGGAATTATCGGTTTAGTCAACAAAGGTCAACCACGCAAAGCGGATGATTGGGGATCACTCCGCGCGTGGGGCTGGGGAGCCAGCCGTGCGCTGGATTATTTTGAGACGGACAAATCCGTGAATGCAAAAATGGTTGCCATCGAAGGTCACTCGCGTTATGGCAAAGCAGCACTTGTAACAATGGCGTATGAGCCGCGCATTGCAATTGGATTTATTAGTTCATCCGGTGCGGGCGGAGCAAAAATTCATCGCCGCAACAACTATGGCGAGATGGTTGAGAACGTAGCAGGCACCAGCGAATATCATTGGCTGGCAGGAAATTATTTGAAATATGCCGGGCCGCTCACCGCGAATGACTTGCCGATAGATGCGCACGAACTCGTTGCTTTATGTGCGCCTCGCCCTGTGTTTATTAGTGCTGGTGCGGTTAACGGTGATGGTTGGGTTGATGCGAAAGGAATGTTTTTAGCTGGAGCACACGCCGGGCCGGTGTATAAATTACTCGGCAAAAAAGATATGGGAACGATGGAATTTCCACCGATTGAAACCGGATTGATGAATGGGGATGTCAGCTTTCGTCAGCACACTGGCGGACATACTCCGGGCCCGAACTGGCCGATATTTTTGACGTTTGCTGGTCGTTATTTGAAGTAAGAAGAAAAACCCTAACGTAACGTGGAGCGTTTGGAGTGCGACGGCTCGGCGTCGCTTTGGTAGAGGCGTTCATTGCAAATCTACAGCGATGTAAAGAATACCAAAGCGGTGACAAGTCACCGCACTCCAAACGCTCCGCGTGTCGGATACTTCAATCAATTATTTTATGAAACTAACTTCCCTAATTTTTCTTTTACTTTTTTCCCTCACTAATTTATCCGCTGCGCCGCGCTTGAAAGTCTCCGAAAATCATCGGTATTTACAGGAAGAAAACGGCAAACCGTTTTTTTATCTCGGCGATACCGCGTGGGAATTATTTCATCGTTTGAATCGTGAAGACGCGACGCAATATTTAACGAACCGTTCAAACAAAGGCTTCACCGTGATTCAAGCCGTAGCTCTTGCGCAGCTCGGCGGATTGACTGTGCCGAATGCTTACGGAGATTTGCCGCTCAAAAATAATGATCCCGCGCAGCCCGTCGAAGCCTATTTTCGCCATGTAGATTTTATCGTCAATAAAGCCGAAGAGCTTGGATTATTCATCGGATTTTTGCCCACGTGGGGGAGTTACTGGGGAGCCGATCAATCAATTTTTACGCCGAGCAATGCGCGCGAATACGGAAAATTTTTAGGCAAGCGATACAAAGATAAATCCATCATCTGGATTCTGGGCGGCGACCGTTCGATCAAGCAATCATCGGAGCGCGCCGTCATTGACGCGATGGCAGCAGGCTTGACAGAAGGCGATGGCGGCGCACATCTGAAAACATTTCATCCAATCGGGCCGGGAATGTCGTCGCTTCAACTCAATGATGCGCCGTGGTTGGATTTCAATATGTATCAGTCTTCGCATGCGGCGCGTGACCACGACAACGGACTTTATGCGGAGCATGATTACAAACTAAAACCCGTCAAACCGACAATGGACGGCGAGCCGCGCTACGAAGGAATTCCGGTTGGATTTTATAATCGCGGCGTGAGTGCGATTGAGCGATTTGATGATTATGATGCGCGGCAGGCGGCGTACTGGTCATTGCTCGCTGGAGCGTGCGGACACACGTACGGCAATAACAGCATCTGGCAAATGTATAAACCAGCGGCGTCCGGCGGCGTGGGAGATGTGAATCGTGGACGCGATCTGTTTGGCGGCCCCAGCAGCATTATCGGCGCAAACATCCCATGGAAAGAGGCGTTGGATCATGCCGGAGCCTTTCAAATGCGCTACGTCAGACGGCTGTTTGAATCGCTGCCGTTCACAAAATTGATTCCCGATCAAAGCATTATTTTGAGCGGAGCCAACAGCGGCGGCGCGAAGATGCGAGCGGCGCGTGCGAGCGATGGTTCCTTTGCAATTTTTTATTCTCCACGCGGCGAAATTTTTACGCTGGACAAAAGCGTGATTAAAGCGGAACAGCAACGACAATATTGGTACGATCCGCGTTATGGAACTTCGTACGTGATTAAAGATCAGGATAGTTTCGGGATTCAAACATTCACGCCTCCGACGAGCGGCAGAGGCAATGACTGGATTTTAGTATTGATGGATGCAGCGGCGAAATATCCAGTGCCTGGCGTGGGATTATAGTCGTATTACACCAGCTTAATCGTTGTTCGGTGCGCTAGTGCGCGACATTCAGTTATTCAAGGTCAGAGCGAATAAATTTACCGCAACGCGCAGCGCCTGCTTCAGCCGTTAAAAGCAAAGGACTGCCCTGACAATGAGTCTGCCTCGTTGTTTCTCTCCGACTAGCAGGCGTAAACTGTCCTCTCGCTGTTTTTGTATCCGCAGGATTTTGTTTTGCGTCTAACTTTTTTTCCTGCCGTGAGGGGATTTACTTCTGCCTTGCGCACCGCCCAAATCGAGATGTGGAAGCAGAAGCAATGGCAAGTGCCATATTATTGAGCCGCGTTTGTGTTGCAAGGGGAATGGCGGTGACAGTTGGTACGGTACGGCGAGCGGTAGCGAGCAGTCAGCGCGTGTTTGAAAGTTAGCGCCAGAGGCGCGGAATGTTTATAGCCACGATGTCGCCAAATTCTTCCAAGCTTCGTCGGAGCGGCATCTGGCATATGGAGCAAAGGCAAAGATCAGATTTTCAAACTCTCTCGCAAAGTATTTTCATCCCCCGCAAGTTTGTCTGAGGGGAAATCAGTACGCAATGCGCTTGTATGAGTAGGAGGAAAATGTATGACTTACTCTTTGGGAAAACATCGGTTCTTTTTTCTGTTCGTCGTTCTCTGTCTGCCCGCTTTACTTCACGCACAAGAACTTACGTCGCTTGAGCCAGACAGGATGATTGAACGTGAACTCACCAGCACGCAAACACATATTTATCTCATCCCGCTCAAAGCCGGACAGTTCGTCCATTTCGATGTCTTCCAGAAATCCATTGACGTAGTGGTGACACTGACTGCACCGGATGGCAAGACGATTGAAGCAGTTAATGTCACTCCATTTGGCTTGCCGGAAATGTTTTCACACATTGCGACGGTCAGCGGCAACTATCAGCTCAAAATTGAGACCGCCGATACGCCCAACATCAGAGGGCCATACCAATTGAAGGCAGAAGTCAAAAACGCCGCGACCAGCATAGACAAAAAGCGCACCCAGGCGGAACGCTTGATGATCCAATATCGCTGGGAACTCGTGACGCAGAAACAATTGAAAATGGCACAACAGGCGCGGGCGTTGTGGGCGCAATTGGGCGAACGGTTATGGGAAGGATTTGCGCTGTTGTCTATCGGTAACTATTACTATGAGTTGAAGCAGAAAGAAAATTCGTTCGTCGCATGGGAGCAATCATTAGCGATCATGCGCGAAGTGAAGAGCCGCGCGGGAGAAGCTTTGATCCTGCGAAGATATGGCGCGTACTACGAATACATCGGGCAACAAGAAAAAGCCCAATCCTTTTACGAACAAGCACGGCCCCTCGAAATCGAAACCGGGAACCCGACCAGAGCCTATCAAGACCTGCGCGCTCGTGTGAGTCAGCTATATCCTTTGGAACGCTATGAAGAAGTAGCCGAAACCTTTACCCAAATCCTTGAAGTTGCCCGTGTCACAAAGGATCGTGCAACGGAAGCTGATACCTTAAACCAACTCGGCCTAGTGGTAGGAATGCGCTTAGGAAAAATCGCCAAAGCGCAAGAATATTACGAGCAGGCGTTCGCCATCGCCGTGGAAATCGGGGACAAACGATTAGAACCCATAACCCAAAGCAACCTTGCCCAGTTGATCATGCAAACGGGCAAATTTGAAAAGGCACTCGAATATGCAGAGAACGCGCGCAAGCTTGCCGTAGCCAATAAGGCATTGGCAATGGAGGGCGGCATAATTCGCGCCTCGCTTGTCCCCATTTATCGAGCACTGGGACGGAAAGAAAAAGTACGGGAAGCCCTAGAACGCGCCCTCGCCGTCTTTCGGGAAGTAAATGATGCAGATAGTGAGCTGGGCATTCTGTATCAGTTAAGCGCCTTCAATTCTGGGACAACCCCTGATCCGAAAGAACTCGTCTATCTGGAGCAGTTCTTAAAAATTCACCAGGAAAAGTACCCCACGCGAGAACAACCGCTGATCGAGGTATATAGTGCTTTAGCCGAATATCATTACGCTACTGATAATCCTGCCAAAGCAATTGAAGCTGGGGAGAAAGGTCTCGCCATTATCCGAAAGTTCAACTTACGTTCAGTGGAACCACACGCTTTGCGCAGCCTCGGCGTGTACTATCGCAAGTCAAAACAGTACGACAAAGCCATCGAGCTTCACGAACGCGCGCTGCAATTATTACGAGAGTGGCCGGGCGAAAAGACGAACTTCAGCCTTAGGCAAGACGCCCTGTTTTTCGTCAGCCTAATGAAAGATTGGAAAGAAGCGGGCAACGCCGAAACCGCCATCTATTTCGGCAAGATCGGCATCAATGGTCTGCAAGAAGCACGCGGCGTTTTACGACAAGCAAGTAATCAAGAGACGCTCCAAAAGGAATTGCAACAATCCTTCATCTCCGGCAACGAACAGCATTACCGTGACCTTGCTGACTTATTAATCTCCCAAGCCCGCCTGCCCGAAGCCGAGCAAGTCCTGCGCATGCTCAAGGAAGAAGAGTATTTCGAGTACATTCGCGGCGACAATACCAACGCACCCAAAGGCGAAAAGGCGACGCTGACGCCGAAGGAAGAAGCGGCGGACAAACGCTACCGCGAAGTGGCGGACAAGTTGGCGGCGCTCGGTGCGGAACGCTCGGCCTTGCTCAACAAACCTGCGCGCACTGCCGAAGAAGACAAACGGCTCGCCCAAATCGAAAGCGATCTTGGCGTTGCAGGCGATGCGTTTCAGAAGTTCCTTGATAAGTTGAATGACGAATTGAAGACCACCAAAGACGCGGGCAAAGTCTCGCAGCTCCGCGATACGCAAGGGATGATGGAAGATTTGCGCGAACTCGGTCACGGCGCAGTCGCGCTCTACACCGTCGTCGGCGAAGACACCTTCAGCATCGTACTCACGACCGCTGATGTGCAAAAGGCGTATCAAGTGCCGATCAAAGCGGCGGACTTGAATCGCAAGGTGCTGGCGTTTCGCGCGGCGTTGCAAAACCCGACGCTTGATCCGCTGCCGCTCGCGCAGGAGTTGTACAAAATCCTGCTCGCGCCCGTGGAGAAAGATTTACAGGCGGCGAATGCCAAGCTTTTGATGTGGTCGTTGGATGGCGTGTTGCGTTATGTGCCGATGGCGGCGCTGCACGATGGCAAGCAGTATTTGGTCGAAAGTTACCGCCACGCCGTGTTCACGCCTGCGAGCAATGCGCGGCTGCATTTGGAACCAAGTAAAAATTGGCGTGCGCTTGGTTTGGGCGTCACGAAAGCGCACGGCGAAAACATTCCGGCGTTGCCCGGCGTGGCCGAAGAAATGCGCGGCATTATCAAATCCGATGGCAACAGTTCCGGCGTCTTGCCCGGCACGATCAAGCTGGACGAGCAATTCACGCAGGAGTCAATGTTGACGGGCTTGCGCGAACGTAACAACGTCGTCCACATCGCCAGCCACTTTCAATTTCAACCGGGCAACGAAACCAATTCGGCGTTGTTGCTGGGCGATGGAAAATTGTTGAGTTTGGCGGAAATCAAAGCCTTGCCGAATGTCTTCAGTGGCGTCGAATTGTTGACTCTTTCGGCTTGTAATACGGCTACAAGCGGGAGCGGCGCGAATGGCAAAGAGGTCGAAGGCTTCGGCGTGCTGGCACAACGACAAGGCGCACGGGCAGTGATCGCCAGTTTGTGGCCCGTCGCAGATCGCTCTACGATGCGCTTGATGCAGGAGTTTTATCAACTGCGTGAATCTGGCCTGACCAAAGCCGAAGCGATGCGACAAGCACAGGGGCGCATGCTGCGCGGCGAATTGGCGGTGCCGACTGCGACCGTCGCACGTTCCATCGTACACGAAGACGACAAGACGGCGGGGCTGCCGAAATTCAAAGCCGATACCAAAAAGCCGTTTGCGCATCCGTATTATTGGGCGCCGTTTATTTTGATTGGGAATTGGAAGTAAGCTTGAAGAAGAGCTGCCCGCAGCATGATCAGTTTATGGAACGTCAACGACCGTGCGCCGCCCAAATTGAAATGTGGAAGCAGCAGCAATGGTAGTCGCCCTATTATTGGTCGGCGTCCGTGATGCAGGGTGAGTGGAAGTAGAGACTACGACGACAAAAACGAAAGAGCCTTACTGTTTTATAACTACCCATCCAAATATGAGGATGCCAGTCTTCTTGCATAAAAAGTGTAGCGTGTTACGAGTAGCTATTTTTAGACGATTAAGGCAAAAGCGCATTGAACATGCGCATCTTACTGCGCCCGATGCGGTTCATACACTTCGCTCAACGCCTTCAATTCTTCCTGCGATAATTTCAATTCCAACGCTTTCGCGGCGTCTTCAAGATGATTCATTTTGCTGGCTCCGATAATTGGAGCGGTGATTCCTGGCTGTGCTAAGACCCACGCCAAAGCTATCTGCGCATTCGGGACACCGCGATTTTTGGCAATTTCGGTGATGCGTTCGACGACGGTAAAATCGGAAGGTTGATAATAAAATTTCTGCGATAAATCATCCGTCTTCGCACGAATCGTTTCGCCAAAATTTTCTTTCGTGCGATTGCCTGCGACGAAGCCGCGCGCCAGTGGCGAGTAGGGAATTAACCCAATTTTTTCAGCGCGGCACAACGGAATCATTTCGCGTTCTTCTTCACGGTAAATTAAATTGTAGTGATTCTGCATCGTCACAAATCGCGTCAATCCCAGCTTATCTGCGGTATAAAGCAACTTCGCAAATTTCCACGCGGGCATCGTGGATGCGCCGAGGTATAAAACTTTTCCTGCTTTCACCAAATCGTGTAGTGCGATCAATGTTTCTTCAATCGGCGTCGAATTATCGAAGCGGTGAATTTGATACAAATCAACATAATCCGTTTTCAAGCGGCGCAGGCTTTCATCAATCGAATGAAAAATATGTTTGCGCGAAAGTCCACAATTATTCGGGTCTTCGCCCATTGGATTAAAAACTTTGGTGGCAAGGACGACACGATCACGCGGGACGTTAAATTCTTTCAGCGCGTTGCCCAAAATTTCTTCGCTGACGCCCAGCGAATACATATCCGCCGTGTCAAAAAAATTAAAACCAAGTTCCAATGCGCGTTTGATAAAAGGGCGACTCTCTTCTTCTTCGAGTACCCATTTGCGCCATGATTTTGAGCCGTACGTCATCATCCCGAGGCAGAGGCGCGTCACTTTTGTACCGGTATTTCCAAGGTTAATGTAGTCCATAATTTTAAGAGATTATCATGCTGATTTATGAGAGTCGCGGACCGACATTGTGCGACATGCGTTTTACTTTGCCAACGCGAGATTCAGGTTGTTTCGGGGAAGTCGCCAGTGGCTGCAATCGCTCAGCCGTTTCTTTCAAAATGCCGCGTAGCCAGATGCAGCCGGGATCAAGGTCTTGATATTTGTGCCATTGCATCGCTTCCGCCAGTTTGGGAATTTCAATCGGAAATTGTACCAGTCGCAACGGTAAATATTTTGCATACAATTGCGCGAGTCTTGTATGCAAAGTAGCGATGCGATTCGTGCCAACGATCATCGCAGGGATTAACGTGAAAGCGGGAACGATGATTTCGATCCGGCGCGCATAACCAAAATTTTTGAGAAACCATTCTTCAAAACTAGGATTACGTCCGTGATCGAAAACCATGCTGACATGACCCATGGATAAGTATTGTTCAAAAGAAATGTTCTCGCCGACCAGTGAATTCTGATTCCAGACGACGCAGGTGTGCGTGTCTTCAAATAAGATTTCTTTGGGATGATCGTCAGTGGTGAAAATATCAGGCATCAGAACAAAATCAATTTCGCCACGATTCAATAAATCCTGATGGGTGTTGGCGGTCTGACGTAATTCAAATGTAATGCCGGGAGCTTCGTTTTCCAGGCGTTGCAACACGTCGGGCATGAGAACGGTCATAACATAATCCGACCCCATAATCGTGAATTTTCGTACGGCAGTCGCGGGATCAAATTCTGCTGTCGCCGCTACGGTTGCCTGTATTTGCAGCATGATGTCGCGGATGGGTTTGACCAGGCTTTGCGCTAATGGAGTCAGTCTCATAGAACGACCCGTTAAGATTAATAGTTCATCGTGGAAAAATACCCGTAAGCGAGCCAGTGCGCCACTTGTTGCCGATTGACTCATGTGAATCCGTTGTCCGGCATGCGTGACATTCTTCTCGGTCAGTAAAGCGTCCAGTACGACCAGTAAATTCAGATCAAGACCGCGTAAGTCCATAGAGTTCTCTCAGGTATCTGGAAAGGTGATAGATAGGTATCATAATAAGCGATTTTCCAGATTATGAGAAGCGTGCTATATGCTTGACTGGTTGTTCCATTTACCAAAACTTCAAATTGTTAATGTCTCGAAACGAGTGCTGCGCAGCCTTTGATGGTGTGAAATTTCTGACTCGCTTTCGCAGGAGAAATCTAATGTTTCATCGTAATACTATTTTGTTAGCCGGGTTCTTGTTTGTTTTCATCACGTCTATGTTGGCAGGAGATGTCAACGGCAACTGGACGACGACGATCAGTACGCAGATCGGCGATATGCCGTACACCTACACGTTCAAAGTCGAAGGCGAAAAGCTGACAGGCAAAGCGAAATCACAGTTTGGCGACATTGAGATCATCGGCGGTAAATTCAAAGATGATGAAATCACCTTTATCGAGAATGTTGAATTTAACGGCGCTGCCATTCGCATTGAGTACAAAGGCAAGGTTGCTGGCGATGAAATTAAATTCACGCGGCAAGTTGGCGAATTCGGGACGGAAGAATTTGTTGCCAAACGAGTGAAATAATACCTGAAAAAGACAGTTGTAATTAAATTATAGGAACCATTTCTAATGACTTTTTACCACAGATTTTTAAGTCTTTTCTTTGTGATTGCTTGCATTAGCCTGTCAACACTGGCTCAAAATGCACCCCCCGCCAATCGTCCGCGCATGGATCCGCCAAAAAAAGGCGTGTGTCCGCTGCCGATTCTGTCTGCGTTGCCAACGTACGCGGACGCTTCATTCTTTGCCAAAACCGAAGTCCCGCACGGTAAAGTCGAACAGGTGAATTACAAAAACTACGCTGGCGTGGACAAGCGAATGCACATTTATCTGCCGCCTGATTATGAAAAAAATTCCAGTGCGCGTTATCCGGTGCTGTATCTGAATCACGGTGGTGGCGATGATGATTCCAAATGGTCTTCAAGTGATCCGAAAAACGGCGGTAATGCGGGTAGCATTCTGGACAATCTGATTGCGGCGGGCAAAGCCAAGCCGATGATCGTCGTGATGCCAAGCACTAAAGGAATTGCCAGTGCTACGCCATCGGCTCCCGGCAAAGACGACGCCTGCACGCAGGAATATTTGAAGGATATTATCCCCGCTGTAGACAAAGCCTATCGCACGAAAGCAAGTCGTGAAAATCGCGCTTTGGCGGGACTGTCAATGGGCGGATTCGTCGTGATGCACACAGGACTGCCGCATCTGGATACATTTAGCGAATTGTATGTCTACAGCTCCGGTCATGTGAGCGAAGACGCGCTCAAACAATTCGAGGAAAACTTTGCGGAGACTTTCAAAGACCCAAAATTCAACGATCAATTTCGTGTGCCGTTTTATATGTCGCAAGGCGAAACTGATATTGCCTTGAAGAATGGGCAGAAGGTCATGGCGATCATCAATAAATATGGCATCCGCAATTTCTGGGTGCTGAGCGATGGTGGTCACGAATGGGCGAACTGGCGGCGCAATCTTTTCCAAACCGCGCAAATTATGTTTCCTGATTGCCCTGCAATCACAGCTTCATCAACTGTGCCTGCGCCTGCCGCGCAAAGTGGGCAATGGAAAGCTTCGATTCAAACGCCAGTCGGGAACATGGAATACACCTTTGAATTTAATATGGATGGCGGGCGACTGACGGGCAAAGCGATCAATTCGCAATTCGGCGCAGCAACCATTCAAGATGGCATAGTCAAAGGCGACGAAATCACTTTTGTCGAGATGATGGATACGTCGATCCGCGTTGAATACAAAGGTCAACGCACAGGTGATGAAATTAAATTCGTGCGCAAAGTCGGCGATTTTGGCACTGAAGAATTCGTCGCCCGGCGCGTGAAGTAAACAGATAAAAATTATGGCAACTCAATTTGCATTAGGCACATTTTCTCAAGCGGGGACTCAACCTTTTCCCGCCGTCGTGATAGCTCAACAGGTCATTCCGCTACGGGCTTTTTCCGGTCTGATGGAAGCCGGTTCAATTCTTTCATTGCTGGAAAATTGGGACGCGAATTTTGCCGCGCTGTTGGAGCAAATTGCCTCCGTCTCAGAAAACGCAATTTCGTTGGAGTCATTAAAAATTCATCCCCCGGTTAATTTGCCGCGCCAGATTTTTTGTTCCGGTGCGAATTATAAAAAGCACGTCATTGATTTAATTGTGGACGAAGGCGGCGGCCCTGCGACGGAAAACATGACCATGGAAGAACGTCGAGTCTGGGCGACGAAGATGATGGATGATCGGGCTGAGAACGGATTTCCGTATATGTTCTCGAAACCTGTTTCCGTTGTCACCGGAGCGTACGACATCATCGTCTTGCCGCCGCACGCGAAAGCTCCTGACTGGGAACTTGAACTGGCTGTCATCATTGGTCGCAAAGCGCGTCACGTAAAAAAATCCGAGGCGATGAATTACGTCGCGGGATACAGCATCGTCAATGACATCACAAACCGCGATCACGTCTTTCGCCGCGATGCTGTCAAAGCGATGGGCAGCGATTGGGTAGCCGCGAAAGGCTCTCCAACATATTTGCCGTTCGGTCCATATTTAGTGCCTGCGGCGTTTGTGCCGAATCCGCAAGACCTGCAACTCACGCTGAAACTCAACGGCGAAATCAAACAGGACGAAAGCACGGCGGACATGATTTTCGATATTGCGCGGCAGATTGAATATTTGTCGAGTCTCGTTGAATTGTGGCCGGGCGATGTGATTTGTACGGGTTCGCCGGCGGGCAACGGCACGCATTACAAACGATTTTTGCAGGAAGGCGATGTGGTTGAAACGACGATTACGGGACTGGGAATGCAGCGCAATGTTTGCGAAAAAGAAAAAATATAGAGTTGGAGTTGAGTAAAAAATTTATCTATCCAATTCTAACGCATAGCACAAGGCGTGATTTAGTTCTTTGAATTTTTCAGGGGAAAGAGTTCCAATAAAATGCGTTAATTTGTGCTTGAAAATGAGCGTCAAAAAATCGCAACGAATCGCACTATCATGTGGTAGACCCTCTTCGCTGCCAAGTTCCACTTCGCTTCTAAGCCCGAGTAGTTCACTGTAAACAGGAGCGCAAACGACAGTGGAAATATCTTCGTTGTCCGCCACAAAATTACGCGAAACAACGACATAAAAGCTGGGTTTGTATCCGCGCTCAGGAATTTTTTCCCGGGAGCGATAAATTTCGCCACGTTTCATATTTTGGATTGCTCCTTGACGAGGGCGTCGGCTTGGCGAGCCAGACGCTGGCGGTGACGCTGAAAGATTTCGCGTTCGCGTGTTTCTTCATCCTGTTGTTCGCGTTGTTCGACAAATTTGGCGACAGCTTGCCGGATAATTTGTGAGCGATTCCGCGTGTCATCTGTCTTGCGTGAAACCAAACGGTCAATCCGTAATAACATGGTTTCTTCAATAGTAATTGCAATAGTTTTCATATTATTTATTATAGTAAACAATTCACTTTTTTCAATTGTAAAAAATAAGGAGCAATAAAATCATGCCGATTATCGGAATTGAAACCGCCCTTTACGGTGTCGAAGATTTAGAAAAAAGCACCAAATTCTTTCTGGATTTTGGCTTGCCATTACTGGATAAGACCGAATCAGAAAGCCACTTCAAATTGGAAGAAGGCTCGAATGTAATTTTGCGTCTGCTTAATGACCCTTCGATTCCCGCCTCGAAATATGTTGGCGCGGGCGTCAAAGAAACGATCTGGGGGGTAGATTCCGAAGCGAGTCTTGATCGCCTTGTCAATGATTTATCACGCGACCGCGAAGTCGTCCGCGATGGCGACGGCGTCGCGCATTTTCTTTCCGATTGTGGAATGGCATTAGGCTTGAAAATTTTCAACCGCAAGAAAGTCACCTCCGCACCTGACCCGATTAATTCGTCCGGCAATATCAATCGCCTGAATCAGTTTCGCAAATGGCGCAGACGCGCCTTGCCGAAAACCTTCAATCACGTCGTCTTTGGTGTAGCCGATTACAAAGCCTCGACGGCGTTTTTCCGCGAACGGCTCGGCTTTCGTTTAAGCGATCATCAAAAGGGAATTGGCATGTATTTGCGAGCGGATGGCGCGTACGAACATCACAATTTATTTTTGATGGATTACAACACGCCCGGCGTTGGCGGCGTGCCGCGTTTTCATCATTCGAATTTCGGCGTTGAAGACATTGACGAATTGATGATCGGCGCGAATATTTTGATGCGTAACGGTTATGAACCGGGATTTTTAGGAACTGGTCGTCATCGCATTTCGTCCGCGTTATTTTCCTACTGGAAATGTCCCGCCGGAGGTGAAGCGGAATACGGCACAGACACCGATTATCTGGATGACAACTGGACGCCGCGCGAATGGGAGTTTCGCTTCGGCACAATGATCTGGATGCAAACTCCGCCGCCATTTATGATGGGCGAAATCGAATGGGACGTAGATTTTTATAAAGAATTTGGCGCGTAATAGGAATAGCTATGAAGAAATCGTTTCTTGTTATGACCAGCATCCTGCTGATCGTCTTTTCTGTGACTGCCCAAAATGGCAACGTGGCTCAAACGCTACGCACTGAATGGCGCAAGTTTAATCCAGTGACTCCGCTTACTGCGGCGACATTCGCGCATCCGCCTGCCGTAGATTTGCCGTGGGTGCGGATGAATATGCCCGCGACAGCAGATCCGGCGGAAATCAAAAACACTGTACGGCAACTTCACGAAAGCGGAATCGCTGGTATAGAAATCGGGCAAGGCGCATATCCGAACAACGATCAACTCGTCGCGTTGCTGACCGCTGCGAATCAGCTTGGCGTGAAAGTCAGCCTTAGTCATGGGCCGACTGTAAATCCGGTGGGCTATTCGATAGATGCTGACCATGCAAGAAAATCTTTGTTCGTTGGTAAAGTTGCAGTTAACGCCGGAGCTACATTTCAAGGCGCAGTTCCGCCACCTACACAAACACAAGGCAGCCGTAGCGGGTTCGGAGTTGCTCCGCCGCGTGGGGCTGCCGCTCCGACGGGGCCGCCGCCTGGTGCAGGGCGAGGGCCGCAGGCAAAACGCGCCAATCTTATTGCGGTGCTGGCGTATCGCTGCGTACAAACGCCGTGTCAGGCGACAGGGTCAGTGCAACTGGATCGCTCTTCGGTGATTGATTTGACAGCGATAGTCACGGGGAAAAATCAGGATGGCGTATTGGGAGCAACAACGGCTGGCGAATTGCAGTGGGCTGCCCCAACGACTCCGGCGGGTGCGCAATGGATGGTTATCGGTTTCTGGTCACGCGGCGTTTTTGCGCAGCCTGATCCGTTCAGCGAAGAAGGCTATGCCGAGCTAATTAACGGGTTGGAACGCGAGTTAAGCCCGGAAGTAAAGGTGCTTTTGAAAGCAAATGGCGGAGACATTTTTATTGATTCACATTCCGTAGATCGCGGTAGCCCCGATGAACTCTGGACGAACAAAATGGCGGAGGAATTCAGTAGCCGTCGCCACTATCCGCTGATGCCAAATTTGCCTGCGTTGTTCCGCGAAATTTTCGATTTCAATGATGGCAGTGCGCCGCGCGTGCGCGAAGATTTTTATGCTGTGCGTGGCGACATCTGGCTGGAAAAACAAATCGCTCCGCTGCGGCAATGGGCTCGCAAGTACAACAACGTTTTGCGCGTGCAAGTGGAAGGCGAAGCCAATCTGACAATTCCGATCACGGATATGGTGCAAGCTACGGCGGCGGTTGATCGCCCTGAATATGAATCGTTGTTTGTAGGTGATGAAATTGACAATTACTTGCCAATGGCTTCGGCAAATCACATGACCGGAAATTCTTGGTATTCGACTGAATGTTGCCCCACGCTTAATCGTAATAATGCACAGACTTTTCAGGATGCTGTGATTAAGATGCACCGCAGTTTCGGCGGCGGTATCACGAAGCTTGTCTATCACGTCTATCCGTACCGCGATGGCGCGACGTGGAAATGGCCGGGCTATCACAATTTTGGCGCAGCGGGGTTTTCCAATGCGTGGGGGCCACGCAATCCGTTTTGGATAGACGCTCGCACGTACAACGATTATTTCGCTCGCAACCAACAAGTCCTCACGCAGGGAGACGCAAAAACCGATGTAGCGGTGTACATGCAGAATTATCTTTACCCTCCATCGCAAAGCATGAAGTTTCGGCATTGGGGTGATGCGAAACTGCAAGAGGCGGGTTACACGCGGGATTACCTCAATCCGAACATGTTGAATTTGCCGAATGCCACCGTTACCGGAAAACGTCTTGCAGCAAATGGCCCTGCATACAAAGCGTTGATTCTTGATAGCGAACAAGGTCCCCCAACTGATCCAGTCAAGACGGCAATGCCGATTGAAATCGCACGCAAGATTCTTGGATTTGCACGCGCGGGACTGCCTATTATTGTGATTGGAACCCCGCCGGATCGTACGCCCGGCAACAAGCCGGAAGCTGATGCGACGTTGAAATCTGTGATCGACGAATTGCTGGCGGAGCGTTCGGTATCACGCGCAGCGCACGAATCCGACGTGCCAGAAAAATTGCGCGCATTGGGCGTTCGCCCCGCAGCAGAACCTGCTTCTCCCTCTTCATTGCTCAGCCTTCGTCGGCGCGACGACGCCACCAAAACGGATTATTACTTTTTCTACAATCAGGGAATTATGAGTCCGCCGGACGAACCGACCACACTGTTTGAGCCTGCTGCGGGACAACCCGTGGAGCGCGAGGTAAGTTTGGAAGGGCGAGGACAGCCTTACCTGCTGGATGCGTGGTCAGGAAAAATTACGCCGATTGCGAATTACAAAACCAGCGGCGACCGCATCACATTTCGCCTGCGGTTATCGCGGGATAATGGCATGTTGATTGCGTTAAGTGAGCAACCCAATCGCTTTGGCGGCGCGGCTCCTGCGCTGCACGTCACTCAAACCACCGCCGACGAAGCGGTCGTAGAAGGAAACTCAATTGTAATCCGCGCGGCAAAATCAGGAACATACAGCACAACGCTTAGCAATGGTCGCACCGTTCGCAGCACCATCGCTGCCGCACCCGCCGCATTAGACTTAACCAAAGCGAATTGGAGTCTGAAAGTAGAAGACTGGCAGCCCGCGAATCCCTACGCGACGACATTCGGAGCCGCAGCGGTGGAAACCCGCAAAACACAAAGCGAACTTGATCTGAAAGAACTCAAAGCGTGGCCTGAAATTCCGGTGCTGCAAAATACTTCGGGCATCGGTGTTTACACTACGAGTATTGAGCTGCCGTCCAATTGGACGAAGGCGCATGGCGCACGATTAAGTCTTGGCGAAGTCTTTGATACTTTTACTGTCACCGTGAATGACAAGCCCGTCAGCATTGACCAACTCAGCGCGGCGGGCGACATCGGCGCGTATCTCAAACCTGGTCGTAACACCATCGCGGTGCGCGTCGCCACGACGTTGAATAATCGTTTGGTGAAGCTGGACGATGATGTCGCCAAGCGAGGAATCGTGCAGCCCTACGGCTTAGTTGGGCCGGTTGTGCTGACGCCATACGTGCAAGCAATTGTTTGGCAAAAGACAGGCAAGTGACATCGAATGGGACTTGGATTTTTATAACGAGTTGGGGCAGTCAAGGGGTCATAATTTATGAGAAGCGAAATAAACTATCGAAGCCATCTGATGTTTCTGGTTGTGCTTATCTGGTTACCCACTAGTGCCGCTTATTCACAAGCAGCGCAGGATGCAGGCAAGCCGCCAGATCGCCAAATCCCGGCGCACCGCATTCCGGTGCCACTCAACCCCAGCCCTGAATTGCAAAAATCAATCGAGGCATCCATTGAACCTGCGCTGAACTTCTTTCGCTCTACAACTCCCAGGAGCAAGGAAGAATGGGAAGCCTCTCGTTCGGCCAGGGCGGCTGGGGCGTTGCGATTGGTAAGAGCGATCAGCGAAACCTTTCAGGGAAAAATTGAACCTGGTGTCATGGCTGGAGTGAAGATTCACACGATAACCCCTGACCAGATTCCATCCGAGAATCGGAACAGAGTTCTCATCCATTTGCATGGAGGTGGTTATGTTTTCTCCGGCGGCGGAACTGGTATCTCGGAAGGCATCTTGCTTGCTGCTCACACGAAAATGAAGGTTATCTCAGTAGACTTTCGCTTGGCTCCCGAACATCCGTTCCCCGCAGCTTTGGATGACACTGTCACCGTAATAAAGGAAGTCATGAGGCAGTACAAACCTGCCAACATCGGAATTGGCGGCAGCTCTTGTGGCGGGGGATTATCTATTGCGACGGCGCTGAAGCTGAAGGCACTGAAACTGCCCTTACCCGGCGCGATCTTTAGCGGGACACCCTGGGTTGATTTGACGCTGGCGAGCGATAGTTTGCGCACGAATGAGTACATTGACAACGCACTTCCAACGCCTGACGGATTTCTTCCTTTGGCGGCTCAGGTCTATGCGGGGACGGAAGATTTGAAGAACCCCTTGATTTCTCCGATATACGGAGACCTGAAAGGATTACCACCCACGATTCTGATTTCCGGTACTCGGGATATTTTTCTCAGTGACACTGTGCGCATCCATCGCAAATTACGTCAGGCGGGAGTAGCGGCACAGCTTCACGTTTTTGAAGCGATGTCTCACTCGCTTTACGTGGGTCTTTATCAAGCCCCGGAGTCCGTTGAAATCTGGCAAGAGGTCGCTCGCTTCTTCCATCAACATCTAGGCAAATAGAACTAAAAGAATAAGGAGACTTGTGACAAGAATCAATTTCTCTAAAACAGCCTGCCGCATCGCAGCCTTGTTGTTGTGCGCGTCCGCCAGCGTTCGTGCGCAACAGCCCGTGATTCCCTTGTATTCCGGCATCGCACCCGGTTCTGAAAATGCGCAACAAAAGGAAGTCACGTTTGTTAATCCTGACAAACAAACGCGCATCCGCAATGTGACGCAGCCGACGTTGACGGCGTATTTGCCGGAACGTGATAAGGCGAACGGCACAGCGATTATCGTTGCACCTGGCGGGGCTTTTGTGCATCTCGCCATCGAGAAAGAAGGCCATAACGTAGCCCGCTGGTTACAAGCGCGTGGCGTCGCGGCTTTCGTACTCAAGTACCGCGTGGCGGATACCGGCAGCGAAGAGGACTACCAAAAACTAGCGGCGGCGAACAGGGCGCGCACGCCGCAACCGCCAACTACGCCTGCGGCTGCACCCGTGTTGAATCCGGCACAGCAAAAGGCCGCTGAATTTGCAACAGCGGATGGCAGACAAGCCGTCAAGCTCGTGCGGCAACGCGCCGTCGAATGGGGCATCGCGCCTGATCGCATTGGACTGATGGGATTCTCGGCAGGAGGCATGTTGACGATGAGTGTCGTCATGCAACACGACGCCGACAGCCGTCCGAATTTCGCTGCGCCGATTTATGGCGGCAGCACGAGCGGCTTGCCCGTCGTGGCTGACGCGCCGCCGCTCTTCATCGCGGTCGCCGATGATGACCAAACATTTTCCGGGAGCAGCGCCAAACTTTATCTCGAATGGAAAGCCGCCAAACGCCCTGCCGAATTACACATTTATTCAAAAGGCGGCCACGGTTTCGGACTGACCAATCGCGGCTGGCCAGTGGATAGTTGGGTTGAGCGGTTTGGCGAATGGCTGAACATTCAAGGACTCCTGAAAGCTCCAAGCGCAAAATGATGTTCACAGCGCGACACAACGCGAGTACATTGATTGACGACAATTTGGCGGCAGGACGCGGTGCGCGTACCGCCATCTATTTTGGCGATGAAAAAATCAGCTATGACGAATTGTTCCGGCGTGTTTGTGCCATGGCAGGCGCACTGCAAGCACTTGGCGTAGCGCGTGAAAATCGTGTGTTGCTGATTCTGGGCGACACGCCTGCTTTTCCAATTTCTTTTTTTGGCGCGATGCGCATTGGTGCGGTTCCTGTGCCAGTGAATCCTTTGTATAAAGTCAGCGATTACCGTTTTTTTCTGGAAGACAGCGAAGCCTGCGTGGTGATTGTTGATGCCGCAAATGCTGAGAAATTAAACGAAGCGTTAGTTGGTTATGGCGAAGCCGTTCACGTGATCGTCGCCGAAGATTTGAACGAATTACTCAAAGCCTATCCCACAGAAATTTCTCCCGCCAACACGCACCGCGATGACATGGCGTTTTGGCTTTATAGTTCCGGCTCGACCGGCAATCCCAAAGGTGTAGTCCATTTGCACGGCGCGATTCCGGCGACGTGTGAGACCTACAGCAAACACGTGCTGGCATTGGATGAAAACGACATTGTGTTGGGGCGCGTGTTGTTTCACGCTTACGGAATTGGTAACGCGCTAAGCTTCCCGTTCAGTATTGGAGCGGCTACGGTGCTGTTGCCCGGACGAGTTGCGCCGCGTGGTATTCTCGAAGCAATCGAACGCTATCGCCCGACGGTGTTATGTTTGGTGCCGACGCTTTACAACGCAATTTTGAATGAGGGCGGAAAAGGCGATTTGTCTTCGGTGCGTCGCTGTATCTCTGCTGCCGAACCGCTCGCGCCTGAGACGTGGCGGCGGTGGAAAGAAACCTACGACTTAGAAATTTTGGATGGTATTGGTTCGACTGAAATGCTGCATATTTTCTGCTCGAATACGACGGCAGAATGTCAGCCGGGATCGAGCGGCAAAGCCGTACCGGGTTACGAATTAAAAATTATAGATGACAACGGAAGCCTTGTCGTTATTGGCGAGACGGGACATTTGCTGGTTAAGGGCGCAAGCGCGGCGGCGTATTATTGGCGCAACCGTGAGAAGACACGCCGCACGATGCAAGGCGAATGGATGGTCACAGGAGATCGTTATCGCTGCGATGCAGAGGGCTTTTATTGGTATGAAGGTCGCGCCGACGACATGCTCAAAGTTGGCGGCGAATGGGTTTCGCCGATTGAAATGGAAAATGTTTTGCTCGAACACGCGGCAGTCAATGAAGCCGCTGTGGTTGGTGTCAACGTTGATGGCGTGCTGCGGATTCGCGCTGTGATTATTTTGCATAATGCAGAAACGCCTGTACTGAAAAACGAATTGCAGCAATGGTGCAAAGCGCGGTTACAACGCTTTCAGTATCCGCACCTGATTGATTTTGTGAATAAATTGCCGAAAACCGCGAGCGGCAAAATTCAACGATTCAAGTTACGAGAATAATACTGGGAGCGCCCGCATCCTGCGGGCGAAGCCGTGGCGAGCAACTACCTGCGATAAAAAGGTTTCCCTGAGTACGGATTCGCCCGCAGGATGCGGGCACTCCCAGTAAAAGACGCGCCCAGTGAAGAAATATGCATATTGATTTTGAAACTTCTCCCGAACTCTATCGGCATTGGAGGCTCAGCGTTGATGGCGCAATCGCTACGTTGACGATGGATGTGAATGAAGATGCGACGCTGTTTGAGGGCTATAAATTAAAGCTGAATTCTTACGATCTTGGCGTAGACATTGAACTCGCCGATGCTGTCGAACGACTACGCTTTGAGCATCCGTCAGTGTGCGTCGTCATTGTCACGAGTTTGAAACCGCGCATCTTTTGCGCAGGTGCAAACATATACATGCTTGGCACTTCGTCGCACGCGCACAAAGTCAATTTCTGTAAATTTACGAACGAAACGCGCTGCGGCATTGAAGACGCTTCGCGCAATTCGGGGCAGCGATACATCGCCGCGCTGAACGGCACGGCTTCGGGCGGCGGTTATGAACTGGCAATTGCGTGCGAAGAAATTTATCTGGTGGATGATGGCAACGCCGCAGTTTCATTACCTGAAGTGCCACTGCTCGGCGTGTTGCCGGGAACGGGCGGGCTGACGCGATTAGTAGACAAACGCAAAATTCGCCGTGACCGTGCGGACATTTTTTCTACGTTAGCGGAAGGCTTCAAAGCCAAACGTGCGAAAGAATGGGGATTAATTGACGATTATTTTCCGACAACAAAATTTGATGAAGCGATTACGGCACGAGCGCGTGAACTGGCGGCGACAAGCGAATCGCTGCAAGGAATCAAACTGCATCCGTTGCAAATTGAAAGCAGTGACAACGCACGCGAATACCATCACGTCAGTTTGCGTATGCATCGGGACAAGCGTTATGCCGAATTGACGTTACGTGCGCCGGAAGATACGCAACCAACTGACGCGAATGAAATTCAAAAACTTGGTGATGCATGGTGGCCGCTCGCCGCGTTCCGTGACCTTGATAACGCGCTGTTGCACTTACGCGCCAACGAACCCGAAATCGGTTTGCTGATTTTGCGAACGACAGGCAATGCTGAAAATGTGCTGGCAGTGGATCGCGTCTTGACCGAACAGCGTGAACATTGGCTGGTGCGTGAAACGCTTTTATTTATGGCGCGGACGTTGCGGCGGCTTGACCTGACGGCGAAGAGTTTCTTCGCGCTGATCGAACCCGGCAGTTGTTTTGCGGGCTGCTTGCTTGAACTCGCGCTTGCGGCTGATCGCACTTACATGCTCAACGATGCATCGCATCCGGTTGAAATTGCTACGAGTGAGCTGAACGCCGGAGCGTTGCCGATGAGTAACGGTTTGACGCGCTTGCAATCGCGCTTCCTCGCGCAATCCGAACAAGTCGAAGCCGTCTTGCAAACCGCACGCTTTGACACCGAAGCCGCTGATGAAGCGGGTTTGATTACCACTGCGCCTGACGATCTGGATTGGGATGATGAAATCCGTTTGGCGATTGAAGAGCGCACTGCGCTTTCGCCCGACGCGCTGACAGGGATGGAAGCGAACTTACGTTTTGCCGGAGCAGAGACGCACGACACAAAAATTTTCGGACGATTGACCGCGTGGCAAAACTGGATTTTTCAACGCCCCAACGCCGTTGGCGAAAATGGTGCACTGACCAATTACGGCAAACCGACGCAGGCGAAATTTGATTACAAACGCACTTAATTGATTGCGGATTTGGGATTGTGGGTTGCGGTAAAAAAACTGTGCTCCGCAAATATTGGAGAAAAATTTTTGTAAGTCCAATTCTTGAACCCGCAATCCCAAATCCGCACTCCGCAATCACTATGAGCCTTTACGACCGCATTCCTAACAATGTAAATCTCGCCGATGACGTGCGTTTGCAACGTGCGCTGGAAAAATGGCTGCCCAATTATTTGAGCTGGTGGAACGAAATGGGGCCGGATGGTTTTCAGCAAAAAGATGTGTATTTGCGTACTGCCATCAGCGTAGAACCTTCGGGCTGGGCACATTTTGATTATGTGAAAATGCCCGATTATCGCTGGGGAATTTTTCTGACTCCGGCGCAGCAGGGCGCGACTATCGGCTTTGGCGATAATTACGGCAAGCCGGTTTATCAGGAAGTGCCGGGCGAATTTCGCAACTCGCTACGCCGCATCATTGTCACGCAAGGCGACACCGAACCTGCTTCTGTAGAGCAACAACGACAACTCGGCAAGACTTGTCCATCGCTCTATGACCTCAGAAATTTATTTCAAGTCAACGTCGAAGAAGGTCGTCATTTATGGGCGATGGTCTATTTGCTGCACGGTTATTTCGGACGCGACGGACGCGAAGAAGCTGATGAGTTATTGCAACGCCGCAGCGGTGATGCTGACAAGCCGCGCATCCTGCAAGCCTTCAATCAACCGTGCGACGACTGGCTGAACTTTTTCGCGTTCGCGATGTTCACCGACCGCGACGGCAAATATCAGTTGGCGGCACTGGCTGAATCAGGCTTTGAGCCGTTGCAACGCACTTGTCGTTTTATGCTGACCGAAGAGGCGCATCATTTGTTTGTTGGTGAAACGGGCATCGGTCGTGTGGTCAAACGCACCGCACAGTTGATGAAAGAAAGCCCCAATGAAGAGGTGAAAGCACGCGGCGGCATTCCGCTTGAGATTATTCAGAAATACATCAATTACTGGTACAGCTATTCGCTTGATTTGTTTGGTGGCGAGATTAGTTCCAACTCAGCGGATTTTTTTGCGGCGGGTTTGAAAGGTCGCTACGAAGAACAAAAACGCTACGAAGATCACATCGTGGCGGAAGGCAGTTACAGCATTGAAGTGCTGGAAGAGAATCGCCTGCAATTCAAAGAAGTGCCACTGCGCAATGCGTTGAATGAAGTTCTGCGCAATGAATACGGCAAAGATTGCGAGCGCGGATTGCTGCGCTGGAATAAAATCTTAGCTGACGAAGACATCGCCGAACGCCTGTATTTACCGAGCCGCCGCTTCCATCGCCATGTTGGAGCGTATGCCGGATACAATTTTGATGTGCAAGGTGTGCCGCTTTCGGCAGAAGAATTTGTGCGACGTTCGAGTGAATGGCTGCCGATGTTAGCAGACCGCGAATATGTGCAAAGCCTGATGACTCCTGTGACTGAAGTTGGAAAAATTGCCAACTGGATCGCGCCGCCGAAAGTCGGTGTCAATCATCAGCCGTTTGAATTTGAATACGTTCGCTCGTAATTTATGAAACTTGCCACGCTTAAAAATGGAACACGTGATGGCGCATTGATCGTGGTCGCCAATGATTTAAATCGTGCTGTTTCTGCGCAAACAATTGCTTCGACGATGCAAGACGCGCTTGATGATTGGGCGAAGACAGCACCACAATTGCAAATGCTGGCGGCTGAACTCAGGGCTGGAACGGTGAAAGACTCTTTTACGTTCGAAGCCAAAACTGTGGCTGCGCCGTTGCCCCGTGCTTATCAATGGTGCGACGGCTCGGCATTTTTGAATCATGGGCGACTGATGGAAAAAGCTTTCAATACGCCGCCGATGGCGGATTTCGAGACGATCCCGTTGATGTATCAAGGCGGGTCGGACGACTTCCTCGGTGCGTGTGATGATGCACCATTTTTGAGCGAAGAACACGGCATTGATTTTGAAGGCGAATACGGCGTGATCGTGGACGATGTGCCAATGGGATGTACGCCGGAAGAAGCTCCATCACACATAAAATTAATTGTGCAAATCAATGACTGGAGTTTGCGCGGTTTTGGCCCGCGCGAAATGAAAACGGGCTTCGGGTTTTTTCACGCGAAGCCTGCAACAGCATTCGCTCCGGTGGCGATTACACCTGACGAACTCGGTGATGCGTGGCGTGATGGGCGCGTGCATTTACCGCTGAATATTCTATGGAACGGCGCGTGGTTCGGACATCCGAACGGTAGCGAAATGAATTTTGGTTTTTACGAATTGATCGCACACGCCGCGAAAACCAGACGTTTGCGAGCTGGCACAATCATCGGCTCCGGTACTGTTTCTAACGCAGATCGCAGCGCAGGTTCCGCCTGCATCAGCGAACGCCGTGTGATTGAAATGCTGGACGAAGGTGCAAGCAAAACTGGTTTCATGCGATTTGGCGATACGGTGCGTATGGAAGTTTTCGATAACGACGGTTATTCGATTTTCGGCGCAATTGAACAGCGCGTTGGTTACGAGCAATAACGTCGCTATCGTTCGGTTAGATTCTTTATCACGCGCCATTTGTTGTAATGAGAAAATTGAGCATAAAATTAAGAGGAAATGAATGATGGTTAACAAGCTACGATTTTTGATTTTGTCGTTACTTGCTGTGGCGGTTGCCTTACCGATTGCCGCGCAAGTGCAAACCGAAGTGCCTCCCATAGTGGCGAGCGCAAAGCCCGCGAAAGTTGAGCGCATCAAAATTCACGGGGTCACGCTCGAAGGCAATTTGGAAGGCGACGCCGTTGATCGTGATGTACTCGTACTTTTGCCGCCGAGTTATGAGAAACAAAAATCACGACGTTATCCAGTGGTTTATGCGCTGCACGGATATTCCATCGGCGCTGAACAATGGAGCAAAGAAATCCACGTGCCGCAAACCCTCGAAGGCGCGTTCGCGTTAGGCGCACAAGAGATGATCGTCGTGCTGCCTGATTCCAAGACCGTTCACAACGGATCAATGTATTCAAGCTCGGCTACAACGGGCGATTTCGAGAATTTTATTGCGCGTGATGTTGTGGCATTTATTGACGCGCATTATCGCACGTTGCCCAATCGCTTGAGTCGTGGTCTAGTAGGGCATTCGATGGGCGGATACGGCGCAACGCGCATCGGCATGAAGCACGCCGATGTGTTCGGCAGTTTGTACATCATGAGTCCGTGCTGTTTGTCTCCGCGCCAGGCGGGACCCGTGAACGCAGAGATGGATAAAGCACTTGAAGCAGTGAAAACGGCGGAAGATTCTGCGAAATTAGGCTTTGGCGCACGTGCGCAACTTGCGGCGGCTGCGGCGTGGTCGCCGAATCCGAAAAATCCGCCGCTCTATCTCGACCTGGCAAGAAAGAATGGCGAAGTGCAACCCGATATATTGGCGAAATGGGCGGCGAATTCGCCACTGGCTTTCTTTGATCAATACGTTGCGAATTTGCGGATGTATCGTGCCATCTCAATTGATGTCGGCGACAAGGACGGGCTAAAAGTTGATTCCGGTAAGTTGCACGATGCGATGGATAAATACGGCATTGCGAATAGCTTTGAAATTTATTCAGGCACGCATACCAGCGCGGTTGCTGTGCGCTTTCAAAATTTTGTGATGCCGTTTTTCAGCAAGCATCTTTGTTTCGATAAAAATTGTAAGTAACGCCATTGCAAGCTTTCGGTAACTGCAATGGCTATTCGATTAAAAACCCTATGAAAAAAAATCTTTTGACTGCCGCCTTGCTCCTGTTGGCAACTGGTTACATTCAGAATTCGAGTGCCATCGCGTTGGATGGACAAATCGGAATTCATGATCCTTCCACCATCGTTCTTTGCGATGGCAAGTATTACACCTACGGCACGGGTGGGTCGGCGCTTGTCTCTGACGACGGGTGGACGTGGCGGCAAGGCACGCGGCTGCCGCGACGCGGATTGGCTCCTGATGTTATCCATCTCGGCGATAAATATTTTTTGTATATCGCCGCCAATAGCGGAGTCACCAAAGCGGACATCAATTTGCTCACCAACAAAACGCTCGACCCAAATTCGCCTGATTATAAATGGGAAGAGGGTGGCGTAGTCGCTTCGTCTGACGGCGTCGAAGATTGCAACGCGATTGATCCGGGCGTGTTGCTTGATCCAACGACAAAAAAATTGTGGCTCGTTTATGGTTCTTATTTCGGTTCCATCCGGTTGGTAGAGCTTGATCCTAAAACGGGCAAGCGTCTCAACCCACTTGAAAAACCGCGTAACATTGCGATCAACAGTGAAGCCTCAATCATGATCTATCACGAGGGTTGGTATTACTTGTTGGTTACGCACGGCAGTTGCTGTCGCGGCGCAGATTCCGGCTATAACATTCGCGTCGGTCGCGCCAAGAAAGTCACAGGCCCTTTCATAGACAACATGGGCGTAGACATGATTCAGGGCGGCGGCAAACTTTTCGTTACGTCATCTGGGCGCGTGATTGGCCCTGGTCATTTCGGATTATTCGATCTGGGCGATGGCGTACAGAAATTTTCAATGCACTATGAAGCCGACCTTGATCGAGGCGGAGCGAGCGTGCTCGACATTCGCCCGTTGCAATGGAAAGACGGCTGGCCGGTTGCCGGTGAGAATTTGCAGGCGGGCACCTATCAGTTTGAATCGGTGCGCACCGGCACTTCGCTTGAACTTGCCGTAGAAGGGTTTCCTGTCGGCGGCAGGCCGGTGCGACGTGGCCCGCCACCGGGAGCGCAAGGCGGCGCACCCGCACCCGGCACTAACGCTGGGCCGCCGCCCGGCGGTGGCGGTGGAATGTTTGCCGGCACGGGCAAACCGATTCCGCCGCAAGATGTCGCCGAAGTTTCGACAAAATGGCCGACGGGTGACGTTGCTGTTCGCATGGGGAATTACATGCTTCAGGCGCAACAGAAATGGATGATTGAGCCAGTCGCCAACGCGGGCGGTTATCTTGGCGCGCCGTATTTCAAAATCACGATTGCCGGAACTACGCGAACGCTGACCGCGACCGAAGGCGGCGAGTTAATCGCCTTGCCAACCTTTACCGGAAGCCCTGAACAGCTTTGGCGTTTCGATCAGCTCGCCGATGGCAGTTGGCGCATCATGCCCAAAGCGATTCCTAACGCAAAAGATTCGCTGGCACTTTCGGCAGTGGGCAGCAGTTTCGCTACGCTCGCAAAATTCGATCCTAAGAGCGAGAAACAACGCTGGTTGATCAAGACACCGTAATTTCACTCACGCAGAAAAATTCATGAACAAACTATTCATAAAACAAATCACCTTTATCACTGCCATTTTCTTGTTAGTCACGAATCTTGCAGCGCAAACTCCACCCGTGACTTTAACGACACCCGTCACAGCGGAAAAGGTTCCTAACCTTGATGGATTTATCCAACGCTGGTTCTTGCTGGAACCAATCGCGGCGAATGGTCTCACCGACAACGCGGTGCAGGCGCTCGTCAAAAAAGAACATTTTCCGAATCAGTTCACGGTCGTGCCGAAAGATGGCGACAAAGTGACCGTCGGCGGCAATGAACTCACATGGCATGCGTTGGATACGTTGAATTACAACGTCAACCTTTTTCACTTCGCGAGTGCGCAAAGCAAAAAAACATCCGATGTTTTGTTTTGGGCAGTAACTGTTATCAATAGTCCGCGCGAGCTGAAAGATGTGCGGCTGGCAATTGGTTCCAACGCGGCTTCAGTTTGGTGGGTCAACGGCAAAGAGGTTATCGGAATTTATGGCGACCGTCAGGCTGTGATTGATGACGGCGTTTCTAAAAGGCTGACGCTCAACAAAGGGCAGAACATCATTCGCGCCGCGATTGTGAATGGCGGTGGAGCTACAGATTTTTGCGCGCGGTTGCTTGATGCTGATGACAAGCCGATCAAAGACATCACCGTGAGTGTCGGCGAAGTTAAGCCAATGCCCGCTGACGTCAAAGCGCGGAAACAGAAATTAATTAACAAGTGAAGAGGAGTAAAAATATGAAAAGAATTTTGAGCACCCTATGTGCTGTTTTATGTTGCGTACTTTTTGCGAGTTTTAGTTATGCACAGGAAGCGGGAAATTTTCAGCCTGCTACCACGAATGTTTGGGGCGCGGAATATCCCAAAGTAGATAACACTGGACGAGTTCAGTTACGCGTGAAAGCTCCTGACGCCACCAAAGTCAGAATCAATTTCTGGAGCAATCCGAAAGCTGACATGGAAAAACAAGCCGATGGATTCTGGACGTATACGACACTGCCGATGGTTCCCGGTTTGCACTATTACAACTTTGTTGTAGATGGCGCAGACGTGGGCGACACGGGCAGCCAGTCTTTTTTCGGCGGCAGCAAATACGCCAGCGCCGTTGAAGTGCCAGAGCCAGGTTCGACTTATTATTCCATTAAAGATGTGCCGCACGGACAGGTGCGCGACGTTTGGTATAACTCAAAAATAACTGGCAGTTGGCGGCACGCGATGGTTTATTTGCCGCCGAGTTATGAAACGCAAACCAAGCAACGATTTCCCGTACTCTATTTGCAACACGGCGGCGGCGAAGATGAAACAGGTTGGATCAGGCAAGGGCGCGCCAACGTGATTCTTGATAACCTGCTCGCTGAAGGTAAAACCAAACCGATGATCATCGTGATGGCATATGGTTATGCGAAACGCGCTGGCCAAGCTGCACCAGCAGTAAGCGGCCCGCCCGCTTCGCCTGACCGAGCAAAGGCGATGCAGGAAATGTTTTCAGCCTTTGAAGACGACCTGACGCAAGCACTGATTCCCTTCGTAGACAAAACCTACCGCACGATTCCAGCCCGCGAAAACCGCGCGATGGCGGGGCTTTCGATGGGCGGCATGCAAACGTTCCAGATCACGCTGAAACATCTCGATGTCTTTTCTCACCTCGGTGGATTCAGCGGGGTGGGCGGCGGTATGGGCGGAGGGCCAGTTGATCTCAAGACTGCGTTTGGCGGCGTACTCAGCGACGCGGTGAGCTTTAATAAAAAAGTGCGTTTGGTCTGGGTCGGCATTGGCACGAAAGAGCCGGAACGGATGTATCAGGGCGTCAACGGCTTTCATCAAACGCTCGATAAAGCGGGCATCAAACACGTTTATTACGAATCGCCGGGCACAGACCATGAATGGCAAACGTGGCGGCGCGACTTAAAAGATTTTGCTCCGAGGTTGTTTCAAAAATAGCTCGAAACGCACGCGCCCCCGCGTGCAGTCTCAGCAGAAAGAAATCCACGATGGCACGCGAGGGAGCGTGCGTTCCTAAACCGGAGAAAATTCATGCAACTAAAAATCACCCGCTTACTCACAACCATCATCACTGCTTGTTTGCTGTGCAACAGCCTCGTCTTTGCACAAGGCCAAGCACCGCAAGCCCGCATCAAAATAGACACTGACCGAACCATCGGCGAAGTAGACAAACTGCTGTTCGGTAATTTCGCCGAGCATTTGGGGCGCATGATTTACGGCGGCATTTATGAAGAAGGCAGTCCGCTATCTGACAAAGACGGCTATCGCAAAGACGTGATGGAAGTCGTTAAGCAACTCAACGTTTCGATCCTGCGTTGGCCGGGCGGAAATTTCGCTTCGGGTTATAACTGGAAAGACGGCATCGGACCGAAAGATCAGCGTCCGATGCGCAAAGACCTGGCGTGGGACGATTTGGAAAGCAATCGTTTTGGCACCGATGAATTTTTGAAGTATTGCGAGACGATTGGCACAGAGCCTTACATCTGCGTCAATCTTGGACTGGGAACGATTGATGAAGCGCGGCATTGGGTCGAGTATTGCAACGAATCTAAAAATACTTACTGGGCCGAACAACGCCGCAAGAATGGCCGCGAGCAACCTTACAAGGTGAAATTCTGGGCGCTCGGCAATGAGATTGACGGCCCGTGGCAACTCGGCAACAAGAGCGCTGAGGAGTATTCCAAATTCGCGCTCGAAGCTGGCAAAGCCATGCGCTCAACCGATCCCAGCATCAAGTTGATTGCGAGTGGATCGAGTAATTACGGACCGACGGCGGACTGGATGCATTGGAACCGCACCGTGCTCGAAACGTTGCGCAATCAGGCCGATTACATCGCGCTGCATACTTACATCAACAACCGCGATAACGATTTCGAGAAGTTCATGGCGAACTCACAAACGATTGATAATTACATCAATGTCACGGCCAGCCAGATCAAGGAAGCGCAAAATCGTCAGCAAAATCCCCGTCCGATTTTTATTGCTTACGACGAATGGAACGTCTGGTATCGCGCCTTCAACGAAAAGAAGCTCGAAGAGCCTTACAACTTTGAAGACGCGCTGGCGATGGGGATGTTTTTCAATTCGTTCTTCCGCCGCGCCGACGTAGTCAAAATGGCGAATATCGCCCAGATGGTCAACGTCATCGCGCCGATCACGACCAATAAACAAGGGCTGTTTTTGCAACCGATCTATTTCCCGCTGGTCGAATTCACCAAACAAAAAGGTAATCAATCGGTGGATGCTTATGTCTCAGCACCCACTTACAAAGTCGGCAATCGTGCGCCGCTGAAATATCTGGATGTTTCGACGACTTACAACGCGAATGACAAAACCGTTTACGTCAACGTACTGAATCGCAGCAAAGACAAAGACCTGACTACGCGCATTGATAATCAGGAAGGCAGCTTGCAAAGCGAAGTCGGCGTGTGGGAAATGAATCATCCTGACCTGAAAGCTACGCACACGTTCGGCGATGACAAAAAAATCAGACCCGTGACGCGCACGATGACTGCTTCGATTGCGAACAACGGATTTAGTTATACCTTCCCGGCGCATTCATTGACGATTCTACGGCTGAAGTTGAAGTAATGTCGGTAGTGCCGAGTCGTTCCGTGCTTTGGCTGAGCGATTCGGCACTACAATTTCCGTGCGGCAAAGACGTGAGTCCCAATTTTTTTATGCCCTTACATGCTTGTGATTTTAATTGCTCCGCTGATAAGCACACGCAAACAATCCGTGCGCACAAACACTTCACCATAGATTTGCATGCGCATTTGCTCACGCCTGCGGTCGAGCCTCTCGTCGCCGATTGCCCGCAAAAAAAAGGCGAGCCGGAAATGATGTTGCGTACGCAAGGCGCAGATTCGGCGAAACACAACGTGCAAAAAATGCTACCCGAAGCATTTCGCAAAATGACGAATCTGGATGAGCGGCTGCGCGATATGGATGCAATGGGCGTGGACGTGCAAGTACTCAGTCCTTCGCCGAACCAGTATTATTATTGGGCGGAACCTGATTTGGCGAAAGAAATTGTGCGTGTGCAAAATGAACATGTCGCCGTTACTTGCGCGACGAATCCTGAACGCTTTGTAGGGCTTGGCACGATTGCTTTGCAACATCCTGAGTTATCCGTTGAGCAACTTGGTTACGCCGTCAAAACGCTTGGACTCAAAGGTGTAGAAATTTCTACGGCGGTCAATGGGCTTGATCTTGCGGATGCTAAATTTGAGAAATTCTGGGCGAAGGCAGATGAACTTGGCTGCGTCGTCTTCATTCATCCGCTCGGCACCTCGCTCGGCGAACGTGTGAATCAGTTCTATCTGGCGAATATGATCGGGCAACCGCTGGAAACTACGATTGCTTTGTCGAATCTGATTTTCGGCGGCGTGCTTGATCGCAACCCTGGCGTCAAAATTGTAGCGGCGCACGGCGGCGGCTATTTGCCCGCCTACATTGGTCGTTCCGATCACGGTTACAAAGTGCGTCCCGAAGCTGGTGGCATTCAGAAAAAACCGAGCGAATATCTCAAGCAGATTTATTTCGACTCGCTGGTGTACTCGCCCGACCAATTACGCAATTTGATTGCCCAGGTCGGCGCTTCGCAAATCGTCGTCGGCACCGATTACGCATTTGATATGGGCGATTACGAGGTACACGAATTGATTGAAAGCCTGAACACTTTGAGCGAAAAGGATCGCGCGATGATTTTGGGCGGCAATGCACAACGTATTTTAGGAATGGAGCCAAACCAATGAATACCGCAACATCGTCACCCATTGGGCAATGTCTGAAACAAGGTTTGATTGGAGGGGTGGCGGGCGCGTTAATGAGCGCGGTTGTCACATATTTTCTGATTGGGATGCCGTCCAGTGAAATTGTTAATGCTATCAATAACGGAATTGCAGGTTTGGTAAGTGGATTTTTGGGCGGCTTCTTGGGCGTGTTTGTCTACGCCAAGACCCAACGGCACAACCGATAACAAACGGAAAGATTTCCGATCTTTCCCACACAAGGAAAATACTTATGAAAATCTTGCTTGCACTTCTTTTGATGTTTTTGCCGCTTGCGAATGCCTTTCCGCAAAACACAATGCAACAGCCCGTTATCAATGCGCGTGTCGCGCAAGTCCTACAAATCAACGGCCTGCTTTTCAAAGACCTCAATAAGAATGGCAAGCTGGATGTTTACGAAGACTGGCGACGTCCGATTGATGAGCGGGTCAATGATTTGGTCGCACAAATGACCATCGAAGAAAAAGCGGGTGTGATGATGCACGGTACGCTGCGCACAGGCGGACCAATGGGGTCGGTCGGATTCGGAAACAGCTATGACCTCGAACAAATTCACAAGCTAATTCAGGAGGCAAAGGTCAACAGCTTTATCACGCGTTTACAAGCTCCGCCGCGCCAGCTTGCGGAAGAAAATAATAAATTGCAACAGCTCGCCGAAGAGTCTCGCCTGGGCATTCCGTTAACGATCAGCACGGATCCGCGTCATCATTTTCAATACACACAAGGCGTCTCGTCAGACGGGACGGGCTTCTCGCAATGGCCGGAAACATTGGGCTTTGCCACGATTGGTGATGTGAAACTGATGCAGCGATTTGGCGAAATCGCGCGGCAGGAATATCGTGCTGTTGGCATTCACGAAGCATTGTCTCCGCAAGCAGATTTGGCTACGGAACCGCGTTGGAGCCGCATCATTGGAACCTTTGGCGAAGATGCACAATTAACGAAAAAAATGGTGCAGGCGTATATCACCGGGTTTCAGAACGGCGCAACTGGTCTGAACAAGGACAGTGTAATTACCGTCGTGAAGCATTGGGTCGGGTACGGCGCACAGCCGGAAGGCTTCGACGGGCATTCTGCGTACGGCAAAACTTCCGTCTTTCCCAAAAATAATTTTGCCTACCACATCATTCCGTTTACTGGTGCGTTTGCCGCCAACGTTGCCGGCGTCATGCCGACCTATCCGATTCTAAAAAATGTTTCGCTGAACGGAAAACCGTTGGAGGCAGTTGGCGCCGGATTCAACAAGCAACTACTGACGGATGAATTGCGTGGGCGTTATAAATTCAACGGTGTGATTGTCAGCGATTGGGCGATCACCAACGATTGTACAGGCCCTTGCGTAGACGGACTGCCGCCGGGAGTGCCACCTTCTCCGGCTTACATCGGAATGCCATGGGGCGTCGAAAATCTGACGCGCTCCGAACGCTTCGTCAAAGGTGTCAACGCGGGGTTAGATCAGATTGGCGGCACGGAAGATTCAGGAATTTTAGTTGAAGCCGTCAAAGCCGGAAAATTAACCGAAGCCCGTTTGGCAGAATCGGCGTCTCGCATTTTGCTGCAAAAATTTCAGCAAGGATTATTTGAAAACCCTTACGTGGATGTTGCACAAACAGAAAACATCGTGGGCAGCGCAACGTTCATCAAAGAATCCCTCGCCGCGCAAAGCCGTGCGTTAACGTTGCTCGAAAACAAAAATAATACGCTGCCTTTGAGTAGCAAAATTAAAAAATTGTATCTCTACCAAATCAACCCGCAAGTGGCGCATGAACGCGGATTCACCATAGTTGAAAAACCGGAAGACGCCGATCTCGCCATCATTCGTGCCACTACACCGTTTGAGAGGCTGCATCCGAATTATTTTTTCGGCTCACGGATGCACGAAGGCGATTTGGGTTTTCACGATGGCAATGCCGATTACGAAGCGATCAAAATGGCGAGCGCGAAAGTGGCTACGGTCGTGACGATCTATCTTGATCGTCCGGCGATTCTGACGAACGTGAAAGATAAGGTCGCGGCACTGCTCGGCAATTTCGGCGTGAGTGACGCGGCATTGTTCGATGCGTTGACCGGTAAGGCTGCGCCGCAAGGCAAGCTGCCATTTGAGTTGCCTTCGTCAATGGCGGAGGTCAAAGCGCAAGCCGAAGACACGCCTTATGACACCAAAACGCCGCTGTATAAATTCGGCTACGGTTTGAGTTATGAGCGTGTTACCGTCCGTCGGCACTGAAACTTCATTCGTAAGGACGTTGACATCTCTGGTGCTGAGAATCTTTCCGTGGTAAAGAGTCTTTGTTGGTGTGGGCGATGGCTCGCTCTATGCTAGTAGGCAAGGCGGATGCGCCGCCAATCTATTCAAACTCTCGGAGCAAAAATATGAATAAACAATTGAAACGTCTGGTCGCGCTGACCGGGGTGGTTTTGTTTTTAGGCTGGACAAGTTTTGTCTCGCAGCAGCCGGTTAAGGCTACATCGCAACCACTACAGGATGCACGGGCGATCACACAAAAAGTTTGCGGCACTGCTTGCCACGCGCTTGAGCGTGCCACCGTGTCGCCTCGCAGCCGTGCCCAGTGGGAAGATGTCATCAGCAAAATGATTTCGATAGGCGCGAAAGGAACCGATGAGGAAATGGCGACGGTGCTGAATTATCTGGCGAGCAACTATGGCCGCGACACCAGTGCCGTTCAGGACAAACGCCCTGCTGGTAAACCTGTGGGTGTCCTGGGCGCAGGTGCCAATGACAAGCATATTGTGGATAACGCTGTCGCCGAACGTGGTCGTGCCGTATGGGCGGCGCAATGTATTAACTGCCACGGCACGACGGCGCGCGGCGGTAACAACGGCTCAAATCTTATCCGTTCAGATATGATGTGGAGTGACCGTTACGGCACCGACCTGGGGCCGTTTTTGCAAAAAGGACATCCCACGCAAAGCGGCGCCCCGAGCAAGAGCCTGAGCCAAACTCAGGTCGAAGAGCTTTCGCATTTTATCCATCAACGCCTTTACGATTCGTTGCGAGGTTCACCAATTTTTAATGTGCAAAATGTGCTGACGGGCAACGTGAAAGAAGGCGAGGCGTATTTCAACGGCGCAGGTAAATGCGCCACGTGCCATTCTGTCACGGGCGACCTGGCGGGCTTTGGCAAAACCACGAATGTCGCTAATATCCAGCAACGTTTCATGTTTCCGCGCGCTCGGACGAAAAAATCAACTGTCACCGTCACGCCCACAAATGGCGCAGCCATTACGGGCACACCAGTTCACCTGGATGATTTCAATGTGTCGTTACGAGATGACAAAGGCGAATATCATTCGTGGAAACGCACGGCTTCACTCAAAGTTGTCGTCACTGATCCGCTGCAAGCGCACATCGAATTGCTCGACAAAATTACTGACAAAAACATGCACGACACGGTCGCTTATTTGGAGTCACTCAAATGAAAATCATCAGAACGTTTTTCTTCCTCGCTCTTTGTGCTGCGCCATTGCTCGCGCAAGGCAGTCTCGATCCCGCTAAAGTAGGGCAAGCACCTACGCAGGAGTGGACGAGTTATCACGGCGATTATTCGGGACGCCGTTTCAGCACGCTGAATAAGATCAATGCGAATAACATCAACTCGCTGAGCCTCGCGTGGGTCTTTCGTGCCAACGTCAATCAAGGCGCGATCAAGTCGTCTCCGTTGGTCGTGAATGGCGTGATGTATTTTACTCTACCCGATCACGCTTGGGCGATTGATGCGCGTACGGGGCGCGAAATCTGGCATCACGTCTGGTCGTCGCAAGGCGGCATCCACATCGGCAATCGTGGCGTAGGTATTGTGGGCGATACGCTGTACGTTGAAACGGCGGATTGCAATCTGGTGGCACTCAATTTGAAAGACGGCAAGGAACGCTGGCACAAGACGATTTGTGATTTGGATCAATTCTTTTTTGGCTCAACCTCGCCGATCATTGTCAAGAATCATGTGATTACGGGCATCAGCGGCGACGATTTAGACCGGGCCGGATACATCCAATCGCACGATCCCGTCACGGGCAAGATGCAATGGCGCTGGTATGTCGTGCCGCAAAAGATGGGCGAACCTGGCTCTGAAACCTGGCCAAACGAAGAGGCCATGAAACACGGCGGTGGCATGACGTGGCAGCCGGTCACGTATGACCCTGAGTTGAATTTGATTTATGTCGTGACGGGCAATCCGCAACCCGTGATTGCGCACAAGAACCGTGAGGGGGCGAACCTCTATACCGAATCCATCGTCGCGCTCAATCCCGACACGGGTAAGATGGTTTGGTATTTTCAGGCTTCGCCGCACGACACACACGATTGGGACGCTACGCAAGTGCCTGTGTTGTTTGACGGCGAGGTTAACGGACAAAAACGCAAGCTGCTTGCACAAGCCAGCCGCAACGGATTTTTCTTTGTGCTGGATCGTGCGACGGGCAAAAACGTTCGTACCACTGAGTTCGTTAAAACCAATTGGTCGAAAGGCATTGACGCCAAAGGGCAACCGATTCCGAATCCCGCGAAAGAACCGCAATTGGATGGCGCACTGGTTACGCCCAATCAATACGGCGCTACCAATTGGCCTCCGCCCAGCTTCAGTCCTGAGACCGGATTATTTTACGTGAATGCGTTTCGCGCGTTCAGCATCTATTACATTTACGATCCCGACGACAATCCGCAAGGTTGGGGCGGCACGGATCGCGGTGGCTGGCAGGAAGCGATGATGCAGGCCATTGATTACAAGACCGGCAAAATTCGCTGGAGCCACAAGTGGGAAGGCAGCGGCTCTCGTTCAGGTGTGTTGAGCACGGCGGGCAATCTAGTGTTCACTGGCGATGGCTCAAACAATTTTGTCGCGCTTGATGCACGCACGGGCGAAGCCTTATGGCACGCCAATCTCGGCGGAAGTGTCGCCAACGGGCCAATCACTTATGAGCTGGACGGCACACAATACCTGGTCGCAGGCGCGGGCGATACGCTGTATGGATTCGCTATGCTGAATAAGCGGGTGGCGGAGTAAATACAGAAAAATTTAGGACAGAAAAAATGTCGCAAGAAGGCAGGACAGATTCTGAATTTGCCCTGCTTTAATTTCTCCTCCTGCCGTAATTTCTAGAAGGATAAGATGGTCAAAAAAGTACTCATCATTGGCGGCGGCATCGGTGGCTTATCCACCGCAATTGCCTTGCGTAAAGCAGGCATTGCCGTAGACCTCATCGAAATAAAAAGTGAATGGAAGGTCTATCACGTCGGCATTATTGTGCAAGGAAATTTTATTCGTGCGATGGCGGCCCTCGGCATTGCGGACAAAGCTGTCGCCGAAGGCTTCCCTTATTTCGGCGTAAAATTTCAAACGTTGCACGGACATACAGTGGCCGAAATTCCCGGCATTCCGATGGCGGGTCCGAACTATCCAACTGACCTCGGCATGGGGCGTCCGGCATTACACAAAATTCTTTCCGAAGCCGCATTGGAAGCGAAGACGAATGTGCGACTTGGGACGAGCTTCAGCGAAATTCGGCAGAATGAAAATAGTGCGACAGTGAAATTCACGGATGGAACTTCGGTCGAATACGATTTAGTCATTGGTGCGGACGGCGTCCATTCAAAAGTGCGCAGCCTGATTTTTGGTGAGCAATATCAACCGAAATTCACCGGACAAGGCGTCTGGCGTTACAACGTGCGGCGACCTGCGGAGGTGGATTATGCGTTTTTGTGTGTTGGGTTGGAGGCTGGGAAATGCGGCTTCATTCCGTTATCACAGGAAACCGGATACGTCTTGCTGGTGCAAGCTGAACCCGGTAATCCGCATCATCCGGCAGACAAAATGGCAGACATTTTTCGTGAACGATTGGCGGCGGCGACCGGTGTCATGGCGAGCTTGCGCGATCAAATTACGGATTCTTCGCTGGTGATTTATCGTCCGCTCGAAACGTTGTTGATGCCTGCACCGTGGCACAAGGGACGCGTGTTGTTGATCGGCGATGCGGCGCACACAACGACCCCGCATTTAGGGCAGGGCGCAGCGCAAGCCGTAGAAGATGGGGTTGTGCTTGGTGAACTGCTGGCCTGTGATGAGCCGTTACCAAACCTGCTGGATGAATTTATGCAGCGACGATTTGAACGCTGCAAATCTATTGTCGAAGGTTCGTTACAACTTGGCGAGTGGGAGATGAATCCGACACCGGAGGCTGATGCGCCGGGGCTCACGAAAAAAATGATTGGAATGATGGCGCAACCGCTTTGAGGGGCGTTATTTTTTGCCTGACTTAGACTCAAATAATATCTTCGTCGTAACAAAATTACCTTTTATCTATGAATCTATTAAATCACCTTTCGATTTCATCGTTACTTAAGCTTATTGTTTTTTCAGTGATCGTCTTAACAAAATGCGGAACCTCACATACTCCAAATGCAGAGAATGGCGGAAAACTTTTTGAACTTAATTGTGCAACTTGTCATAACTTCAAACAAGATGCAATTGGCCCGCAGCTTGGTGGATTGAAAGGTGTTGTAGACCAGAACTATCTCACGGAATTTATCAAAAGTCCGAAAGCAATGGTTGCTGCGAAACATGAGCGCGCTTCTGAAAAATATAAAAAATTTGGCGCAATGATGCCTGATTTCAATCATCTGAAGCCAAATGAGATACAAGATATAATTGCCTTTATCTTAGAAAAACCTGCTCCTGAAGCGAATAATTCTTCAGAGAAAGTTCCTTCAGAAAATCCACTTCCTGAACCAATTACAAAGTCAGAAATAACTCTCAACCTTAGAAAAATTACGCAATTTCCTTTTACCAGTGAGACTCAGCCGCGTACCAGGATCAATAAGATGGGCGTTCACCCGATCACAAAGGAAAGTCTGGTATTAGATTTACAGGGGAAAATTTATCTTCTGAATGCCAATAATCAACCTGAAGTATTTTTTGATGCTACGAGCCATTTTAAAAATTTCATCAATAACCCGGGTCTCGCCACAGGATTAGGCAGCTTTGCTTTTCATCCAGACTTTGCGAAAAATAAACTTTTTTATACAACGCATACGGAATCAAGTAACGCCGGGAAAGCGGATTTTAGTTACGCAGAAAGTATCCCTGTCAAACTTCAATGGGTAGTAACTGAGTGGACGGTGAACGACCCCACCGCGAGAACACTGACCGGAAAGCCACGTGAACTGATGCGAGTTAATGTGGTCAATGTGATTCATGGTATGCAGGAAATTGCGTTCAATCCTTACGCCAAGGCTTCCGACCAGGATTATGGCTTACTCTACCTTGGAATGGGTGATGGAGGTGCGGTCGAGAAAGGCTTTCCTGAGATTCCCAATGATAAAAATCATATTTGGGGCAAAGTCCTGCGCATAGACCCCAAAGGTAATAACAGTAAAAATGGGCAATATGGAATTCCAAAATCCAATCCATACTTTGAGAAAGACAGACTTGGTGAAGTGTATGCCGAAGGCTTTCGAAATCCTAATCGAATCTCCTGGATGAAAGATGGGAAGATTATTGTCTCGAATATCGGGCAAAGACAAATAGAATCACTTTATCTATTAAAGCCCGCTAAAAACTACGGCTGGCCAGCGAGAGAAGGAACCTTTTCGATTGCGTCACTTTCAAATATAAATTCCGTAGCTCCCCTGCCCAAAGATGATGCAAAATTTGGATACACCTATCCGATAGCGCAATTCGATCACGACGAGGGAAATGCAATCATGGGCGGCTTTGAATATACGGGAAGCCAAATACCACAATTACAAGGCAAATACATTTTTGGGGAAATCGTCAGAGGAAGGGTTTTCTATCTAAACCTGAAAGACATTAAGGAAAATTCGCAAGCAAAAATCCAGGAATTTTCACTCGCGCTGGATGGTCAGTCAACCACGCTGAAAGACTTGTGCCAAGCGACGAAGGTGGATTTAAGAATTGGACAGGATGTTGCAGGCGAAATCTATCTTTTTACCAAGCCCGATGGAATGATGTACAAAATTGTACACTAGACCTCATTTTTAAGTGGAACTTTGCGACAATGTAAAAATCATCAAACAGGAGTTATGAAATGAGTCTTCCCACGATGCGCAGAATCGTCACAGGTCACAATGAAGAAGGCAAAGCTATCATCGCCTCAGAAGGTGCGCCGCCGAATATTATTCCCTTCGCTGCCGTCCCCGGCACGGTGTTTTATGAAATCTGGAATACGAATGCCAGCCCTGTACCCATTGACAATAGTGCTGATCCGACGCTGCGTCCGTTGCAACTTCATCCGACACCCAATGGCAGCATTATTCGCTTCGTAGACATTCCGCCTGACTCGATTCAAAACAATGTTTCTGACGAAGACATCGCGGCAGGCTTTGCGCAAATGGGTGCGGCAGGTGCGACAACGCAGAAAAGCGATTCACCGCACAAATTAATGCACCGCACCGAAACTATTGATTACGGTATTTTGATTTCCGGTGAATTATGGCTGGTGCTGGACGAAAGCGAAACGAAACTAAATGTGGGCGATGTTGTGATTCAGCGCGGCACAAATCACGCGTGGAGCAATCGCACCAACGAAGCAGCGCGGATGGCATTTGTTTTGCTGGATGGAGGATTTGCGGAAGGGCTGGCGTAAATTCTAAAACGGACAAATAATATTTTCATTATTACAGTAACTGACAAAGAACCATCAACTTGATTAGGAGCCAACTATGAAGAGTTTTACTCGCCTGCTGCGACGTGCGGCGGAAGTCGTCGTCGTTCTCTATTTTCTATTCATGACACCAGCCTTCGCCCAATTCGATACCGCCACGGTGCTGGGTTCGATCCGCGATGCCAGTGACAATATCGTTGCTGGAGTCAAAGTTACTTTGACGAATAGCGGCACTGGAATTACTGCTACGGCATTGACCGATGAAAATGGGAGCTACCAATTTTTGAACGTCAAGATCGGGACGTACAAGGTCAGCGCGGAGATGAGTGGTTTTTCAACTGCGGTTGCTGATGGCATCACCGTTACCGTCAGCGCACGCCAGCGAGTTGATATGGTTTTGAAAGTTGGTTCCTTGACGGAAACCGTACAGGTTACGGGCGGAGCCAGTCTCGTCGAGGCTGAATCCAGCGACCGTGGACAGGTGATCAATCGTCAACAAATTGTCGAATTACCGTTGAATGGTCGCCAATACTCGGCACTGGCGTTGCTCTCGACGGGCATCCGTCAATCCACACTTTCGCAATCTGTAGATTCACAGGGCGGCGATGCGCGCGAAGGTTCGTTCAATGCTAACGGGCTGCGCAGCACCTTCAATAATTTCCTGCTCGATGGCGTAGACAATAATTCTTACGGAACCAGTAATCAGAATTTTTCCAATCAGGCAATGCAGGTTTCCCCTGATGCGCTGGAAGAATTCAAAGTCGTAACCAACAACATGAGTGCCGAATTTGGACGTAGCGGTGGCGCGACGATCAACGCTTCGGTGAAGAGCGGTACGAATCAATTTCACGGTGCGTTGTGGGAATTTGTGCGTAATACGAATTTCAATGCGGTTGGATTTTTCAAACCGCTCGGCGGCGTTAAACCCGTGTTGCAACGTAATCAATTCGGCGGCGTCTTGGGCGGACCGATTCGCCGCAACAGTACATTTTTCTTTTTGAGTTACGAAGGCTTCCGCGAAGTCAGTCGTGTGCCGGTCTTTACTTCAATCCCAACTCTGAATGACCGCATTGGACTCTTTGACAAACCGGTTCGTAATCCGCTGACGAATGAAACGTTCGCGGCGAATACAGCGATTCCAACCAATAAAATCACGCCGTTCGCGTTACAGGTACTCAAGAATCTTCCTACGCCGACCATCGCCGGACGCGCTAATAATTTTCAATATTCACCGCGCAGCAAAGATTTTAATGACAAGTTTGATCTGAAGTTTGACCAACAAATTAACACGCGGACGACGGCATTTGTGCGCATCGGTCAGCGCAAGAGCAACGTCTTCAATGAACCTGTCATTCCAGGCGCGTCCGGCGGGTCAGGGAACGGCTTCACGAGGGTGCTGAATCAGCAACTTGCCGGAGCTATTACGAGGACGTTGACAACGACTTCGTTGTTGGAATTCCGTATGGGAATTACGCGTACACGCGCAGGCAAAGAGCCTGTGGGCATTGGCGGTCCCAGCATGAAAGAATTATTTGGCATCACCGGATTGCCCGAAGATCGCACGTTGACCGGGCCGCTGACGACCCAAAATATTACGGGCTTCACCAGCCTCGGACGTCGTCCTTCAAATCCGCAATGGCAACATCCGTTTGTCATCAATCCGAAAGTGAACTACTCGTTTTTAAAGGGCAGGCACTCCATCAAAACGGGCTATGAATATCAGAGCGTCAACACTGAAATCATGGACGTGAATCCGTTATATGGGCAGGACACTTATGGCGGCAATTTCAGCCGTCCGACGGGTGGTGTAGCGGACAGTGCAACCTATAACGTAGCCGATTTTCTTTTCGGTCTGCGCAGCCAATATGCGCTGGTGAATTTTTTCATCGCGCAATATCGTCAGCGGATGCATTTCGGTTATGTGCAGGATGATTTCAAGGTGAATTCAAAATTGACGTTGAATTTAGGTGTCCGCTATGAATACGCGACACCGCAATGGGAACGCGATAACAAGATTAGCAATTTCGATCCGGTGGCAAATGCGATTATTTTTCCAACGGGCGATTCTTTGGCTGGACGCTCCCTGCTGAACCCTGATCGCAATAATTGGGGGCCACGGCTTGGCTTTGCTTACAGCGGGCCTTTGAAGATTACCGCACGCGGCGGTTTTGGCATCAGCTTCAACCATTTCAATCGCGCTGGTACCTCGAATCTGTTAGCGGTCAACGGCCCGCAAGTCGTCAATGGAGTCGTCAATCAGTTGCCGACGGATGCGACCTTCCGTACGACGGGGCAGGGCTATCCAACGGACTTTACTTCGCCGTCCAGCTTCCGTCCGCTTAACGCTTCGGTGAAATATATTCCGCGTGATTTGCCGAGTTCGTATGTGCAAAGCTGGTTCCTTTCGCTGCAACGAGAGATTGCTCGCAATACGCTGCTGGACGTTGCTTACGTGGGGAATCGTGCGGTGAAATTGCCGATGGTGGCTGACTTCAATCAGGCACGTCCGAACGCGACGACCGAAAATGCTACGCTGCAAGCGCGCCGTCGGATTACGACGTTTGCTACGATCAACGCGTACTTTCCTGGCGGCTGGTCAAATTATCATGGTTTGCAAGCCCGCTTTGAGCGGCGCGTTTCTGGCGGGTTGTATGTATTGAATTCGTTTACCTGGTCAAAGGCGATGGATAATTCGGCGCAGGTGCTGGAAAACCCCAACGGCAATTCGCCGGGGCCGCAAAATTATTTCAATCTCGCTGCGGAAAAAGGCTTGTCGGCATACGACCAAACGTTGACGAATGTGACCAGCGTAGTGTGGGATATGCCGCTGGGTAACGGGCGTCGCTTTGGCGCGAAGATGCCGGCTCTCGCCGATGCGTTGGTTGGTGGTTGGCAGATGAGTTTTATCAACAATATGTGGAGCGGGCAGCCGATCACGCTGACCTATTCACCCGCCGCAGCTTTCGGCGTTGGCAGCAGCAATCCGCGTCCGAATGTGATCGGCGATGCGCTCGCACCAAGTGGAGAACGTACGATTACAAATTATTTTAACCTCAATAATGTCGTCATCCCCACTGACCGCTCGCTACCGTTTGGCAATGCGGGACGCAATACAGTGCGCAGCCATCCCTATTTTCAAGTTGATTTGGGATTGCATAAAAACTTTCGCTTACCGTGGGAAGGGTCGAAGCTGCAATTTCGCGGAGAATTTTTCAACTTCCTGAACAAGACGAATTTTTATCCGGCGAACGGCAATCGTTCGAGTGCTTCTTTTGGCACGATTAACCGCACCTTTGATCCGCGTCAGATTCAATTAGCGATGAAACTTACTTTTTAGAAGAGGTGTTAGGTGTCGGGTGTCAGGTTAATTTCGATTACCTAACACCTAACACCCGAAACCCGACACCTGTATTCCTATGGCAAAACTAAAATTGGCACATGCCGAAAAAATTGTTGATACGGCATTAGCCGAAGCCCGCAAGCTAAAACTCGCTCCGATGGCTGTTGCGGTGCTGGATGCTGGCGGTCACGTCATGGTCTTCAAACGCGAAGACGGCGCAGGCATCGTGCGCTTTGACATCGCGTATGGTAAAGCGTGGGGATCGCTCGGCATGGGTTTCGGCACACGCGAAATCACCGAACGTGCGGCGAAGTTTCCAGCCTTCATTGATGCGCTGACGACGATCAGTCAGGGGCGCGCAGTGCCTTCGCCCGGCGGCGTATTAATTCTCGACGAACATCAAGAAATTATCGGCGCAGTCGGTGTCACGGGCGATACGGGTGACAATGATGAATTGTGTGCCTTGGCAGGAATTGCGGCGACAGGCTTTGTGGCAGCTCCAGGCAAAATTGAGGGCTAAGATGCAATCAATCCTTTTCACAGATGCGCAAATTTTTGATGGCTCTGGACGTGCTCCATTTGAGGGTGAAGTTATGGTGTCAGGCAATCGCATCACCGCTATTGCAGAAGGCGCGAATCAACTCACACACGAAGGCGCAGAAATTATCAATTGCCACGGCGCAACGTTGATGCCCGGCTTAATTGAATCACACGCGCATCTGTCGTGGCCTTCATCAGTGGGGCGAATTTTCAACGGGATGATGCTGCCGCCCGAAGAGCATTTATTGGTGACAGCACACAATGCCCGTGTCACGCTGGAGGCTGGATTCACGAGTGCATATTCCGCCGGCTCGCTCGGTACAAGATTTGAAATTGCACTCAAAAAAGAAATCGAAGGTGGCTGGCTGCTAGGCCCGCGTTTGATTGCATCTTCGCTGGAACAGGCTCCAAACAATGTTTTGGGCGTCCCTCCCGCCGAAGGCAATAAACACGGGCGCGGCGTTGAGGCGCTGCGCAATTATGTAACCGAGATGTCGGAGCTGGGAATTGATTCCATCAAACTTTTATTGTCAGGTGACGATGCGTTCTCTGAAGGTGCTTCGCAAAATTTAATTTACTCCGAAGACGAAGTTGCCGCTGCCGCCGATGAAGCTCACAAACGCGGCATTTGGCTGTCGTGTCACGCGCAATCTGCTGAGTCCATTAAGATCGCGCTGCGCCATGGATTTCGCATTTTGTATCACTGTTCACACGCGGACGAAGAGGCACTTGATTTACTCGAAGCGAAAAAAGATGAAGTGTTCGTCGCACCTGCGGTGAGCCTGCGATATGCGCGGATGTACGAAGCCGAGGCCTTTGGCATTACCCGCGAAGTTGCCGAAAAAATGGGTGTCTTTGCCGAAGTCGAGCGCATGCAAAAACTCTATCCCGAAATGCGCAAGCGCGGCATTCGTGTACTGCCTGGTGGCGATTACGGTTTTCCTTACAATCCAGTTGGACGGAATGCGCGTGATCTGGAATTATTTGTGAAATTGTTTGACTATAGCCCGACTGAAGCGTTGGTTGCTGCGACGAAACTTGGTGGACAATTGATGGGCTTGGAAGTTGGTTGGATTCACGAAAATTGGTTGGCAGATTTATTACTGATTGATGGTGATCCTACGCTGGATGTGAGCATTTTACAGGAGACCAGCCGTATTTTGATGATTATGAAAGATGGCGTTTTTCAGCGACGGTGACAATAAATATTATGGCACTAAGAACGCAAAACGAACCGGAAACTGCTGAAGCCGTAGTGCGTGCCTGCCGCATCCTCCGCGCCTTTCAGCATCACGAAGTCTTATCTTTGGGGCAAGTCGTCGAACGCGTCGAGCTGAGCAAAACTACCTGTTTTCGTTTATTACAAAGCCTTCTCAAAGGCGGAATGATCGAACGTGTCAGCAAAGGAGTTTATCGAAGTTGCATTCAGATTATTACTTCTTCGACGTTCACAATTGGCTTTGCTGCGCAATCAACCGACTCGGAGTTTTCACAAGATGTCAGCCAAAGCCTGCACCGCGTCGCCGAACGCGAACAAGTCCGGCTGATTGCCGTCAATAATAATTACAGCCCGAAAACCGCTTTGCGCAATGCGGATTTACTAATTAAGGAAGGTGTGAATTTAGTCCTTGAATTTCAGGCGTATGAGCATGTTGCGCCAATCATTTCTTCAAAATTTGTCGAGGCGAATATTCCCGTTATCGCCATTGAAATTCCGCATCCCGGTGCGACCTATTTTGGAGCTGACAGTTATCAGGCCGGCGTGATTGGCGGACGCGCGTTAGGGCGTTGGGCGAAAGAAAACTGGGAAGGTAAAGTTGAGGAAGTCTTGTTATTGGAATTGCCACTGGCTGGTTCGTTACCTCAGTTGCGCATCACGGGAGCCTTGGCCGGGCTGAGTCAAACGTTGCCGGGGGTGGCGATGATTACGACACATCTGGAAGTCAAAGGCGATTTTGAGCATAGCCTGGACGTTGTCCGCCGTCATCTGCGGCGCAATAAAGCGAGGCGAACTTTGGTAACGACAGTCAATGATCCCAGTGCGTTGGGCGCGTTGCGTGCCTTTGAAGAATGCGGGCGAATCAATCAATGTGCCGTGATCGGACAGAATGCCACCCGCGCCGCACGTGACGAACTGCGTCGTCCGGGAACCCGATTAATTGGCAGTGTCGGTTATTTCCCGGAACGTTACGGCGAAGAATTAATTCCCCTCGCCCTCGCCATTTTACAAAAGAAGCCGACTCCTTCAGCGGTCTTCGTCAAACATCAATTGATTACCCCAAAAAATGTTGGATTAATTTACCCGCCGGAAACGGATATCTCCTCTACCCCCGTAAAAAATAACAGATAAGTGCTTCAGTAAAAGTGCTGCGATGTAATGAGCCTGGAAGCTTTATTTTACTAACTAATTCCATATATCGGAATTAATATTCTGAATTATTTCAGGTTAAACCTGGTAAAGTCTTTTATTTTATTAGAAGATCGTTCCGCATTATGGAAAAATAGATACGCAAAATATTTCTTATTGCTAATTTAAACAAAAGCACCATAATTCATAATTGTCACTTTCGATCTAATAATTTCTAAGATTTCTAATCATCTTTGCTGAGTGAAATTACTCGTAGTAGCAGGCTAATTAACAAATAGAAAAATTAATTAAGTTAGCTAGGCTGTCATCTATTCAAATGACAGCCACTCGTTATTTTACGAATTGTATCTAAGCTGAAGTAGTCCCTTCAGCTTGAGGTTTAGTGTGTGTACTCATCTTTTCTGATGAGACCATAATGTTTTCACACAGGAAGTCGTTTTCAATCCCTAAACGATTTTATTTCAGGAGTTTAATGTATGAGAAAAATACCTTTTCTGTTTGCTCTTCTCGCGTTGCTTTTAGGAGTTACCAGTTCACTTAAAGCGCAAACCGCGACGGGGCAAATTACCGGTACAGTGAAAGACGCCAGCGGAGCCGTTTTAGCGCGGGCAAAAGTCACTGTCACTAATCAAGCGAATGGTTTTATGCGAGAAGCGACGACCAATGAAGAAGGCACTTATTCGTTTGCCTTGTTGCCCGTTGGAAACTACACAGTAGCAGTAGCACAGCCGGGTTTCACTACTTCCAGGCAATCCAACGTGCAACTGACAGTGGATAAAATTGCTCGTGCAGATTTCGATCTAAAAGTCGGTGATGTCAGCGCAACAGTGGATGTGCAAGCGGCGGCGGTCACGCTCGACACTGAAACTGCTTCGATGGGACAGACCATCACACAAAAACAGGTGACACAGCTACCTCTTAACGGGCGCAATTTTTTGTCCTTGTTATTTCTGAATGGTGGAACCGTTGAGACAAACGGAGAGCAAGGTGGAATGCGCCAAGGCGCGGGTAATGCTATTAGTATTAATGGTGCGCGTCCAACCTCAAACAATTACTTGCTTGATGGAACGTCAAACACGGATACCGCACTGGGAACCCCGGCGGCAATTTTGTCTATTGATGCCATTCAGGAATTCAAAGAGCAAACCGGAACATACTCAGCGGAGTATGGCTTCAGTGCCAATCAGGTCAATATCGTCAGTAAGACGGGGACGAACGATTTACACGGAACGGTTTTCTGGTTTGGGCGGAGAGATAAATTTGACGCTAACAATTACTTTAATAATGCGCGCGGAGTCAAGAAAACCAAATTAAAACAAGATCAATATGGTTTTGTAGTTGGCGGTCCAGTGTGGATTCCCAAGCTTTATGATGGACGTAATAAATCATTCTGGCTGGCGAATTTTGAAGGGTATAAGCGAATCGCGGGATCATCGGATTTGCTGACTGTCCCGACTGCCGATCAGCTAGGGGGCAAATTCACCTCGCAAATTCTTGATCCTGTGACAGGGTTACCATTTGTCGGCAACATTGTTCCAACGAACCGTTTTTCGCGTCTGGCACAGCTCGCTGCCACGAAGTTTTTCCCGGCGCCGAATTTCACTGGTACGGGTGGAAACTATCTTCGGGTTCGCAATTTGCCGCTGGATCAAAAGCAATACACCATTCGCGGCGATCAGCAACTTGGTCGCTTGGGCACAGTCTTTGGTCGCTATACACAATCTGATTACACTAACACTGCCATCGGAAACACGACTGAACTAGGAGACGTAGACTTCGTTCAAAAAACCAAGAACTGGCAGATTTCGCATACGATTCCCTTCAGTTCAAATCTCGTGAATCAATTTCGCTTTGGTTACATTGAGGCAGGTGCTGTTCAGCATGGAGCGACCGCTCCACAGGCTGATATAGATACTCTGAAATTGACGGGTGTCTTTACCGGATTACCTGACGATCAGCGTTCCTATCCAGCAGTCGGTTTCGGTGGTGTCGGAGCAGGGCTTTCCGGCGGAGGCAGCGCGGTCAATGATTACCAATCCAGTAATCAGCCGATGGTGGACATCAGCAACACTACGACTTGGATTCGTGGTCGTCATACGCTGAATATGGGATTCAATTTCCGTAAATGGTCGCTGCAACGCGATCTGGCGAATGATTTCTTAGGTCAGTTTACGTTCAGCGGGTTTTTCACCGGAAATGCTACCAGAGACAATGCAATTGCGGATTTTCTGTTAGGTTATTTTTCGGGTGCAAGCGTCTTCCAGCCAGCAGGCTTTAGCGTTGCAGGCAAGACAGGCAATCCACGTGAATTTAATTTTCTATATGTTGCTCCTTATATTCAGGATGACTGGAAAATTAACTCACGGCTCACTCTGAATCTAGGAGTACGTTGGGATTATCGCTCAGTTCCCTACGAAACAAACAACCGCATGGGATGGCGCGATCTGTCCAATCCAAAGGGGGGCTTGCTGGTAGCGGATCAGACTCTTGTGGATAAAGGAATCGTTGGCGACCAAAGCTATTATAAGTTTGCCGGTCGTCGCAATCCTGCTGACGCCTCGAAGAAAGTCTTTGCTCCGCGCCTCGGTTTTGCGTGGCGTCCATTTAGTGATGACAAAACAGTTTTACGTGGTGGATATGGCATTTTTTACGACTCCGCCGAAGGGCGCGAAATTGATGGAGCTGCAGATATTTTCCCGTATGTCAGTCGTGGGAATTACACGCAAAGTTTAGGTCAGACAAACTTGCTGACCACAAACCAATTGTTTCCGAATTTTGCCAACGTTGGCGTAGCGTCACCGGCGGCAAACACGTTTCTGGCAGTGAATATTTCGCCGAACCCAAAAAATCCGTATGTTCAGCAATGGTCACTCGGCGCGCAACGTTCGCTCAGTACCAACACTACCCTTGAACTCAATTATATTGGTTCAAAAGGGACTCACTTGCTGATGCGGCGACAAATTGCCCAATCACGTAAGCCTGTTAATCCTGCTCTTTGCGCCGCTACCCCAACGGTTGGTGATTGCCCTGTGCTGGCTCGCAGACCTTTCGTTAATTTTGCTACTTACATTGATAGCGATTGGTCAGGGAACTCCAGTTACAATGCCTTCAATGCCAAGGTTGAGCATCGTAGCAATTCGTTGCTCTTCACTTTGGTCTATACCTGGGCTAAGAGCATTGATAGCAAATCTGCCGCTGCCGGTATCGGAAACGATGTCGCGGGTTGGCAGGGATTTTTAGATAATAGCGACATTCGTCGTGACCGTGGACGTTCAGAATTCGATGTGAATCACCGCTTGGTGAGCAGCTTCGTTTATGAATTGCCTATCGGACGCGGCAAGAAATTCGGAGGCAATTTGCACAAAGCTGCGGACATCTTAATTGGTGGTTGGCAAGTCAATGCAATTGCCACCTTCCAGAACGGTTTCCCGATGACAATTTCGGCAGCCGATGTCGGGGGATTGAATGATACCTTTGGAACGAATCGGGCGGATATAGTCGGGAAAGCCTCGTTGCTCAAAACTATTGACAAATGGTTTGATACCGCAGCTTTCAAACAACCTGCCGCTGGATTCCTCGGAACTTCAGGGCGTGGCATTCTGCGATTACCAGGCATTAACAATTGGGATACAGGTTTGTTCAAAAATTTCACCATCACGGAGAAATTGAGCTTCCAATTCCGTCTCGAATCGTTCAATGCCTTCAACCATACGCAATGGGGCAACCCAGTTCGTAGCGTGGCTGATACGGTGAATTTTGGCAAGATACTTAGTGCCAGAGCCGCACGTATTAACCAGCTTGGAGCCAAGTTAGTTTGGTGATGTCTCAGGTGAATACTTGAGCAATAAGACCCGTCAGGTCACAATGATCTGGCGGGTCTTTTCTCAGGGAGCAACAAATGTTAGCAAGGATATTTATTTTTATTTTTTTCTTACCTGTGTGCGGACTGGCGCAGGCAAATAACGATGCGCAGTTGCAGCGGTATGCGCAGGCCGGAGAAAAAGCTTTGGCATCAGGGCGTTATGATGAAGCGGCGCAGGCGTACGAAAAAATCCGCGAACTGGCTCCGACGATGGCTGAGGCACACGCGCGGCTCGGACTGATTTATTTTCAATCTGGAAAATTTGAACAGGCAGTTCCGGCACTCCGTCAGGCGATGAAATTAAAACCAACGTTGTCAAATATTGATGTGTTGCTGGCGATGTCACTTTCTGAATTAGGGCAATATCAGGAAGCCGTTCCGATCTTGCAAAAAGGTTTCAGGCGCACGACTGATGCGGCGTTGAAGCGTTCGAGTGGATTGCAATTGCAGCGTGCGTATACGGGTTTGCAACAAGACGACAAAGCTGTCGAAATTGCTTTGGAATTAACTCGTTTGTACCCCAAAGACCCTGAAATTCTGTATCATGCCAGTCGTCTGTTTGCGAATTATGCGTATCTTTCCGCTGTGAAAATCTCACGGGTCGCACCGGATTCGCTCTGGCTACAGTTGGCGGCAGGCGAAGCGCACGAAAGTCAGGGGCAATTGGAATCTGCGCTTGGTGCGTACCGCGAAGTTCTCAAGAAAAACCCGAATCATCCCGGCATTCATTTTCGTCTCGGACGCGTGCAGTTAACGCGTGTCGCACAGGATGCCACTGCCGAAGCGGAAGCACTGAAAGAATTCGAACAGGAATTGCAACTTGACCCGACGAATGCAAATGCGGCGTATGAAGCGGGCGAATTACATCGCAAGGCTACACGCTTCGATCAGGCGAAAGAATTGTTTGCACTGGCTGTGAAATATTATTCTGATTTTGAAGATGCGTTGGTTGGCTTAGGACGTACAGAAGTTGCGTTGCACCACGCGGAGCAGGCGATCACGCCGCTGCGCAAAGCAATTTCGATAAACAGCAACAATGAAGTCGCGTGGTTTCAATTGGCGCAAGCTTACAGAACAATAGGCAATGCGGCAGAGCAACAAAAAGCGTTCGCGGAATATCAACGTTCACGCAATTTGAAAACACAGACGCTGGCCGCACCAAATTTTTCACGACCAGAAGTCACAAAGCAAAAAGTTGAACAATAAGCTGGGAGTGCAGGCATCCTGCCTGCCGTTTGCGAGCGAAGCTACGCAAACGTAGTGCGCAGGAGATCGTAACAAGAAAGCGATTCCTTGCGTAATGTTTTTTACAGTTTTGGAGGAAGAATTTATGGCTGCATTACTACACATCAAAATAATTTCAGCACTTTTACTCAGCAGTCTTTTTTCGATGGGCAATCTGCCGATAGAAAGTACGCCGTCACAATCTTTGCTGATTCTCTCCAAAACAGAACGCACCTTAGCAATCGTTGATCCTGTCAGCCTGAAGGTGATTGCCCGCATGCCCGTCGGGCCAGACCCGCATGAAGTCATCGCTTCTGCTGATGGGAAATTCGCTTACGTGACCAATTATGGCGGCGGTGCTTATAACACGATTGCGGTGCTTGATTTGGTCGAGCAGAAGGCTTTGCCGTCAATTGATTTGGGAGCATTGAAGGGGCCGCACGGCATTGTGTTCGCAGGCGGAAAAGTCTGGTTCACAGCGGAAGCGGCGAACGTCGTTGGCAGCTATGATCCGAACACCAAGAAAGTAGATTTTGTCTTCGGGACGGGGCAGCGCAGAACGCACATGCTTTTTGTGACGGAAGCCACTGCGCCGATTTTTACTACGAATATGGGTTCGGGTACGGTGAGTATGATTGAGAAAGCTGCGCTGCGTCCAGGTCGTGAAGATTGGGATCAAACGCTGATCCCTGTCGGCAAAGGCCCGGAAGGATTCGATGTTGCTCCTGATGGAAAAGAAGTCTGGGTGTCGAATTCTCAGGATGGCACGGTTTCGATCATTGATGTCGCCAGCAAAAAAGTTACAAACACACTTGATGCTAACGTCAAAGGAGCCAATCGGCTGAAATTCACGCCTGATGGAAAACGCGTTTTTATCTCAACCCTCAGCGGTTCGGATGCGACGATTATTGATGTCGCTAAGCGCACTGAAGTGAAACGAATCAAGCTTGGACGCGGAGCCGCAGGCATTCAGATGCAACCGGACGGCACACGAGCCTACATTGCCTGTACGCCGGATGATTATGTCGCCATCATTGATTTGAAATCGCTGGAAATCATCGGTCGCATTGATGTCGGCAAACAGCCGGATGGAATGGCTTGGGCGAGCCGCCGCTAACGCAAGAATTTGTTTAATTATAAACTCCGAACAAAGCTCCAACGGAGCGGAATGTAATAGCCCGGGGTGCAACCCCGGGAAGCGTTGAGATTTTTGCGCAAGCCCTGAAAGGGCGAGATATTCACAGATTTTTTATGTCGCCCCTTCAGGGCTACTTTATATGTTCCGATCTTACCCGGGGTTGCACCCTGAGCTATGTTATCGGCGTCCCGTTGGGACTCTATTCGGAAGAGCATTTTTTGAAATGCTATCGCAAATCAACAGGTCAGCTATGAGAAAACGAACGTTTCTAAAAATGTCATCCGCTTCTATCGCAGACGCGGTTTTTTCCCGTGCCTGGGCCAAAGGTGAGAAACTGAAAAACTGGGCAGGGAATTTAACCTACAGCACAGAAAATGTTTTTTATCCTGAATCGCTCGAACAGGTGCAGGAACTGGTGAAGAAAACACCAAAGCTCCGCGTGTTAGGCACACAGCATTGCTTCAATCGTATTGCTGATTCTCCGCATAATCTTGTTTCCACGAAAAAAATGGCGAAGGTTGTTTCACTTGATACGCAAGCGAATACCGTCACTGTCGAAGCAGGTATTCGTTATGGTACTTTGGCGGAATACCTCGTAAACAAAGGCTACGCGCTGCATAACCTGGCCTCGTTACCGCACATTTCTGTCGCCGGAGCCTGCGCGACAGCAACGCACGGATCAGGAATTAAAAATGGCAATTTGGCTTCGGCAGTCGCGGGCATTGAGTTTGTCACGGACTCTGGCGAAGTCGTTAATTTAACGCGCGGAAAAGACAGCGAGCAATTCAACGGCGCAGTCGTGAACCTCGGCGGCATTGGTGTCGTCACAAAAGTCACGCTCGACATCCAACCAACGTTTCAGGTGCGGCAAGACGTTTATGAAAATTTGCCGTTCGGTGAATTAGAGCGCAATTTTGAAGCGATTATGTCGAGCAGCTACAGCGTCAGTTTATTCACAAATTGGCTGAAAAATAATGTCAGCGAAGTCTGGGTCAAAAGCCGAATTGACGGTGGTGCAATCAATCCGAAGCCGGAGTTTTTTGGCGCAAAATTAGCGAAGAAAAATCTGCATCCGATTGCCGAACTCGACGCCATTAATTGCACAGAGCAAATGGGCGTGCCTGGCCCGTGGCATGAACGGTTGCCGCACTTCCGCATGAATTTTACACCCAGCAGCGGCAAAGAATTACAGTCAGAATTTTTTGTTCCGCTCCGCAATGCTTATGCGGCTTTGAGCGCGATCAATCGCCTGGGCAACAAATGGTCGAAAGATATTATGATTTCAGAAATTCGTACGATTGCTGCGGATAATCTTTGGATGAGTACTGCTTACAACCAAACCAGCGTCGCGATTCATTTTACGTGGAAACAAAACACGGCTGCGGTGATGAAATTGATTCCTGTGATTGAAAAAGAACTGGCTCCGTTTGGCATACGTCCGCATTGGGGCAAATTGTTCACAGTCACGCCCGCGCAATTAAAATCGCGTTATGAACGCTTTGCTGATTTTCAAAATTTGCTGAAGCAATACGACCCACAAGGAAAATTCCGCAATGAATTTTTAGACCGGAATATTTTTGGTATATAAAATTTTATGCAAAACTGGATGAATAACCCCAAGCAAGCTGTAATTGACGCGAAGGCTGCGCTGCTCGCGCAGATGCCGGATTGCGCTGCTCGAATGGCGCAGATGGATGAATGGCTGACTGATGAAGTAGCGGCGGTCAAAGCCGAAGGCGCAGATGCGGTACCAAACATTTCCTATCATGATTTGTCGTCAGGCACGATTAGCGAAGCACAAAAAAATCGCATCAGACGGCGCGGCTGTGTAGTCATTCGCGGAGTCTTTGCTCCTCAACAAGCAACGGCTTGGAGTGAAGAAATCGGTCGTTACATTGACGAAAATAATTATTACGAAAAAGCAAAAGACAAAGTTGGACTGGATAAATATTTCAGTGCGCTGGCATCAGGGCGACCGCAGATTTTTGGTTTGTATTGGTCATGTCCGCAGATGCAGGCGCGGCAACATGAAAATTTAGCAGCGACGCGAAGCTGGCTCAATCGTTTGTGGGATTTCAGTCATGCCGATGGAACGATGGAATTTGATCCTGATCGGCAATGCAATTACGCCGACCGCATACGTCGCCGCGAACCGGGCGACAAATCGTTAGGACTGTCGGCGCATTGTGATGGCGGTTCGATAGAGCGTTGGTGCGACCCCAGTTTTCATCGCGTCTTTCACGAAGTTTTTTTCGGCGACGTAAATAAGTACGACCCGTTTCGTGCGGAAGGACGCACCAACACGAAAGAAATTCCTTCGCCTGCGGTGTGCAGCATGTTTCGTACGTTTCAAGGCTGGACGGCTTTGACGAAGCAAGGGCCGGGCGATGGTACGTTGAAAATTATTCCGATTGCGCGAAGCATGGCGTGGTTGTTATTACGTGCGTTGCAACCCGATGTCGCGCCGGATGATTTGTGCGGAGCGGCGGCAGGACGTGCGTTGGCGGCGTATCCGCAATGGCATCAACTTTTATTACAAGCCGAAATCAGCATCCCAACTGTCGAACCCGGCGACACCGTTTGGTGGCATCCCGACGTGATCCACGCCGTCGAAAATGAACATCGCGGCATCAATTACAGCAACGTGATTTACATCGGTGCTGCGCCGTGGTGCGAGAAGAATGCGCGATTTTTGACGCGTCAGGCTGAGAGCTTTTTAGCGGGAAAAAGTTCGCCGGATTTTGCGGCGGAAGATTACGAGGTAAATTTTAAAAATCGCGCTACGCTTGAAGATTTATCGGAGCTTGGTAAAAAACAAATGGGATTGATGCCGTGGTGAGAATTCCGAAAGTTCAATGGGTAGTTTGTTTGGTTATAAAAATTAAGAAAATGTTTTTCCGAACAGAACCCCGAAGGGGTGGCAATACAATAGCCCAGGGTGCAACCCTGGGTTGATTGCACGGAAAAAATCAAGCCCTGAAAGGGCGCAATAATTTATTTCGCCCCTTCAGGGCTTGGATTCTATTTCTGATCCTACCCAGGGTTGCACCCTGGGCTATTGTATTTCGCTCCGTTGGAGCTTTGATTGAAAGTTCATTTTCTGAAAGCTATAACGATTTTGGGAATTGAGCTACGCCTCTTCGTAAAGTTCTTACGCAACTTATGAAAAACATGAAAACTCAACAAAAAATATTCTTGCTGGTTTTGCTATTGGTTGGCTTGAATTTTGCGATTGTGGCGCAATCAAACGGTGAACATTGGGTTGCTACGTGGGGAACTGCGCAGCAAATAATTTACAACGGCCCGACCGCACCGCGTCCGCCGCAAAATCCGCCGCCGCCCGTCAATCTGGCAATTCCATCAATGTGGTCAAGCGTCAATAATCAAACGGTACGAATGATCGTCAGGGGCAGTGTTGGCGGGCGTAGCGTACGAATTCGATTGGTGAATGCTTTCGGCAGCAAGCCGTTGGAAATTGGAGCCGCACATATTGCGCTACGCAAAAATGATTCCGCTATTATTCCCGCTTCAGATCGCGTACTGAAATTTAGTGGTCGTTCTTCGTGCTTAATTCCGCCGGGAGCGGTGATGTTGAGCGATCCAGTAGATTTAACGGTTGCTCCGTTAGCCGAAATTGCTGTGAGTATGTTTGTGCCAAAAGAAAGCACGACGAGTACGCATTTGTTTGGCGAACATACTGCTTATTTATCGAAGGAAGGCGATTTTTCCGGCAGCGCAGAAATTGCTGCGGCGACGACTTCGCTGGCGTATTACTGGCTCGCGGGCATTGATGTTCTCGCTCCCGCCAACGCTGCGACAATCGTGGCGTTTGGCGATTCAATTACCGACGGACACGGCTCAATGCCGAACACAGATCATACGTGGCCTGCTTATTTCACTAAACGCTTACAGGCTGACAAACGCACTGTGAATTTTGGCGTCGTGAATGTAGGCATTTCCGGCAATCAGGTGTTGCGTGATGGAGGCGGCGTGCTGGGTGGAATGAGCGCGCTGGCGCGACTGGAACGTGATGTCCTGACGCAGCCCGGCGTAAAATTTGTGCTGTTAATGGAAGGCATTAATGACATTAGTGGGCGCACCCGTCAGCCGGAAGCAGACGCGAAAGCCGTTGCTGAAGATTTGCTCACGGGATACAAACAAATCATCGAACACGCACACGCACGCGGCTTGAAAATTATCGGTTGCACGCTGACTCCGTTTGATGGTTCGCGTGCATTCACTGAAAAAGGCGAAGCCGCGCGCACCGCTGTCAATCAATGGATTCGCACCAGTGGCGCGTTCGACGGCGTAGTTGATTTCGATGCGGCGACACGTGATCCGAAAAATCCTAAAAAATTTATGGAAGCCTTTCACGCAGGAGATTGGTTGCATCCGGGCGATGCGGGATATGAAGCGATGGCGAATGCGATTGATTTGACGATCTTTGCTCCTAAAGCTGCTGCTGCGAAGAAACGGTGAAGATAAAAATTATGAATGCCGACTTACGCACAAAAGCTGATTTGCTACATTCAAAAGATGCGAACGTTCGTTACGCGGCATTTCAAGAATTACTCACGCTCGCCAAAAGCCCCGTGGATTGGGCGTATGACGTGTGGGATGAGCTGAAAGAAATGACGCGCAACGGCGATAATCATCAGCGTACGATTGCTGTGCAATTTTTAAGTGAACTCGCGCAAAGCGATCCGAAAAATAAAATGCTGAAAGATTTTGACGTATTGTTGGCGGTGACCAGAGATGAACGAACCGTGACCGCGCGTCATTCATTGCAAGCACTTTGGAAAATCGGGCGTGTGAACAAAAAATACTTACAACTGGTGCTGGGTGGTTACACGCTGCGGTTTAAGGAATGCGCTACTGAAAAAAATGGCACACTGTTTCGCTACGATATTTGCGTTGCGCTGAAAAAACTTTTTGACGCAGTGCCGGACAAAAAAATTCAGGAAACCGCACTGGCATTCATCGAAACCGAAACTGATCCTAAATACCGAAAAAAATACGCGAGCGTTTGGAAAACCAAATAAAAAATGAGCTGACTGATCGTCAGAAAAAATATGAGAAAGCACTATTTCATCCGCCTTTTAATTTGCCTGCTAGTTGTCGTTAGCATCGCTGGAATAATTTCAGAACGCAGCGCTATCGGACAAACCGATCCGTTAATGCAAGGCTTCCAAAATCCACCCGATGCCGCCAAGCCACGCGTATGGTGGCATTGGATGAACGGCAACATCACGAAAGTAGGAATTCAAAAAGACCTTGAATGGATGAAACGCGTCGGCATCGGAGGCTTTCAAAATTTTGATGCGAGTTTATTCACGCCGCAGGTAGTGGACAAACGATTAATTTACATGACGCCGGAGTGGAAAGACGCTTTTAAATTCACGACGGAACTCGCCGACAAATTAGGATTGGAAATGGCAATCGCAGGTTCGCCCGGTTGGAGCGAAAGCGGCGGCCCGTGGGTTCCCGCCAAAGACGGCATGAAAAAATATGTCTGGACGGAAACACGCATCAAAGGCGGGCAAACATTTTTTGGCAAATTACCGCAGCCTTCTGGTGTAACTGGAGCATTTCAAAACATTCCTTTTCGTGATCCGTTGGGGCTTCTGCACGAAGCGAATCCTGCGCATACATTTTACGAAGATACTGTTGTTATTGCCTATCGTGTTCCTGAAGCTGATCTTTCCTTGCGCGAATTGAATCCGAAAATTTCTTCCAGCGGCGGACAATTTGAGGTTAGTGCATTGACCGATGACGACCTCGCAAAATCGTCATTGTTGCCGCCCGCCGCCATCGGACAAAACGCGTGGATACAATTTGAATTTGCGCAACTACAAACCTTCAAAGCCCTGACAATTGTTGGCGGAGAACCGGCTTCGCAATTTGGTGAAGCGGTCAGCAATCGTACGTTGGAAGCCAGCGATGATGGAATAAATTTTCGACAGATTTTGCAAATTCCAACGACGCAAATTCCGCAGAATTCACTGACGTTTGCTCCAGTCACGGCGAAGTTTTTTCGCGTCAATTTCAAAACTCTTCCGCCGCAACCGAATATGATTGCGGCGATGATGGGGCTGCCGATGGGGGACATGAAACCCAAAGGAACGGACGTTGCCGAAATCGTTTTGCATACGGCGTACCGCGTAAATCGTTTGGAAGAGAAAGCAGGTTTTACACCGTCAGGTGAATTGGCAAAATTCATCACTCCTGAAACAACCGATGCAATTCCCACGAATGATGTGGTGGATGTAACTTCCAAAATGAAATCGGACGGCACGCTTGAATGGGTGGCTCCCGCTGGAAATTGGGTTGTGTTGCGGATGGGATATTCATTGCTCGGCATTGAAAATCACCCGGCTTCGCCCGAAGCTACGGGCTTGGAAGTAGACAAACTCGACGCGCAAGCCGTCAAAGATTATTTTGAAAATTATCTCGACCAATACAAAAATGCGACAGGCGGATTGATGGGCAAAAAAGGTGTGCAATACCTCGTCACAGACAGTTATGAAGCAGGTGGCGCAAACTGGACGAAAAATCTGATGGCAGAATTTGCCAGGCGACGCGGCTATGATTTGAAGCCGTGGATGCCTGTACTCACCGGAAAGATCATCAAAAGCACGGAAGCGAGCGAACAATTTTTGTGGGACTTCAGAAAAACGCTGGCTGATTTAATCGCGGAAAATCATTACGATCAACTCGGTGATTTGCTCCACAAACGCGGAATGGGCAGATACAGCGAATCGCACGAAAACGGTCGTGCGATGATTGCTGACGGGATGGAAGTGAAGCGCAAAGCCGATGTGCCAATGTCCGCCATTTGGACGCCGGGACCAATCAACCAAGGCGACCAAACAGGGCATCGCGCCGATATTTTAGAATCTGCTGCTGTCGCTCATATCTATGGTCAAAATTTAGTGGCTGCCGAATCGCTCACGGCACTCGGCGTAGGCGGCTCGGCGTGGTCTTATTCGCCGGAAAATTTAAAACCGACGGCTGATCTTGAACTGGCGAGCGGCTTAAATCGCTTCGTCATTCATACCTCGGTGCATCAACCTTCCGATCAAAAAATTCCTGGTTTAGGCCTTGGGCCATTCGGTCAATGGTTCACGCGGCATGAAACCTGGGGGGAACAGGCAAAGGCTTGGACGGATTATTTGAGCCGCAGTTCTTATCTGTTACAGCAAGGAAAATTTGTCGCTGATGTGCTGTATTACTACGGCGAAGACAACAACATCACCGCGTTATTCGGCAAAAAATTACCGAACATTCCCGCAGGCTATAGCTTTGATTTCGTTAATGCAGATGCCTTGATAAATGTGTTGTCAGTGAAAGACGGCAAGATTGGGACGCCCAGTGGGATGAGCTATCAGGTTTTGGCACTGGATGAAAATGCGAAAAACATGTCGCTGCCAGTCCTGCACAAAATCAGAGATTTGGTGAAAGCCGGAGCCACAATCACAGGCATCAAGCCCGAAAAAAATGCGAGCTTGAGCGACAATCAGGCAGAGTTCAAAACAATTGTTGCCGAAGTTTGGAGCAGCGATAATAAAAATGTTTTTCAGGCGCAGTCGCTAGAACAAACGCTCGCCGCGAAAAATATTCAAGCGGATTTCACCTACGCAAAACTAACCAACGATACAGAAATTTTATCCGTACATCGCACCTTACCCGACCGTGAAATTTATTGGATCAACAACAGAAAGGATCGGGTTGAAGCGATTGAAACGAGCTTCAGAGTTACAGGTAAAACGCCGGAAATCTGGCATCCCGAAAATGGGCAAATGGAAAAAGTTTCGTTTCAAATCAAAGATGGACGAACAATCATTCCGCTTCGTTTAGAGCCGAATGACGCTATTTTTGTTATCTTCAAAGGCAAAGCAACCGTTGCTTCTTACACCCAACCAAAAACCGTCGAAAAACAAATCGCCACAATTACGAATCCCTGGAAAGTAACATTTCAAGCAGAGCGCGGCGCACCCGCAACAACGACTCTTACCGCCCTGCAATCGTGGACGGAAAATCCTGACGCGGGCATCAAATATTTTTCAGGGACTGCAACGTATCAATCCACCTTCAGCCTTCCGGTCATTGCTAAAGGAACAAGAATTGAAATTGATTTAGGCGCGGTGAAGAATTTAGCGGAGGTAATTGTGAATGGAAAAAATTTGGGCATTCTTTGGAAACAGTCCTTCACCATAGACGTTTCCAGTGCAGTTAAAAAAGGGGAAAATAAGTTGGAAGTGAAGGTGACGAATTTGTGGGTGAATCGGCTCATCGGCGATCAGCAGCCGAATATGACGAACAAAATTACTTATACGACGATGCCTTTTTATCAGGCAAATTCACCATTGTTACCATCGGGCTTGCTTGGTCCGGTCAAAGTGTGGGAAAAGAAATAATACGAAAACGAACGCATAATCTCGAAAGAAGAGATGGAGGCTTGATTTTTTTAATGAGTAAAAAAGATTCTTATCAACACGTACAATATCTTTGGAAAGACGAAGAAGCCGACAAATTATCCGGCGCAGATCGTCTCGTCTATCGCTCCAATCGGCTCGGCGATGATTTGACGCTGACGAATACGGGCGGCGGCAACACTTCGTCAAAGCTGATGGAAAAAGACCCGCTCACCGGCGCAGACGTTGAAGTCTTATGGATCAAAGGCTCCGGCGGTGATTTGCGCACGGCGAAGTGCGACGGCTTTGCTTCGCTCTATCTCGACAAAGTTCGCGCGATGAAACCGCTGTACACGAATCATCCGAACAAAGGCGCGAAGACGGAAATCGAAGACGCGATGGTTCCGCTTTACAATCATTGTGTATATAACCTGAATCCACGCGCTTGTTCGATTGATACGCCGCTCCATACGTTCGTGCCATTCAAGCACGTAGACCATTTGCATCCGAACGCCGTCATCGCCATCGCTGCTTCTGTCAATCAGGAACGTTTGACGAAAGAAATTTTTGGCGACGAAGTTTTATATATTCCGTGGCAACGTCCGGGCTTTGATATTGGCTTAATTATTGAATCAATGATCGCCGACAACCCAAAAGCCAAAGGCATTGTGCTTGGTCATCACGGCATGTCTTCGTGGGCGAATAACGACAAGACTTGTTATGAAACTGCGCTGGAAATTATTGACACGGCGGCGCGTTATATCGAATCAAAAGATAAAGGCGAAAAAACTTTTGGCGGACAAAAACATCAGGCGTTACCCGAAGCCGAACGTCAAAAATTATTAGTTGATTTGTTGCCCTGGCTGCGCGGAAAGGTTTCGTCAAATAAACGCATGATTGGCACTGTGCAGGACGATCCGAAAATGTTGCGTTTTGTGAATAGCGTAGACGCGCCGCGCCTTGCTGAACTCGGCACGTCGTGTCCCGATCATTTTTTGCGTACCAAGATCAAGCCGTTATTTATTGACTGGAATCCTGTCAGCGGTGACATCGGAGCTTTGAAAACATTGATCGAAACGGGCATCGTGCAATATCGCAAAGATTACGCGGCGTATTATGACCGCTGCAAACATCCCGATTCGCCCGCGATGCGCGACGCTAATCCAACCGTAGTTTTAATCCCTGGCATCGGCATGATCGCATTTGGAAAAAACAAAAGTGAATCTCGCGTGGCTGCCGAATTTTATAACTGCGCGATTGAAGTGATGCGCGGCGCAGAGGCCATTGACCAATACGAAGCGATGGATCAGCAGGAAGCTTTCGACATCGAATATTGGTTGCTCGAAGAAGCCAAGCTGCGACGAATGCCCGCCGAAAAAGAATTGGATCGTCAAATCCACGTCGTCATCGGCGCAGGCGCGGGCATCGGCAAAGCTACTGCGCATCGTTTGGTCAAAGAAGGTGCACACATCGTTTGCGTAGACCTTGATGAAACTTCCGCCAAAGAAACTGCGCAGGAAATTATCAAGCAATACGGCGAAGGCATTGGCGTGGCTGGCACAGGCATCAGCAATTGCGGCCCTGCGATTGGCCTTGCCTGCAACATCACAAATCGTGAAAGCGTGCAGAAAATGTTCGCGGATGTGATGCTCGCTTACGGCGGAATTGATGCCGTAGTCGTAACTGCCGGAATTTTTGTTCCGCCTGATAAAGCTGGATATATCCCCGATAATTTATGGGATAAAACTTTCGCCATTAACGTGACGGGCGCGTACATCGTTGCTGACGAAGCGAACAAAGTTTTCAAGCGGCAAGGCTTGCCTTCCAACATTGTGCTGACCACCAGTGCAAACGCCGTCGTAGCGAAAAAGGGAAGCCTAGCGTACGACACCAGCAAAGCCGCCGCGAATCATTTAGTGCGTGAACTGGCGATTGAAATGTCGCCGCTCGTGCGCGTGAATGCGGTTGCGCCTGCTACGGTAGTGAAGGGAAGCACGATGTTCCCGCGTGATCGCGTGATCGCTTCGCTGGCGAAATATGAAATTAAATTCAGCGAAGACGAAGATACGGAAACGTTGCGCGATAAACTGGCGAATTTTTACGCCAAGCGTACGCTCACGCAAGTTGCCATTGAACCCGACGATCAAGCCGAAGCAATATTTTTGCTGGTGACGAAGCGTTTGGGTAAGACTACCGGGCATGTGATTCCGGTAGATGGTGGATTGCAGGACGGGTTTTTGCGATAGCGATTGAGTCAGTACCACCTGCGGTAGCGGGTGGCAGCTCTTGTCTAAAGAAAACCCGCCGCTACCGCAGCGGGTACTGACTCAATCGTTGCAGCATAGTTAGAGTCGGTATCATCGGTAGCGACAACACTGACATAAACAAATCATGTGGAATAACACGGAAATCCCACTTGCCTACTTAATCACGTTTCGTTGTTACGGAACGTGGCTACATGGTGACGAACGCGGCTCAATAAATCGATTTAATAATAAATATCGTTCGCCATATATTCCGACTAATGAGAAGTGGCGCGAATACAATGAAGGCAAGCTCGTTTGTGAACCTGTAAAACTAGAGGCGACTCATCGTTCTTCAGTTGAGACTGCTGTCCGCGAAACGTGTGGTTTCCGAAAATGGGACATTTATGCACTTAACATCCGTACCAATCATGTTCATGTTGTTGTTTGTATCGGAGAAAAATCTGTTGAGCTTGCGCTCAATGCGCTGAAAGCAAATGCTACAAGACAACTGAAACAAGATGGACTATGGTTGCTTAAGCGAAGCCCTTGGGCGGACAAAGGAAGTACTCGCTATTTATGGAATGAACGGAGTGTAGAGCGTGCCGTTGATTATGTTCTTAATGGGCAGGGTGATGATCTGCCAGAGTTTGATTGATGGAAAATCTACCACCCGCTACCACAGGTGGTACTGACTCAACTGCCACGACTGCAACGCCACAGTAACCGCTGTCGTAGCGGGTGGTGTAGATCAACATCTGCACTTAATGTTGGCGGATATATGGAATGAAATTATGACTGCACCTTTTGAAATTAACGAAAATTTTATTGCCGAACAAAATAATAAAGCCAAACCCTGGCTCGAAGAAGATTACGAACATCTCGGCAAACAATTACAACGCCGTAACCTCAACATCGAAGACCTCACCGCACGTGCGCAAGCGTTTCAGGTCGCAGTGCCTTCGTGGGGCGTAGGCACGGGCGGCACGCGCTTTGCTCGTTTTCCAGGGATTGGCGAACCACGCGGGATTTATGAAAAATTGGCAGACTGCGCGACGATTAATCAATTAGTTCGTGCTACGTCGGCGGTTTCGCTGCACATTCCGTGGGATAAACCTGACAATGTAGCGACGATGAAATCTTTTGCGAATGAACGCGGCTTAACTTTTGACGCGATGAATTCCAATACATTTCAGGATCAGGCCGAGCAAAAATTTTCTTATAAATTCGGCAGCCTGACGCATCCTGATGCTGCGGTACGTGCGCAAGCTGTTGAGCATAATATTGAGTGCATTGAGATTGGAAAATCACTCGGCTCCAAAGCGCATACGGTGTGGATTGGCGATGGTGGGAATTTTCCAGGGCAACAAAATTTTCGCAAAACATTGGAACGTTACCTTGAAAGTATGCGCGAAATTTATGCAGCATTGCCGGATGATTGGCGCGTGTTTATGGAACACAAAATGTATGAACCCGCGTTTTACTCGACTGTGATTAATGATTGGGGGACAAATTATTTTTGCGCTACGCAACTGGGGCCAAAAGCGCAATGCTTAGTTGACCTCGGTCATCACGCGCCGAATGTCAACATCGAAATGATCGTCGCACGTTTAATTCAAGCGGGTAAGCTCGGTGGCTTCCATTTCAACGACAGCAAATATGGCGATGATGATTTGGACGCAGGTTCGATCAAACCATTCCAATTATTTTTGATTTTCAACGAACTCGTAGACGCAGAATTGGACGGCACGCCCGATTTCAACCCAGCGTACATGCTGGATCAATCGCATAACGTCACCGACCCGATTGAATCATTGATGATGAGTGCCGTCGAACTGCAGCGCGCCTTCGTTCAGGCACATTTGGTAGATCGCGATGCCCTGCGTGAAGCACAGGAAAAAGGCGATGCCATGGTTGCGCTGCAAACTTTGAAGCAAGCGTTCACGATGGATGTTGCGCCGATCATTGCGAAAGCACGGCAAAACGCCGGTGGTGCGATTGATCCGTTAGCTGTTTATCGCGCCAGCCAATATCGTCAGCACAAAGCCGAAGAGCGTCCGGCAGCAATTGGAATCTCAGCCGGAATTGTTTAGCCTGCATTATAATCATTAATTATTGGTCAATGATTTTGTGTACGCAGTTTATTGCGGTATACTTCATTCCATTGTTGCACGAAAATGCGTAGGCGTTGTGTTACTAATAAGAATTAATCTGATTGCCAAAAAGTAGTAATCAAAAAAACTCAAATCAGCTTTGTCGGGAGTTTTGCAAATCACCTTTTGAATAGAAGGATATTTCCGCCAATCTTTGCTATGAAGTGATTTATCTATCAACGAAACTCTCAAGGAGATACAAATGATCCATCCTAAGCATTCCCGATTTTTCGGGAATATGAATATTTTTCTAACTCTCGTCTTCCTGGCACTTTTTGCTGCCTCTTCATTTGCACAGGCAGTAAGTGGAACGATTCTCGGCACAGTGACTGACCCGAGTGGAGCCGCAGTTGCTGGTGCAAAAATTACGCTGGTGCAAAAAGCTACTGGCGTTTCACGGACGCTGACCAGTGATGGCTCTGGCGAATATATTGCGCCGTCGCTGCCGATTGGTGCTTACAACATCACGGTAGAAATGGCTGGTTTCAGCAAATTAGCCGTGAGTGATGTTCAGCTCGGTGTTGACCAAAAGGCGCGTATTGATCTCGCTTTGAAAGTCGGACAAGCAACGGAAACAATTCAGATTGAAGGCACAGTGCCCTTAATTCAAACGGATAGCTCTGATCTCAGCGGCACGATCAACGAATCACAAATTAAAAATCTGCCGTTGAATGGTCGTGACTTCGTGCAATTGACCAGAACTTTGCCTGGTGTGTTGCGCGGAATTCCCGGCGCGAATATTGACGGCGCAGGCAGTCTGGCGTGGCGTGCATCAGCTTCGTTTTCGGCGAACGGAATGCGCACCCGCGACAATAACTTTTTGCTCGACGGCGTGGACAATAACGAAACGTGGCTGAACTCGGTGGTGATCTTCCCCAGCATTGATGCGCTGGCAGAATTCAAAGTGCAAACCAGCACCTATTCCGCAGAGTTCGGACGCTCCAGCGGCGGCGTGGTGAACATCCAAATCAAATCCGGGCAAAATGCTTTTCATGGCAATGCGTTTGAATTTTTGCGCAATGATGCTTTAGACGCGAACGATTTTTTCAATAATAAAAACGGACGCAAGAAACCACCGTTCAAGCAAAATCAATTTGGTGGGACGTTAGGTGGACGCATCTACCGCGACAAAACATTTTTCTTTGGCGATTATCAAGGAACCAGAATCCGAGACGGTAAAACTTATCTTTCCTCGGTTCCAACTTTGAAAATGCGTGCCGGAGATTTTTCGGAATTGACGCGCACGATTTATGATCCGGTTGCCAAAGCTGCGTTTGCTGGGAACGTTATTCCTGCGAGCATGATTGACCCGACTTCACGTAAAATTATTGATCAGTTATATCCATTGCCGAACGTGACGGGAACCACCGCCGCGAACGGTCAGGTCATTAATAATTATCTGAGCAACCCGGTTTTGAAACGCGAAGACGATCAATTTGATACGAAAATTGATCATTATTTTTCCGAGAAAAATCACGCTTTTGTGCGTTACAGCTTTGAGCGAACCAATCGTTTTCTGCCTGCAACCTTGCCGCATGGTGATGCGGGTACCACGTTCGGTGCTGGTAACGGTTTGATTCGCGGACAAAGTTTGGCCATCAACGATACGCATACGATTAATCCACACTGGTTGAATGAGTTTCGCTTTGGTGCCAGCCGTATCGCGTTCAAAGTGACTTCCATTGATTTCGGAACAAATCTGGCAAGTACAGTCGGAATTCCCGGCGTCAACATTACGGACACGGCAACCGCGATGTCGCAGATTGTCTTCGCTCAGGGTGACATTCGTAACCTCGGAGCCAACGGCAATCAACCTCTGCTCACGTTTTTAGATACGTTCCAGTTTTTTGATAACGTGACCCACACACGCGGCGCGCATACCATCAAAGTGGGTGGTAGCTATACGAAACGTCGTCGTAACATTTTCAACGTTGATAGCATTGTTGGAAATTTCAACTTCAACCAGAATCTGACTTCGAACTGCGCAGGTATTGCGTCAGGTTGCAGCCAGAATGCAACCAGCGGCTTTGGGCTTGCCAGCTTTATGCTGGGCTATGCTTCGGGTGTCACACGTGGACTTATGCAGGGAATTTATGGTGAACGCCGCCCTGAATATGGCGCGTATGTGCAGGATGACTGGCGCGTGAACAGCAAGTTGACGGTCAATTTAGGCTTACGTTACGACCTGTTTGTGCCGTATGTTGAGCAGTATAATCGTCAATCGAATTTCGATGCCAGCATCGGTCGCTTTATCGTAGCGTCTGACAGTGCCACCATCGGTGGTGTCAAAGTCGGTCGTTATTTGCAGACGATTCCCAAAAAAGATTTCGCGCCGCGCATTGGTTTTGCTTATGACGTTTTCGGCAAAGGCAAAACCGTTGCCCGTGGAGGCTATGGAATTTTCTGGAATAACCCTCTGACGGGTACTTCGTCCTCCAAGGCGAATAGCCCGCCGTTCCTGCTTTCCAATTCACAAACAACCACCTATTTGCCGTTGTACAAAATCAGTGCTGGTATTCCTGCGCCACCCGCGCTGAATCCTGCGGCTATTCCGACAGGCACAACGCGCTCTATCTTTGAGACGAATTTCAAAGATGGTTATGCGCAACAGTGGAACCTGAACGTCTCGCAACAGCTCAGCAAAAACTACGCGCTGGAAATGTCCTACGTTGGCTCCAAAGGCACACACCTTGTTGCCAAGATGGACATTAATCAGGCGAAGCCGGTAGTGGGCATCTCTGACTCCAACGTCAACCGCCCTTTCATCGTTCTGGCACCAGGCTTACGCTCGTTGTCACAGGTACAAAGTCGCGGTGATTCCAATCACCATGCCTTGTTGATGAAATTTTCAAGCCGCTTCTCGAACGGTTTGCAATTCCTCAATGCCTACACTTTCGGCAAAACAATTGACGTTGTTTCCGACACAGAAGGCACAGTGCAAAACGCGTATGATTTCAGACGTGATCGCGCTGTTTCAGATTTCGACATCAAGCATACTTTCAGTTCAAGCTGGACGTATGATTTACCTGTCGGCAAAGGCAAGCTGCTGAATACGGGCGACAATGCCATTGTGGATAAATTCCTGGGTGGCTGGCAATTGAGCGGTATTTTCCTGGCTCGCACAGGTCTGCCGTTCAGCGTCAACCAATCAGTTGGTGTCGCTTCAACCGGAACGGGCAATCGTCCGAACCGACTCGGATCGGGATTGCTGAGCACTCCTACGATTGACAAATGGTTTGATACAGCCGCTTTCCAAATTGTGCCAGACGCAACTGGCACGTATGGCAATTCCGGTCGTAACATTTTACGTGGACCAAAACAGGTCAACGTAGATTTTTCACTCGTGAAAATTACCAAATTCCGTGATCGCTTTGAGCATCAATTCAAAGTGGAATTCTTCAACGCATTCAATCACGCGCAATTTGCGAATCCGGGAAATTCCATTGGTACGGCGAGTGCTGGTGTGATTTCCAGCTTGTTATTTGGCGCGACAGGGCGTCAGGTGCAGGCGGTAATGAAGCTTAGTTTCTAATTTATGCGAAGTCAGTACCACCTGCGGTAGCGGGTGGTGAGCATCAACGCTACTTCCACCCGCTACCGCAGGTAGTACTGACTCTGATAGATTCTTGATGATACAATAGAGTGCGGAAAGTAAATTTCTTACTTTCCGCACTCTATTTTTTGTCATGAATAACTTTCTTTATATTGCGGTTGATCTGGGCGCGGGCAGTGGACGCGTCTTTTTGGCTGGACTTTCATCCGGTGAATTTTTACTGGAGCAAACGCATCGTTTTCAATATCCGCCGCGTCAGTTGGATGGACATTTGCGCTGGGACTTCACGCATATATTTTCAGAAATTAAAATTGGATTGTCCGCCGCCGCGAAACGTGCGAATGCGCTCGGACGCCCTATTCACAGCCTTGGCGTAGACAGTTGGGCAGTGGATTATGGCTTAATTGACGCGCAGGGGAATTTGATTGAAGACCCGATTTGTTATCGCGATGAACGAACGGCAAATATTTTTGAGCGACTGTTTGAGCAGCTGCCGCGTGAAGAAATTTATGCTAGGACGGGGATTCAATTTTTGACGCTCAACACCAGTTCGCAACTCTGCGCCCACGCGAAAGCAGGTATTGCGACCAATGCTGACAGGCTTTTGCTGATGCCTGACCTGATAAATTTTTTTCTGACGGGCAAGGCTGTCACGGAATATACGAACGCGACGACGATGCAAATGGTGAATGCGGAAAGCCGCACGTGGGATGAAAAAATTATTGCTGCGCTCAGTCTGCCACAACATTTATTCACTGAGATTATTTCCACCGGAGACGAAGTTGGATTCTTGAAACCTGAGCTTGCCGAAGAATTGAATTTGCACAATGTAAAAGTCATTGCACCCGCTACGCACGACACGGGCAGCGCAGTCGCAGGTGCGCCGTTGCTAAACGACTGGGCATATATTTCTTCGGGCACTTGGTCACTCGTCGGCCTAGAGCTTTATGCGCCGCTCATCAATGCCGCAACTGCCGAACATAATTTCACCAACGAAGGTGGCGCATTCGGCACCATTCGTTTTCTAAAAAATGTGATGGGATTGTGGTTGTTGGAATCCTGTCGCAAGGAATGGCAGACACAAGGCTTGAGCGTTGATTACGATGGATTGCTTGCCGATGTCGCAAAAATTTCAGGTGATTCCGTTGTTATTTTTCCAGATGATGAGCGGCTTTTTAATCCGCCGAGTATGTTGGCTGCGATCAAAGAATTACTGATTGAGGGCGGACAAAAAAACAGTGACGAGCCAGCATTTATTGCGAAAATAATTCTTGATTCGCTCGCGCTTCGTTACGCTTCGGTCATTCGCACGATTGAAGAACTCACCGGAAAATTAATTCGCGGCGTGCAAATTGTGGGTGGCGGTTCGCTGAATAATTATTTGAATCAAGCGACCGCAAATGCCTGCAAGAAGCCTGTTTTAGCAGGCCCGATTGAAGCGACGGTGATTGGCAATGTGTTGGTGCAAGCAGTCGCGGCGGGAAGATTTTCTTCACTGAATAAAGCGCGTCAGCAGATTGCGAGTGAGATCAGCCTGAAACAATTTACTCCGCAATAATTGGAGCGTACTGGGAGCGCAAGCATCCTGCTTGCTGCGTTTGCAAGCGCGAGCGATGCAAATGCTTTTGGTGAGGGAGCTAACTGGCAAATCACTCGCACTCCTCGCCACGTTACGCGAGCGGCGTTGCACGCGCTCGCGGAGCCAGCAGGATGCTGGCGCTCCGACTACTTCAAATATTTCTCAAACCAATCCAAATTTCTCTGCAAATTATCCACGCGATGTTTCGGTTCGCGGATGTCGTGACCTTCGCGCGGGTAGCGCACCAGCACTGTGTCTACGCCGCGCATTTTCAGGGCGGTGTACATTTCTTCGGCTTGCGTGATGTGAACATCGTTGTCGTTTTCGCCGTGGATGAGCATCGTCGGCGTCTTCACATTTTTGATATGTTTGAGCGGCGAACGATCCCACAATTTTTCGTAATTGTCCCACGGCATCCCGTTGAATTCGGCGTGAACCAAATCCTGATAGAGCGAAGTCGAATAAAAACTGATCAGATTTGACAGGCTCGCGGAGGCAATCGCGGCTTTGAAACGGTCGTTTTGCGTGACAATCCAATTCGTCATATAGCCGCCGTAGCTGCCGCCCATCACGCCCCTGCGGTCTTTGTCGAGATACGAAAATTTTTCCAGCGCGACATCTACGCCGCGCATCAAATCGCGGTAATCGCCGCCGCCCCAATCATTCACGCATCCATCCGAAAATTTTTGTCCGTAGCCGGATGAGCCACGCGGATTGATGAGCAGTACGCCATAACCTTTCGCCGCGAGAGCCTGCACCGTCGCATTGAAACTGTACCCGTGCATCCCGTGCGGCCCGCCGTGAATATAAAGAATCACCGGATATTTTTTCTTCTCATCGAGATTAATCGGAAGCACAAGCCAGCCTTCTATCTCAAAACCTTCGTTTGGAAATTGAAATTCGATCATTGGAGCGAACTGAAGCAAATCTTGGAGCGCTTTGTTGTGGCTTGATAAAGATTTTACTGAAATCGGATTTAAATGTGAGTTTAGCGGAGTTGATAAAGTTTTACAGTATACCTCTGGAATTTTAGTATCATGATTAATGACGTTTACAAATTTTATTCCATTAGATACGGAGAAATTATTTATTTGGGCAAATGCACTATCCAAGAGCTGGCGGAATGGTATTCCTACATAAAAATATGTTTGCCCCATGTGATTTGTAAGAAAAGCAGGTTCAGATTTATTCCACCATTTCACTGTCATTGTCCGCCCAGTATCCTCATTCTTCGGCGATCTGGATTCTTTCGCATTCTCACCATTTGCTGAAATCACCCAAGCATGTGCATCTTCTGCCACACTATCAATCGTCGTCACATCGCGTGTCGTAGCCAGATACGCAATCTGACTGCCATCCGGCGAAAACACGGGTTGCCATTCGCAGCCCTTTGTTTTGGTCAGTTGTCGCACTGCGCCTGTGGTGACGTTGGCTACAAATAAATCGGTGTTGTTAATTTTGTCGGGATCGGGTTCGTGGTTGGAGACGAAGACAATTTCATCGCCTTTCGGAGACCAGTTGATGGAATGCTCGGCATAATTTCCACTCGTCAATTGGCGCAGTTCTTTCGTTGCTACGTCTGCAATAAAAATGTGGGATTGCAAATTGTCTGAAAACGAAGTCCGTGATTTGTACTGCAACCGCGTCACGACTTTGACATCAGTCGTGTAGTTGCTGGCTTTCGCCTGTTGTGCTTTGTAATCCGCTTCCAGCGCGGAAATTTGTTCGGCAGATTTCCCCTGCGCTTTCAAAATTGTATTTCTGGTTTCGGTCGGAAGCCGCATCAATTCGTCCTGACTTAAACCACGTGTCAGCCGCTCCATCATTGGGTTTGGAGGCAGAATGATCGGATCACTCACAAACGCAATTTGTTTGCTGTCAGGCGACCAGGTGAAGCTTTCTCCGGCTTTGGTAAAAAAGAAATTTGTCCGGGCGACACGAGTGATTTTTTGTGGTTCGGTATTTGGCGTCTTCACCCAATTCCCATCCGGCAAATGCAGCGACTTTCCGCCATCAGGGTTGATGACCCATAAAGCATCTTGTGAATAATACGCGAGCCATTTTCCATCCGGTGACCAGCGCGGAGTGCTTTCATCAGCAGCATCTTTTGTTAAGCGGGTTGGTTCGCCGCCTTCGGTTTTGACTAACCAGATGTGCGTGACGTTGCGCGAATGATCGGCACTGACTTCGGTGACGGTGTAGGCGACGCGGGAGCCGTCAGGAGAAATGTTGGCATCGGCAACGTCCTTGAGTTGATAGAGGTCTTCGGGCAGGAATCCGCGCTTGGTTTGCGCCTGAAGTGGGGAAAGAAACAATAAAATGAAGAGCGCGAGATGAAGAATTTTATTCATAAATTTTGAACTCCGGGGAAAGAAGTTTGGCGAGGAACATTATCAACTACCCATTATCAACTGACAATTATTTTTGCAGAAAGAATGCAGAAGCCCGCACGCAGTAAGGGCGCCTTCACATTTTGAAGGCACTAAAAAATATCTATAATTCTTGTGGAGAAAAGACGCCCTTACTGTGTGCGGGCTTCTGCATTAGGAGACAAATAATAATTCTTTCTGTTGCTCAACCAATCGCAATTCAAACGCTTCTCGGAAATATTCGCGCAGCCCTGCTAAATTTTCGCCGTCTAATTCGTAGTTCACATTTTTCGTGAGATAAGAAAATAATTCAGCAGAAGATTTATTCAGTACTGTCGCGTATTGTTCCGCGATTTCGTGAGCGCGTTCCAATCCTTCGCGTTTCGCCATTTCAAAATCTAATTTGAAGCGATGATATTCCGGCAAAGCATCTTCGCGCACGACCCAGACGGCGAAGACAAAGGGCAAATCGGTTAAGGCTCTCCACTCTTCGGCTAAGTCGTAAATCTTCAAATGAAGCCGTTCGGCGTTGGCTTTGACGTGAAAAGCGGGATCGCCAATCACCAGCGCGGCGTCGGTTCCCTCAAACATATTCGCGCAGCCGGGATCAGGAAGTCGTTCGCAATAAGTTGGCTGGTGATGAAACCGGTTTGCCATCAAAATTTTGACTAAGGTTTGCGAAGTGCGCGAAGAGCTGTCCAAGGCGATTTTTGAAATTTTATTTGGTTCGCATTTGGTGGCAAGGATGACGCTTTCGATCCGGTTTTTAGAGGCTACGGCCACGTTCGGGATGATGCGGAGGTTCGGGATTCGCAGGTATTCAATCACCGGAATTAACGCGATGTCGCATTGCCCGTTCGCTAACATTTGCGCACAACGAGCGGGAGCCGCATCGCCAATAAAAATGGCGCGATTGCGCTGCATGCCGGAAGTGAAACTGTAAATCAACGGCGCAGAATTGAGATAAGTTGAAGCGGCAATTCGCATATAGTTAACAAGCAGGAAAAGAATTTATCATCCACGAAGGACACGAAGGGACACGAAGAAAGACATCACCAATAAAGAGAAATCTCTGTAATTTTTTGGTCACTAAAAAAATGTTTTTCTTCATGTCCCTTCGTGTCCTTCGTGGAAAAAATCTTCTTGATTCGCATTGCGTCGTGTACATTGATAGTTCATCACATCATTTATTTTGCTCTCAAAGTTTCAGGAAATTGTCATAGATATGTTGATAGATTCACACGCTCATTTAGATACGCCCGCTTTTGATGAAGATCGTGACGACGTAATTGCTCGCGCTCAAGCCGCCGGAGTTGAATTATTTCTCGAAATTGCCGGGAGCGATGTTGCCAAAGGGTCATTGGATATTGGCATCGCTCTGGCTGAAAAACACGATTTCATTTATGCCGCCATCGGTCTTCATCCGCACGAAGCCAGTTTATACGATGAAGCTCTCGAACAAAAATTTGTGACTCTGGCGCAGCATCCGAAAGTGATTGGCTGGGGTGAAATCGGCTTGGATTATTACTACGATCACAGCCCGCGCGAAGTGCAGCAACAAGTTTTCAGGCGTCAATTAGAACTGACGTTGCAGGCGGATTTGCCCGTCATTATTCATACCCGCGACGCCGAAGAAGATACGATAGAGATTTTGCGCGATGCTTATTTTCAGCACGATTTGAAAAAACGTGGGGGCATTATTCATTGCTTTACCGGAACACAAACACTCGCAGATGCGGCGTTGGCGATGGGTTTTATGATTTCTTTTTCAGGAGTTATCACGTTCAAAAATGCGGATGCTTTGCGAGCAGTAGCGGCTTCGGTTCCGAAAGATCGTTTATTGATCGAAACGGATTGCCCGTTCCTCGCGCCTGTGCCGTATCGCGGAAAGCGCAATGAACCTGCGTTCGTGAAAGAAACTGCGATGCAATTGGCAGCTTTGCAGAACGTCAGTTTTGAAGAAATCGCAGCGATTACCACCGCGAATTTTAGGCGAATATTTTTGTAGAGCAAACTTTCAATTGGTGCGCCAGCATCTTGCCGGCAGCTTTTCTTCATGAATATTTGCCAGCAGGATGCTGGCACACCAAAGCCACCGCCCTGAGAACAAATCGTGACGTGTTCATCGTATGATTTTATTGAGGACTTCTTATGACGAATCAACTTCTACATGTCGTAATTATTGGTGCTGGTTTCGGAGGACTTGCCACAGTTCGTGCGCTCAAATCCGCACCAGTTCGCATCACGCTGCTGGATCGTGCGAATCATCATCTTTTCCAGCCACTGCTTTATCAGGTAGCTATCGCCGGACTCTCTCCTGCTGACATTGCTGCGCCGATTCGTTCGATTCTCCGAAGTCAAAAAAATGTGACGGTTTTACTTGGTGAGGCTACGAACATTGATTTAGATAAGCAGCTTGTTGAGTTAAGCGACGGGCAATTGAGCTACGATTATCTGATTATTGCGACGGGGGGACGGACGAGTTATTTCGGAAATGATGCTTGGGAAAAATTTGCTCCGGGAATGAAAAGTCTTGATGATGCGCTGGAAATTCGGCGCCGTGTTTTACTCTCGTTTGAATTAGCCGAAAAAGAAAATGATCTGGTACGGCGTCAGGAGCTGATGACTTTTGTGGTTGTTGGTGGCGGGCCGACCGGAGTTGAGTTGGCCGGCGCGATTTCAGAGCTGGCACAATACGCTTTAACGCGAGATTTTCGACATATTAATCCGCGTGATGCTAAAGTGATTTTGTTGGAAGGCGGCCCCCGCGTACTGCCGAGTTTTGCGGAAGATTTAAGCGCGAGTGCAGAGCGGCAACTAACGCAGCTTGGAGTGCAGGTGCGCGTCAATGCGCTGGTCAAAAATATTGCTGAAGCCAGAGTTTATCTGGACGGCGAAACGATCAACGCGGCGACGATCATTTGGGGGGCAGGGATTCAGGCTTCAGCTCTAGCCAATAAAATCAATACTCCGCGTGATCGGATCGGGCGATTAATCCTGGAGCCTGATTTGACTTTACCAAATCATAAAAATATTTTTGCGATTGGTGATACGACGAGTTTTACGCATCAGACAGGGAATCCTTTGCCGGGTGTCAGCCCTGTGGCAATGCAGATGGGACGCTGCGCCGCCGAAAATATTTTGCGTGCGATGAAAGGCGAATCCTATCAATCGTTCAGCTATCTTGATAAAGGAAGTATGGCTACGATTGGACGCCACGCCGCGATTGCTGAGATGGGAAAAATTCATCTCAGTGGTTTCATTGCGTGGGCAGCGTGGTTGTTTATCCATTTGATTTTTTTGATTGGATTCCGCAATCGCGTCGCCGCTCTTTTTAATTGGGCGTGGTCGTACTTCACCTATCAACGCGGAGCCAGATTGATTACGGGGAAGAAATAGATGCAGAAGCCCGCACGTAGTAAGGGCATCTTTACGATCTAAAAAGACGCCCTTACTACGTGCGGGCTTCTGCATTTTTATTGAAGCGGTAAGCGCACCGTGAATTTCGTGCCACCAGCCGAATTATTTTCGGCGATGATGGTTCCCTGATGTGATTCGACAATCCATTTGACGATGGATAGCCCAAGCCCTGAACCCTGGACGGTTTTATCGCTGGTACTACGCGAGTGCCGAAAGAAGCGTTCAAAAATATGCGGAATGTCTTCGGTTGGAATGCCGCGCCCGGTGTCGGAAATAATCATTACTGCATCCTTGCTATCTTTCATTAACGTCAGCATGATGCGCCCGCCGCCCGGCGTATATTTGATCGCGTTATCCAATAAATTCAACAACATTTGTTTCAGCCGCTGCGCATCTCCTTTGATGGTCAGCTCAGCTTTTGAATCGGATTGGTAAGCGAGTGATTGATTTTTTACTTCTGCCAACGGAGCTAAATAATCAACTACCCGTGTGCATAAATCACCAATGTTCATCGGCTCAAAATGCAAATCAGCGGGGCCGGCATCAGCCCGCGCCAGCATCAATAAATCTTCTACGAGACGTGAGAGCCGAATAATTTCTTCCAGATTTGAGGCAAGTACTTCTTGATATTCGTCAGCTTTTCGTTCACGACGCAGGGCGATTTCAATATCGCCGCGCATGACGGCTAAAGGCGTCCGCAATTCGTGCGAAGCATCGGCGGTGAATTGTCGTTGCCGCTCGAATGCCGCTTGCAGGCGTGAAATCATGCGGTTGAAGGTAATGGCGAGCCGTCCGAGTTCATCCATTTTGGCAGGGACGTGAACGCGCTGGGATAAGTCTCCGGCTTCGATTTCTTTCGCAGCGCGGGTCAGGCGATCTACCGGACGCAGTGCCTGATTCGCCAGTAATAAGCCGCCATAGCTTCCCATTAAAAGTGCGGCTGGCCCGGCGAGTGCCAACAGGAGTAATAATTGCCGTCGTGCTTTTTGTAGCGGTCGGAGTGATTGTCCAACCCTTACAAACATTGGTTGTTTGAGCTTATCGGTAGTGCGGAGCGTCGCAATCCGAAGCTGTTCGCCGGAGGCTAAATTGATAGTGCTGACGTGTAATTGGTTATCCTGAAATCGTTGGAGTTCAGAGATATTTATCGGCAGGCGATACGCTTTCATCAGATACTGTTCGTCAATCATGTCACCGAATTCATTGATGATTTGAAACATCAATGGAGCGATCATCATTTCTTCTTCGCCGGGTGATGAATGCTCCGGCATTTCTCCGAGTTGCAGGCGAGACTCAATGCTGCGGGAACTTGCCGCCAGTGAAGTGTCAATAATATTGACCAGTCCACGCGCAATGTAGGCGTAAATGGCGACGCCAAAAAAAATCAGCACAGCGGTCAATAAGGCGAGATAATAAAGGGTGAATTTAAGGCGCATCTGGTCAGTTGATAATTGGTTGCCTACGATCAACCTGATTATCACCTAACAACTGAATTCGATCCAATGGTTACGGCGTTTTCAGCATATAACCCACGCCACGAATGGTCTGAATTAATTTGGTCTCGCGGTTCCGGTCTACTTTGTTGCGCAGGTAATTGATGTAAACGTCAATGACATTCGTGAGTGCATCAAACGTTTCGTTCCAAACCTTTTCTGACAAAGTTTCCCGCGACAATATTTCATCAGGATGTTGCATGAAATATTCCAGCAAATTGAATTCTTTGCCGGTGAGCTGAACTTCTTCGCCGCTACGCGTGACTTTGCGATGAATCAAATCAAGCAGCAAATCGCCGACCTGCAATTTGGTGATGTCTTCAGAGCGTCGCACTTGTGCGCGAATTCTGGCGAGCAGTTCAGCAAAAGCAAATGGCTTGGTGATGTAATCATCGGCTCCGCTGTCAAGTCCTCTGACTTTCATTTCAGTGGAGTCTCGCGCCGTCAGCATCAGAATTGGGGTTTTGATATTGGCCGCCCGTAATTCTTTGGCAACATCAAATCCATCCATTCCCGGCAACGTGACATCAAGCAAGATGACATCGAATTTTTGTTCCTTACCGATGGTTAACCCGCTGTCTCCATCGTGGGCAATTTCGACGGCAAAATTTTCCTCTTCTAATCCACGTTTGAGGATTTCAGCCATCTTTTGTTCGTCTTCAATAATTAAGATACGCATACTAACTCCCTTGGTTATGGTGCCTAGCGGGAAGCTCAAAAGTATTTCTCAAAAGGGGGAGGCTGGTTGTTATTTAGCTATGCACGGCTTCGCGGAGCCATGATAGATAATTTGTTGCCCCAAATTCAACTGGTAAAGCAATTATTTCAGGATTTTCGTACGAATCTTAGAAAGTGATGAGTAGAGAGTGCTGAGTATAAAGAGCTACTCAGCACTCAGCACTTCCCCCCTCATCACTTCTTATCGAAGCCATTCAGCGGAATACACAGCGCGTGCTTCGCCGATTTGCGTGACAATATTATCGGCTTGCCATTCAACTTGTAATGTTCCGGCGGCAGTCCTGACGGTGACTTTGCGCTCAACAAAATTGTTCAGCATCGAAGCCAATGACGCCCCGCAGGATCCGGTTCCTGATGCTAAGGTTTCGCCGCAGCCGCGTTCCCAGAAGCGAACTTCGATTTCGTTGCGATTGATGATGTGGACGAATTCGACGTTGGTACGCTCAGGGAACATTGGATGCGTTTCGATGAGTGAACCGATTTTGCGCCAATCCAGTTGATCGAAATCTTCGACGAAAATGGAGCAATGCGGGTTGCCCATCGAAGTCGCCGTGAATTCAATTTCGTGCCCGTCAACATTGAGTTTTTGTTTGATGACCTGTGCCAGCGGAGCGGCTAAATTCACCGGAATTTCGTGGCTGGCAAACTGTGGGATTCCCATTTCCATTTTGAATCCGCATCTGGTTCCTTCGCGCTCAATCAATGATAAAGCTTTAGTTCCGGCTCCCGTGGCGATTTTCACCTTCGGTTTGATCCAACCACCGAAGACGCTGAGATACGCCCCCACGCAACGAGTACCATTGCCAGAAATCGGAGTTTCTCCGCCGTCGGCGTTATACAAACGAATCGCAAAGTCAGCGTCAGGCGAAGGATTCTGCGCTAGAATTACTTCCAGCCCGTCCGCGCCTGCACCAAAGTGCCGATCACAGATACGCTGCGCAAACTCGCTGTAATTATTGGTGATTGTCTTCAGCTCGGCTTCATGTACAATCAGGAAGTCGTTGCCGAGCGCTTGAAATTTATGAAATAACATAGGAAAAGCGGTCAGCTATTAGCGGTTAGCTATTAGTCCGGAAGAGGTTTTCTGGCTAAAAGCTAATTGCTAACCGCTAATAGCTAAAATTGGGTAAGTTTGCGGAAGCCATCCACTCGCGCTTCAATTTCGGGATGCGTTAGTCGTCGCAGCCGGTCACAACTAAATTCTTCGACGTTGAAACTCGCCATCACAGAGCCGTGAATAATTGCCCGTCGAATCGTTTCATCGTCTAAATTATCGTGCCTGGCGATGTATCCCATGAAGCCTCCGGCAAAGCTGTCGCCTGCGCCCGTCGGATCAAAAACGCTTTCCAATGGATAGGCGACGGTAGCGAAATAAGTGTCTTTCGTAAATAAGGCTGCGCCATATTCTCCACGTTTGACGATCAGAAACTTCGGTCCGAACGTCAGAATCTTTTTCGCTGCTTTGATCAGATTGGATTCGCCTGCTAATTCGCGTGCTTCGGAATCATTGATGATGACGGCGTCAACGACACCAATGGTTTTAATTAGTTCTTCACGCGCCGTTTCGATCCAGTAATTCATCGTATCCATCGCGACGAATTTGCAATCCACTTGTTCACGTACCTGCCGTTGAAGCTGTGGTTGAATGTTGGCGAGAAATAAATAGGGTGATTTTTTCGCGGTCTCAGAAAGCTGCGGATTGAAATCTCCAAAGACATTCAATTGCGTATCAATCGTTTGCGCGGAATTCAAATCGAAGCCGTAGTCACCGACCCAGCGAAAGGTTCTCCCGCCGGGAATTTGTTGCAGGTTTTCCGTATTGATATTGCGTTCACGAAAGACCGCCATGTCGTCGGCAGTAAAATCATCGCCCACGACACCCACGACAGAAACGTCGGTGAAGTAAGAAGCCGAAGCGGAGAAGTGCGTCGCCGCGCCGCCCAGTGAGCGTTCACGGCTTCCAAAAGGAGTTTTGACAGAATCAATGGCAACAGAGCCGACAACCAGAAGTGACATTAGCTTTTTTTCTTTCCTTCGTTTTTGTCTTCTGATTTTTTAGCAGAAGAGGAATTAATTTCATCCAACCGTTTTTTCGCGTCACCGATGAATTTGCTGTCCGCGAAATTTTTGACAATTTCTTTAAAGCAAGGTTCCGCAAGACTGTAGATTTTTTCATCAGGATCGCGCAAATAAGTTTCGCCAAGCAGATAATAAACTTCATCAAGTTTGGCAAAATTCGGATTCGTATCAATGACTTCGTTCAAGCGATCCGCAATCGTTTTATTCGCACGGGTGATGGCCGTACCGTCTTTTTTATCCAGCTTGCGTTTGAAGTATTGCCACGCCACGTCGAGGTGATGCGCGGATTCTTTTTCAAGCGCAGGGTCACGAGTGGGAGCGACAGGCCCGCGACTGATTTGTGCCGCATAAACGCCACTCATGCGGCAGAAGCCATCACTGCAATTATTGCCCGAATTATAGTCAATGATGGAACTCATTACTCCAAAAGCAATGGTGAGTAAAAGTGCAAATTTAACTTTCGACAGAGTCATAATGACCTCCACGTAGAGCAAACTTTTCAGTTTGCGAATGATTGAAAATACTTGCCAACAATAGCATCCAGTCTTTGCTTTGATTCCTCCGTGATGCTTTCGAGTTGCGTCAGGACGGCATGTTTTAATGCCGTCCCGCATTTGCAGGTTCTTTCTTTGTCCGCGAGTGATTTGACGGCTTCACGAATCAGGCTTTGCGCATTGACGGAATTCTTGTTCAGAAATTCGATGACCATGTCTACCGTGACGGCGTCGTGATCGGGGTGCCAGCAATCGTAATCCGTGACCAGTGCCATAGTGGAGTAGCAAATTTCCGCTTCGCGGGCGAGCTTGGCTTCCTGCAAATTCGTCATTCCAATCACGTCCATGCCCCATTGCCGATACAGCCGCGATTCTGCCAGCGTCGAAAACGCCGGGCCTTCCATGCAGCAATATGTCCCGCCACGATGAATCGTAATGCCTTGTGTGGCAGTTTTTCCAGCAGCTTCCAGGACATCGCCCAGCGCATCGCAAACCGGATGCGCAAACGTGATATGCGCGACCATTCCCTGACCAAAAAAAGTGGATTGCCGCGTCCCGCGTGTTCGATCAAAAAATTGATCTACGATGACGATGTCGGTTGGGACGTATTGTTCCTGCAAAGAACCAACTGCCGAGGCCGAAATAATGCGCTCAACGCCGAGCATTTTCATGCCGTAGATATTGGCGCGAAAGGGAAGTTCAGTCGGCAATAATTTGTGGCCGCGCGAGTGACGCGCCAGAAATGCGACCTGTTGTCCTTCGAGAGTTCCAAGAATGAAATTATCCGATGGTTTGCCAAACGGGGTATCAAGACTGACTTCGCGGACATCGGTCAGCCCGTCCATTTGATAAAGTCCACTGCCGCCGATGATGCCGATTTTTGCTTGTTCCATAGTAATTAGGGATTAGGTGTTTGGTGGCGGGTGTCAGCTATTAGGAGTTCCTAAACCAAATAGCTGACACCCGGCCTGACACTTATTTTTTTGAAGGTGCAGTTGCTGCTTTTGGTTCCGGCTTGCCTTGTGGTGGTGCAGGAGCTACGCCACTTGGCGCACCGCCTGGAACGCCACCAGCTCCAGGTAATTGAAGGTCAGGCATCTCGGCTCCGGCTGGAGCGGCTTTGATGTTGACGGTGAAATCTGCGGGAGCCGTGACCGGGAATTTCAAGGTCGCGTCTTCAATTGCGCGTTGGACTTTCTTTTGTGAAAGCTGCTGTTCAGCCTGAGACGAAGGCGGCAAACTGATCAGAATATGACGAGCATGCAACAATTCCTGTTCCTTGTCTTTGCTGTCAGGCGTGACATCATCTTCTTTGCCAGGCTTGCGCGTCTGGCGATCTTCTAGTTTGATGATGTGGTAGCCGAACTGTGTTTTGACTAATTCGCTGATCTGTCCTTTTTGCAAAGCGTAAGCGGCGGCTTCAAATTCTTTCACCATTTTGCCTTTGCCAAACCAGTTAAGTTCTCCACCTTTGGCGGCAGAGCTGTCAGAAGAATTCTGTTTCGCCAATTCTCCGAAATCTTCCCCGGCGTTCACGCGCTTGAGAATTCCTTCGGCGGTTTCCTTCACTTTGCCGGGATCGGCTTCAGGATGTTGTTCGTAGTATTTTTTCAGTTCATCGGCGGAAGGTTTCGCGGCTTCCGTCACCTTTTCAGAGTAGGCTTGCGCTAAGGTCTGGGCGGTTTGCATCTTCAGTTGTAATTTGAAGTCGTCGGTTTTATCCAATCCGGCTTTGCGGGCGCGCTCAGCCCGAATTTTCAATTCGCTCCACGGAGCTTTGTTACCTTCTAAGGCTTCCGGTGTCGCCTTTTCCTTGGAAATTTCTTCGCGGAACTTGATGAAGGCTTCGTACTCTTTCGCGTGTGCCGCAGCATAGGCATCCAGTTCCGGCTTGGCAACTTCCGGCAATGGTTTTGTATTGTTTTCGGTGGCTTGCTTGGCTTCCGCTTCTGCCAGAACGTTGTCAGTCATGAACTCCATCTGCTTTTTGTATTTGTCCGTTTTGTCCAGACCTTCAGCCTGCGCAGCCTGTGCGATGGAAAACATTTCTTTGGCTTTTTTGAGAAGTTCTTCTCGCTGCTTTTGATTTTGTGCCAGTTGGCGTTTGGCGTAATCAGGGAAGCTGTCCACGATGGAGGTCATATCCTTCGCCGTGATTTCCTTGAAGGAGGTGCCGCCAAAGTTAAAGTATTTGCACGAATCAAGTGCCAATGCAAAGACCATAAGTAAAGTGATGATGAATGCTTTTTTCAAGATTAGAACTCCTCTTCGAGATGCAATGAGCGGCGCATTTTCATCATTCAATTTCAGCATGAATGACGGTGCGCCGGATAGTTATTTTTGGACCAGTTCCACCAGCACCCCTCCGGTGCTTGACGGATGAATAAAGGCGATGAGCGATCCGCCCGCGCCGGTGCGAGGTTGCTCATCAATCAATCTAATGCCGCGCTCTTTCAGTTGCGCCAGCTTATCGCTGATGTTGCTGACATCAATCGAAACGTGATGAATCCCTGCGCCGCGTTTGGCGACGAATCTGCCGATGGGCGTATCGTCTCCGGTCGCTTCGAGCAATTCAATATTACTTTCACCAAGCGGTAACATCGCGACGCGCACGCCCTGATCTTCGACGACTTCGATGTCGTGCAAATCCAGTCCCAGACCATCGCGCCAGAACTTTAATGCTTCGTCGAGCGAAGTGACAGCGATGCCAAGATGATTAATTTTGCGGGGCAGGTCGGAGGATGAATTGGGCATATTGATTGGTGATGAATTGATTATTTGTTCAGCGATGCTGTACGGGTCATTTTTTTTGCTGGCAATTTCTTCAGCGAAAAATTTGAGCTGCGAGTTCTCCAGCGATTTTAAGGCGCGTCGCAACAGTTGTTCGCGCAGGATTTCAAGCAGGCGATGTTCGGCAATCGCGGTACGTTTGACGTTGTCCGTGGCGTGCGCCAGCAAGTGAAGGCGATAGTTTTCAATTGCTTCGACCAGCTTATCAAGTCCACGATTTTCGGTGGCGACGGTGCGCACAACTGGCGGTTGCCAACCATCTTCGCGCCTCGTCATTTCAAGCATTCCGATTAACTCGCGTTCAGTTTGCTCGACGCCATCGCGCTCGGCTTTGTTGATGACGAAGATGTCCCCGATCTCCATGATTCCGGCTTTAATCGCCTGAATGCTATCACCCATGCCGGGAACCAGCACGACGACGCAGACATCCGCCGTTTTCACAATATCAATTTCGTCCTGCCCGACGCCCACGGTTTCGACCAAAGTTCTATCGTATCCGGCAGCATCTAAAACCGCAACGGCATCAACAGTTGCGCGTGATAATCCACCGAGGTTTCCGCGTGTTGCCATCGAACGAATGAAAACATTTGGATCATTTGCCAGCGTTTGCATCCGAATGCGATCACCCAATAAGGCACCGCCGGTAAAAGGGCTGGAAGGATCAACCGCGATAATACCGACCGATTTTTCTAATGCACGATATTGCAGTGCCAGCTTGTCTACGAGTGAAGATTTTCCCGCTCCAGGTGCTCCGGTAATTCCGATGGTGGTACCTTTCCCGGTATGTGGAAAAAGTTTTTTTAGTAGCTCAATCGAAGTCGGAGCTTCATTTTCAATGTTCGTAATGGCACGTGCGACTGAGCGCACATCACGCTGGAGAATTCGTTCAAGTTGTGTCGCTGGTTGAGCCATTAAGAGTGTCAGCTATACTGTTTATTACAGCGCGGGGCGGTGCAAGATACGCAACGGCTGAAACGGGGAACCGAAAACAAACCATAACTATAAACGGAATCGCAGGTAAATTCCAACCATCTAAATAATTTGGGATGCCATAAAGTTGGCATTGCTCCATCATATCTTCAGGAAAACTTCAACGTATCTTCCGTTCTGTGCCCGAAAGGGATTTGCGAAGGCAAGAGCGGAATTAGGATTTTTGGATTTTTTTCAATCTCACACAATTTCTTGAATGTGACGACTAACCTCATCTTGGTTGTCATTTCCCCGAATAGTCGGGGTCGCGTGTAAAGCGCGACCCCGACTTTTACTGCTGGCTTTTACTGTTGTAATGATCGTGATAACTTCACGGTTGCTATGAATACTTTTCAGCAAATTATTTACCATTCTGAAAATGCAATTGCTTCTATCACGCTCAATCGTCCTGAAAAACGGAATGCGTTAGGAGAAATATTAATTCAGGAATTGAAACTCGCCTTAGCAAACGCTGAAGCTGACAGCACCGTCCGCGTCATCGTGATTCGTGCTGCCGGAAAAGATTTTTGTGCGGGAGCTGATCTCGCTCATCTTGAAAAAATCTCGCAGGCTTCCATTCTTGAAAATATTGAAGACGCTTCACAACTCGCCGAATTATTTTTGCAAATTCGCCGCAGCGGAAAACCTGTCATCGCCGCAGTTCACGGACGTGCTTTAGCAGGTGGAGCGGGACTCGCTTCGGCGTGTGATTTGATTGTGGCAACTTGCTCCGCGCAATTTGCCTACACGGAAACGCGGATCGGATTTGTCCCGGCACTGGTATCAGTCATCGCTCGTCGAAATTTGAGCGAAAAAATTGCGTTTGAATGGTTGACGAGTGCGCGTCCGATCAGTGCTGAAGAAGGCTTGCAAGCCGGATTTATTAATCGTATTTGCGCTGAAAATAATTTGGATGAAGAAGTAGAAAAGATGGCTTCGCAGTACCTGCAAGTCAGTGCCTCCGCCGTGGCTTTAACGAAAAGACTCCTTTATCAAATTGATGCCATGAGCTTTGAGCAGTCCATCAATGCAGCAATAAACGTTAATGCTATCGCACGGATGACCAAAGATTGTCAGCAGGGAATCAATACGTTTTTGGTGAAGCCGTGAGGACTGTTACGCCAGGGCGCACCACTTGTTTCATCATGGTAAAAGCAGCAAAGAAAGCGACAATGCTCAGGATTAACGCCACGACCTGAAAGAGTGAAGGCCTTTCCAATTCCAAACAACTGATACCCGGATTATTCGGATCATAAAATACCTGCACTTCGCGTCCGGTGGCGTATTGCTCCAGTTTCGTTTTTGCAGTCAGCCGGTCAAAATCCTCGAAGGCGTCAAGGCTGACCGTTGTGCCTTTATATTCAGAGCTATTCACAGAATAAGAATATTCTATCTTCGGAATGAATTTTGAGGTTGGGCGTAAGGCGCTTTGCCCGATGATTTTATTATGCCAGCGTGATTCCGTAATTCGACCATTGACACTAGGCCAGGTTTGATTCCCGAAAGATCGCAGCAAACTCGGAGTTGCCCAGAAAAACAATCCGACTCCGGCCAGAATTAATCCGAGGACAATCACGGGGAGTTGCGAGAAGCGAAACAGACTGATGAGTTTACTGGTCATAAAACTACAGGGGGTTAGTTTATTTTGAGTTAACTATCGGACTGTGAAAAATTCTTGAAGGAAGTGGGTCTTCAGTTTCTTCCACCAGACCATTACTACTTAATCCTATCCATTTTCCTATTTCTTAATGGACATCCTTGAAACTAAGAACTTCTGAAACTAATTGTTCGATGAAGCTAACTTCAATCTACACTTTGAGTAATATTTTTGCAAAAGAAAAAACACAAATTTTTGTGATGCCAGAAATTTGTAATACTATAGTGCGGAGCTTATTTTAAGCAGCTAACAACCCTTATGAACTCCATTGAACCTGTTATTAATCAAGATTTCCAAAGTATTCGTGACAGCTTACAGCTTCCACGTGATTTTGCTCCTGAATTATTGGATGAAGCGCAACAGGTAGCGCGGCGTAATCCATTGGCTGCAAGCTTAGAAAATTTGCAGGAAGTACCGTTCGTGACGATTGATCCGCCGACCAGCCTTGATCTGGATCAGGCATATTGGGCGGATCGCTTGCCGTCAGGTTATCGCGTGCGTTATGCGATTGCCGATGTCGGTTTCTGGATTGATCGTGGCAGTGCTGTTGAGCAGGAAGCGTGGCGACGTGGCAATACATATTACAGTCCCGATCTCAGAACGCCGTTATATCCAAACGCCATCAGCGAAGGCGCAGCGAGCCTGTTACCACAACAAATTCGTCCGGCAATTGTTTTTGATTTTGAACTCAATGCGCAGGCGGAAGTACTGTCCGTTGGTATCGCTCGCTCGCAGGTGATGAGCCGTGCCAAGCTTGCTTATGCCGATGTTGGCAAACATTTAGACGCCGAACGAATCGCCTCTGGCAGCGGTCATCTGGCGCATCAGGACTGGTCACTATCGCTGACCTTATTGAAAGAAATTGGACGTAAGCGGCAACAACTGGAAATCGAACGTCACGGGATTAATTTGCGGATTCCGGCGCAACAGGTCGAACGCTGGGCAACGGCGTTGTATGGCTATCGGTTAGCTTTTGAAGAATCAACCGAAGTCGAAGATTGGAATGCACAGATTTCTTTGATGACCGGAATCAGCGCGGCGCAGGTGATGATTGCTCACGAAGCCGGTTTGTTGCGAACACTTGATCCACCGCGCGAAGATAGATTGCGAATGCTACGATTGGCGGCGCAGGCTTTACACGTTAACTGGCCTGATGGAATGCGTTACGATGAATTCGTGCGGAGCCTGAACCCACATGATCCAATTCATTCCGTCATGCTGCAACAGGCGGCGCGGGTCAATGGTGGAGCGAGATATTTGATGTTTGAAGGAAAGGCTCCGAAGTATTCTGCCCACGCCGCGATTGCTTCGACGTATGCGCATGTGACGGCTCCGTTGCGTCGGTTGGCGGATCGTTATGCGCTGGATTTATTAGTCGAATTATCAAACGGCAATCAACCTTCATCGGAATTATTGGAGGCTCTTCACGCTTTGCCGCAGGTGATGAATGAGTCGGAATCGCGCAGCCATAAACTTGAAACAGCGATTGTAGATTTTGCCGAAGCGCGATTGATGCAGGATCATCAGGGCGAGAAATTTTCTGCCCTAGTGATTGGCTTGCGGGAAGATTCTGTCGTCGTCCAAATTGCTGATCCGCCCCTTCGGACGAAGCTTCCATGCAATGTTTTCGGAGATGAAAATACAGCACAGCTCTCGCAAGACGGGGCAACGCTTCGGGTTAACCGGACAGAAATAATTTTAGGACAGACTTTATTATTGTCATTGGTGGAAGCTGATCCTGTGACGCGAAGTCTTACTTTTACACTTGCTGGATAAATTTTGATTCATTAACTAAGGAAATTTTATGACTCCCATTGAAAAATTTAATCAGGACATTACGGCTGCTATGAGAGCCAAAGACGCTGAGCGACTGTCAGTTTTACGAATGGCTAAGACGGCGCTCAAGAATAAAGAAATCGAGAAGATGGCTCCGCTTGACGAAGCCGAATCCATTAAAATTTTGCAAAGCCTGGTCAAACAACGCCGCGACAGCATTGAGCAATTCACCAACGCCGGACGCCAGGAATTGGCTGACAAAGAGGCCTCCGAGCTGAAAATTCTTGAGGAATATTTACCCGCCGCCGTAGATGAAGCGACGATTGCTAAATGTGTCGAAGAAGCCATTGCCGAAACGGGCGCAAATTCTCCGCAGCAAATGGGCTTAGTGATGAAAGCTACGATGGCGAAATTGATCGGGCAAGCCGTAGACGGAAAAATTGTTAGCGGATTAGTGAAAGCTAAGCTTGACGCATAACAAATAATGAATTGAACCTGAACTCTTGCGCAGATTGTTTCGTATTCAGTTGGAGAAACAGTTATTCAAAGGAGGATAGCAATTATGTTCAGTACTTTATTTTCAATTGGAGCCATCATCCTCGACATCCTGGCGATTTCGGATGTGATGAATTCACGGCGCGATCTCACGACCAAAATAGTTTTACTTGTCCTAATTTTATTAATTCCATTCGTCGGAGCCGGACTTTATCTGTTCGCGTTTCGAGACAAAGGGTATTCGTGAAAGAAAACTTAGTCACACGACGCGAAATGCTCAAAGCGGGAGCGGCTGCGACAGTAGCTGTTCCCGCTTTCGGTCAGTCAAAATCCAAAGCGAAAGCGCATCTGTTTTTCACTCCGCAGGAATTTGCGCTGGTGGATGAATTAACGGAAATCATCATCCCTACCGATGAACATTCACCGGGAGCGCGTGCCGCGAAAGTCGCTGCGTACATTGACGCCCGCTTAGCCGAAGCCTTCACCAACGAACCGCGTGAACAATGGCGTACCGGATTAAAATCAGTTGATGCTCTCAGCCAAAAAATGCACGGCAAATTATTTCTAAACGCCACCGCCGAACAATGCGAAGCCGTCGTCGCAAAAATGGCGCAATCCGAACAAAATCCTAAGCTTCCCGAAGAGCAGTTTTTTGTGGAATTAAAACAGCGAACGGCGCGCGGATATTACACCTCAAAAATCGGCATCCATCAGGAAATGGAATATAAAGGGAATACTTATTTGAAGGAATATGTTGGGGAAGAAGCGAAATAATGAAGGCATTCAAAACAGTTGTTATCCTGTTGGGTTTTATTTTGCCGATCTCTACATTTGCACAAAATATCCAACTCAAGCGGCTTGATGGCAGCCGCATCTCGACCGCAGAAATTGAGCAAACGGTGACACGGCTCATGCGTGAAGCGCACGTCACGGGGCTGAGCCTCGCAATCCTCAATGATAACAAAATTGCCTACATCAAAAGCTTCGGCTTGCGCAACAAGGAAGCCAATCTGCCATTGACCGAAAATTCCGTGATGTACGGTGCTTCGTTCACCAAATCGGTATTCGCTTATTTTGTCATGCAATTAGTCTCTGAAGGCGTGATTGATCTCGACAAACCGGTTCAGCAATATTTGCCGAAGCCGCTGCCCGAATACGAAAAGTACAAAGACCTCGCCGCTGATGAACGCTACAAACTTATCACGATACGAATGCTGCTCAGCCATACGACAGGCTTTCCAAACTATGCGTTTCTGAACCCTGATGGCAAGCTGAATATAAATTTCACCCCAGGAACCCGATACGCGTATTCCGGCGAAGGCATTAACCTTGCACAATTTGTGATCGAAACTGTCACCAAAAAAGATGTTGGAGAAATGATGCACGACCGTATTTTTAAACCTTTCGGGATGACTACGACGAGCATGACGTGGGATGAGAAATTCAAGGCTGACCTGGCGATAGGGTACGATGAAAAAGAACAAATAGTCGGTCACAACATGCGAAAAAGCGTCCGCGCGGCTGGTTCGATGGATACCACGATCAGCGATTTTGCCCGTTTTCTGGAAGCGGTCATGCAAGGCAAAGCGCAGACGAAAAAAGCCAAAAACGAAATGCTGAAACCGCAAATCCAAATTTATTCCAAAGCACAATTTCCTACGCTTAGAACTGAAACGACGGAAGAGAACCGTCAGGTTAAATTAGCGTATGGCATCGGCGTTGGTTTATTTGAAACGCCTTACGGCAAAGCGTTTTTCAAGGAAGGTCACGATGACGGCTGGGAAAATCATTTCGTAGTTTTCGCTGATAAAAAAATCGGCATTGTGCTGATGTCCAATAGCAGCAACGGCGACAGTATTTTTAAGGAATTACTGGAAGTTCTCATCAGGGATAAATATACGCCGTGGAAGTGGGAAGGCTATCTTCCGTATAATTTTAATGAGGGCGTAGGCAAGTGAGACAGCTAAGATGAATTCGGGCTGCTATTTTCTAATAGCCCAGCCCGTTTACGGCTGGGGAGATTTTTGGGATGCGCACTCAGCCCGGTTTACCGAGCTTCCAGGATGCTTGAGATACTGTCTTGAAAGTCAACGTGAAAAAGCCAAATTTGAATCAAATGGGATTTTATGTTTCAAGACGCCAAAGGCAATGTGCAACAATTTT
>JAYVZE010000199.1:0-2662 GCA_043783625.1 Blastocatellia bacterium | reverse complement strand
AAAAAACAAGTTTGGTCTCGTAACTTCAATTCATTCTGTGTGTTTAGTGGACAGCGTGCAAAATACGCCTGATCTCTTTTTCATGTCAAGATATTTTTTTCATTTTTTCCAATAGCTGAAGCCTGTTCTACTTCGTACATTTTTATTTCCCATCCACCGTGAATGCCAATAATACATTTCCCGGCTGTCCAATGAGCCGTCCATAACCGGAATTGGTATACAGAATTCCGTTCGCAATAATCGGCCCGCCTCCGTCGAGCGTTCCACCTTTCGCTTTCATTCCATTGATCGCATCGTAGGTAATTGCCGCTGTGTCGAAGTCCCAGAGTATCGCGCCGTTTTTCGTAGCATATCCGCGCAGATGCCCGTCACTTGTGCCTGAAAAAACTACGCCGGGGATCACGGATGCAGCGGCGGATTGAGAATTGTAACAACGAGCTGTCCCCCAGACACAGTTCGCCGGAGGCGCAGGCGTCTGCCAAAGTTTTTCACCGGAACTTATTTTTAGCGCAGTCAATCCCGGCTTACGATTTTGTCCGCTCACGTCTGCCACTGGAACATAAACATTTTGCGAATCCGCCGCAAAGCCCCATTCAATTCCGCCGAGCGCGCCGCCTTGTCCAACTCTGGCTTCCCATAATTTTTTTCCATTGTCGTCAGGGTCAAGCGCGTACATTATTCCCGATTTTTGCCCCGCTAAAATTACCTGCTTGCCATTGGAAAGTTTGCGCAGAATTACCGAGCTGCCGAAGTCGTAATCCGGTCCCGCAGTTTCAGGGCAATTACCAACTCCCGGTTGCCGACAGCCAACTAAAAAATTATCTTTCGGCATCAACTGATTCGACCATTTCAGTTTCCCTGTTTTTAAGTCGAACGCCATAATCGCGTCTGAATTTTCTGTGGTTACATCGGTGTAGGAATTTCCTGTGCCGACGTAGATCAAGCCGCGCTTTGTATCAATGGTCGGAGCTGCCCAAATTGCTCCTCCAGCAGGGCCGTACATTTGCGTTCCCGATGAATTTTTCTTGAATGGTTTCGGCGTATTCTGAACAGCAAAACTTTTCCAGATAATTTTTCCGGTGTAGGCATTGAGGGCGACGATGCTGCCGCGAAACGTGCAGCATTCGTATTTCGGATCGCGTCCGGCAGTTTCTTCAAACGAAGAAACCGGGACATAAATTTTGTCCTGATAGAGAATCGGCGAACCCGTAATGCGCGAGAGCAAATGGTCTTCGATTTTTGTTTTCCAGAGCAGCTTTCCGGTGGTCGCATCTACTGCCTGCACGTTGGATTTTTCATCGCCGAAATAAATGGCAAATTTTGATTTCGATCCGGCTGGCATTGATCCAACGCTAATTGCAGCACGGACGGCGGCTCCGGCATTCATCGTCCAATGCGTACATCCGGTGCTGGCGTTGAGGCTGTAAATAATTCCCACTTCGGTTGTCAGAAAAATCCTATCGCCGATAATCGTTGGCTGCCCCGTCGCCATTGAGCCGGGATGTGCGAACGCCCATTTGACTTTTAATTTTGGCACGTTTTCGGGCTTGATGCCGGGCTGCGGCTGGAAGCGGGAATTTTCTAAATCGCGTCCCCAGCCATTCCATTGCGCGCCATTGAATTTAATAGGTGCAGGAGCGACCCGGCAAAGATTCGCCTGCAAATTATTTTCAATCGGTGCACCCGGTTCTTTGCCTGTCAGGTGGATGGCGAGGGCGCGAATTTGAGTAGTAGTTAAGCCCAAAGCCTGTTGTTTCATGACGCCGGAAGTTAATGTTTGAATGACATCTTCAGCCGAGCGGCGACGGATCAAAAACAGCGGTGGAATTCTGTCTTGTGCATTGTCGTGACAGACGGCACAACGTTGTTTATAAATCGCTTCACCTTCGGGCGAAGTCGGCACGGGGTTTTGCGTGGATTGGCTGAAAATTGAAACGATCAGCAGTGAAGTCAGCAATCCCGTGAAGAGTGTTGCGGTGAGTATTCGCCCTGAAATGTTCATCATTTTTCTTTGGTGGTGTTTGGACCAATGCTGCGGATGAAATTGACGATTTGCCAGATTTGTTTGTCGTCGAGTTTATTCTTATATTCGAGCATATCAGCAGAAACACCTTCACGAATTGATGTGAAAACCTCTCCGTCACTTGCACCGTAGTCCCATTTTTCATCCGTCAAATCCGAAGGCGTCCCGCCCGAAAGTGCCATTCCTCCATCGCCTTTTCCGCCCTGCCCGTGACACGAAGCACAATGACGCTGGTATGATTTTTTTCCGGCTTCAATGGATTCGGGGTTTTTCGGTTCAGGATTTTTTGGCTTCGGATTTTCCTGTGCAACGGCTTGAGCAAATCGCGGGAGGTTCGTAGCAATCATCAGTCCGCCGAAAATCATTGTTAATGCAAGAAGCCTCTTGGAAAGCCCGGTCTGCCGCCGCGCGGCAGAAAGATGGTAGCCAGATGTGAAACGTCTGGTAAACGGAACGTTAATTTTTGCGTCCTGAAAGGACGCAAAGAATCATCGCGTCCCTTCAGGACGCGGAATTTATTGATGCTCCGTACCAGAGGCGGCGACCGAAGACGGTCTTGCCACTGGCTACCTTCTGATTGCGCCTTCAGCGCAAAAATCTTGGACTTTTCAACCAACCTCTTATTTTACTTTTTGCCCT
>JAYVZE010000198.1:0-11700 GCA_043783625.1 Blastocatellia bacterium | reverse complement strand
GGCAAACGCTGAACGAGGCTACACGGTGACGGGCGACGGGCAGCGGTTTCTGTTTGTGACGAGCGCGGAAGACGCGAGCGTGCCGCCCTTCACGGTCGTGCTGAACTGGATGGCAGAAATGAAGAAGTGATATGGAGTGCGGTCGGCTCGACGCCGCTTTTCGTTCGTCGCGCGAGATTTCCGATTAAACTCGAATCCGTTCGTAACGCGAAACTTCCGCTTAATCCCGAATGGTTCGAAGTTGAAAGCAAAAGCGGCGTCGAGCCGACCGCACTCCATAGACGTTACGCTGGTGTAGGGTGAGGTCGAGTGATGATATACTTTGCTGTCAGATAAAAGTTTCCCAAAGCGAGGTCAACTTATGGCAACTGCAACAGTTGAATTAACCAAAGAAGAGATTGCACAACGAGGTAAGGAAATTTATTACAACGACATTTTGCCTTTCATTGAAACTGGAAATAACGGTCGTGTCGTGGCAATTGATGTGCTCAGCGGACAGTTTGAGTTAGCTGATGATGCGATAATTAGTTCCAAACAATTAAGAGATCGGCTCACTGATCCTGTGATCTTTTTTATGCGTATTGGCTATCCGACAATGGCGCGAGTCTTATCAAGTAAATGATTACAGGAAGTCAGACCGTTTACGGAATATGCCGCCGCTTAATTTTGCTTTCTACTGCTTAACGCACGATACTTGAATTCAAGTGAGGAGAAAGAAATGTCAACGTCAACTATTCAATTGACCAAAGAAGAAATTGTTCAGCGTGGGAATGAGATTTATGAAAATACCATCCGTTCCAAAGTAGAAGAAAATAATCTGGGCAAAGTCGTAGCAATTGATGTGCATACCGGAGAATTTGAAATGGCAAATAACGCCATCACGAGTTGTAGCCAATTACGCACTCGCCTGCCTGAAGCATTAATTTTTGTTTTGCGTGTAGGCTATCCAACGCTCCATCGTATTTTGTAATGAGCCAAATCGAAAAATGATTACGGGTCATGTTAACTCAAAATTAGAAGCTATTATTTCGCTACAGATTCATGGACGACTGGATACGGTTCCAGAAATTGAGGCATTAATTGACACCGGATACACTGGCTATCTAACATTACCTTCTGACCTTATACTCGAACTTGATTTAGAAAATTTTGCGACAGGGCAATTAATCCTGGCTGACGGCACTAAAGTAAATTCTGACCTTTATCTTGCTACAATTAATTGGGACGGTCAGCCTCGAACGATTGAAGTGGATGCTCTTGAATCAGAAGTATTAGTTGGAATGGCATTGCTGGAGGGCTATGATTTACACGTTCGAATCGCGGCAAACGAAACAATATCAATTACCCCCTTTCGTTAAAAATCAACTCATTTTCAGGAGCAAGAGGAATGCAAAAACTTACAACCACCCTATTACTGGCGGCATTACTCGCTATCACGAGCTACGCACAGAAAAAACCTATGATAACCAAACAACCTTTCGGGAAAACTGCCGATGGCAAACCCGTTGATATTTTTACACTGACAAATGCCAAAGGCATGGAAGTTAAAATCATGACTTTCGGCGGCATCGTAGTCTCACTCAAGACGCCTGATCGCGACGGCAAACTTGATGATGTCGTCCTCGGCTTTGACACGCTTGATCCATACATCAAAGGTCATCCGTTCTTCGGCGCGTTAGTCGGTCGCTACGGCAATCGCATCGCTAAAGGAAGATTTAAAATTGACGGCAAAGAGTATTCACTGCTCGTGAACAACGGCGAAAATCATTTGCACGGTGGTGCGCTCGGCTTTGACAAAAAAATCTGGAAAGCCAAATCTGGCAAATCCACGGAAGGGCAAACACTGGAATTAAAATACACCAGTGCCGACATGGAAGAAGGCTATCCCGGCAAATTAGATGTCACCGTGACCTACACGCTGACCAATGATAACGGGCTGAAAATTGATTATCGCGCCACCACGGATAAGAATACGCACGTGAACCTAACCAACCATTCCTACTTCAATTTGGCTGGCGCAGGCAACGGGGATGTACTCGGACACGAGCTGATGATTAACGCCTATCAATCAACGAAAGTAGATAAAGGATTGATCCCGACCGGAGAAATCGTCAACATCAAAGGAACTGCGCTGGATTTCACTTCTCCAATGACCATCGGTGCTCGCATCGAAGCGAAAGAAGAACAGCTGCAATGGGGATTCGGCTACGATCATAACTACGTCATTAACGGCGGAGGAAAGTCGTTGACGTTAGCGGCGCGTGTCACCGAACCCGTGACCGGACGCATTATGGAAGTGATGACCACCGAACCCGGAGTACAGTTTTACACGGGAAATCATTTGAATAATGTTTCCGGTAAAGGCGGGAAAATTTACAACAAGCGAAATGCTTTTTGTTTAGAAACACAACATTACCCTGACACACCGAATAAAAAAGAATTTCCGACAACTTTGCTCAGACCGGGGCAGACCTACAGCACAACGACGATCTATAAATTTTCTGCGAAGTAAGTTTTATGCGGTCTTGGGATTTTGATCTTTGGTCTTTGGTATGGTTGCGGGAATAATTTATATTCAGCGACCGTACCAAAGATCAAAGCCTAATTCTCCCCACGGTATTTTGTGTTTTCTAAAAATGTGCTAATCTGATTTTGTACTCTTCACCTTCTGGAGAGAGACGCAACATACATATACTTAAATTTTGCCGGATATATTTGGACTTATCAGTAATTGATCTGATTTCGTCAAGGGCGATGCAGCTTGACTGCACGCTGAACCGAAACCCCTGTGGCGCAAATTTTTTTTCGCGTCTCAAAACCACAGTTTTCCCTTTAAGGAGGAAATATGGATTTAAACGGTTTGTTAATCTTTCTGGCTATCGGAGCTGTCGCTGGATGGCTTGCTGGTGTCGTTTTTAAAGGCGGTGGCTTTGGCCTCGTCGGTAATATCATCGCCGGTGTCATCGGCTCTTTTGTGGGCGGCTACCTTTTCAAAGCATTAGGTATTTCGCTCGGTTCCGGCTTAGTCAGCACCATCCTGACCGCCGCCATCGGAGCCATTGTTGTCATGGTCATTGTCGGGCTGCTCAAAAAAGCCGCCTAGCTCAGAGCCTCAAACTTATATTTTCTGGGATGCCAACTTCTGCGATTTTTGTCAGATGCTGGCATCCCAAAATTTCTTTTCAATATAGTAATTATGAATCGTCGAAATTTTATTCAGAGTACATCGGCAACCACAATTTCATTACTCACCACAGGCATCACTGCCAAATCATACTCCCGCATTCAAGGGGCAAATGATCGCATCAGAATCGGCGGTATCGGCCCCGGAGATCGCGGCTCCGGGCGTTTGCTGACAGCGCAAAAACTTGGCGCGGATATTGTCGCGCTCGCTGATGTTAACAAAGGATTTCTTGACGCAATGCAGGCGAAGCTTGGCACTCCGGTTGAAAAAACCTACGTGGATTATCACGACTTGCTCGCCCGCAAAGATATTGATGCGATCATCGCCGCCGTCCCCGATCATCTTCACCACGATGTCATGATTGACGCCGTCCACGCGGGCAAAGATGCGTACTGCGAAAAACCGCTGGCGCGAACCATCGAAGAAGGCGAAAACATGGTCGCCAAAGTGAAGGCTACCAAACAAATTGTGCAGGTCGGAAATCAACGTCGCAGCGGCGAGCATTTTCAAAAAGCACGCGACATCGTGGCGTCCGGCGGCATTGGCGAAATTCGTTTTGCCCGCATCTGGGATTTCCGCTATCGCCCCGTTGACCCCTACATCAAACGCGCCAAAGATCAAAAACTCTTTGCGCCGGAATTAATTGATTGGACAAAATTTTTAGGCAAAGCTCCGAAGCGCCCGTACGATGCCAATCGCGCTTCGGGCTGGCGTTGGTACTGGGATTACGCGGGCGGATTGATGACCGACATCGCTCCGCACTGGCTTGATGTAGCAATGTGGATTACGGGCTGCGACGGTCCGAAGAGCGTCGTTTGCAACGGCGGCAAATATCAAAATATGGCTTGGGAAACGCCTGACAATGTCCACGCGGTTTTCGATTGCGGAACGTTTGCGATCACGTTCATGGTGCAATTCATGAACGGACAAGAATACGACGGAGCCGCCTTTTACGGGCTGGAAGGCAGCATCATCCAGGAAAATAATCGCGGACTGATGGTGCGCTACGACAACAAACGCAAAGAAATTGAAAGCTGGAAAGTCACGGACGAAAGCACTGCACACATGCAAAACTGGTTGGATTGTATGCGCAGCCGCAAGCAACCGAATTCTCCGGTAGAATTAGCGAACCGGGTTTTGGTCGGTGCCCATCTCGCCAATGAATCTTATCGTTCCGGCAAGCGCGTGGAATGGGATACGGTAAATTGGAAGCATGCTTAATTTATGAATTTCTTGTTTTCTATGAATTGCCACTAACTTCAGTTAGTGGAGTAAGAAAAATAAAGAGGCTTTAGCCGAATATTCGGCTAAAGCCTCTTTTTCTTTTAACGCCTCCACGAGTTAAAACTCGTGGCAATTCATTATTTGGAAATTGTAATGGGAGCTAAATTAATTCAACCTTAGTCGCGGCAGCTTCAACATTCCTTGCCGCAGGCTCAGCCCTGCATAAATAATCGCCGCATAGACTGCAAAATTTGCGAGCAGCCCAAACCCCATCATTACAGGTAAGGAAGTCAGAAAATTGCTTACCGGAAACAATTGCAAAAATTGTCCCGTGAGGATGAGCGCGAATTGCACGTACAAGCTTAGGCGCAAGGCTTTTGAAACTTGAGAATTTTTCAGTTGATCTCCAGGTTGAGTCTCAATGTGCGGGGAGGCATTGAGATAGTTGGTGAGCGTTACTTTACGCGAAATCCTGCACATCCCATCTTTTGATTTTGTAATGAATTTGTGGCGTTGAAATGATAAGCCACGGATGACGCGAATTATGGCAGAAGCCCGCACGCAGTAAGGGCGCCAGTACATAAAAACGCTCAGCTCAGAAAAAAGTTCGCGTGGAGGAATAGCGCCCTTACTTCGTGCGGGCTTCTGCAAAATGCACTATACTGATTATTTTCACGGCACGACTTCAATTCATAACTAACAATGCCCAGTAATTTTCTAACCGAATATCGGGAACGCTTCGAAGCATTTCACGCGGAGTTCAATCAGCAACGTTTTCAAATTCTCACCGGACAAAACGGCGAGACGGAATATTTGCATGCAGAATTCAGCGATTTATTTTCGCAAGTTTCCATTCAGGAACTGAAGCGCGAGCTTGACGCAGCGAAGTACGAAAATGAGCTTGCAGGGATTAAAATACTGTATCAATACGCAATCAACGGAAAATTAAATTCGCGCGTCCGTGAGCTTGAAGCCGAAATTAAGGAAACCGAAACGCGCTCCAGAATCTTGTGGGAAGGCGAATCAATCACCTTCCGCGAAGCCGGAAAATTGCTCAAAAATGACCTGCCCCGTCATCAACGTTTGGAGCTGTTTTCACGACGCAATGATGTCATCAAAGTTGGCAATGATTTGCGTGCCGAGCGATTGGAAAAAATTTACGATGCCGTCACTTATGCCGATCATTACACTGCTTTGCAGCAAAATTTATCCGAAATTAATTATGAAAATCTCGCCCGACAATTGCCGGATTTTCTCAGCTTCACACAAAATAAATATGTCAATGCGCTGGCGTCTTCGCTCAATGTTCGGTTAGATGAAGCCACTGAAGCTGACCTCTTTTTCCTGCGCGATTTTGGTGCAGAAGATCAATATTTTCCGGCGTGGCAAATGGTCAACGTCTACCGCGAAACGATGTCGAGCCTGGGAATTTCCACCTATCAGCAAAACAATTTATCGCTGCACGAAGCATCTTCTCATTCGCACTTTGCTATCGAAATTCCTGACGATATTAAAGTCACGTACAAAGCCAAAGCCAGTGCCGGTTCTTATCAACAATTTTTCCACGAAGCGGCGCACGCGCAACAATTCGCGTGGACTTCACGGCAGGTTTTCCCCGAATTTCAGCGTATCGGAGACGCCGCCACACGTGAAGGTTTCGCTTTACTTTTTGATTTATTAATCGAAGATGAAAAGTGGTTGAGCGATCTCTTGCGATTTCACGAAAGCACTGTTTTCAGGCAGCGCGCCGCTACTTTTCGACTTTTCAGGCTGCGACGTTATGCAGCGAAATTGCAGTACGAAATTGAACTGCATGCCAAAAAATTAAGCAGCTCCGCCGGAGCGCGTTACGCTGAATTGCTTAGCGAAGCCGTGCGCGTGCGGTATGATGAAACGGCTCATTTGCGCGATGTCAGCGAAGCGTTTTACGCTGGAGATTTTTTGCGAGCTAATGCGTTCGCTGCACAGTTACGCGAGCAATTGAAAACCAAATTCGGCTCACGCTGGTGGACTTCGCGCAAGGCTGGCGATTACCTGATTGACCTGTGGAATACAGGCGGACGGTACAAGGTGGAAGAGCTGGCGAAGATGATTGATTTAGGTGATTTATCGTATGATTGGTTGGCGGAAGAATCGGTGCGGAACCTGATATAAGGCAAAGAGTTTAGCCACGAATTTCACGAATTTTCACGAGCTACTTTATATCTCTTATTTGTGCTGATTCGTGAAATTCGTGGCTAAAATTCACTGATTTGTTTCTAAATATGCGTACTCTTATTTCTATTTGCTTAATATTTTTTCTAGCGCACATAGGAATTTTTGCGCAGCCTCCTTCCCTTTCGCCCGATCAAATCAACACGATTATCAAAGAAGCGGCTGGCAATGGAGATGGTTGGCAGCACCTGCGCGATTACACTTACACACGTCGTGCAGGCAAGCAGAAAACCGATAAAAACGGACAGCTCAAAGATGATTCTACGACGTACGAAATTTTTTATTTGCTGCCTGACCCAACCAAAAAACGTTCCGGCTATGCGCATATTAAGACGCACGAAAACGGGATTCCGCTGCCTGATTTAAATATTGAAAAAGAACGGAAAATTCTGATCGAAGACGAAATCGAACGCGAGAAAAAGCTTCAAAAAATCCCGGAAAATAAAGAGACTTCCACGAAAGCAAAGGGTGATTACAACGGAGTTTTCATCACTAAAAATATAGGCGGGGTCAGCAACCAAACCTATTTAATTTTTAATCCGCAGGCGATTTTGCGCCATTGCAATTTCACTACGCCGCGCTTTGAAAAAATTAATCAACGCGAAACGCTGCTGCTGGATTGGACGCTGAATCCGACCATCGAATTAGATGACGGATACGATTATTTAGCCAAGCTCAAAGGCGTGATTGCGATTGACTGGCAGGATCATTTTGTCGTCCGTATCGAAGCGTTTTCGAAAGATGAGTCCGCCGCGCAACCCGCCGCTTATTTTGAAGCGATGCAGCTCCCCGACGGGTTCTGGGTCACGAAAATTGCTCGCGTTAACGGTGCAAATTTCCCTAAAATTTTCGGCGGCAACGCCAATCAAAATTACTATCACGAAACCGGCAATTACAAAAAATTCACGGCGGAAATCAACGACGCCAAAATCAAAGCTCCAGATAAAAAATAATGAAAGCATCAACTGTTCACGTCGCGCTGGATGACCGCAGCTACGACATCACTATCGCCAATGGAATTCTCGCCCACACCGGAGAAATTGCACGCGCTGCGCTCGGAGCGAAAACGCGCAAGCTCGGTTTAATTTCCAGCCCGACAGTGTATCCGCTCTTTGGCAAAATCATCGAAAAAAGCCTGAAAAAAGCCGGGTTCGTGACGCTCACGCATTTGATGGATGATGGCGAGCGCGCGAAAACTTTGAAGACCGCTGAGAAGGCTTGGTCATTTTTATTAGCCAATCATTTCGAACGCGGCGACGCTATCGTAGCCCTGGGCGGCGGAGTCGTTGGCGATCTCACCGGATTTGTTGCCGCGTGTTTTCAGCGAGGCATGGAATTCATCCAAATCCCGACGACGTTACTCGCACAAATTGACAGCTCCGTCGGAGGCAAAACCGCCGTCAATCATTCGCTCGGCAAAAACATGATTGGCGCGTTTCATCAGCCTAAAGCGGTGATTATTGATCCGGCAGTTTTGCAGACTTTGCCACCGCGAGAACTCCGTGCCGGATTATTTGAGGCTATCAAACACGGCATCATTCGTGACGCTTCCGTCTTTAATTTGATCGGCAACAACAAAACAAAAATCGAAGCCCTCGACGCCGAATTGATGTCCGAAATTATTAAGAAAAATTGCGAAATTAAAGTTAGTGTCGTCACGGCGGACGAACGCGAAAAAGGTCTGCGCCGCATTCTGAATTACGGTCATAACATCGGTCACGCCCTCGAAGCCGTGACGCATTATCGTCGTCTCAAACACGGCGAAGCCATCGGCTACGGGATGAAAGCAGAGGCAAATTTAGCCGTAAAAATCGGCGTCTTATCCGTCACGCATCGTCAGGAAATTTACGAAGTTATAGATTCCTTCGGCGCATTGCCAGCCATCAAAGATTTGAATCCAAACGAAATAATCGCAGCAATGGCGCACGACAAAAAAGCTTCGCAGGGTAAATTACCTTTTATTTTACCGACGAAAATTGGTGAAGTAATGATCCGCGATGATGTGGAGGCAAAAGCAATTCGCGCTAGTATTAAAGAGTTATTGAAGTAAAGCGATTTCGAGGTATTTTTTTCCGTTAGCCCAATCCGTTTACGGCTGGGGAGAATTGCAGGAACCATATATAGCCCGGTTCGACGGGCTTCTCAGGTGCTTTAGCTGAGGCTCGTTGCAAGCTCGACCAGGCTGAGAAATTTATTTCGCACCCTAACCCAGCCGTAAACGGGCTGGGCTAATAGAAAATAAAAGGCACAGCTTTTCCGCACATCACTGCGGCTATGCCGCAAAGTTAGTAGGATAAATCATGAAAAAAAACATCAACCGTCGTGAATTCATCAAACACAGCGCAACAACCACAGCCGCTATCACAACTGCGACAACCTTCATCACCAACGCACAAACGACCAGCCCGAACAGCCGCGTCAATGTTGGCTTCATTGGAGTCGGTGCTCGTGCGCATCAACTCATCGAAGACACTAAAAATGTTGGCGGCATTGAAATCACGGCGATTTGTGATGCGTACAAAGGTCGCCTTGAACGCGCCCAGGAACGCACCAATGGGCGCGCAAAAGTTTACGGCAATCTCAATGAAATTCTCGCGCTAAAAGATATTGATGCCGTGTTTATCGCTACGCCGGATCATTTGCACAAATCCCACGTCATCGCCGCGCTCGAAGCGGGCAAAGATGTCTACGTCGAAAAACCTTTGACTTACACCATTGAAGAAGGATTGGAAATCATCGCCGCCGCCAATAAATCCAGTCGGATCGTGCAGGTTGGGTCACAAGGCGTCAGTTCTGCAGCGCAACAAAAAGCACGAGAAATTATTGCTTCGGGCAGGCTCGGACAAATCACGATGGTACGCGCCACCAATCATCGCAACTCGGCGAGCGGTGCGTGGATTTATCCGATCCCGTCTGACGCTTCGGCGGATACCGTGAACTGGGACATGTTTCAAGGCAATAAAAAGAAGATGCCATTTTCGCCAGAACGATTTTTCAGATGGCGTTGTTATTCTGATTATTCGGGTGGCATTGCGACCGATTTATATGTGCATCTCGTCACGACCATTCATTACATTATGAACGCACAGGCTCCTGAAACAGTGATGGCGATGGGGCAATTGTATCGCTGGAAGGAAAGCCGCGACGTACCCGACACCATCAACGGATTGGTGCAATATCCCGAAGGCTTCGTCGTGAACCTGAGCGCGACGTTCAATAACGAAGCAGTCAACGAACGTGGCTTTCAAATTATGGGAACGGAAGGCACGCTGGAAATCGGCGGCAAAGGCGTAGCGTTTTCGCCTTCGCGCAGCTACGACGACAACGGATGGATTACCGATTCGTGGTCAAGCAAATTACAAAAAGCCTATTACAACGATCCGAAAGTGATTGCGGCTGAACGTCCGAATCGCCAGGCGCAGAAAATGTTGCCAGGTGCAGAACGCTGGGAAGAAATCGGGATGAGCGATACCGTTCCGCACATTCAAAATTTCCTGAACGCGATCAAGACAAGAAAGCAGCCTTATGAAAATGCTCTCACCGGTCATCGCGCGGCGGCGGTCGCGCACATGGTGAACCTTTCCGCGAAGCTCAAAAAGCCAATTCACTGGGATCGTGAGAAAGATACAGTAAAATAAGCATTCAGTCCGAGTGAGTGAAAGAAGATAATTCATCTGTAGCTTGCCGAATACACTTTTTTTGGTGGGATAGTTTCCCGCAATAAGCTATTACAGTAAAAAAATAAAATAGTTTAAAGTTTTTTTACAAAAATAAAGTTATTAAGTTGACACATTTATTGACTCTTTGTATAGTCTGAACTTTAATATTTGAAGGCAAGCCGGCAATTGTCCCATCGTCTAATGTTTTTAGTTGAGTTTAGGGATGTTATCTACATCAATTCTTTAAGAATCATTGTAGGTATCATTTAACTTCCCTCCTACTTCTCACGGCCGATAAAAACCAGGGCAAAATTAAACACATTACAAATAGCACTTAACATCCGCGACAAGCGGGGTGTTGATTGATCCGAATTCACTGTTTTTTTCGTTAACCAAGCCATGTGCGGTTAACCATAAAAATCAGGGAGCCATGTGTTCTGACTTATACTTAACAAACAAGATGCAAAGCGTTTCACTTTGCATAACAGACGAAAGGCCACAGATATGTCCTCACCACACACTCAAAGAACGATTCGAATTTTATTATCCACGATCTTGCTCACAATCTGCGGCTTCGCCGTGGTGCAAGGCAAATCACAATTCACAGGCAACCAGAAAGAAGCTTCTGTCCCAACTATTTTATTCCAAAATTCCGGGAGCTACCTAAAGACTATTTCTGTTTTTTCGTCCTGGCGTCCACTGAATTTATGGGAGCTGTTTAGCAGCCACAAGATTTCATCAACTAAAGAGCTTGCTACTCCGCCTACAGCAATTTTCGCAGCCTGCGGATCAATCACAACGGCCTCTTCGCCGATTCTTTATCGTGATGCGAGTGTTTCGAATGTGACCGACGAATATGTCGCCTATAAAATCACCAACACAACAGGATCAGCGATCACTGATCTTTGGGTCAGGCTAACACCCTGCGTTGCCTGCAATGTCACGCTGTCAACGAATGAGGATGGACTTTATCATGTCGGCCCGCTGGCAGCGGGTGCCATGACGACAGTATATTTTTATGTTCACACCACTGCCGCAACAAATACCGCACAAGCTTTGACGCTTGATCTGTTCGAGGGTAATCCGTCAATGGCCGGCACACTCGTATGTGGTCCGAATCCGTTCAACTACACGATTGAAGAAACCATCAAAGCGAATGCCAACAAACCAGACACAGTGGTGATTTCATCTGGTGATTGCTATGTGATGACAGTGACCGGGATGACGGGAACGATTGGTTCCGCCAATGGTTCAGTGATGGCCTTTACTCCATCAGCTAACCCGACTTTTAATGCTGACGGTTATCAACTAACCAGTGTCTCAATAGATTTGAATGGTACCGTCACGAACGACACCTTATATCTTTCAGGGCTGGCCTCTCCCGATAAACCTTATAAAATCACATATACGTTTTGCCCA
>JAYVZE010000197.1:0-21436 GCA_043783625.1 Blastocatellia bacterium | reverse complement strand
CGCACGCAGTAAGGGCGTCATTGCATAATTGAGGCGCCCTTACTGCGTGCGGGCTTCTGCCTTTTGATTTTCCGCTTCAAACATCAACGGCAATAAAATAATAAATTCAGTGCCGCGATCAATTTCACTTTTGACGTTAATTTCTCCGCCATGTTCCTGGATTATTTTTTGCACGACAGTTAAGCCTAACCCGCTGCCGCGTCCTTGCAGTTTCGTCGTAAACAATGGGTCGAAAATTCTTGCTCGATCTTCGTCGCTGATGCCAAAGCCGGAATCTCGACAAATAATTTCTGCCTGAGAACTTTTCACTGTCGTCGCAAAAAACAGTTCTCCGCCTTCTGGCATCGCATCCAGGCTGTTATTGATAAGATTAATCAGAACTTGTTGCAATTGTTCGTGGTCGGCGCTAATGATCGGATTTTCTTCACATAATTCTGTTTTCAGTTCGACTTCATGCGCGGCTAAAGTTGGCGCAGTGACTTCAAAAATTCTTTGCAGGAGCGAATTCACGTCAGTTGCGGCTAACGTTGGTCGCGGTCGTCGCGTTGAATCCAGCATATTGCGCACAATTTTTTCGATGCGCTGAATTTGTGAAGCGATCAGATTCAAACGAGCCAAAGTTTTTTCATCAGTAGTTTTGATCTCTAACAGTTGAACGTGACCGGAAATTAAATTTAATGGTGTCCCGACTTCGTGTGCGAATTGCGCGGCTAATTGTCCGGCAGCGGCTAAGCGTTCATAGCGCGTCAATTCGCGTTGAATATCAAATAACTCAGCGTTCGCATCTTCAAGTTGCGTATTGCGTTCGGCTAATTCAATGGTTGCTTCGCTAACTTTTATTTCCAGTTGTTTCTGGTATTTTGCACGCTCCCCGGTCATTTCTCTCAAGCGGGAAACCATGTGATTAAAAACCGTCGCCACCTGTCCGAATTCGTCGTTGTCGCGCACCGGAGCCGAGACTTCAAGGTTGCCGGTTTCCACATCGGCGATGGCTTTTAAAAGGTCATCCAACGGACGATAAATCACCTGATTGAAAAGGCTGTAGAGTAATCCCGTGATGGAGATAATTGCTGCCGCTACCAGTCCCGCAGTCAGCCAGATTAAGCGTTGCCAGTTCAGCGAAAGCGGTTCGCGTTCAATACTCAACGAAATCGCGCCCACTAATCGAAACTGTGTAGCTTTATCGTTTGCGTCACGGATGTATTCCAATTTGGGAGCCGCCGCATAAATCAATTGTTGCTTGAATCCTTGTTCGGAAATTTCGCGCAGGCTGGAAACGGCTAGCCCTTTTCCAAGATTGGAAAATTCATTGCCGGGAATATCTTCTTTTTTGGCGAGCGGGTAATTGAAAACATTTTGCATCCGCAAATCGTAAACTCTGACCTGGCGGAATTTTCCTGATGAAGCATTCCGTTGCAGAAAATTGGAAACGGCCAAATCAATATCAGAAAGCTTCACATCTTCAGAGTTAGGATCGGGAAGTGAATTGATTAATTGTAACGCCAATTGGCGGGCATGTTCGCCCTGATCCTGTAGTTCAACTTCGCGCGCTTTGGAGACGATGATTAAGAGCACTGCAATCAGGACTGTTACCAGAATCAGCGAAATGATAATTGAAGTGCGTGTATAAATCTTTAATTGCCGCATGAGTTTGTTGCGTCAGTCTTGGATGATTTCTGAGCTGCGCTATTTTACCTGAGTCGAATCTCTGATAAAACTGTGAGTGTAAGTTTATTGCCTTGTGCTATAATTTCCTTTGAGTCAATTTATTCTGCTTGATGATTGAACTCAACCATTAACTTCTCATGAACGTCAAGCATAATCGGTTTTGGATAGTACGTCTTCTCCGCCTTCCTGCAACAGCGGAACATAAGCTCTCCAGCTTCATCCACAGAATACCACCGCACATTCGCCTGGGTTGCAATTTTGCTTTGCTTTCGCTGGCGACGGCTTACCTGATTTCACATTCCCAAATCAGTTTGATGCCCCGTTGGGGACGGTGGTTCGGATTAACCATTGCTGTGGCTGGAATTTATTTTGCCCTTTATCAGGCTGCCACTCGCAGTAAATCTCTGCGCCTGCCATTTAAAACTACTTTCTGGGTCGCCGCGCTGGCAGTTTTTTTACAAACTGCCTTTACTCGTGTGGGCTACTATTTAGCCGATACGCTGACGCACAACTCAGACCTTGACGGACATCTTTCAACTTTTGGATTTGAATTAGCCATTCCGTTTGCGGCGTGTGCTTTATTGCTGAGTTTACTGGTCGGGTCGCAAATGGCGTTGGTCGCGGCCTTAATTTCATCCTTATTTGCTGTCTTTATTTCAGACTCCGGGGTCGCTATCGGGGTGTATTCATTGATGGGATCGGTGGCGGCCATTGCCGGCTCAGAGCGGTATCGTTCGCGTAATGCTATTTCGATTGAGGTTTTAGTGATTGGCTCAGTCAATGCTGTCATGAGTTTAGTCATGCCGTTTATCGCAGGTCATTCTTTGAGCCTGCGCAGTTTGTTGAATGGAATTTTATTAGGCTTACTTAGTGGCTTGCAGACAGCGGCGATAGTGAGCCTGATGGCTCCGGTTTTTGAGTCGGCTTTTGAAATTCTGACCGATATGAAATTGCTGGAACTTTCCAATGCTGATAATCCGCTGCTGCGCGACTTGGCGATTAAAACTCCCGGTACGCATCATCATTCGTTCATTGTTGCGACGCTGGCAGAATCCGCTGCGAAAGCTATCGGAGCGAATGATTTATTAGCGAAAACGGCGTGCCTGTATCACGATGTCGGCAAAATGGCGGCGCCGAAAATGTATATCGAAAATCAGAACGGGATGGAAAATCCTCACAATCAGGTGACGGCGAGAGACAGTGTCAGAATCGTGACCGGACATGTCCGGCGTGGAATTAAGATAGCGCAGGAGTTCGGCTTACCGCAGCAAATTATTGATTTTATTCCACAGCATCACGGGACGCGCATTCTGGCGTATTTTTACCACAAAGCAAAATCTGAAGCGGAAGCTTGTGGAACAACGGTTGATCCGGCAGATTTTCGCTACCCTGGCCCCAAGCCGCAAACCAAGGAAGCGGTCATCGTCATGTTAGCCGATGGATCAGAGGCCGCCGTCCGGTCTTTGCACGAACATTCGATAGAAAACATTCGGGCGATTATTAAAAAAATTATTGATCATATTGTCGCGGACGGACAATTTAATGAGAGCGATGTGACCTTGCAGGAACTCGACATTATCCGCGAGAGCCTGATAAATACGCTGGCCAGCATTCATCATCAGCGTGTGAGTTACCCCGGATTCAATCCCTCGAAGGACGATAAACCCGATCCGAATGATGGCAAAGATCGTGAACCACCGTTGCCCTCAACGTTAAAAAAGGTGATGAGTGCTGAGTAACGAGTGCTGAGTGCTGAGAAAAGATCCGTTACTTGTTCTCCTCAGCACTCATCACTCGTTACTCAGCACTTCCTCTCTACCAGCGATTTCTTCTTTGCCCGATATTATCCGTTCCAAAGGTTCCAATCCCGCGTAGCGAGAATGAAAATAAGAATCTATTTTCATTGCGCAATCCCGCTTTAAAGGTATAGTTCTGAAATTGGAAGCTGCAACAATCCCACGCCCAGCCGCCAGTCGTAATTAAATTAATATAGCGAGGATCACGCGCCGTCGCATCGAAAAACTGGGTGCGTAAATCGTAGGCGACCGTTAATCCCATGTACGGGCCTTTTTGTGAAGTACCCAGAAACAGGGAAGTGTCCATCTGATTTCCCGGCAGTGTCGTTTGATCGTAGCGGGTTCCTTTGCCCGGCAACCAGCGCGTCAAGTACCATGACTGGCTAATCTGGTAAAGGCGACGCCGGAGTCCGCCGGAAAAGGACAAGTTTCTCAGCTCGGCAGTATTTGAATCCACATCGATTTTGAAATCGGTGAAGGTTGCCTCGGTCGGGCGCACTCTCGCATTCACAGAAAGCGGAGAAAAATTCCGTAAATATCCCAAATAGGAAAACCCTGACAAGGTATTGAGCGGGGAAAATTGATTGCGTTTATCCGGCTGAAGCGCACCGCCGAATTTAGGATCGAAGAAATGTTTTTGTGCTACGGTCAAGGTCATCCATTCATAAGGCTGGACGCTTTTGCCATCAGCACTCAAACGCTTGACGAGAAAACGATTCGTAACGCCGTACTCAAGTTCATTCGTGTCGGCAATGGCATCGCGTTCATCAAACCGCAAAGTACTAGCGTATTCATCAATGCCGACGATGCGGCGATAGGTGGCGAATGGTTCAATCAAATGCTTGAATTTTGCGGAGCCGTCGCGTTTTCGATAGATGCGGGAAAACATCGGCGGACGAATATCCAGACTGAAATCAGCGTAGTTGCGCAGCAAATTATTACCAACCACCTGCTGCGTAACTGAATTCAGACTGTCGCTATAAAAGGTCGAGCGCAGTGAAAGACTGGGCGTCAGTGTGAAGCCTTTGAATGATTGCAACGGAAAGGTAAAACGCGGATTAATGTCCAGCCGTTGCGAAACCCCTGGAGTTTTTAAAGTTGTCGTTTCCCCGACCACGACTGATCGTTTCAGGCCTTCCATGGAACTGTCGAAGCTGAAATAAACGGGAATCGCCTCAGAAATTTTTTCGCTCCGTTTGTTCAGTTCAAAGCTGGGAGCTTGTCTGGTTTTGATAATTTGTGAGCCGAGGAAAATGGTTTGCTCATTAATCGAAGCGTTGAAACTGTAGGCTCCAAAATTTTTGTTCACATAGAACTGGGAACGTTCTTCGGGGGAAATTGCCTGTTGGGCATTTTCAGCGAAGACCTGACGAAAGGCGATATTTGAGGTGATATTGACATCCGCAACTGCCACGAATCCGTTCTTGAAATATTGAACAGCATCGGCGTAAAAACTACTCCCGCCCTGATTAGGGAGGCGGCAGAGACGTGGATTGGAGGCGAGCGGAGGTTGTCCCGCGCATTGCTGATCGGTGATGGCGGCGGTTTCGCCTCCGAACAGGCGATCTTTTACGATAAAAGTTCCAAACGCAATGCGGGAGTTTTCATCCGGTCGCGCTCGAAAATCCAAGCCGAAGCCAAGTCCGCGTTTGGTGAAAATATCTGATCGCAATAACACGTCCGCACTGCGTCCAAGCTCTTGATAATAGACTAAATGCAACGTTCGCCCTTTGATGTTTGAGGTTCCTGAAGACGGCAACAGGAAACCGGAAGCACGTTCTTTTTTGCTGATTGACAGCGAGAGATATGGCAGATACAAGACAGGGAAATTTTTAATCCTGAAAATCGGATTGTACATCACGGCTTTGTCGTCAATGGTAATCCGTGCGCGTTTGGCGGTAAAACTCCATTTGGGGACAGCCTCCTGACAAGCTGTTATTTTTGCATTCTCAATGTTGTAGCTCCGGTCTCCGACTTTATCTGTGCGCGTGGCATCAATCACCACCGTCGTATTGTCAGCCGTGCGATCTGTGTAAGTTGTCGAAGTGAATAACGTCCCGCGTTTGGTTTCTAGATTCAGTTCCACTTTTTCCGCGATGACGGATTGTCCCTGCTGCTCAAAGAAGACATTTCCTTCGGCAACGACATCATTCGTCGCTTCGTTAAAAGTGATCCGATCCGCGTAAATAGTGATGTCGGAAAAATCCAGGTGAACATTACCGGAGCTAATAATGACGCTCCCCTGCGCTTCTTTGCGTTCAGCGGTAATGGTTACTTCTTCTTCAGTATTGGCTGGCAGTTTGGTCGTCACACTAAGCTGAGCTTCAGGTTGAAGCCTGCGCATCGCCCGTCTGGCAGCTTCGGCGTCAGCGATTGGGTTCTCAACTTTTTTCTCAGTTTGTAAAGGGTCTTGGGCGAGAGCTGGAGCCAGCAAAAATATCCCAAGCAAAAATGATAGGAAACAGTCAGGAAAATAGTAACGATGGTTGTTCGGCAAAAGCATTAACAGCAAATCTCAAGTAAAAACGCAGGGGGCTGAACGTCAGCACGATAGGACATTTTATCACGGCTGAGGCGAGATTTACACTGAGAATTAACTGGTGCGCCAGCATCTTGCCGGCAAATGGTTAAGATGACCATTTGCTCTACAAAAGCTTTACCAGCAAGATGCTGGCGCACCAAAATTCATCCTACGCATTTTTCAATCAGATGATTTTCAAATTGAGCACGCAGCACTTTTTTATCAAATTTCCCGACGCTGGTTTTAGGAACCACTTCAATGAATACGACATCATCGGGCGTCCACCACTTGGCAATTTTGCCTTCGAGGAATTCCAGCACGGCGGCTTTGTCAATTTCGGCATCCGGCTTTTTGACAACACAGGCTAAGGGACGTTCCTGCCAGCGGACGTGGTTGATGCCAATGACGGCAGCTTCTGCGACTCCGGGCATTGCCATAATCATGTTTTCCATGTCTACCGAAGAAATCCATTCGCCGCCGCTTTTAATTACGTCTTTGGCGCGGTCTGCGATGCCCATATAACCTTCGGCGTCCATCGTAGCAATGTCGCCAGTATCGAACCAGCCATTCGGAAAACGATCTGCGGCGTCAGCTTTATAATATTCGCTGGCGATCCACGGACCACGAATTAAGAGCTTGCCCATTGAAATTCCATCGTTGGGAACCTCATTGCCGTGGTCGTCTTCGATGCGAATTTCAAGACCGGTAGCAACAATTCCAGCGCGTTGTTTCACGTCAAGAACTTTGCTTCGATCCCATTCTTTCATGGCAGGTTTCACTCTTCCTACTGTTCCCAGCGGAGAAGTTTCCGTCATTCCCCACGCCTGAACGAATTCAATATTCAGGTTATCTTCCAGCCATTCGATCAACGCCCGGGGCGGAGCCGAACCGCCGCAAACCATTGTTTTCAGGCTCGATAAATCATATTTGCCGGGATTGGCGACGATTTCGTTTTTGACGCCAAGCCAGATCGTGGGAACTCCGGCAGTGAAGTTTACTTTTTCATCCTGAATTAGCTGACAGATCGAAGCCCCGTCCATGGTTGCGCCGGGGAAGACCTGCTTCGCTCCAATCATGGTAGCGATATACGGCAAGCCCCACGCATTCGCATGAAACATCGGAACGACCGCCATAATTGTATCTTGTCTGGTTAAGCCCAGATTATCGGGCAGTGCGCTTGAGATCGCATGCAGATAATTCGAGCGGTGCGTATACATCGCACCTTTCGGATTTCCTGTCGTGCCTGAGGTGTAACACAATCCCATCGGCGTGTTTTCATCTAAATCCGGCCACGTAAAATCCGCACTTTCAGCCGCGAGCAGAGTTTCATAATTCAGCGCATTCGGCAGGGAGGTTTTGAATTCTCCACTGTTGCTCATGACGATAAAATTCTTGACGGTGGTTAATTCTCCGGCGATGCGGTCGAGTAACGGCAGCAGGTCTTCATCTACGCAGATAATTTTATCTTCCGCGTGATTGATGACGTACGCCAATTGATCGGCGGCGAGCCGTAAATTCAAGGTATGCAGCACGGCTCCCATGTTAGGAACAGCATTGTAAAGCTCAAGATGCCGAAAATTATTCCAGGCTAACGTGCCGACGCGGTCGCCACGTTCAATGCCAAGATTTTGTAAAGCACTTGCCAGTTGTTTGGCGCGGGTTCCGATTTGCGCGTAAGTATGGCGATGAACGCCATCGCGCATCTTGGAAACGATTTCGATTTCAGGAGCGTAAAGCGGGCCGCGCTCCATCAGCACTTTCATGGTTAGTTGGGACTGCATCATGGTCATAATTTATTCTCCCTGAATTAATGGTAATTACTGCTGCAATGACGAAGCGTAAATTACCACTGCTCCAGATTAGTCTCAAGATGCAAACGTGACAGTTTGTGAAGTGACACAGGAAAAGTGGAAAGTAAAAAGTGATGAGTATTGAGTAGCTCCGGTTTGTACTCATCACTCATCACTCATCACTTTTTACTTTCTTCCTCCTTCCCGCCATCAATTCCTGCCAGATAATTTCTTCATTCGCCTCGGCTTCTGCTTCTAATTCTTTTAGCAAAGCGTCGCGTTGAGAAATTCGATCTCGCAGAAAGGGTGTAGAAGTCCCTGGGGTATTGGTGTGGGCATTGACCAGGATGCTTTCGTTCGTGTCTTCAATCAATTCATTGACCAAACGGGTGCGCAGATTATTTTGCAGGATAAATTTTGCATGACTTAATTCGTGACCCAAAACTTCAGCATAGCGTTCTTCTTTTTTTAGAAATTGAAACGCGATGAAACCGTTTTTTCGCGCTGTCGTTGCTGAAATCAAAGCATTGTCAATATTGCTTAGAAATAGCTTGAGCGTTACGGTGTGGCTTTGGCAGGCAGGGTCATAGCTTTCAATAGAGAGGCTGCCGGCGCTGTTGGATTGGAAGCCGGGTGATTTAATTATTTCCACTACGATGGTGTGTTCTGAATGAGCAGCCCACTCCCATAAGCCTTGTAATGTAGGGAGCAGTGCCTGCTCGTCCTGCCCTTTTTGCGTGGCGATTTTTTCGATTGCTTTCCATTTCTTTAAATCATCTCTGGAAAGTCGTGAAGTATTGAATCCTCCGCGCTTGATTGAAAGTTTCGGGATCGGCACTGCCACGATAGTGCTGTATTTATAGGTCACAGTCGCTGATTCAGCATTATTGTTCGTGGATGCTGCCACGAAAGAAGAACTAATACTCTGAGCTTCTACCGCGAGATTAGCAGAGACGATGAAAAGCAGTAAAACTAGCATTCGGGCAAGTACGGTGAGCAGCTTCATGGCGAAGCCTCCTGAAAAAGAAATCGAAAAATTGTTGCCGTGTGTGCGATGGGTTAGATCAATCGATGTTGGCTTGAGTGGGATCGGGGGCGCGGGCAGCGCGTGAGAAAACCGATTGCAAGCAAAGTATAGCGCAGAATTTCGCCGTGTAAATAATTATTTTTTTAACAGGAATGAAAACTATCCGAGCGGCGTTGTCGTCGGAGCTGGCACGGGTGTAGCAGTTGTGGCCGCCGCTTTTTTCAGGTATTCATCCGCCTTTTTTTTGTCACCGATTTCTTTATAGGCGAGCGATAAATGAACATAAATATTCGGTAATTTATCGTTGAGTCGCGCGGCTTCAGTGAGGCTGATAATGGCAGGCTTGTATTGCTTCAGCTCAAGCTGTGAGCGTCCGAGGAAATAGTGAAATTCGGCATTCGCAGGATTTTGTTTTAGTAATTTCTCGTAACCTTCGATGGCTTTCTCGTATCGTCTCTCTTCAAATAATACGCGTGCCGCAGCGACTTCAGGAGCGACGGGGATTGGTTCGATTACGCCTGAATTAGCTGGCGCCTTTTCGCCCCAAACAAAAGATTTAATTTTACCCCAATTCATTCCGGCGTAGACCGCTGCACAGATGATCGCCCCTAGAATCAATATCTGAATGATCGCACTGATAAAAGTTTTTTTCTCTTCTTTGTCGGAACTGGAATTTACCTTGACGGCTGTTGCTTCAATCGTTGGCTGCGGAGGAGGCTCCGTAAAATCTACGCTAATTCTCGAATTAGAAGCTGCCGGAGTTGTAATCGAAACTTTTGCCATCTGCGGTCGCGTCGCTTCTTCGATGTAGGCACGTTCACCGCAGTCAACAATGACGGCAGTTAAATTGTCTTCGGCGCCACGCGCAAAACACATCTCTTTCAATTGTTCACAGATATTCGTCGGATTTTGCCCGCTCCGCAGAACTTGCAAAAGCTCGTCATCGCTGATGTGTCGCGTGATTCCATCGCTGCATAAAAGAAAGCTGGTGTGACGATCTATGGTGACAATTTTGAAATCGGCTTCAACGACGGCATCGCCACCGAGCGCACGATTAATAATATTTTTGTGTGGATGATTTTCCGCCTGTTCGCGGGTCAGAGTTCCAGCGCGCAGCGCGTCGTTAACTTCGCTGTGATCTTCGGTTTCGCAAAAAAGCTGTTTGCCATCGAAGCGATAGACGCGACTGTCACCGACATGCGCAATAATGGCACGCATTCCCTCAATCGCAACTACGGTGAGCGTCGCCGCCATACCTTCTAAATCCGCGACTTCGTTGGCAGTCGTGAAGATACTTTGATTGGCATAATTAATGGTTTCTTTGACGAGTGCCAGCAATTCACCTTCGGGTTTTTCCGTGAAAACCTCGCGGAAAATGTCAACCGCTGTTTGGCTGGCAACCTGTCCGCCGCGATGCCCGCCAACGCCATCGCAGACGACGTACAAGCCTTGTTCAGGCATCGTTAGTAAGCGGTCTTCGTTGGCAGTGCGGCGTGGATTCAATCCTTTGTCCGTCACCGTTCCGATGGTGAATTTTAGATTCAGCATATTCTAGATAAATGAACCATTAATCAGGTTGAGAGTCAAACCTACCTTACTTTAGTACTTTTCAATTCTACTGACGGGAAATTCTTCAACTGTTGCCACAATAATAAAACGCTGCCATCGGAGGCTTTTTCGATGACACGAAAAATATAAATCGCATCTGATTTTTTATAATTAATCGCCCGCATAGCATAGGTTGTTTCTGATTTTGACAGCACTCCTGATTGAATCTTAAAACTGTCTTTTTCAACCCCGGTTCTTACTATTTTGCGTTGATTGGTTAATTCGCCAGATTCTTTTGGCGGCTGATATTCCAGTAAATATTTAAGGGCTGGAAGTTGCAGCGTGACGTTTTCCAGTGGGATGTTGCCCAGTTCGGTGAACAAGGCAAAGGCGTAGCCAGAAGTATACGCGAAGCTCTGCGCCATCCCGCCGGAAGCGGCTACCGTTGTTCGTTTCATTTCGGAATACGCTGCCAGAAAAGTATTTTCATACAATCGAAGTTGCGACCATTCATCCGCAATATGGTGACGTTTGGTGAATGAATAATACGTTCCGCTGCCGGGAATGTTAGGGAAGGCGGATTGCGTTCTGACATCATTGACGGCCAGTTTATTTTCTTTGTAAGCCAGCAGTTTGATTAACCCCGTTTCCGGTTGGTTGAGAAACGCTGCGTATTTTTCCCGCCATTCATCCGCGACGGTCAGCAACATTTTTTCCTGCGGCGGCAATTCCTTTTCGTTGTGATAAAGAATCGCACGATCTTTATGCCGCGTTCTCACTTCGTTGCTTGAAGCTTCCATTTTTTCTTTGACGGCGATGGTTCCTTTCTGTTCTTCTTCGCGGATTTTTTGCTGACGGGCTTCGCGTTCCAAAATGTCTTCAACGCGTGGAGCCTGCGCGAAACAAATAGTCGGGAGGAGCAGGAAAAAAATCCTTGCGCCAAATTTTTCTAGTTGAATTGCTGAGAAATTCATAACAGCTTTCCTGCTTCAAGATTAGCAATTAGCGATTAGCTTTTAGCTCGGATTTGGCTAACCGCTAAGAGCTAACAACTAAAAGCTGCTTTTGTGTTTCCTGGATCGCATTCCGATGAGAAATCGCCATCAGCATTCCGAGCATGACAAAGCTGGTAATCAACGACCAGCCGCCGTGACTGACGAATGGCAAAGTGATTCCCGTCATTGGTAACATCCGAATCACCCCGCCAATATTGACGATGGCTTGAAAACATAAAAATGCGGTAATCCCCGCCGCCAGTAATTTTGTAAACATATCCCGCGCATCAATCGCCGTTTTCATTCCGGCAGTCATCAAAATTAAAGTCGCTACAATTAGAATTAATCCGCCCAATAATCCGGTTTCCTCGGCTATGGAAGAGTAGATAAAATCCGAATCCGCAATCGGGACAATTTCCGGGAATCCTCGCCCGAAACCAGAACCTAAAACATGTCCGTCACTGACTCCAAATAAAGCCTGCGTGGGTTGAAACGCATAAGAATCGTACCAGGCTTCTTCATTCGTCCGCCCTCTCGAAGTCAGGCGATCCGATTCAGTTTTCCACCACCAGTCTTCTTCGGGGTCAGGCGGGCTGCCCGCGTGCAACCACAAATGAAAGCGTTGATGAATCCTTTTTGGGACGCCGAGGCTGACCATATTTTTGACGCGCTCAACGGCTCCAACCTGCTCTTGATCGGTGAAGATTCCTGAGATGGTATTGTACGCTCCCACGAAAAGGATCGAACCGCCGAACAGCGCGGCAATCAAAGTAATCGCCATGGTGACCTGCGGCAAACGTCGCACGGCGACGATGTAAAGCGTTACGTACGCGCCGAAAAATACGAGCATTTGTCCGAAATCAGAGAGCGCAAAAAACGGGATAATCGGCATTGCTGCGACGGCGAGAAACGGCAGCAAAAATCTGAGCGATGGCACTCCCCAGTACGTCCGCGAAAGGTTGCGATAATGATCGGCGAGCATTCCGGCGTAGCTCAAAAGGAACGTAATTTTCACCGGCTCCCACGGCGTCGTCTTCCCTAAAAATTTCCCTGCACTCGAACCGATGACAGCGATTAATAAAAAGGGAAGCGTCGTGGCGACTCCGATTAAAAACGAGTGCCGCTGGAGCCAGAGCAAGACATCATCGCGTTTGAGAAAGCTGAAAGCCAGGGCAAATCCAGCCAATGCCAGCAAGGGGATGAGGCTGGAAGAGGCCGTGAGGACGCGCGAAATTGTCCAGTACGATTCTTCCTGCGCGTCGTCAGTATTAATTTTAATTTGATAATTCGGATCGCCGAAAAGAGCCTTCTTTTTGTCAGCGTCGTAGTGTTCATTCACAAAGCGTTGCCGCAGCGTTTGCGTCTTTTCCAGCCGTGCCGCCGACTTCGAGCGAGCCGAATATTCAGGATCAGTGAACAGCCGATATTGCGCAATCATCCCCACGCAAAACAATAAAATTGCCAGCGTGAATAGCGCGAGATTTCCTTTGTATTTATGCCGCCGCGTCATCCATAAAAAGACAAATAAAATCGGCAATAATAACAGCAAATCACGCCCCGCAAGTAAAAGCGACGGAGTGAATCCGCGTGTGATTCCCGCCCGATAAATGGCGAGATACGCGACGGCATTTAATCCAAACAGCACCGTCAATAAGAACAAATGAGAAGAAGGGCGATTCCGCATTGATGTGGCTCCGATAATAATTTTTTATAACTTGCCAGATTTTACAACTTGCCAAGTTTTATGAATTTCTATGCTTTATGAATTCTTTTGCTTTATGAATTGCCACGAGTTTTAACTCGTGGCAGGCAATACATTAAACAGAGGCTTCAGCCGAATTGATGAAGTTTTCTTTTTCCGAACTGCTTGAGCTGAAGCAAGATTGCGTAGAGATACAGCCGCCGCGTGGCAATTCATAATTCAAAAAACTATCCAAAATATTGTTAATGATAATCGTCTTTACAGCGCGAGTAATGATACGACATCCACCGCGCATTTAGCTAGTTTTACAGAGTTTCATTGATTTGTATTACTGCTAAATATTAAGGTTGACCAAAACTTGGAACTGCCGTACAGTTTGTGCGACTGTTAATCCAAATTTATCGCTCAGCAGTACCAAAGCCAAGTAAGGCTTAACAGTGCATTTTCCATGAAAAAAAAGAGCACCGTCAGAGCGTAAGCCAAGCAGTAGAAAGGCCGACTTCACCGCCAATCTACCTCCGAAAAGCAATCCTAAAAAATGTGCCCAAAAATAGCGTAGCGTCTGCGAATGATGATTCGTGTGCTTGCTGGGCCGTATCCGTAGCAACTTGGTCGGAGAACTTTAATGAAATATTTGATTAGTATAGCGATTGGACCAGTACAAGAGTTCATTGCGACAGCTCGTCGCAGTCGTGATCTGTGGTTTGGTTCGTGGCTGCTCAGCGAATTGTCTAAATCGGCAGCTAAGGCCATTGGCAAAGAGAATCTGATTTTTCCGCGTGTCAACAAAAGTGATGATTTAGATAAAAATTCAGATTTTAATGTCGTCAATAAAATCCTGGCTGAGATTACTGAAGATCCCAAAACCGTTGGCGAAAGAGTAGAGTTAGCTATCAAAGGCAGACTAGAAGACAAAGGCAGACTGGAAGAAATTCGACAAGATGCTTTTGGGAAAATTGCACCTGCATATTTCAAACGAGCAATTGCTGAGGATCAGGTTGATGACCTGGTCGAAATTATTTGGACTGCTGTTGAGCGAACAGATGATTACGCAAAAGATAGAGAGAAGGTCGAACGACTCCTTTCCGCACGTAAGGCGACCCGCAATTTTAATAGGGTTTCTTGGGGCGACAATATCCCCAAATCTTCGCTTGATGGGCAACGGGAATCAGTACTTGAAGAGAAACTTTATGATGAAGTAATCAACGGTAAAATCACAAAAGAACGATTGCGCGTGAATTATGGAGTTAAGGAAGGCGAACGACTTTGCGGTGTGGGTTTGCTAAAACGTCATGGGAATCGCAGCGGTGATGGTAGTTTTTTCAGTACCTCTCACGTCGCAGCACTTCCATTACTTGCAAGGCTAAACGATTCGGGTGCTGTTAAGGGTTACATTGATACAATCTCAGCACTATTGACGGAGATTGAAGAAAAAGAACTTTACAAAATTCTGGGGAAAGTTCCTAACGGACTAGCGCATCCCACTTTTAAAAGGTACGACGGGCATTTGCTTTTCGCTGAAAGACTTGGCGAATTCTTTACTGATAAAGGGAAACTTCAAAAAGCAAAAGAAGCACTGATCGGCGTTCCTGAAAAACCTGGTATGCCTGAAAAAGAAGGCTTTCTGGAAAAGGCGTTTGGGAAAAATGCCAAGCCTTTGCCGTATTACGCATTACTCTTCGCGGATGGCGATAATATGGGGAAGGCTATAGAAAATCAGGATTCAAAAGAAAAGCATCAGGCTCTTTCAGCCAAACTCAGTGAATTTGCTGGCGAAGTCAAAACCATTATTGAAAGTGAAAATCAGGGCTCGTTGATTTACGCAGGTGGCGATGATGTCTTGGCATTTGTGGGGTTGCATAAAGTCTTGGAATACGCCGAAAGGTTACATACAGCATTTGAAAATAAAAAAATCGGTGGTGCTTCCCTCTCTATCGGCATCGCAGTCGCTCATCATCTTGAGCCGCTTGAAGATGCACTTGCATTAGTTCGCAGAGCTGAAAAAGCGGCAAAAGATATTCCAGGTAAAAATGCTTTAGCGGTCGTAGTTGATAAACGAAGTGGAACTTCAAGAATTGCCAAGGGAAAGTGGGGCGCACTTGATAAAAGGCTCAACACTTTTATTAATTGGCATTACAACAATGATCTTCCAGATGGCGCAGCTTATGAGTTGCGAGATTTAGCCATTCGACTGGAAATTCCCAAAAATGAAAAGCCTGATTCTGATTTAGCCAAACACCTCACAGAAGCTAAGCAAAAAGAAGCGATGCGAATTTTGGGGCGTAAGAAAAAGAATTCTGGTGAGAGCGCAATTGACAAGGCAACACTGGAAAAGCTGAAAGAATATCTTGACCAAATCGCACTAACGAAAAAAGACGACGAAGACAATATTACAGTTCTGGCAGATGAAATAATCATCGCCAAAATTTTTGCCGAGGCAAAAGCTTTAGCGGAAGGAAAGAAAGATGCGTAGAGAATCCTGGTTAATTGAGCCGCATGATTCGTTGATTGTTCGTGATGGCAGACCTTTCAACGCAACCGCAGGCGCACGGGCGAGGTCATTGGATTTTCCATTTCCATCAACTTTGATTGGAACAGTCCGCACGCAGGTAGGTTTGCAAAAAGTAGGAAATAGCTGGCAGAAATTCGATGATGATTCAATTAAGGAACTGCTCAAGATAGAAATGTTTGGCGCGTTGCTGGCAGAAATCAAAGAAGATGAAGCGATTGAATTTTTCGCACCAGCGCCAGCCGATTCGGTTTATCTCAACCCTGAAAATCAGAACGATAACAACCTCTTTCCGCTTGTTCCTTTGAAAAAAGACTACTTTTCAGATTTGCGCACTGACCTGCATTTATTAGGCAGGCTTGATGAAACAAAAGGCAAACCCATTGAAGACGTAAAATTTTGGCAGTGGGGCAATTTTGAGCGGTGGCTTATAAATGCCCAGCCGCAAAAACTCAGCAAAGAAATGCTTGGCTTGAGTGCGTTGCTTTCTGACCAGCGAACACACGTCAAAATCTTTGACGAAGAGGAAGTGAAAAAAGGAAACGACGGTTATGCAAGGAAAGCCAATTCAGATGGCGGCCTTTTTCAAACGCGCGGTTTGGAATTTACGACAAAAGTTCGACAGCGTCTGGCGTTAGCAATGCATCTCGAATATCCAGCAACGATTGAGCAGAAGTTAACTCCGGGGCTGCTTCCATTAGGCGGTGAGCGTCGCATTGTGCGTTTAGAAAAGCCAGAGTTTGAGTTTCCAAACTGCCCGCAAGAAGTAATAGACGGAATTAAATCAAGTGGTCATTGCCGTTTGGTTTTACTCACGCCAGCTTATTTTGAAAACGGATTCTTACCAACGACATTGAACGCCAAGGTAAAAGCCGTTGCGATTAACCGCCCACAAGTTATTTCCGGCTGGGATTTCGACAAGCGCTCACCGAAACCAACGCGAAGGCTTGCACCTGCGGGAACAGTTTATTTCTTGCAACTTGATGGTGATGTCGAGCAATGGATCAATGACATTTGGTTTAAGAATATCGGCGATTGCGAGCAAGCAAAACGCGATGGTTTTGGTCTGGCAGCATTAGGAAACTGGGACGGAACTTATCACGAAATTTGAGGTGACTATGCGAAAACTATCAGAAGAACAAAAAGCCTTTGCAGCGGACTTAAAGGTTGAACCTGTTGTTGATGAAAAGATCATCAGACAAACGAGACGCTATCGGCTTATCACTCCTTTATTTGGCGGCGGCGTTAAAACTAAAGAAGCTGATCCTATCAAAGTAATTCGAGAAACTTCGATTCGTGGACAACTGCGTTTTTGGTGGCGTGCGGTGCGTGGTGCTGGAACACAAATGAAGGAGCGCGAGGACGCAATCTTTGGGAGTACAAAGAGATCGTCAAATATTGTTATTTGCGTTAAAAATTGTGAGGCAAAGGAAGAAAATCGTGAAGTTGTATTTGAGGTCGGGACGAATTCAAATACCGGAAACCCGCAAGTTAACTCGTCTTCAAAAATTGCTCCATATGCTGCGTTTCCTTTTCTGCCTGATAAAAACAACAGAAAGAAAATTGGCTGGAAATCCGAGAAGGTTTGGTTGAATGTTGAATTTACCCTTGAAATAACCTATCCAGATAATGTTTCGATGGAAGAGGTTCTAACAGGAAAAAAGTTTGATATTAAAGTTGAACCCGAAATTCAAGCAGCACTTTGGGCTTGGGAAACCTTTGGCGGAATCGGCGGTAGAACTCGGCGTGGATTTGGCGCAATCCAACGAACGGATGTGGCTCCTCCCAAATCAACACAAGTCCAATCTTTTATAACTGATGGACTGGCTGAACATCTAATCCAAGCAGAACAAAATACGCCCCTTGCCTTCCCACGAATTAAGACTCTTAACCTTAAAGATAATTTGGGCTTGAAAACTTTCTATAACACGAACGGGGATAATTGCTTATTGGCTTGGAAGCACTTAATCGGCGCATTACAAAACTTCAGACAATCCCGTGTTCGAATACCAGGTCGTTCAAAGCCAAGCATTAGTCATTGGCCAGAACCTGATCAAATCAGAAGAATAAATCGTCCGCCAAGCGGAGCTGGTTACACTCATACGCCTAGTCACCTAGTTCATAAATTCCCACGAGCGGTTTTTGGGTTGCCGATTATTTTTGAATTCCCCCAACCCAACGAGCCGCCCAAGACAGAATTAAAACCAGCGGATTTTACACGTCTTGCCAGTCCGTTAATTCTGCGCCCGATTGCCTGTGCTAATGGTGAAGCGGTCGCGCTGGCTCTAATTCTCGATACCCCACCATTACCGAAACTCGAACTCAAAGGTTACAAAGCAGCAATCGTCACTAATTTAATTTCCGCTGATATTGCGCAAATAAAGCCGATGCAAAATGCCAGCCTTACTGAAAAAGATGTTTTGAAATCATTCTTGAAAACAATTTAGAGGAATAATTATGAATGCGAGATTAACTTTTATCCATGCGCTTTCTCCGCTCCACGCTGGCACGGGGCAAGGTGTTGGCGTGATAGATCTGCCGATAGCTCGTGAGAAGGCTACGAACCTTCCGTATTTGCCCGGTTCGACTCTCAAAGGGTCGTTACGGGATGAACTCAAAAATGATGAGTTGAGAAACAAAATTTTCGGACCTGAAAAAGTAGAGAATGATTCCGCCTATTCCGGCTCGGTTGTCTTCACTGATCAAAAGCTTTTGTGTTTGCCTGTTCGCAGTTTGCTCGGAACATTTGCCTGGGTGACTTCGCCTTACATTTTGGAGCGATTCAAGCGAGATTGCGAGGGAAATAATTTGTCAGTGCCAAAACCTGATTTATCAAACTGTTATGTTTCTGATGAGCCGCAAATTATCTACAACGACACGCAGATAATTTTAGAAGATTTAGACTTGACTGCACAATCACATGCGGACGCCGAAAGCTGGGCGGAGTTGTTAGCAAAATTTGTTTTCAAGAATGACACTTGGCGCACCTATTTCAAACAGCGTTTCTGCATTGTGTCTGATGATGTCATGAATTTTTTGGCAGAAACCGCAACTGAAGTTATTGCGCGTAACGTTTTGAATGATGAAACAAAAACATCCGATAACCTCTGGTATGAAGAATCATTGCCAGCCGAAACAATTTTGAGCGGCTTGTTGGTAGCGGTAAAAAATAATCCAGCCGATATTAACGAACTTCAGAAACATATTGGGAAAACAATTCAGTTAGGCGGAAGCATGACGGTCGGGCGCGGCTTATGCCGGATGACTATTGCAGGTATGGAGGAGGCAGCATGAAAACACGTAATCAGGAAATTGCCTCCGATGTTTTTACACGTATCAGTGCGCATAAAGGAAAAGAGAAAATTTCAGAGTACAAATCAATGGCAGAAAAATTGCCAGTGCTGGTACACACCGCAGGCTTGGCGCAAGCTTTAAGTTTTCTTGAAACACGCGACAGCAAGATGGCGAAGCAGTTACTGGAAGACCTTTCAGCCACACTAGGTTGCTCTGATTTAAGTGGAGACAGTCGAAACACAACCAACTTACAAGACTATCTGCATTTAACTCGACAGGTTCAGTTGGCATTGCTTTGGTACAAACGCTTTGCCACGTCAGTATTAGAAGCTTAGCATCAGGAAAAAGATATGTTATCAAGACGCGAAATTTTTAATTCAAATTCCTATCAAGCGAATAATGATTCGACCAACGCCAGTCTCTGGCTCAATAAATTTATTCGTGAGCAAAAGAGAGAAAAGGAAGAAAGCACCGCCAAGCAAGATTTGGTGAATCAGGTTTCGCAGCTCAGAGTTCCTGATATTTACAAGCAATTTTACGAAGATATATGGCTTCCATCGCTGGATAAGATAACCAAAAAATATATCAAAATTGCAGGGCGGATGATCGTAGGTTTGGGGGCGGAAAGTGTTCTTGAAACCTCAATCACTCTGCATCGAACTTATGGCGTTCCGTATATTCCAGGGAGTGCATTAAAAGGCTTAGCGGCGAATTATGCCTACAAGTATTTAGGCGAAAACTGGAAGAAAGAACCCAAAGACAATGACGGAAAAATGGTTATCGGCGAAGCGCACAAACTCATGTTCGGTTCGCAAAATTCTGCAGGCTTCGTCATTTTTCACGATGCGCTTTATGTGCCAAATAGTCGCATTAAAGACGGGCGAGATTTACCGCTTGAACCTGATATTCTAACGGTTCACCACCAGAACTATTATAACGACGGAAAAGTTGCACCTGCTGATTGGGACAATCCTGTCCCCATTCCGTTATTGTCAGCACAAGGCTGTTATCTGCTGGCGTTATCGGCGAATTCAGGCGATTCCGATTTTGATGAAAAAATGACCTGCTTAGCTGTTCAAATTATCGAACGTGCTTTACGTGATGAAGGCATTGGCGCGAAAACTTCCAGTGGTTATGGACGTGCGACTTTGATTGACCTGCCACGAAGCGCAGCAGAAAAATTAATTGAACGAGAGCAAAAATTTGCTGCGGGTAAAAACCAACTGCTCGAAAATGTCGAAAACAAGCTCGCAGTTATTTCGGGATATGAAAAAGAGAATAGAAAAGTATTCAGTAAGATTGTGACTGCTGATTTAGCAAGGCTGGAAGGTGAGATGAAAAAACATGCTGCGCAGTTAATCGTTGATCGTGCCAGACAATTAAGCCAACAAGCCGATAGCGTACTTGAAAGTGCCGAGTGGTTTGTTGCCGCTAAAAAAATGCTTCAATAGCGTCTTTACTCCACGACTTATTCGAAGCAAAAAACAGAGGGATATTATGAAAATTTTGATGCCAATAATTCTGCTTATTTTTTTTGCTGGCACTGCAATAGTTGGATTAGTTGCCCAACCTTCCGCGCAAACAAATGCATCGGTTGTTTCCCCAAGTGCTTCCCCTTCCACCTCCGCATCCAAAGAAACGAAAGTAGAGAAGGCTGATTCCAATAAAGAATTCCGAGACATGTTCGATACTCTCCTGAATCGTGCAACTTGGTTTTTTGGTGTCATTGGAGGCATCGTTCTGTTATTGGGAGGGATCGTTGTTTGGCTAATCAAATGGACATTGGGGCAAACTCGCAATGACGCAAAAATGTTGTTGCAACAAGAGCTAAGTAAGCGAGGTATGGATGATTTAGACTACTTGCAGAAACAGATAAAAGACCTTAACGCATTCAAAGACCGACGCGTAGATTGGATACGTCCAGATAGCATACCTGAGCCGACCAAAGAGCTGTCATTTTTACACCGCGCTGGATTACAGCAGTTGACCCATCTTTCGATTGGAGCAAACCAAAATACCTTTGTACTTAATGCCCCTGATTTGGTGATCTTGAGTTTTGATGGTTCTCAGCAAAGTAAAGATTTAGTCAAGCTCATCGTTGACTCATTAAAGCAGAATAAAAAAGAAGTCCCTATGCTGGTTTATGCCCCGCTAGGCTTACGAGTTGGAGATGCAGAAATGCAACTGCTAAGCGAAACGGCGTTACATGCGATTGCTAATTTCCCTGCTACGTTAGTTACACAGGCAGTTGAACTTGTGCGATTGAAGCAAGCATGATCGCCGCCGCACGCGGCTTTTCAATACGCTCAAACGCTTTGGCTTTGCCGTTCAACGCAGCGTTTTTGAGTTCCATTTGAATCACAGTGAGTTGCGCCACCTCAAAAAAGCTGTGCGTGCAGTGGTGGATGAGAGCGTGGATCAGGTGCGTTATTACTGCCTGTGCCCGACCTGTCACCAACGGACGGAAATGACTTACCAGAGCATTCGCACCGCTAATCCCTTTGCCATCATCAAGTGACAAAAAGCAAAAGGGTAAGTAATTTTTACACGATTCTTGTAATACCTTGTCAGAGAAGAGGTTAGCGC